>CAWEKC010000001.1:0-286243 GCA_963809665.1 Candidatus Gottesmanbacteria bacterium
ATGCTAGGCTTGCGACGACGAGCCCTTTTGTAAATATTCCTGTCCGGAACCGTTCTTTCCGCTGCATGAGTGTTGAGTATTTTGAGACTGTCTTTGCCGTATAGCTGGTATACCCCCAACGGTAGCACTTCTGTATAAATCGAACAAACGACCGTGTCTCCATATGACGGACGGCGTTTTTTATCACACCGACCTTTTGTGACAACTTCCATGACTCGTAGTACAGAATTGCGTGGTCAGGGCCACCGACAGAATCTATAATATCCCGCGGTATGGCCTTCGCTGCCTTATCCAGAATACTTCTGCGGAAAAATCTGGGTAGGATAACTCCTGTTTCCGGATCAAGATTATTTACAGCGTTTATTACCTTCCTGTCCATCGCAAACAGCCACTGCAGCCAGTTGCTGCATTCATAGACGTCCTCCTCGAGTACAACCATTTCTTTATCCCCGCGTTCGCAAAGCTCTACGCAACGCTGTATGGTTTGTTTGGAAAGAATTTGGTCGCTATCTAAAAGCAATACATATAAACCACTGCGTGTTTAATTCCCTGCAGGCGCGAACCTAACAGTCCTCCCTTATAAAAATAGATATTTTTAACGCCGAATTGTTTGGCGATGGCAACTGTATCGTCACTCGATTTTCCGTCGATTATGGATATTTCTACGTTGTGGTAACTCTGCGCACGGATCGCTTTGAGACATAATGAAAGACTGCCTGCACTGTTAAATGTGGGGATCGTAACCGTCACTTTCGGAGTCTTATTCGTCATAGGGGGATTTTAGCAGAAAATACCGTTCGAAGCAGTAGTCATGTTATTGTACTGCCCGTTCCAGGAGAGCGATACTCTGGGACACGGCATCCGGCCAGTGAAAACTTTTTGCCCATTTGCGTCCGTTTTTCTGAAATGCGTGATATAACGTTTTATCTTTGTACAACAGCATGGCTTCACGGGCCATTTCACGCGGGGAGTTTTCATTAAGAATTATGCCGGTTTTATTGTTTATTACCACACTGTTTAATCCGTTTACGTTATACACAACGGCCGGTGTGCCGACAGATGCAGCTTCAAGTACGACTAATCCCCATCCCTCCTTCACGGATGCATGAAGCAATACGTGTGCCCTCGCCATAAGATGATATTTTCTTTCTTCCGAAACCGTTCCGAAAAAAGTAACCGCATGATCGACACCATATTCATCAAGCATCAGCTTCAATTCGTGTATATAGGGATTATCTCCCCCTCCGATAATCCACAATTTTGCGCCGCGCTGCTCTCTTACAATAAATGAAAACGCTTTTATGACTTCCTCTACACCTTTCATACGGACAACCCGTGAAACAAACAGGTATACAGGAGAGGTTTCTTTTGGTGTGGCACGCGGTGTGATATCGGATATGATCGGACAGGGAATTGCAACACAGTGGCCGGCGGGAATTCCGTGCTGAGCTATTTCTTTTGCCGTTGACGGAGCATCCGTCCAAAAAAAACAATGCTTATAGACCCCGAAATACCACCGTTCCAATAATTTCCCGATAACGTTTTTGGGGAACGAAAACATATAATCCCATATTTCACCGGCGATTTCATGAATAAATAGAACGACCGGTTTCCTCGTAAATAACGGTGAAAAGAACGGGAACCCGTGCGCCTCGTCTACGATTACATCAAACGAGTGGGCATTACATAAGAGATACATGGGTGCATAAAGATAGATCGTCAGTGATCCTGCACGCCGGACAAAATGTACGCCATCCAACACGCCCTCATGTTTAGCATACTCATAGTGACTGGTCAGCCAGGTCACTGTATGACCTGCCCGTACCCAGCCTTTAGCGTGCTCCATTGTTACGTGCTCTGCGCCTCCGGATTTGGGATGACTGACGTCCCGCCAGTTTAAAATCAATATATTCATACGCTATCCGATATTAATTCTGAAGTTTAATTCAGGATCAAACCGCCACTTACGCTTACTCGCATCATCATAATACCGGAGAATGTATAATCTATAATAGACCGCCAGCGTATCTCTGAGCATATTAAGAATAATCCGTGTAAGTTTATCCCAAACGATACTCGATTTTGCGGAAAAGAAATCTATTTCAACGGGCGCTTCATAAATTTTACGGTATCCCAGATGGTATGCGACCGCGAGAATTTCAATGTCAAAAGCGAATTGCTTCACCAACAGCCTGGGGAGTACGTCCTCCAGAACTTTACGTCTGTATATTTTCATCCCCACCTGTGTGTCCCGTACATCCAACCCGAACAGTATTTTGATAAATTTTTGATATACCCACGATAGTACTTTTCTGATGAAAGGGTATTCCACCTTAGAATCGGGATGTCTCTTACTGCCGATGACTATATCCGCATGTTGAAATTCAAACTCTGCAAGCATCAGCGGCAGAGCCCCGGATTTTAAATCACGGCCGGCATCTTTAAATCCTATTACATCGCCGCTGGCCTGCGAAAACCCGTACCGTACGGCGTATCCTTTACCGTGATTTGTCTGATATCCGACAACACGGACTCTCCGATCCCTGACTTTCCGTGCTTCCTCGTAACTCCTGTCCAACTCGCCGTCAATAACCGGAATGATTTCAAAATCCACTTTAGCGCCCTCTAATACGGATATAACATCCTCAATGTCTTTCTTTATAGTACCGGCTTGCTTATACACCGGGATAATGAGGCTAAATTTTTTCATGAGTTTCAAGAAGGTAATAGGTTCCTGCCACAAGACTGAATAATAAACAAACTGCTATGTTTATAAAAATGACTCCGGATATGCTCTTGTGGAACATAGAGATGCCAATAATTTGTATTAGTGCTGCCCCCGCGGTAAAGTACCAAATTCGCGTGTATCCTACTGCCAGGCACGCAATCGTGATGATAGATCCGATTGAGAATAGACTTAAGAATATTCCGAACAATCCAAGCAATACCCCTGCACTGGTATACGCATTGCCGAAAAGTAAGCTCACGATAAAGTCCGGGAACAGGAAATAGATAAGCGTGATTCCCGTTGATATGACCGCAACAATCCCGACAGCAGATAGGATAAGCTTTTTCGTAGTAGTTCCGACGGCTGTCCGCTCGGACGCGATAGGAAAAAGTACCGTTGACACCGAGCTGGATGCGTAAAAGATAATTTTCCCCAGGATCGCCAATGCAGCATAAATTCCCGCGTCACGTGCATTAAAAAAATGTCTGACAAGAATGATATCCGTTGAGTAAAGCGATGTAATGCCCAGTTGTGTTAATAGCGTGGGAGCTGCATATCCAAGCATATCGCGGCGTTTAAGCTTTGACGGTTTAGCATGTGTAGTCAGTAAGAACCGCAACGGGATAAAATATAATCCGTACGCGACTATGCCCGCAAGTACAGCCGCAAGCATGACTCCTGACACACCCCACGCCACAAACGGGATGCTTATTACAAGCTTGATAAGGATAGCGAGAGCTGCCATAGTGCTCACCCATACAAATTTTTGGTACCCAGTGAGCATGCTTCCCGTTGCGATAGTCAAAAGTGAAATAACCAGGAGGAAATACAGAAGAATGAAGAGTGTTGTGTTTGTCAGATGTAAAAATGTCGTCACGTACGGAGCCGTTAGGAGAACAAACGGAAATAATACGACGCTTATTATGACAAACAGTTTTGTAGACTGAAGAAATAATGATTTCGCCTGACCTACATCCCCGTGTGCTTTCAAGCCTGAAACAAATTTTATAAGCACTGTCTGGGCAACTAAAATCGGTACGGTAAATACATAGAGGAGTGATAACAACGATGCAAGCTCACCGTATCCAGAAGGCCCCAATAGCCTGCCCATAAACAGATGGTAAACATACGCAAGTACGTTTGATACCATGGACCCGGCAAAAACAATTGCACTGTTCCGGGCTAAGTTATGCGACGAAATGTTTCGGATAATATTTCTTATATTCATACGGGCTGGATCAATTTACAAACCGGTATTTGATCAGGGTCCAGAAAGCAATAACGCCGTCCTGCCAGGTCAACTTCTTACCTTCAGCAAATTTCCTCCCGTAATAGGATATGGGGACTTCGTAAATCTGATAGCCTTTTTTAAGAACTTTGACTGTCAGCTCCGGCTCCACGTCGAACCGCCTCGCCCGTATAGTGATACCATCTAATATCTGCCGCCTGAACACTTTATATCCGGTTTCCATATCGGTGATGTTCGTGTTAAACAGAAGATTTGTTACCAGTGTCACGAACTTATTACCCTGCGCATAAATGAACATCGTTGAAAGATGGGGGCCTAAAAATCGTGAACCATACACCACGTTCACCTGCGGGTTGTCAAACGGCGCTAAAAGTATAGGATAATCGGCCGGACTATATTCCAGGTCTGCATCCTGGATAATGATTATATCTCCTGTAGCTTTCTTAAATCCCAGGCTTAGGGCGCTCCCCTTTCCTTCATTTGTTTCTTTGAATATAACGTGCACTTTTTTCGCCCATGATTTCAGAATAGTTTTCGTGTGATCCGTAGATCCGTCATCGACCACGATGATTTCCTTTGACCAGCCGGGTATGGCAACGTCTTCGATTCGACGGAGGATTATACCAATGGTATTCTGTTCGTTGTATACGGGCACGATAACGGATAGTTTTTTCATGCCAATACCCTTTCATACACCGAAATGGTCTCCCCGGCAACCCTTCTCCATGTAAACTGTCTTACCCATTCAAATTGACGGTCCGACTGTATATTTCTGTCAACTTTAAGCATTCCCGTTATACCCGTCAGAATATCCTCGGGTTTCGGTCCTACCTGTATTGCCGGGCCTGCTATCTCTTTTAGACTCGAGGTGTTTGTGCAAACAACGGGACAACCGCAAGCCATTGCCTCCAATACCGGCAGGCCGAACCCCTCATAGTGAGAAGGCTGTACATAAACGGAAGCCATAGAGTAAAATCCTGCCAGCTCGTCAAGAGGAACATTTCCGGGTGTTATCACTACATGCTCTAAATCAAATTCACGAATGAATTGATTGATTTCCTGCGTTTCCGAAAGCGTATCATCGCCAAATGCGCCGCCCACAAGAACTAATTTAGACTGCATTAATTCTTTACGTTTCCGCAGCGTTACAAATGCCCGTAGTAACCCGATTACGTTTTTATTCCAATTAACGTCACCGACAAAAAGAATAAATTGTTTGGGCAGAGAATACTTCCTCCGTATGCCGGCAAGTGTCGATTGGTCCGTTATGGGACGGTACGCGGGATCCGGTGCCAGGTAAACCGTATCAATAATTTCCTTTTTCACGCCGGCGATCCGTGCTATATCGTTTTTTGACGAGAGTGAGTCGGCAATAATCCGGCTCGCTCCGCGAAGTGACACCTTCTGCACCTGCCATTTGACGGCACCGCGCACGCCTGCCGGAAATTTGTACGGGAATACCAGCGGAATAAGGTCATGAACCGTCACAACAGCCGGCTTCCGTTTAACGAGGGGTAATGTTAAAAAAAACGGGTCAAAATACGGATAGTGCACGATATCCGCGTCCTGCGGCACGAGTTGCTTGCCGGTAAAATATATGTAGGTATGCTGTTTTCCGTATGTTTCCAGCGCATCTATGAGGTTCTTCGTATACACGCCTACTCCCCGTGCACGATGGGCTGATTCCAGAGGGGTTATGTCAATAGCTACCTTCATTGTAAAGAAGTATACCCTAAAACGGCCAGGACAGCCACGCTCACGATCGAAATGACATTCCCTGCCGTTCGCGCAGGTGTATCGATAAAACGCACGCTTATACTGTGAACACCATTAGGCACGGATATCCTGATGATTCCGTCCTGAAGATAGTTTATAGGGACTTCTTTCCCGTCAATTAACGCTATCCATCCGGGAAAATACAGCGTACCAACCGTTACCGTGCCGGCGCCGTCCATGGAGACCGTGAAATCCTTTTCCAGGTACTGTAAACGGGTTTGGCGGGTCACACGTCCGTTTTCGACAGTAAATGGCCATTCCGGACGTACATCTTTCCACCCTGTCCAGATTGTCGAAAAACTGTTTCCTAAGGACGATGTACCATCGGTAAAATTCGTCCGTGACATATAGTATGACTCGCTACGCGGTGCGTACAGTACCGGGCGCGAATAGGAGAATGCAAGTGCGACAGCAAAAGCGGCCAAGAGCAAACCCCACCGGGGGCGTTTTAAGCACCTTACCCACACAGCGGCGGCAAACCCCGCAATGGGGATAACAAACGACAGCAATCTCCATGGGTATTGCATGAGCTGCAAAGGCGTAATAAGCTCCCATAAAAAGTCGGAAACCGACAGCATACATACGATGCATAATCCAAAGACTGCTAAAAAATATGTAAATAATTTCGGGTATATACTGCGGTGCGGACGTACAGAAACCCATATTGCTCCTACGATTGCGAGAATCGGTGCCAGCCCTATCTGAGTGGACATTACCGAGCCGAAACTTCCGGTTCCGGAAAACTGCGTCCCCCATGAGGGAATCAGGAGCTGGTACACCTGAACAAAATGTTCACGGAAATTAACGGTATTCAGCCCCACTACGTATTTGGATTCGACAAGCGCAGGAAGCCAAAAAAATGCAGAGACGCCTAATCCCCCCAGCATCCATATTGCCGCCTTCTTATTCCGGATCAATACCACCCCGAGCAAAAACGGCGTATAGAGCATTGCCATGATGTTATGAGAGAGTATGAGAAGTCCGTAGGTAAGTGCGAACAACATATACTTCTTCTTTTCCAGGAGAAATAAACACAGTATCAGAAATGACGTCGCCCAGACTTCGCCAATCGACCCCCGTACGTACAAATCGACGAAAAGGTACGGAACAAATGCGGCAACGAGCGTCCCCACTGCGGCCGGAACGGCACCAAAAAGGGTGAGCAGCCAAAGAAACGAAGCAACGGCAATAGCAATATACCCTAACCCCATACTCATCTGGAACGCTGTTACGGCATCCCCTGTGATAACCCTCACAAACGAACCTATGTAGTTAGGGAGCGGGTAATGGAAGTTAAAAATTGGAATCCCGTATCCGCTGTTCATATCCGGCGCCCACCTGGGTACTATATAACCGGCGCCCAACATCCGTGCAAACTCCACGATGCGGATGATGTGGTACTCCCCGTCGTGTGTCGGTATATAATTCCTGCCGAATAGCGGCCACACCGCAAACAGAACTCCCGAAGCGGCAAGGATGACCGAAATAATCAATCCTTTTTTCATATGTTTCTCTTGGCATAATACCGGAATCCTTCATAAACTGCATATAAAACAACCGGGATGACGGTCAGTGCAAACCTGAGTGCGGGACCGGGTCCTTCGTAATAGCCCATCCACATATAGGGAAGGGCGCGCAGTTCAAGCGCAAATGACAACACGACTGTGAATCCGAAAATAAACCGGTGATTTTTAAGCTGCATTAAGGATGCCGGTGCAATGAGCCACACCGCATACCATGGATAGAGTTCTTCCCGTATCGGAGCAACGATGAAAAATACCGCGGCCAAAAAAATATAGGTATAGAGAAGCACACGATCAAAAGAAACACTTCGGAAAAACAACAATGGTGCGAGTGCAACCGTTGCCCCCTTCACGAGCCACGAAGCCGCAAGGAAACCAATACCGTAAATTTTTTGCATGAAACGTTTCTGATACCACAGGAATAACCCGAGAAGTGCAAAAGCCATCATATATATATCGTTATGCCCGTTCATGAGTATTTCAATAAGCACCAAGGGATTGAGGGCAAAAAAGATAACGTTTGTCAGACTTTTTGTGATACGCCATATAAAATAGCTAAAACCCAGATACACAACGGCATTTAACAGTTTGAACGCAATTACCGTGGCCCAGATGTTTCCCCTTCCCGCATAATGCGGTATCGCTGTAATAAGAATCCATATCGGTCCGTATAGTGCCGTTTTATTTGCCGCCCGCGTAAATGCCAGGTTCGGGTCATTGGGTATTTCAATGGGCATGACGATATACGGGTTTTCGCGGTACTGATAGGTCACGTTCGCAGTCGCAATGTAGTTAAAAAGATCATATGTAAGTGCCGGGGTAAGAACAGGCTAAAATAACGGCCGACGCCACTAATACCATACATAACTTTTTCCATGACTCAAAAACTCTTACGCCGTGCTTGAGAAAGACGCAGAAACAGGCAAATAATCCGATGAGTATGGCGAAAAACAATACGGCCGCGATCGGTCTCTGATGATACGCGAGGTTTTTCAGCGGCTCCTGAAATTTGAGAAATACGGGATGTGTCGATAGGATCAGATTCGGATCAATAAATCCATACGAAAACACTCCAAGAATTAACAGTATTATTAAAAAAAATGGTACTACTATGGACGCCATGATTATTGGGATGCCGTCTCACTGGCAATATGTTGCCGCTGTTCAACGGATGCTCGAATCATCCCGGCTAAGGGCAATTCCGTAGGTTTGGATTTCTCCGGTGTCCATGTAAACTGATCGGGAGTTGCAGTAAGAAGTCCCGTTAATACCTCCGTGTGTTTTTCAGCGGCAGAGGTAATCAATTGCTGTACTACATTCACATTCACGCCTTCTTTTTTCGCTCCGGAAACATACGAAGGCAATTGCATAAACTCTTTATCAGAACGGGCGAGAGCGTCTGTTCCGAGAAGATATTGTTTATATTCCATGAGTGTTTTTGCCTCAATAAGATATTTATCTGATAAGGCGAGGTGATATTTTACCTGTGCGATATTACCCCAAGACCAGTAAAATTTAAGCCGGTCCATGATACGGCTTACCCTGTATAGGGTGTTTCCCGGCATATAGGACGGGTACGGCATAACATAGTCCGCGCGTACTGAAGACGCTATACATAGCGTGCAAAAAATTAATACAATTATAAATGCTAATTTCTTTTTCATAACTTTCGAAACTTCCGATACATGATCGGAAAATGCAGAGCGGACCAATAGGCAAATACGAGCCCATACCAGCCGTCGATAAACCCTTTATGCCGGACAAACAATGAAAGGAATGTTATCTTTGGTTTGATAATATTGTAGAGAATCCACGTCCATGCATTTTTAGAAATCCCGCTTTTTTTCATCTCCGAAGCTGCGAGGGTGGTGTATGAATCAGCCTTCCTCCAATAATCGTCACGTGTCCGATAGGAAATATGATCCATGGGCTCCGTAAGATACCCGGTTTTACCTGAAACCTCTATCTGCTCATGTACGCTCTTGGCGGGAAAATGAGCCTTACCGCGCCGTATAAGTCTCATAACGTAATCCGGATATTGCCCGCCTTTGCGCATCCAGTGCCCCCAAAAATAATTCCTGCGCGGGATAAAGTACCCGTTGATATCGGAAGTACCGGATTTCATAACCGTTTGTATTTCATTGCTTAATGCCTGAGTGACCCTCTCGTCCGCATCGAGTTGCAGAATCCAACGTCCCCGAACACGCCTCCAGTGCTTTCTGCTTATTTATGTGAAACATTACGGGGTTATCCGTCTCAATAATATGAGATGTAAACTTGCGGGCAATTGAAACGGTCGCATCTGAGGATCCGCCGTCAACCACAACTATTTCATCCGCCAGCCGGCGGACTGAGGCAAGACATTTTTCAAGATTTTTCTCCTCATTAAATACCGCAATTGCCACTGAAAGTTTTATGTCCTTTTTCGCCATAGTAACCCTCGTTAAAACCGACACTCCGATTATAGCAAGAGCAGCGAGTGAAATCCTCTCTGCGGCAGTTCGCAACTTCGTGTTTTCAAAGACGACCCGTACTGAATGAGTTCCCGGTGCCACCTGAAATGTCATCAGGCCCCGGTAATTAGGGTTCTGGTATTGAATTTCAGTCACTGCGCCGTCAATATATATACCTCCAGTCGGGAAAATATACGGTGTTTTCAAGAAGCAGTGTCGGGTTGGAAACGTTCACGGTATATTCATGTACTGTCGATGACCGGAAGCCGTTTGTGATCGTTGCGTTCGCCGTGCTATAACCATAAGCGGGCTGGCGGGAGTATGTTCCATAAAACGTACCGACCAGATAGGACTGCTTTCTCCTGTATCCGTGGTACTGAAATATATACCTGTATAAAAAGATTCGTTATGTACTACATACGCTTTCGGGTGCCACATAGGTATAGTAACCAGAATAATCAACATGCATAGTACGGCCATTACATACGGCCTTTTTATCCTGGTTTTCAGAAGCTCGCGGGCCGCGACACCTCCCGCAACCGCGGCTGCAAAAACTGATACCGAAAGGAAACGCCAGGGAAACTGAAAATTCTGTAATGTTGAAACGGCAACCCAGATGGGTTTGGACCAGGACGTCATGATAAAAAATGAAATGAGTAAAATTCCCAATATAGTGAAAAGAAAATACCGTACGTTCGGAAACTTTGTTTTCCATATCACAGTAATTGCACCGATAACACCGGCCCATTGCATGAATCCAAGTGATTTGGTAAGCGTTTCTCCCTGCCCGTAATTCCACGGGGAATACAAAAACCATGTCCAGGGGACAAACCTGGCTGCCGCTTCTCCGGACGTAACAATATCCCGGAGTGTGTATTTTCCTTCAAAATACGCCGGTATCCAAAAAAATGCGGAAAGAGCAAACCCCGCGAGTACCGCCACAAGCGCTCATGGATCCGAAAAGCCATTTTTCCTTCGTTTCAAACAATAACAAATAGAGTAAATAGACCAGGATAATCGGCATAAACATAATGGCAATCGCGTTGTGGGCAAGGATAAGGAGGGCAATGGATACGGCAACGCCAATGGTGTTTGTAACTACATGTTTACGCAGTGCCGGCTGGGAGAGCTTAAACAGGAAATACATGATGAGAGGCGGAAAGATAAACGCAACATGTTCACCAATAGCTCCCCGAACGTATAAATCTACAAAACGGTATGGCGCAAAAACATACAAAAGTGCCCCGACGATTCCGGCCTTTTTCCCAAACGCTGCCCTCATCCATATAAACATGGTAAGAGCGCTGGCAATGAATGCAAAGCCGAATACAATTTTGGTGCTATCAACCAATGAAAAACCGATAGTGTGAAATAGAGAAGCTATATACGAGGGAAGCGGATATAAAAACATTAATATAGGATGCCCATATCCCCAGTTGAGAGAGCCCGCCCATCGCGGAATGATATTACCTTCTTTAAGCGATTGGTAAAAGTTTGCAATCCTTGCCACATGATCCTGTCCGTCATGAGTCACGGGAAAACCCGGATGGACTAAGGCAATAAGCGGCAAAAACGAAACAATGCAAAGCAAAAGAAACGGTAACGCCTTTTTCATTTTCAAAATATCCTCTTTTCCAGAATAAGACCATTCAACATCGTTTTTATCCATATGCTACTTCCTCCCTGCACCACGGTCTCAAGCCACCCGTTTTGACGCCACGGCTGGCTCGTATCCGGCTCAATAATAAGGTATGCTAAACCCTTTTTTTCGTGGGCAGGCACATATCCGTAGCGGGTGTTCCCATATGTCTGGAACAAGTAATCATACGAATAGGTATAGACACCCGGAACGAATTCAAATACCGAAAACGGCTGACCGTGCGCATCCTGATATATGGTATCGATGACAAGGCGTTTCCCTATAATTTTGTCATAAACCCCCAAGTCACGTATGTCTACCGTATAGGAAACATATTGACGGAATACCGACCCGCAGGCCACCATAACCAGAAATACAATTCCCACCAGTAAACCTATTTTTGCAACCAGCAATTTGTTTACGCGCCAAAGCGCAACACCGGCAAAAGTGAACAGGAGAATATACGCGATACGCGTATGGGTCAGATAATAGTCCCATACGATATTGTTGAGAAGTAAATACGCCCCACAGGTCAAAACGATCATGAGAAGCAAAAACAACACGAAACGTTTCTCATTTTTACCCCGTACCAGAAACAATCCCAACCCGACGAACGGAATCGTTATGTACAACATAATCATCTGCGTATGCCACGGAATCCATCCGAATTCAAATGTGAACGTGTTGTAAAAATTATTCCAGTAATCGAATGCATGAGAGGCAAGCCGTTTGGCTTCAAACATAGAACCGTTTGTAGCGGTTCCTGAAGAAAGATACGAAATGGCGGATCTAACGTCCGTAAAACCGTGGCGCATATCAAAAAGAATCATCGGTAGAAATGCAAATCCCAGTGCTATAAGTGTGTACATGTATACTTTCCAATCACGGATTCTAAAAATCAGAGGAAGTGAAACGATGACGGATGCCGTGAGCGGGATGGATACCCCAAGCTGGGAATTATAGGAAAATCCGGCAATAAATACCGCCAAAGGAGCAAATAGTTTCGGGTTGTCCGGTATGCGGTACACAAAATACAGGGCTAGAATGACAAAAACCGTGATAGGGTGACTGCTCCAGATAAACCTCGATTGCGAAACTATGAGCGGCGATACTGCGGTGAAGAAAAGGAACAGGACAGATCCTAACCTCCCCAACATTTTATAGCCGACCCATGCAGACATGACGAGCGCAGCAACGCCGAACAGAAACATAAAAATCTCTCCGCCTATCGGATTACCGCGGAATAATAGGTAGGCCAAAGAAATGAGATAAAAATATCCGGGCCCATGAAATATTCCGTTGATACCGGCGACTCCCGAACCGGCCTCCGCTCCGATGAGCGTTAATTTATGATGGACGATGATGTTGTAAGCCGCCAGATAATCTCTCCCCTGATCCAGTCCGAATAAAAAATTGCCGTTAATCAGTTCAACAGCCCGGAGGGCTATCCCCCAAATCAGAATACCGATGATAACAGCACAAAAAAATATATTCCTCCTTGATGCCGGTAATGAAATCGTGCGTTGTATTTTTTTCATGGACTACTCGCAGAATCAGATATTTCTATTGCGGGTGTCCCGTCTAAAAATTTAATGCTCATCACGTTCCCGATGGGCATATCCTTTGGATCCCCGACGTACAACATGGTTCCGTTGCGGTGCTCCTTCGCCCAGTCGATTCTCCTGAATTCATATTTGTCAAAATTGTTATTTGCCTCAGTACCTCCTGATTGAGTCCCGCCGGCGGCAAGATACTTAACCGGATCGTATTTCGTATAAAAAAGGAAAAACATATATGATTGATCCAATGTCGTTGAGACTACCACTTTTTGGTATTTTGATTTTATTTTTTCAGTAAACGCAACCGCATCTTTATATCCATACTGCCAATATTCTGAAACCTCGGGGTTTTGCTGGACAAAGTACATATCCAGATAATACGCAAAATTAAATAACCCAAACAGGATAACGCCTGCGGCCGCCGCGTACCGCAGAAAAATTTTTCGCCCTGACAGATACTCCCGCCACACACGTATTGCATCCGCAATACCAACGGCAATAAATACCTGAAACACGGGCAGGAATACAAGAGTTCGTACAGCATGCGGAAGACCTGTGGTCGGAGACGCGGCTATAGGTGATATGAGGAACCACCCTACAAGGACTGTAGACACCGGACCTTTCCTGTATTTAACCACCCGATATATTCCGTATAACAGGAACGGCAATTCCCATAGATACAGAAGCCCCATATCCGGAGCATGATGCCGCGGGTTGTCTCCGGTTAAAAACAGCCATTTGAACGAGAAGTGCGAAAGATATCCTGCGACAACGGTTTTCGCATATACTATCCGACGGTTATCCAAAAGTTGTCCGATATGGTCCCCTGCATGTAGATCCTGTTCGAGTTTTGCAATATTACGTGCCAGTAACTCAGTCTGATCCGTAAATGAACTTGTGCCGCGCAGTCGCAGAAGCGCGCTTTGATTAAATACAACCGGTATAAGAGGCGCTGCAACAAGAACAGCGAGAACCATACTTAAAATAATAGATTTCGTGTGTCCTTTTACAAAAAGTTCCTGTCTGAATACCACGGCAAGAATAATAACCAGAAGCGGCAGGAAAACCCGTTCACTATGATATGCATACAGACCCAAAGCAAATAAAACCGCAGCAATTGGCAGATACATACGCCGTTTGAGACCCGCAAGAAATGCTGCCACCGCCCATATATTAATGGTAACTCCCGTGTTCGCCTCAAATGCGATACGCGAAAATTGTATAGACCAGGGAGAAATTGCAAGTAAAAACGATGAAATCAAGGGGATGGTATCGTTTTTGCGATCGCGTAAAAGTTCCCGGACAAGAAAATAGACACCAAGCACTGCAAGCACTCCCATAACAGCCGACGGAAGCCGTGTAGACCACACGGACAACCCAAACAATGCAACCGAAGGGACGGTTAAATATACATACAGCGGTGGTTTATAATCATCGAACGACCGTATCGACAATGGGAGGAATGTTCCGTATTCATCTCTGCCGGTTTTTAATATCGAATATGCGTTATACCCGAGAGCCGCTTCGTCCCAATCGGGACTGGGAGGCACGCTTCCCAGCTGGTAGAACCGAAGTCCTACGGCAATGGCCAATATAACAAATAAGGATACAAGGGTTTTTTTCATAACGCTATTCCGCCGTCGTCAAAGATTACCAATACCGGATTACCGTTTAATAAATGTATGGTGTCGATAATCCGTGCGCCCGTCGGGGCAGAATTCCAGATATACAATGTTTTCGGTGCTAATACGTCCGGCAGGATCCCGCCGAAACTGTAGTTGAGGAAACTATCCACATGATAAAATCCCGCCCCATCGAAATAGGAATTTTTGGTACGGAAAAATACCGTAGGATCTGTCTTTGTATAAAACAATGTATACATATACGGTCTGCCGATTTTGTCTGATATGACAATCTTGTCGTACATAGGAGCGATGAGTGCAATCCGCTGAATTGCCTGTTTATATCCGTACTGCCATTCGCCGGAAAACTCTATCGGATAATGACTGTAATAATTATGAAGATAGAAGGAAACACTAAATAGATATAAACTTCCCAATATAATATAGAAAATCGTCTTTCCCTTAGAAATGAATCTGCAGACAGACAGAATGCCGTATGCCACGAAAATTTGCCATGTCGGTAATGAATTAAGTATCCGGAGCGCATGCGGTGTCTCGCGTGCGGTTGCCGCCGGAATGATTGCGGAAATGATCCAGTAAATGAGTAGCAGTGCGACACCCGGATATGAAACTAACATGGCAAATATTCCTATCACCAATAATGGGGCTTCGATAAGATACAACTCCCCTACATCCTGAATGGAAAATTTCGGATTTCCGTCCCCCTTGACGAATAAAAAGTCGGGTTGCAGATTATCCATAAAATGTATAAGGAAGCTCCTTGCATACCCCACCCGCCGGTTGTTTACGAGTTGACCGATCACGTTTCCTTTTTCCCGTGCGATGCGCTGATTTGCGGTTTTAACAACGGAGAGGTCGGTAAAAATATTCACCTCAGTAAATCTGAGACGAGCCTGCGCAGATACTAAATGAGGTACAATCGGCGCCGTACAAAGAGCAGCGATGACCACTCCAAAAACAAACGGCTTCAGATTATTCCTAATACTTCTCCATGCGAACAACACCAATGCGGGTACAAACAATACGGAAAATACCCGGGAACTGTTGAACGTATACATCGAAGCGACGAACGGAAGCCACGCATAAATCCAACGTTTCTGATGTGTCCGGGAAGATAATACCAGCCATGTCCCCAGGACCACGAAAAACAACGCGATATTCGCCTCAAATCCCCCCCGGGACAAATTCACATGCCAGGGAGAAACAGCCAAAACGGCCATGGAGAGTAGTGCCAGTGCATCACGGGGAAATTTTTTACCGGTTTTGGAAAACAGTTCCTGAACGAGAAAATAGACGAGCAACACGGTCAGCGTTCCGAATAGTGCGGCCGGCAGACGAACCGCTAATTCATTCAGGCCAAACACGGCAATGAACGGCACCGTAGCGTAAATCGCAAGAGGCGGTTTATAATCTCCGTATGCTACAAACGCATCGAATGGCAAAAATTTACCGTGTTCATCGCGACCGGTTTTGAGAATGCTGTATGCGTTATATCCGATGGATACTTCATCCCAGGATAAAGAAGGAGGGTCCTGGGCCACATAATTTACACGAAGAACAAACGCACATATAAAGATAATAATAAAAACCAGTTTCTTCATGAGTATCTTACTTATTCATTATCGTACGCTTTTCAATCAAATAATAGGCATCCAGCGTATTTTTGTATCGTATCCTGTCTATTATCACATCATCCTCCAAAAGTTTACATCCAGATTTGTCTACATATAAGACACGATTCGCTTTAATCGACGCAACTACAGTATTCAATAAAAGTGACGGACACGGATCAGGGACAAAGAGGAAATTCCTATACCTCGCATTATCTGTATCGCGCGGTGATCCCTCCTTCTGATAGACGGAAGGCTCTATTGGCCAAAAAAACAGCATGTCCTCCAGAATTTTTTGGCTGACAATAACATCGTAAGACGAAGCTGCAGACTTCAGGTATAGCGCCAGATCTTTATCCGCCCCATTCCTGTAGACAGGCATATGTACAGGCTGATGGACAAAAAGCTGATGAGTAAAATATACAATATTCAGAGAAAACAGAACAAATATACCGAAGATGACGATAGAGCGTATAGAAGGGCGGACGGTTTGAACTGTCTTCAATATTCCCGTCGCAACAAGAAGGTGAAGCGGGATCATGGCAAGGAAAAATCGATGAATATTGGGAGTTTCATCGCTTCCTACGGCCATTACGGCGGGAACTAGGAGAAACCATAGGATGCTGAAAATGCCATACAGAGACTTTTTCCGTATGACCGTATATATGCCGAGCAACAGGAACGGGCACTCTATAAGGAGCAATACACCCATATTGGGGACTTCCTCACGCTGCGGTTGGTCCGCCTGTAGAAAAAGGAACCGGAAACTGACATAGTCACTGAAGTTCTTGAGTAAATATCTCCCGTAAGCAGTCACTTTATTATGCACGATACGTGTGATAAGAATCGATTGGTTCTGTGTTCCGTCCTCGCGTATTTCTTCATCCAGAGGCAACTGAACATTCATGGACGAAAAAACGCTTATCTGCGAAAACCTCGTACTGGTAGGAGAAAAAAACAACCAAATGCTGGCTAAGAGTATCGTAATAAAAAGAGCGATGCTAACAATTTTTATCCGTTTTGAAAACGTATGCCAATACCATGCTCCGATAAAAAGTAAAAACGGGATGGCAAACAGCCTGATGGCGGCATAGGTGTAGAAACTTACAGCAATTCCTATGAGAAACACAACGAGGTACACATACTTCTGTTTTTTCATCCAAAGGAACCAGAAATATACGGCGCCGTAGAATATGACAAAGCATACAAGCGGGTCACTTTGTACCCTTGATAACAAAACTCCAAGCGGCGAAATCACGGCAAGAGCCATTGATAGGAGCGCCAATGAACGGCTTCCTGATAATCGGAATACGAACGCAAAAGTCAGAACTATAAACAGCATTCCAAATATTGCCGACGGAACACGGACTGCCCATTCGTTTAACCCGGCGCTTGCTATAAACGGGATGGTGAGGTACGCATACACGGCGCCTTTATAATCTCCGAATGACCGGTATATGAGGGGATACGATTGTCCATATTCGTCCTTACCGGTTTGTAGCAGGGAGTAAGCGTTATATCCGAAGTCTGCCTCATCAGCGTGAAATCCGCCGGGGATGGAGCCTAACTGCCAGAAACGGAGAACAATCGCGAGCACAATGACCCCGATAAAAAAAATCCATGACCGATTATTTATGAACCATGTCTTGGAAAACATAAGACTGTCATGTATGATAACCCTACCATTATAGCATGAGAAAATATCTCCCTCTTGCAGTACTAGCGGGTATCTGTCTGCTCTTCTTTTATAAAACGTTCCTGTTCGGCCAAGTCCCGTTTCCGGGGGATCTCCTGTTGACGCAATACGGGCCATGGCGTCATCAATCCTACGGGGGGTATGTTGCAGGTGCCATCCCGAGCAAGGACCAATATTTTGATGTCATACGGGAGCTGTATCCGTGGAAAACAGGGGTCATCACAAGCGTAAAACAGGGAATATTTCCGCTTTGGAACCCAAATAATTTTTCCGGTGCTCCGCTTTTGGCAAACTACCAATCTCAGGTATTCTATCCGTTTACATTCCTGTATTACCTTCTGCCTCAAATTTCCGCCTGGACAATAATGGTTATGCTCCAGCCGATACTCGGATCGATATTCCTCTATTTCTTTGCAACGGAAATCGGTCTGACGTCAGCAGCTGCGCTGCTTGCTGCATTGTTATTTGATTTTTCGACTTTTGCCAGCGTTTGGATGGAATTTACCACGGTATGGCATACGATACTCTGGCTTCCGCTTCTTTTGTATCTTATCGAACGCGGTGTTAAACAAAAATCACTGACCCTCTTCCAGCAAATTCTTTTTGTCGCGGGTCTGGTAAGCGCCATCACCGGAGGACATCCGCAGGACTTGATAAACTCATATATTTTTCTTGTCCTGTATACGTTGATACGGATAGTCACCATGCGCGATTGGACAAAAAAGGATAAATTTGCATTTATCCTTCATCCTGTTCTGCTGATTTTTACCCTTCCGTTTTTTATCACCGCGGTACAACTGCTGCCAACCATTGAACTATTCCGCAATTCCGCCCGCGTGTCTCATGACTATCAGGGCATTATCCAACATATGCTCGTTCAGTGGTGGCAAACTCCCCTTGTCGCCGTACAGGATATTTTCGGTAATCCGGCAACAGGGTCGAACTTTACCGGAGACTATGTCGGCAAAACGCTTTCCGTCGGTTTTGCCGGTTTCTTTTTTGCGGTTGCGGCAATTTTTTCCAAACACAAGTCGTGGCACAAAACATTTTTCGCATATGCAGGGGCGGGTATTCTTTTAATTACCGTCCGCACTCCGCTCACGGAGTTATTGTATCGGTACCCGTGGCCGGTACTTTCAACGGGCACGCCAACGCGGATTTTGTTTATTTTAGCGCTTTCCTTCTCAATACTTGCGGGATTCGGATATGACGCAGTCCGTCAATCAAAACGGTTTCCGTACAAAACGTGGAGCGCAGTCATTGCAGTGTTAACCGTTTTATGGATTTTCGCACTTACCCGGCCTGCGATACCGGGTATTAACTATACGGTTTCAGCCCCCTCCATAATGAAGCGCGCCTTGCTTGTTGCAACCGGAATATTCGCGGCACTTTCCGTGATTCTTCTGACAGCCCGATACAAAAAAATTCTACTTTGGGCAATAATTCCGCTAACGGTTGCAGAGCTTTTCTATAGTTTTATAAAATTCAATCCGTTTGTTCCTGTGTTGTTTGTGTACCCAAACAACACACTGATCAGCCAATTGCAGAAAATATCAGGCATTGATCGTGTCTGGGGGTACGGGACAGCGGGAATTGAGGCAAATTTTGCTACTCAGGAGCATATCTTTTCAACAGACGGCACCGATCCGTTAAATTTGAAATGGTATAACCAGTTCTTACAGTCAAGCCGGAATGGTAATATCGCGGTAACTTTTAACAGAACAACCCGTTCCGACGCACAAATCCAGCCGGGATATGGTGAACGCGATTTGCCTTCTAATGAATTCCGCCTGCGGATCATGGACACACTTGGCGTTAAATACGTCATAGACCGGCCGGAAAATCCGAAGGACAACAACACGTTCCCAATAGATCGTTTCAAAACGGTATGGCATGAAGGAGACTGGACTATATATGAAAATCTGAAGGTATCACCCAGGTTTTTCCTGACGTCTGATGTCCGGCCGTACAAAAATACGGTTGATTTTGAGTCAAAATTCTTTGCAACCGGATTTCAACCCGGCAAAACCGTATTGGTGGCACAGAATGACTGGAACACCCTTCCGCCACTTAACGGATCCGGAACGGCGAGTCTTATTTCTTATAATCCAAATCAAGTAATATTCTCGGTAAAAGCCGACGAACCGCAAGTTCTATTTTTAAGCGACACGTACGATAACGGGTGGACAGCAAAAGTAAACGGCAAAGCGATAAACGTACTGATGGCTGATTATGCTTTCCGGGCAGTCCCTGTACCTAAAGGAGATTCCGTGGTCGTCTTTACATATGCCCCGAAATCTTTCCGGATTGGTATGGCTATTAGCACACTCGCATTATTTTGTTTTCTTAGCTATTGTGTAGCTAATACCTATCGTCAGAAGAATCCCCATAAGCGATAAGACTGCCCCTATCGTAAATGTTACGGGTTTGTACGTAAATATAACGGTATGGTTGCCCTTGGGTACAAAGACCGCGCGGATAGCATAATCTGCGCGATAGATTTCCGTATCCTTTCCATCAACTGCCGCGGTCCAACCCTGATAATATGTATCGGACAGAACCGCAAAACCATCCGCGGAAGACGATGTAGAAATAGCAACATAATTCAAATCATACGACGATAATAGCTGCAGACGCAGTCGATAGCGATGCATCAGTTGTAAATAACGGAACCACCCGCGGTTCCTGCTCAAGCACCACGGTCGAGGCAAGATCCACCCCCGGATCATACAGCGTATCAATAAGTTCTTGCGGCTCTTTCCGGACTACGTACCTCGTGGCAAACACTACCCTGGGCAGAACATTTTTATATTTCCAAATACGCCATACATTATCCTCCCATATGAGGGTAAATTGGGTAGGCGGAAACCGGACTTCCGCCGTTAATTTATCTTTTAATTCCCCCTTCTTTGCTTCTAAAATATATTTCACCCCGAACAATGACATCATACGAAGTCTGTACGGGTTAGCGGTGCCGAACGAATCCCGTTCCGACATACCATACAAATCCGTATCGCTTCTCCGGATTAAACCTCCCAGTTTCCCTCCGTTATTGATTGTGGATAGCAGCTGTGCGTAACGATCCGACGATAAGTTTCCATACCCGTCTGTCGAATACCACCGGAAATATTGGGGTAAATTTTTCTCAATAAAGGCATTCCCATACCCCCAAACCCTATCGTATCCGGCAATGTCAGATAATTCCCGTATAACCGGAAGTTGAGGATACAGGAAGCGCCGTTCGCCGAAATACACGTACTTCTGGGCAAAATAAAGACCGGATACTATCGTTAAAACGAATACCATTGCAATAACCAGTTTCTTGAACCATCCGGATAGGACTATTAAAACCCATCCCGATAATAGAAAGAGTGTCGGTGCAATCAAATTTCGGAGAGAAACCGTCGCGAAGGATCCTACAGCTTTGGTTATACCCAGGAAAGTACCGATTCTGTACCAGGTAATCGATGTCTGACCGAGACACTGGAAGACATCTTTTTGAATACACCACGCACTTATGACGATCGACCAGCCCGCTGCAATAACGAGGGAAAATAATGTTAGAACATATGCCATTTTTTTCCTATCCGTATCCCGTAAGAATACGTCTAGTCCGTAACACGACAGAATAATGAAAGAAAACGCAGATATAGCAAATACCCGGGTCGGGTATGAACTGGAGAGAACGGGTATATGAAGAAAATACGGGAGCCAGCTCGTCGGCAGCGCAAAACCCATCGAGAAACATATCAGTCCGAAAATAGTCCAGAATTGAAAAGTTTTTTGTCTCGCTTTAATCATTCCATAAACGGCAAACAAAAACGGAATAATTCCGATAAAAATCATTTTCTCGAAATAAAACCCGTTTCTGCCGAAATAATTATACGTTGCAGGATTACCCCAAAAATCCGGGGCAAACAGCGTTATGAGATGCGTCCACGACAACAGGTTGTTGCTGAATACAAAGCCTCCGTCTGCTGTCCCGCGTGGTGACAGAAGAAATGCCTGAATCGAAGGGACGAGCTGTATGGATGCTATGACGAGCGAACATATCAGCGCAGACATAATGAGAATTGAGGTCTTTCGATTATGATACGTATGGTCAGATGCGATAAAGCAGAATATATTCCAAACAATTACCACGACATATACGTATATGGACATCTGTAAAAACCCCCCGAGAACTGAACTGACAAGAGCGAAAACTAACAGTAAAAACCCTATAGCGCCGGATTTCCTTTCCCATAGGCGGTTGGAAGCGTACAGCGCAAGCGGCAACCACAGGAAACTATGCTCCAGCACTAATATTTCCTGCCAATACACAACCATCCAGCCGCAAAATGCATAAGCGAATGCGCCATATGCCGCGATTTCGGGACGGAATTTCATGGATTTGAGAAACAAATACATACATAGCACTGAAACAACCGGTTGAATAATTACAAGGAAATTCCACCCGTCGATCGCAGGCAGAAGCGAAGCGATGAGCGAGAAGGGATACCACACGGCTGTATCAAATGCCGCCACAAACGGTGTGCCGCTGTAGATATACGGATTCCACAACGGGACAATTCCGCTAAAGAAAGCATTCTTTAGCATGACTCTGTTCGGAAAAAACTGTCTGATATTGTCAAAACCTATGGGTTTATTCGGCGGACCGTTGGGGTACTCAGGAACCGGCTCATATTTCCACGGAACGTATACGGATACGAGCAGATTCGACGGAAATAGAGTCTTATTCTGAAAAAATACCGGCCGGAATATTACACCGAGAAGTATAAGAGTTCCCACGAAAACCAGGAAGAAGTCCGAATATGGGAAATATTTCTTCATAACGCAGGCAAAATTGGATACAACATTTGAGAATCAACACCAACGAATATTACATCTCCCTTTTTATCCTTCACGCTGAATTGTACCAGAATCTTTTTCGGAAATTCCGTCGGTGAACCAATGAGCATCACATGTTCTGTTCCAATGTCGGCGGCACTTGGTAATGACGGTAAAAACTCGACCGAATTGATCCTTTTGACACGGACCCAGCCGTTTGGTTCCAAAACTTTTTCTATTCCTTTTCCGGACTGGAACAGCGCCGGGTCATATTTCGTGTAAAACAGATAATAAATGTATTGTTTTGCGTCATTAACCCTACCCGAAACAATTACCCTGTCATACCCGGGAGCAGTACGGACTATATCCTGAATAAGCTCCTGGTATCCGTAATGGGAATACACGGAATAGCGATACGGAAAAAACGTCCAATACTCAATAAGAAAAAACGATACTGCTACAAGGTAAACGAGAATACCGAAACCCAGTACATACTTCCATTTCCGGACATATGAGAGGCCTGTAACCGCACCCAATGAAAGCAATATCGGCCATGTAGGAAACGAAATGAAGAATCTTCCGTAATGACCATCAGAAGTAAGGCTGTCGGGTATGGCGGAAAAAAGAAGCAAGCCGATAAGAATTGCTCTGGCGGGAGTAAAGTTAAGAAATACGACAACTAGCGCCATAATAAACAACGGATAATCAATAAGATATAAAAGACCTCTATCTGGTAATATTGAATATTGCGTACTCGTCCCGTACACGGATAACAAACTCGGCGAAAAATGATTGAGATAATTCGAGACGAATTTAGTTCCGTACGCGCTGTATTTATTAAAAACTATCCGGCAAAGCGTACCCGGAAATACCTTGATGCAGTCACCGCGTTTCTCATTCACCAAATCTACTATGCCGATATCATTTGTCAGGTTTACCTGCTCTGATCGGGCACCGAATGCGGAGCCACCGACAGAAAACAGTATCGGTGACGCTATAAGGATGAGAAAGAATATGCCCGCTATCATCCATTTTAATGATTTTACGTATTCTTTTCTGTACGAAATAATAACCAGCAGCAATAAAAAGGGAACCAGCAGTATGTTCGGCCGATAGACAAACAGGCTGAAACCAAATATTGCTCCTGAGGCCGTGATCCAAACCGGACGGCTTCTGCCCATAAGCAATGTCAGCAGCCCGGCGGTAATGAAAAATACCGATATAGCCTGTTCTATGGCGACACGGCTCATACCGATATGCCATGGCGAAATTGCAAGAAAAAATGCGACAAGCAACGGAAAAATATCCGAAGATAACCGGGAAGCATCCTGCTTTAAACGGAATAATTCTTTCGCCAGTGCCCAAACCAGCAGGATGGTAAGCGACCCGAAAAATGCCGATGGAAAGCGGACAGCCAGTGGAGTGAGACCGAATACAGCGACGCTGGGGATTGTGAAGTATGTGTAAGCCGGTAACCGGAAATCCCCGAATCCCCGGAATGATGAAACCGGCCATGATGCACCCCACTGATCTTTTCCTGTTTTGAGAAGCGAGTACGCGTCATAACCGTTTTCCACTTCGTCATCGACCATTCCGATCGGATTGTGACCCAAACCTGCGAACCGTATCCACGTCCCGAATATAAATATAATTGCTAACAATAAAAGTATAAGATATTTCCGGAAATACTTCATATCGTAACGGACATTTGTATTGTACTATAATGTTACTGGCGAGAAAACTTATTGAACGTAATATGAATAGGAAAAAAATTACCCGGTATATTCCAGTCGTTTGTATTATTGTCCTGGCTGTTCTTTTCCGGTTTGTGTATCTTGACCGCATCCCTACCGCAATCGGTGGCGATGAACTTGTATATCCGGTTACGGCAAAATCGGTCGTCCTGACAGGTAAAGACCTCACGGGGACATGGAATATCTTTCAGTCGCTGATTTTCCGCTATCCTCCGAACCAACAGTCAGCTGAACTACCATACTTTCTCCACATTCCTTTTAGCGGACTATTCCAATTTTCGGTACTCGCCACCCATCTTCCGTTTGCAATTCTATCGGCTTGTACCGTGCTACTATTCTATTTACTTGGACAACTTTTATTCGGAACCACGGCGGCGTTATTTATCGGGCTTATTGCAGCGGTTAATCCGTGGCTCATCGTCATGGGACGTACCGGATACGAATCAACACCTGCTACGTTCTTTTACTTACTTGGGTTTTACCTGTTGTTACGGCTGAAATCATGGAAGATCTTCTGGAGCATCATTCCGTTCATATTAGCCTTTTATTCCTATATAGCAACAAAAGTACTGTTTATCCCCTTTATCATTATTTCAGCAATGATTGCGTATTTTCGGCACGGACGTATATATAAAATCCAATATGTACTGCTCGGATTATTTTCTATTCTCTTCGTTGGCTTTTTTATTGTTGCACTTTCAACTGCTCCACGGACATCACGCATATCCGAAATACTCCTGCCGAATGCACCGGAAATAACTGCTCAGGTAAATGAATCAAGAAAACTTTCCATTAATTCACCAATTGGACCGATTCTCATCAATAAGTACTCCGTTTATGTTCAAATGCTTACAAATAAATTATTCCGGACACTATCTCCAGCGTATCTCTTTATTGAAGGCGACTTATTTTTCCCCGTGAGAGGACACGCAATGTTTTATGCCGTAGATTTAATATTCTTTCTTCTGGGCTGTCTTTTTCTGTTCAATAAAAGAAAACTCTACTTCGTCTGCGTGATGATGTATTTCCTCATCGGAGCACTTCCCCAAATGTTATTTAAATCGACAAGCGATTATTCTTTACATTTAGCGATGATGTTTCCGGTTCTGATCGTATGTATAGGGTACGGCATGTACGGAACTGTGAGTTATTGTCCAAAACGATTCAGGTTCCTATTAGCTGGGATTGTCGCAGTAGTATACCTGGGAAGCGTCATCAATTTCGGTTATATCTATTTCCTTAAATATCCGTTACAGGAATACGGAGATGTTCACATGCGTATAGTATCAAAATACATGGTGCTTAACCAAAAAAAGAGTATCCCCATCTCTCTTTATTCCGATTCAAATATTGATTTTCTGAATAAATATCTTTTTTATTCAAATACACTCTCACGCGATGTAATCAACTCCTTGAGAAAAACAAAATTTTCCGAAGGGTTCGTGCTTAACGGGACACATTTTTACGGATGCGATAAATCACTGAATATTAGTAACAAGTCCGGGATAGTTATTATCGATACGTCATGTCCGATAGAAACAACGGTACAACATCTGAGCATTTCGAGACTTGCTGACGGAGGAGAGATTTATAAAATATATAACGACAGCATATGTAACGTATATAATTTGCAGCCATATCCTAAAAATATAACATTAAAACAACTTGCCATAGATTCACTGGGTGAAAAAATTTTTTGTGAGACGTATATAAGCCGACGTTAAGATTATTTGAAAAATTTTATCACGGGAGAACCATCCGGATAGTACACGGTATCTATAACCCCCCGGGTAAATGCTTCATTCGGTAACCCTACAAAAAGTATTTTTTTCTCAGTATCAAGGAGTGATGTATTTATTGAACGGAATTGAACGTTTCCAACATGGTTACGCTGCTCTTCAAATCCTCCCGATACCGTTCCGCCCTGCCGGAGATAAACACCCGGGTCGGTGCGGCTATAGTAGAGGTAAAAAATATACGGAAAATCCAGAGAATTTGACACATAAACCGTATCGAATGAATCCTTCAGTGCAATTATTTTTTGCGTCATTTCGCGCCTTCCCACATACCAGTACGCCGCATCCTCTACGGGTAATATAATAAAATACTGATTCAGATAATACGTAAAAGACAAAAGTAATAATAAGGAAAATTATGATACGCGTGTATTTAACTTTCTCCCAAATGGTGAGAAGCCCTACTGCAGACACTATCTGAAATACGGGTAAAAATACTAACGTCCGAACGGGATGAGGTAGCTGAAGGGTAAATGCGGCAGCAACAGGGGAAACAAGAATCCACCAGAATAACGCCGAAGACGAAGAATCCCATTTACGTACCAGCATATATAGCCCGACTAAAAGAAACGGTAATTCAAACAGATACAAAAGCCCTACGTCAGGAGCGCGGTACTTATCGATCGACTTATCTAAAAACAGGAAATTCGGGTCAAAATGAGAAAAATACCCGCGCAAAAACGTGATCGCGTATATCACGCGACGGTTGTTGAACACGGCAAGCACACCGAGTCCTTTTTTCTTGATCGAGTGCAATCCGTGATACAGATTTTTTCAGATCCTCCGGATTGGTAAACGCACTCACACCTGCCGCGCGCATTTGTCCCTGAGGCGACAACGACAGCCTGATAATCGGCAATAGGAGAATGAGGGCAATCACGATACCTAGTCCGACTGCAATTTTTTGCTTCCATAATTCCTTCGCATACACAACTGCTAATCCCAGAACGAGAAGCGGCACGAAAATTCTTGCTGACAGATACGTCCAGATTGCGAGAGAAAATACGATAGCCGACAACAGGAACGCCCACCATTTTTTTAACCCAAGTAAAAAAAGGTATGATCCCGACACAACGAAAAAAACCGCAACATTTGCCTCATATCCCGCACGCGAAAATTGAAGCGACCATGGGGAAATGGCCAGTAAAAATGAGGCAATGAGGGCAAGACGGTGCGATAGTTTGTAATCCCAGCGCGAAAAAAGTTTTTTGGTGAAAAAATAGGTAACGAGGACCGTCAGTGTGCCGAATATTGCGGAAGGAAACCGGACAGAAAAGTCATTATATCCGAATATCTTCATACTGCCGGTTACCAAGTAGACATATACCGGCATTTTGTAATCATCGAATGACCGGAACGTAAGCGGATACTTAATACCGTATTCATCACGTCCGGTTTTGAGGATGGAATACGCGTTATATCCGATAGCTACTTCATCAGAATTAAGCGCCGGTGGAACGTCTGTTAATTGGTAAAAACGTAAAAATCCCGCCAATAATACAATGAGAAAGAGCCACAGATATTTCCTCATAGAATTATTCTTTCATGCTTCTTATATCATATACCCCGACCAAAGGCACCCCATCAAGCGATACCGCGTATATTGGTTTCTCCTGTTTTAAAATGCGTACGGCGAACGGGTCGGAATTAATAAATCCCTGTCGCATGAGGATAATCATATACTGGCATCCGTCTCTCCCTGCATTGAAGGTAACATCTGCGCTCAGTTGTCCCATTGCCTTGTAATAATATAACGCGTGCGCGGCAGGAGTGGTACACATTATTTTGTCTTTATTATAGTTCATCCATGGCAGCATGCCTATATAAGAATTCCCCCAGAACTCCGACTCAAACCCCAAACGTGCAGCCCCCTGTGTACCGCCGACAAATTCATTATAATATGCAGATTCCCATGGATGGATGCGGATGACCGATGTGTATACGGTATATACCCATAAAATAATTACCACTGCTGCCGCCAGAAGCCGTATACGGCCGCGTAAAAATCCTAAAACAACCCAGATGCCTCTGCCTGCAATAAGGCAAACGAACGGATACGCGGGCAAAAATAACCGGATCCAATCGTATCGGTACACTCCGGGCAAAGAAAAGAAAACGATCGGAAATAACGCATTGAGAAGTATAAAACGGTCCCATATTCTTCCTTTTTGAACAGTCCAGAACGATCCGATGGCAAAAAATATCAGTACGAACGCGGGAGTTGTTACGAAAAACATAATCGGGGTGTACCACCAGGGAGCGGCAGCGTATACGTGTCCGAAAATATATTCCGGAATGCTGCGGTAAATAAACTGTAACCGGAGATATTCTCCTAAGTGGGCTACCGGGGACAACCATAACCATGGCCAACCGATGTAATATACGGCAAAGGCAACACTCACGACACAGAGGAGTTTTCCGGCAGCCCTGATGATTGTATTCTGCTTATATTTTGTATGTAAGAGATTCTTATATGTCCACAACCAATATCCGGTGACGGGAATAAACAGAAGAAACCCGTATAGTTTTGTGAGAAGCCCTAGTCCAATGCATACACCCGAAACCGTCATCCATAGATAGCTTTTCATACCTTTTATTGCCGTTATTACGGCAATAAACCACAGTGCGGCAACTGCATAATCCAACGTGACAAGCGGAGTCAGAAACAATACATGCGGAAGTAATGAGAAAATCAGAGGCGTCAATATACCAATGCCATAACCGAACTGTCCGATTGCAATATACGTAAAAAGAAGGATAAACGGGAAAACAAACAGAAGCGACGAAATGCGATATCCGCGGGTATTGTCGATACTTCGCAGTTTGTTCGTTAATATTTCATGCGTCACGCCGGCGATCAGTTTACGAAACGGCGGATGTATGTCGTCCGGTCTGGGCATAAAAAAATTATCCCTGTCTGAAGGCACCGGACGTTTGAACCATGCAACATACTGAACTGCGTAACGCATATAGATTGGCTCGTCCCATGTGATACCAAAGTCATTCAGTACGATGAAGATAATAATGGTAACGAGGGATGCAACGGAAAACGAAACGACAAACCGTTTGAAATTCATATCTTATTGTTCCGGGAGATCGAGGTTCCGATCGGGCGTATTAAAAAGACGGCGCTGGGAAATACGGTGATCCACTATCACGGGGAGATTCATGGCAGCCATACCATACCCCTCCAGCATCGGAAAATCTCCGGAAAATATCGCCTGCAGTAATCTGACCGGAGTCCAAAATATGTGTGCTAAAAGAATATTTAAGTCGGTCACATTTTTCCATATAAAGATAAACTGGTTGCGGTATGCAATTTTTTTAACGTCAATGGATGTAAATTCCCGTTTAATTTTACCCTGTTCATGATAGTGACGAACAATACTCTTAGGTTCAAACAATGTCTTCCAACCGGCTTTCCGTGCACGATAAGACAAATCTATATCTTCCCAGTAAAACGGATTATAGAGCGTGTCCATACCACCGAGTTGCTCCCACATAGACCTACGGAAGGCTCCGCTGCCCCCTGAAACCCATGCTGTAGAAAGCAGGCCTGTGTCCCCGCGTGCGTGGATGTAGTAACCCTTTTCCCAACGGGCTATACCCCTGCCCCGTCGTATGGTTTTTCCTGACTCTTCGCTTTTCTCAAGGCATCCCACTGCAAATACATCAGGATCTGAAAAATGTGTAACGAGGGGTGCTAGAAAATCGGATTCCGGCTCAACATCCGTATTCAAAAGTATGATAACTTTCCCCGTAGCGCGTGCGACACCTGCGTTAACATTTGATGAAAATCCCCGGTGTACATTCCCTGCTACAACGATGACAGTCGGAAAGTTTTTTTTAAGATAATGAACGGACCCATCCGTGGACGTATCATCAGCGACTATAATTTCCGCTCCCGGTGCAGCCTTCAGTACGCTCTGTAGATGTTTCTCCAGGAGATACAATCCGTTCCAGTTGGGTATGACAATCGATACTCGCATATATGTTAGTATAACGTATATGAAGCCGCTGCGACAATTTACCCGTAATCCATATTTCCTGATCGCCCTTCTGATATTTCTCATCCATACATTTTTTATGTTTTACAATCTGGAAAAATGGGCGTCATTCGGTTGGGATCAGGTCGATAACGCATGGGCGGCACTCCGTATTCTCGTTGCCCACAAGTATCCGTTACTCGGAATGGTAGCTAAGCAAAATAGTGGATTCAACATCGGACCACTCTACTATTATTTTGTATCGGTTTTCTATTTCTTTACCCGCCTCGACCCGATTGCCTCACCGATACTTGCAGGGTGCACGGCACTGTTCAGTTATTGGGTCATCTATGGAGTTTCGAAAAGGATATTTAATGAAAATGTTGCGCTGATTTCTTGTTTTATTTATACGTTTTCAAATTTCATCATACAGCGTGAACGGGTACAATGGCCTGTAAATTTCATCGCCCCAATAGGCCTTCTTATTTTCTTTTTCTTATATAAAGTTATGACAGGAAATATGAAGTACATTATTCATTTGGCAGCTACCGTCGGATTGTCATTTCATATCCATTTTACGGCAATTTTTTACCCGCTTATCATTCTTTTATCCCTGCCATTGGTTCCGATAAACAAAAAAACATGGAAATATATCGTCGGTGCCATACCGGTATTTACAGTTTTTATGATTCCCCAGGCAATCTATTACACGCAGGCAAACCATCAGAACGGACTTGGGAGTTACAGCACGTACGTAAACTCGTATTATCACGGCTTTCATCTGCAACGGATGCTTCAACTCTCCCACGATGCATTTATTAAATTTCAGTCGATACTGGAAAAACCCTATGCAATACTCCGTAGCGCCGTATTCTTTTATATCCCTTTATTCTTTGCTGCCTATTGGCAAAAGGAAAAAAACACAAATCGGGTAAAACTTTTTTATCTTATTGTCGTATGGATTTTGGTACCGTGGGTTGTATTTACCACATATAGCGGAGAAATCAGCGACTATTATTTTAATATCCAGTTGTATATTGCGGTTATAATATTTGCCTATCTCACCTATTGGATCTGGGAAACGAAAAAAAAATTGCTGCGAATTGCAATCAGCATATTCTGGCTCTACTTTACCGTGGTAAATATTCAGATATTTTTAAACACTCAGGACAGTGATTTTATTAAAAATAAAGTAGAAGTTCAGCAAAGTGTCAACAGCGGAATATTGATTAATTTTACAGACGGGGATCCCAAATCATATCTCGATTACTACTTTTCATATACCCAGCATAAACCGTTACCCTTCAACCTGTAGCAGGAATTATTTATACCGCAGTACGATCGTATGCTCTCCTTTGGGAACGAGTATCCCCTGAAACAGATAATTCGTCCTGTATATCGGAGCCGGAACCGAATCGATGAATGCGCTCCATCCCGGATCAAACATATTTGTGATGACTACGAAAAGATCATTTGAAAATGATGATATCGCACGGATTTCGGAATCTGATTCCGCCATGATGTCTATGGAATCATTCTGTTCAACCGTAGATTGCAGAACCGATACGTTGGTCTCAACAACCGCCTGCTTCGCCGGATTAAATGTCGTACTATACAACAAGTCCATAACCTGTTGTCTTGATTCCGCAAATATAATTGAGTCCACCGGATATATCCGCGGTAACGCCTTTACGTACTGATAGATTTTCGTTTGACCTTCCTCGTAGACAAATTCCAAGTCTGGCCTCTTCATAGTCTCGAAGGACAAAACATATTTAACATTCAGAAGAGGAAACAACGGTGAATCTATGGTCGGCGATGTGATAATACGGTTAAATCCGAACGGCGGTGTGATATTCGGTTCACGGCGGTTAAGCGCTGCGATAAATTCCTCATACCGCGCATCATAAATAGGGTCATATCCTTCAATCGATTCAATACCATAATATGCACCTACGTTCGGAGGCAGAATACGGTTATCCAGACTCATCACCCGAAACGGCCTTGTCTGACCCCGGAGAAATGAGATCACTTTTGTTGTCGGGAAAAAGTACGAAACAGGAGTAAAGGGCGTAAACTTCCACCCGAAACGGAACAGATCGAATATGGTTACGGCAATGATTGCAAACGTGAACAGAGTATTCCACCGTTTTTTGATAACAAATACAAACAATACTAATATGCTGCTTACCGCCCACAAGGCACTCGGTAAGATAAGGTTCCTTTTGGCAACATCCATATCCGGTATTCGCAGTACATAAAACCACAGACCCGTAAGTACAACACCTGTACATATAATACCGAAAAGAATTTTTTTATCCGGCTTTTTAATATACACGTCCAACCCAAGTCCCGCCAGCATTATGAGACACACATCTACAAGAACCATGAGCCTCGTCGGCTGTAATGATGAAAGAATTGGCAGATGAAACTGAAACGGAAGTTTTGCAACCGGCGTCGGAAGTAAAAAGATGAAAACGATCGCGCAACTCACCGCAAAGAACCTGGTCAACCGGTCACGGCGTACTATGATTGCGTAGAATGCAAAGAGCATAGGAAGTATGCCGATGTATCCGATAAATTCGCCATAATTCCATATCCCCGTGTAATTAAGTGTCGCCGGATTACCGAAAAAATCCGGGGCAATAAATTGTACGAGATTCTGCCATGGCAAAAACCACCCGTCTTTAAGCCACGAAGATGCATCGAATATGCGCGAACTATGAGTAATGATCTGCACGAGCGGCACCCACTGGATCGATGAAACTATTACCGCTCCTCCTAAAACGGTTAAAAGCCATAAAATATTGCTCCGTTTCGGCATGTTCCATATTTCAAAGAGTCCGTAAACAAAGGCAAAAGCGAAAACGTACAGGGCAACCTGCACATGGCCGGCAAATACTGCAAAAACCGCCGACGCAATACAGAGTACCGACCAGATAATTTTCGTTTTCCTGTTATTCCCTTCTAAGATTTTATCTATGGAAAGTAATATGAGAGGTAACCAAAGCGCCGTCTGCACAATCGTTCCCCACGTCAACCACGCGATACTAAACCCGCAAAACGCCCATATAACGCCGGCAAACACCGAAACGGCAGGAAGTATTTTCTTGTTACGCAGGTAGAAATAAAGGAATAACGCCGCAAGAATCGGTTGGAGGATAATCAGGACGGTCCATGCAATATAGAAAGGCATAAACAGAAAAAAAATATTTGCCGGATACCATGCCCCCGCCTGTATATTGGCCGCGAGCGGGGTGCCGGAAAAATTATACGGATTCCATAGCGGGAGCGTTCCGTTTTTCAGATCATCAATAACCAGCTTTCTCCAGGGAATCTGCTGGCGGATGGGATCCGTAATGAGAAAATTTTTAAATGGAACGCCGGCGGGATTGGTCTTCGCTGCCTGATCAAGCCACGGATGATATAAACCGATAAGCGTATCTGTAGGGACCGGCAATGTACCCAAACGAAACACCGGGTAAAAAAATGCCGCACAGACAGCGACAATGATTGCCGGAAATAATAATCTTCGTACTAACTGTTTCATCAGGTTACATCAGAAAGTAATGCATCAAATGTTTTTGTAAATGTAAGGACGCCAAATCTTTTTGAACGTTGCATCATTTCTTCCCGCAACCCATTCTGAGCCTTTATATCCTGAACAATATGCAGCGTAATTTCAAGGCATTCATCAGGTGTGGCCCAGAGGTTGCGGCTGACGATCTCTGACTGTCCCCCGCCGTTGAAAACCACCGGGATACATCCGGCAGACATCGCCTCGACTGTTGTAATACCGAAATGCTCCATATGCTCCGGACTGGTCTGCCCAAATCCTGCCGCATGCCAGTACATAAGAGCCTCATTATATAAAGCCGTTAGGGTAGCAAACGTACAATTCGGGAAGAACCGTATGGGCAATCCTTTTGCTGCCCGTTTTAATGAGTCAAAGTACGCTTTATCCGCCTCCAGCAACCCTCCTGCAAGTTTAAATTCAAACCCTTCAAGTTGTTCCGACTTGATTGCCTTCCGGAATATATCAATGAGTACGTCCTGTTTTTTAGCAGGATTAAACCGTCCGACGGAAACGATGACCTTATTCTTTGTAGTCCGCGTGTGTTTAATCGGTTCAACCGGCGGGTAAATAACAACGGATCGTTTGCCGATACGCGGATCAATATTGTCTTTCGTAAAAAATGAATTGCATACAATGGCCTGAAAACGGAGCAATTTTATCGGGTGTACCGGGACATGCTGAAACGGTACCTGAAAATGCAGTATATTCCGTTTGGCAAATGTAGTCGGGATACTCCCGTCCGTCAGAAAGAATATGAGGTCGTACCCGCGGCTAACAGCCAATTTTTTAAATACATTTTTGGTTTTAAATACGTTCTCCGTCGTCAGGATCCGTGTCAGATCAATGTGAAGACGACGTCCGGATTTTTCCAAAATTTCCGGATCATCCCAAAAAAGAAATACATCATGGGATTTCGACCAGTGGGAAGCTATGGATAGAAGATACCGTTCCCCGCCGCTCATACTATCGAAGTAGGGACTGTAAAAACCAATTTTCATATGCGTTTCGACAAATAGACTAACCCGGTTGCACCGATGACACTAAGTATTATACCCCACAGGAATTCGCCGGGTGTGAATCTGAATTCGACCGTATGTTTCCCGGCCGGTACGGCAACCGCGCGGAAATCGTAATCCGCCCTGTACACGGGTGACTGCTTACCGTCAATAAACGCCTTCCAACCCGGATCGAACACATCAGATAGAAATAAAAGTTTAGGCGAAGACGCATCGGTTTCTATCGTTACTTTATCGGGTGTATACAATTTAATATCAGCTGACCCTGACCCTGCTAGCGGTTCAACAGCAGGTCTTACTTCCAGAACGAGTGAGTTCCTCCTGTCAAAATCCCGGGCAAATAACGTATCGACTATATCTTTATCGGTTGTTTTCACTGTAAAGGACGATGCTAAAAATGCTCTGGGATATACGTTATTATATTCAAATATTTCATACTTTTCATCGCTGTATACCTGATGCATCGATCCGTCGGCCAGGTACTCCCAATACGGAAAGACCCAAGGTGCTCTGCCGTCGCTGAACCGGTGGTAAATATATTTGATTCCTAAAAGCTGCAGCGCTTCAGTTTTATACACTCCGTATTTATCAAACTGTACGACCGAACGGCCGCCGGGATAACTATATCCCTTGGATACGGCATTGATGAATTCTCCATACCGCGCCTGGTATACCGCGTCATAACCGTCAACGAGCGGTATGTAAAATTCCGTTCCCACCTCACCGCTTCCGATATTACCGAAAACCCTGTCGTTGCCGACATGGGATTGAAGATAGGTCAACGATTTCACCTGCGGAAATATATACTTGCGCGGATCAAACGGCATCCATTTTATGGCAAACCGGAGGATATCGAATACTGATAATCCAATAAGAGCGGCGATAACAATTATCCGTACTACTATATTCCGGATCGATCCCAAAAAGATTAATAATGCTCCTGATACTATCAGCAGGCTCGGCAAAACGAAATTGTGAGTTGCGATAGAAAGCTTGTCGGGCGGTAATGGTTTTCCAAATAACAAAACCGTCCATGTAATACAGGTGAAACAGAGACACAAAACAGGAAAAACAATATGTAGTTTTTTATTTTTATTCAACCCGTCCAACCCATAGGCAGACAGAACTGCCAGAGAAAAACTGGTGAGAAGTATAATCCGCGATGCGGCGCTTCCCGAGAGAACGGGAATTTTTAACAGGTAGAGTAAATCATTGACGGGCGTGGGCAACGCAAACAATAACGTCAGTATTGCTAGTAATGCAAAAAACCAGACTTCCCGCGATATTTTCTTTGTAATTGCAGAAATAGCCAGCATCAACGGTACGACGCCGATAAATCCTGCCCATTCGGCATAGTGACCGAACCAGTCATTTCTCGTAACCGGATTTCCGAAAAAATCCGGGGCTATGAATGTCAGAAGATATTGCCAGGGTATAACCTCGCCTTTTAATACCGAGTCACTCCTTGATGACAGAGCATATGACCGCAGACCCAAAAGAATTTGCGGTGCGGCAAGAAGAACGCCGAAGAGAAGAAACCATAATGCCGTCCAATGTTTTTTCCAGAAGATATAGGCTAACGCCGCGCCGATAACATAGATGCTTACCTGAAAATGACCGGAGACCAGTGATAATGCGATCCCGAGGCTAACGGCCAACCCGTTCTTTTTGTGAATGCCCCAAAGTATAAGAGGCAGGAACAAGGCGGCGTACCCGAGAGTACCGTACGCCATCCATACAACCATAAATCCGCAAAACATGAACGCAGTCGCCGCAAGAAGTGACGCTTCCCTGGATCTTTCCAGACTTCTCACAAACAGATACATAAACAACCCGGCCAGAAGCGGTTGAAGGAGAATAAGAATGCTCCACGCGTCAATAAAAGGAAGAATAAAAAATAGCAGATTAAACGGGGAAAACACGGCGCTCTGATAGTTCCCGGCCTGTGCAGTACCGGAAAAGCTATACGGATTCCACAGCGGGACCTGCCCTGACTTCCATGTATCAACAGTCAGTTTTTTCCACGGGTAAATCTGTGTAATCACGTCCGGCATGGCGTTATTTTTAACCGGCATGCCGTATTCGCTGCTCCACGGAGGAAAAAACGTGGCCAGATACGTGGACGGAAACGGAACCAGCCCCTTAAAAAAATACGGGAAAGAAAAAATAAACCAAAGAAGGACAATAACGGATACCGGCCAAAATTTGTTAAGAATGGATTTCATTTAACTATTTTCTTCTGCTGCAACTCCCACAACTTTGCATATGTGATAAACATACTGAACGCCTGATAGATACTTTCTATCCAGCCTACCGTGCCGGCCTTCCAGCCTCCTTGTGAGAAAAACGATCGGTTGAACCCGGTAATCATAACACGGATAAGACGCCACCAGACTACGGGCGGATGATGGGCATCCAACCGAAGTTGCGCCTCCAGGCGCGACCATTCATTAGTCTTTGAAACCATTTCCTCCAGAGTCCTATGTGTGCGGTGGATGAGGGGATTCGTGAGTGTGGAAGCCTCACCGACATACAGCGGAGTTTCGTGCAGAACCCCTTGCCAACCGCGGATAGCCGACCTCAGAAACAACCGCTCGACTTTATCCATTTTCGGCCAATGGCTCCCTAAATAATAGGTATCACGATTGATAAAATATACTACAGGTTGAGTTAAACCGATGACCCGCTTAATTTCTTTTTGCAACTCTCCGCTAACTTCTTCATCCGCATCAATATAAAGTATCCATTTTCCGGTAGCCTCACGGAGACCTATGTCACGTAAATGGGAAAAATCTTTTTCTTTTTCAGAAATAACTTTTGCCCCATGCTTTATTGCAAGTTCTACCGTCCTATCTGTTGATCCGTTGTCAACAACTATACGCTCATCAGCAAATGCAACGCCTTCCAAACATCCGGCAATTCTCTGCTGTTCATTTTTTGCAATTATGATAGCGGTTAATTTTTTACTCATAATGAAAATCTATTTCCGTATCTCCCTAAAAAGTAATCTATCACTGCTTTTCTTCGGACTGCGGAGCCGGTGAGTACGTATCGTATCGCTTCCCGCAGTAATGCAATTTTTGTGCGTGTTTGCGCATACCGGAACCCAAGGAGAAGGCGGTTACGCGTTTGATAATATTGCTGCAGCGGATTACCGGGGCGTGCGGAGGACCCTGCGTTGGTGTGCCATAGCACGGACGACGGAACGTAACGGAGTGAGTAGCCTGCCTTCACTGCCCGGAGACAAAAATCCAAATCCTCAAGATACAGATAATACCTGTCGTCCAACTCCCCTATACGATCAAAGACATCCTGACGGATCATCATGGAACATCCCGTAACAAACGGCGTCTCTATCTCCGAATCAAACTGACCATGATCCACTTCATCCACCCCACGGTGCGAGGCATACATATTCTCCCAATCCACTAACCCGCCGGCATACCAGAACACTTTGCCGCGCTCATTCTCTTTATACCGATTCAAATGAAATTCATGTCCCGGTGCAAAATATATCTTGCATCCGCAAATCCCTACCACGGGATCCCTGAAAGCTTTCAGGACATTCAACACATGCGTATCAACAAACGTGTCATTATTGAGTAACCAGACGAAATCCGCATGATGCTGACGGGCATAGGTAATCCCGACGTTATTTCCACCGGTGAAACCGAGATTATTACCTGTGGGAAGCACTACTACGTGAGGAAATTTATTCCGTATGGTTGAGACTGAATCGTCAATTGAACCGTTATCCACTACGATTACCTGAAGATCTACGTCATGCTTTTCAATATTTTCAAGTGATCCTAAACAAATTTCGGTATCCTTTCCCCCGTTCCAGTTGACAATAATTACAGCAACTTTCGCTTTAGTTTCCATAAAATTTTGTTAAAGAAATTATGAGTTTCTGCGAGCTTAGTTGTATATATCCAGTACTTCACATCTTTTCCTCCCCGGGCTATTTCGTTCATAACGGAATCCGGAGCCAAATCGCGCTGCGGAAACTTATGCATCTCCCAATATTTGGCAAATACCGTGAACGAATAAAATGCCTGAAAAAGTGCAAGCACCAGCCCGTGAAGGCCGTCTTTATATCCCCCCTGGGCAAAATAAATTTTCAAAAAATCCGAAAGAGGGAACCGTATTGCGTCGTACCATACGAGTTGGTGGTCCATATCTTTCAGAGAGATCGCTTCGCTTGTAGACGCACGGTCAATTTTAGTCAGATACTGGTGAACCGTTTCATAATTATAATGAAGATAGGGGTTCTCAAGTTCTCCTACCTGTCCGTCGACGATCGCATATTCATGAATGTGGACACAGGCAAATTTCCCTTTTCCCCTCCGGAATAGCCGTACCTGTTTATCAGGCCACCACAATCCGTGAGTAATCCACCTGCCGAAAATGATGTTTTTCCGCTTTATCCAATACCCGTTTTCTCTGGGATTTGACCGGACAACGGCCTGTATTTCTTTCGATAACTCCTTGGGTATTTCTTCATCAGCATCCAGATTCAATATCCAGTCACCCGTCGCTTTATCAAACCCGTAGTTTTTGTTGGTATTCAGCATTAAAATATTCTTTTGAGAGTAAATCTTATCGGTAAACTTTTTCGCTATCTCAACCGTAGAATCGCTGGATTCATTGTCGACAACGATAATTTCGTCCGCCAGATGGCTGACCGATGACAGACACCTACCGAGTGACTGTTGCTCGTTATACGCGGACACGACAACGGATAATTTTGATTTCATTGTGATCGGAAACTACGGACAGTATCAACAATACGTTTTTTTTCAAATATCCAAACGACACCTGCATACAGTATAACACCGGCAGATCCGGCGATAATAAGCCATATGAACGAGTGCGGCACGAACCGGAGAAGCACAAAATACAAGATACCCTGAAGTACAGAGGCTAGCAGCGCCCCGTATATGCTTTTCCAGAATGAAAATTGAACTTCGCGTTTTACGAGCCAGACAACAATGATAATCGTCGTGGAAACCGACAGGAATGCCATCGGCACGCCGTTAAATCCGTAATACTTTATAAAGGTTAGGGTAAGAATCCACGTCAGGACGGTCCACATCACCATTAGTCCCAATGTTACTTTAATTTTACCTATGGCATTCAGTGCGTTCGTAAGCGGCGTGGTAAGGCCGGCAAAAACTGAAGAAATCGTCAGAATATAAAATGCCAGTATGGCCGGTTCCCATTTTGCGTATTTCGGGATAATGCCGATGAGAGGTTGCACAAAAAACAATAACCCTACGGAAATCGGAAATATTGCCGTAGAAAGTCCGAACAACGTTTTTTCAATTGCTGCCCGCAGATGGTCCTTATGGTCCTGCAGCCGTGAAAACGCAGGGAATGTCACGCGGATGACGGAGTCCATAATTAAACGTAACGGCACCTCTGCCCATTTTTTTGCCCAACCGATATACCCAATCTGTGCAAACGGGAGTACCTTGCCTAAAAATACAGTCAGCAGGTCATCTTTGAGAAGCGCGATGAAAGAATTTAACTGGAACGGAACACCGAACCGCATAAGCCTGCGGGCTACATCCCGTGAAAATTTCAGCTGAATCCGCCATGGTGAAATTATGTACATGGCTACGAGCCCTACCACTGCCCGCACGATAACTGCCCAGGTGAAGCTCACGATGCCGTACCCTCGCCACGCTAAAATAACTGCGACTAGATAAAATCCCAATGTCTCCAGTATCTGAGGAATGACCAGCCTGTTGAAATTGAGTTTGCGCTCCAAAAGGATGGAGGGGATGGTTTTAAGCGATGAGAGGAAAAAAGAGATAATAAGCGCCCTCAACAGCCATAATCCGGTGCCGTCCAGCCCGTAAAAGGTACTGATCGTTCGGGAACTGACGAGCGCGATAATAACAACGGAACCGACGAGAATTTGCTGGATGGTAAAGGTTGTACTTAAGTCCTCAGGCGTCAGGATTTCTTTTTTCTGGATGAGCGCTGCGGCAAGACCGATATCGGAAAAATATCCCAGAAAATTAATAACAGCCGACACCACATAAAATACTCCGAAGATCTGCGGGCTTAAAAATATTGTCAAAAGAAATGTTGCTGCAAACGCGATAACCTGCAATAAAAACGTTCGTGATGTAAGTGCAACAACACCGGTTAACGATCGCTTTTTCACCAACGCAATATCTATTTCTTCCATAAGCGTCTCCACGGCCGCGTCTTAAACAGTCTCCATAGCCCGGCAAGATCTCCCTGAGCCGTTTTCATAACACGCACGGTTGACCCTGGATTATCTATCCATGTCACCGGTTCTTCGTATATCCGGTACCCGATTTTTTCCGCAACTATCAGGAGCTCCGAATCGAAAAACCATGCGTTATCTTCGATGTGCGGAATAACGTCCCGGATAACTCTGCGCGTGACTGCCTTGAATCCGCACTGTGCGTCGCTGAAGTGAACCCAGAAAAACAGTTTAATGAGAGTTATGTATGTTTTTGACGTTAAGGTCCGCAGCAACGTTCTCCCGTACACCCGAGATCCTCTGGCGTTGCGTGTACCAATCGCGATATCATATCCCCTTGTAAGCGCCCGTACGAGCGGCGGGAGGTGTTTTAGGTCAGTGGACAGATCAACATCCATATATGTTTCAATATCGGCATCATCGGTTGACCAAACCTGCTTAACCGCCCTGCCGCGGCCTTTCTTGGGAAGATGGACATAGGAAACCTCGGGAAATTTTTGACTGAGTTGTTTGGCAATGACAAGCGTTTTATCTTTTGAAGCGTTATCAGCAACCGTAATGTGCCATGAGAAATCGGGTAAGTGATTCCGCAGGTAATCACGAAGCGTCCCGACGCTTGCAGCAAGCTCTTTTTCCTCGTTGTATACCGGAATAACGATATTAACTGACGGTTTTTTCGCGTTTATCATATAAGTAAAAACATATTCCCAGCGAAAGGAGGCTTATGATATTCCCAATCCGGCGTACGGGTGTATCCCGGAATTGCATCTGCACCACACTGCCATTCGATGGTATGGGAATAACCGGCAAACCATTTTGAATCATTGGTTTTGTATCCGTAACATTAACAATATAATTCCACCCCGGAAAATACGCCGTGTTTATCCGAACAGCCGTCGGTTCTTTTGCCTCGAATGCAAACTTGTCATATACATCCGTCAGCTGCTGGATTTCCACAGTGTACAGGTCCGATTTCGGTATTGTATCACGCGCGATATCCTGCGGGTTTTTTGGTCTGGGTACTGCCGGTGGTAAATATTCATCGGATATTTTGGACACCCGAAAACTGATATCCTCTTTAGTCTCAAAATCGCTTGCCGCCCGGCTGTACGTATATTGAGGGATAAACCGTTTTGTTTCAACGAACAACGTAGCGGAAACCAGAAGTATTACTATGCCCCACCGTACCATGGCCGGCCGGAAGAGATATGCGGCCTGACTGATAACGAGTGAGATCCCGAATATGGCAAACGCCAGAAACCGCCATGGATATTGAACAAAGGCAAAAAACGGAAGAATGTTCCAGATAGGTTCGGAAATATTCAGCATAAATAATACCGAGATTCCAAAAACCGCCATGCCTGTTGCGACGAGTATTTTTGACTTTTTACCGCGCAACAACCCAGGCAATATACTTACTACCACTCCAAGTGCGACAAGAAGATGCTCTTTGCCCACTTTAAATGACAGGCCGTCCAGACACCCTTTTGCAGATCCGCCGAAACCCCATGGCGAATTCCATAACTGTGAAAGACACACAAAATGATCGCGGAAATTCGATCCGCTGTTGATTTGTCCCGCTACATTGGTATATCCCATTTCCCATAAAGCGGGAAGCCAGAAAAATGCTGCGAGCCCCAGACCCAAAAGTACGATAATCCAGATATTTTTCAGCTGTCTTTTATCAATAAATTTTTTTAGATATCCTGCGCTCAAAACTACGGCAGCCAGACCAACAAAAAACATTCCCACATAGCCCAAAATTGTATGGGATACGATAAGTCCCGCAGTACCGGCCGCCGCTAAAAGTATTCCACCGGTTACAGATTTGCGTGTACAAATCCGCCAAAAACCCCAGAGGATAAGCGGCAAAAAAATAAGCGCATAATATTCCCCGACAGCACCCCGGACGTACGCCTGTACGGCATGGTACGGAGCAAACATATAAAATACAGCGCCCAAGACCCCTGCAGAGACCCCCGAAATTTCAGCAAGGGCCGCATACATGACTATTCCCGACAGAACCAGCCCGGCCCCCATCATAATTTTGGTAGCAGTAAGACCGGTCAGTCCCAATGCATACAAAGCGCCGCCCACGTAGTACGGCAGCGGTCCGTAGAAATTAAAAATGGGATACCCGTATCCGTACCCGAGATCCGAAACCCAGCGGACCGGAAATTGCCCTTCGCGGAGTGCCCTTCCCATCTCTACAACCCGGGCAACCTGTGTATCATCGTGCATGGGAAAATATCCGGAAGACAACAGTGACCGTATCATTAAAAACGAGCACGCAAGAACGATAATTAACCCGGCTATTTTTTTCATTTTTTCCGCTTTCTTACGAGCACGGTTATACAATACCAAATCAGGAATCCTAATGAAATATTGTCAGCTAAAAATCTTGATATGGTCTCCCTGAATCCGGCAACCATACGATGTGTCCCCTGCGGGACGGCAACCCGCATGAGCCCCTGCGGGTTCTTATAATCAATACGGACGGGAGCATCATCGATGGAGACCCCCCACCCGGGATAATACTCCGTATTTATTTGTACAATACTGTCCTCGTTGGCAATTACGGTAACGTCAAAGGACTGTGTAGATATTTTTTTCACATCAAACGTGCCGGCGCCTTTATAAAAAATAAGCTTCTGGTACGCGCGTTGGGTAGGTGGTTGACTGACCCATCGCGGCATATATTCATTCTGTACCGTCGTGGTCGCCTCGTTTGTCGAGTAATACCCATCGGGTAAATCGGTGTACTGTATTTTTTGTAGGGCCACAAGGGATGACCATACCCCGAATGCAATAAAGAGAACCATCAACGGCACCCGTAAAAATGTCCGCAGAGAGTTCAATACGTACCCCACCAACCAGCATTCTATGAGTATTGTTACTGATAACAATCTGTATGGGAATTGGATAATATGTGCCAGGAGATCCCACCGCCACAGAAAAGCGCTGAACGGCAAAACCATGAACAACGTAAAAATAAAAGAAAGTATAAAGAATGTCTTTTCCTTCAGCGATTTCCGGATAAATACCGCAATGCATGCAGCAGCTATCCCGGAAAATCCTAACAACGTCACGTTCGCAGCGGTAATAAAATATGCGGCGGGATTTGCAACGTTAACCGCATCAAACACCACGTATTTACGTTCATAGAGAGCCGGAAACCAAAAAAACATCGCCATCCCTACCCCGAGGAAAACCATGAGCCAATTATCGCGCCACCGGCCGATTGCGGTAATATACAGGATGTAAAATCCCAAAAAAAGAACGGCGAGCGAATTATGACTCACGATGAGAAGTGACACAGCAAGTGCCAGCAGCCAGGATTTTTTCGCGGCAATCGAGTACAAACCCATCGCCGCCCACGCCAGTGCCAGGATTTCTCCGACCGATCCGCGGGTATACAGATCAAACAATACATACGGAGCCGTAACAAAACAGATTGCGCCTACCGCACTTTCCACAGAACGGAAATATTGTTTCAGCCACATGAACGTAAAATACGAACCGATAAGCACTGACAGCCCGAAAATAATCTTGACGGACGTAATGAATGAGAATCCGATAACATGAATGAGTGAACCGATATACAAAAAGCCCGGGTAAAGGAAATTCGCAACCGGATAGCCGTAACTGTAATTTAATCTCCCAAGGAAACGCACGGGGAATTGACCTTCACGGAAACTTTGGAAAAAAGCACTCAACCGGATAATCATCCAACCGCCGTCATCGGAGACGAAAAAACCACGGTGAAAAAGTCCGGATAGAACAAAAAGGGCAAAACCGAACACGGTAAGCAGGGATAGGGCAAGAATGATCAACTGATGCCTTTTCATACTCCATGTACCGGAGAAAGTACCTCATACAACCGCAGAAACTTCACGGTATTCTGCCCCTTTTGATACTGTGCAATAAGCGTCATAGGCCACGGCGGAACATTTTGTTTCTCGTTGAAAACCATAAACGTCGGGGTTACTTTTGCCTGATCTATCATCTCCTGCGGTATATCGCTCGGTATCGGGTATATTCCTTTAATAGTAATATTCGGGTTATCCACAAGATACAACTCTAAGGCATACGGCAGGAGACCAAACGTGCCGTCGGTATAGACCGTTATTTTTCCTTTCAAGGACTGATCTAATAAAAATGCATTCACCTGACTGATGCCCCAGCCCGCCGGCCAATCATTGATATATTGTCCGGCGTCTGCATCCGGGATCGGAGCATACACCGGATTGGTAATAATATAATAATCCGCATAGAAGCTTCCGAAGAAAAGTATAACAACAAACACCCATCGCCACACAGAACCTTTAAAATGATCCCAGATCCATGCGACTGCCACGGCAGAGAGAATCATGAGCGGAAGAATCATAAATAAGATAAACCGCGGATACAGTACTTTTCCATCCAGGGCGAGAGCAAAAAACGGAGCGAACCACCAGCCCAAAAGCAGTAATTTTTCTCTGGGAAATTTCCATAATGAAAATCCGGCAAACATAGCACTGAAAAATATAGGCCAGGTTAAATAATTGATAGCCCAGTCAAAAAGGCCATGAATATTCCCTATAAGGAAATTGAACGGGTGGGTAAGCCATTCTCCGAGCGGGTATACAAACAATGCGTTTTTTTGTTCTATCATGCCGAAAAGCGGAGAGAGCCGCAGTACGCTATACAGGAGTTGTGATATTGCCGCGGCCAGACACACATATACGATCCAAAGCATCACCCGTTTTACCCGTCCTGTATGCCGCCAGTCGAACAAAAGAAGTGTGCCCGGCAGCATGTACAAACTTAAGAATCCTGACGTCTTATTGAGCATTCCCATGCCCAGTGTTAATCCGAGAAGTAATGCTACATCCAGCCGCAGACGGCGTACAAGAAGAATCGCTAAGTAGAGGTTCCAGATGGAAAATGCCGCAACCCACGAGTCATAGAGTGCCATGCGGTCATAGAAGAGACCAAACGGAATAATAATATACAGAAAACTTGCAATGAAGCTTATTTTTTTACTTTTGAATAACTCCTGTGCGGTAAACCATATCCCGATTGTCGTGAAGATTCCGGCTATGACGGACACTAAGCGCCCGGCTAACAAGGGGTCACGGATAAACCGGAGGAACACCATCATTATCCAGGTAAATAGCGGCTGTTTTCCGTCTACCAGTGAGATAAACCGCCAGTTTGCGTCACGGCTTCCTATCTGAGACCAACGGATATAAATAGCCTCATCCGTAAATATCGGTAGCTTCGTGAGGTTTGTGAGCCTGGTAATAAGATAAAGCGCCGCCAGACCGGCGATGAGAAGTAGAAGACGAACCCGCCAGCGCCTGAATATAGCCATATTCAAATTATACCTGAGGCCGCTTTGATGGGCAAATGAGGTTTCGGACGCCTATCCAGACAAGAGAAAGAAGAATAGGTATGATTACGAACCAGAATTTCAGGATTTGCACCGGGGGATCGTAGTTACCGGTGTATAAAAACGGTGCGTAGGTGAGAAGAAAACCCAGAGAGGCGCCTGTACCAACGATTGTAAGCCACTTCGTACGGGGAAGAAGCGCATACCACGGGATGAACCAGATGAGGTACCACGGGAGTATTTCACGTCTGGTAATAATAATAAAACCGGCAAACCCGATTGCCGTTGCCACAATCGACCATTTCCGCTGCCAGCCTATTAAAAAGAGCGGTATGAGACTTATAGTCATTATCTTCGTCGCCGCTGAGCATGATAGAAGCACAAATGATGCAAGCCGCTTTTTGTGCAGATATACATAAAACGACGTTACTGCAAATGCCATCATGATCACGTCATAGTGGCCGCTCACAAGCGTTTCAAAAATGACTAAAGGATTCAGCGCAAACACGGCAGTTCCGTACAGTGCATGATCGGGTTCGAGATCGGAAAGTATTTTCCAGATAAACCATGCGGTTACCAGATACCCTGCAGCCATAAGTGCTTTAAAACTCCATAAAATTCCCAGAAAATAACCAAAACCAAGTAGGTATGCCGGCAGAGACAGTGTTATCCAGAACGGCATAAACGTGCTGGGTATATGCGTCCAGTGCATAAATGAAAGCCACGGTTCAACACCGCTGAATTGAAGAGGAATAACCATATACGGAATTTTGTGATATACGAGAACCGTTTTTGCATCGAACATATAATTAAATATGTCATAGGAAAACGCGGGGTAAGAAAATATTAAAATGATTGTCACGACCAGAATGATTCTTCTTAAAACCTGAAACGTCAGCTTTGTATTTAGCGCCCAAATATAAAGAATAAAAAAAGCCGCGACTAATCCCACAAACATACCTGTCGCCACGGGCCGCTGGAAATACCCGATATATTGGAAACTTTTTTCAATCGTTTGATAGATGCTCAGTCTTGACAGTGTGAGTGAAAGATCTACCTGTGTGTAGGAAAATAAGAAAAGTGCAATCGCCGCAAGTACATATCCGATAGATAATTTTTTAGCCATATAATCCCTGCCATGCGTTTATCCGGATTTTAAGAATATCCATAAGCCCCTGTACGGAATCAATAACGGGATTCACGCGGCGGGTCTCGACATAATGCCATTCCACCGGCACTTCTTTTATCTTATACCCGAGCTTTCTGGCCAAAAACAAAACCTCAATATCAAATCCCGCCGTCACCATGGATCCGCTCACCGTATGCCGTGATCCATACAATTTAAGACGCTGAAAAATATCATGGGCTACAGACGAACGGAACGCCTTAAAACCGCACTGCGTATCCACGATACCGTGAAGTCCCAAAATGCTGCCCCGCAGCACCATAAATCCCCGTGCCATAATCCGCCGTGTAAGCGGGGCGCCCTGTCTACGGCCGCTGCGCGACCCGATCACCACATCATACCCTTTCTCAAACCACGGAAGGATATTTTTTATCTCAGTAATCGGAGTAGCCTGATCAAGATCGGTAAACAATACGATCGCACCCCGGCTCCCGAGCATGCCGGTAATGACCGTGGATGCTTTTCCCTGATGCGGATTGTGTATGACGGAAAACCCCGGGTTCGCTTTTACAAAGGCATCCAGTAACACGCCGGTCCCGTCAGTCGAACCGTCATCCACAATAATTGCTTCCCATGTATACGTCGCCCGCTCCAGGAATCGCGATACTTTATCAAGAGCCCCCAAGCGGATATTGGTTTCTTCATTATACGCAGGAATGATCACGGATAAATCAACTTTATTCATTGTTACACACCGGTATAATGGACCAGCTTAAATATTTTAACAAACGGTACGTCCCATTCTCCGACAATCTCTGCTCTGCCAAACCCTGCTATTTCCCATAGAGGATGCCCGAGCGGCTTGCAGTCGGATAATTCGCAAATGACAATGAGCTGATCCGTCACCGTGGTTCGTTTGGGATCCACCTGATCATTCTCTATCGTAACCGGGGCGCGGTGCGCAATCTCAAAAAAATACCGGTAGGTGTGGTCGGAATTTGATCCGGTGATAAGGGCGAAATTAAATGGTTTACCGCCGGTATGCGCCAGCGCCGTCTGGGCAATCAGTCTCGACTGAGCCAACTGATTATTCGGGGGATATAAAAACGGCCTGCCCTGCCAGTTAAAAAACATGAGCCATCCAAAAAAAATAAGCGCAGGTATCTTGCCGTACTTTGTCTTCCATACTGCATAGACGACAAGACCGATAAGCAGGAACGGCAGCGTAAACAGTATGCCGAAATAGTAATCATAAATTGCTTTTTGATAAAAACCAAACAGAAGGACGACTGTAGAAAACCAGATAAGCAATAATTGAGCACCGTGGTATAGCCGGGCTTTATTCGGTATCCGGTAGATTAACAGTACGATAAGAAATACATAGCTGATAAATATCGTTGTCCGCGTACCGATAAACCATGCTGTGAGCGACCAGGGCGGTAAAGATTTCCACAATGCACCGTCCGGAAGACGGTATAAAAGTCGTCCGAATAACCGGAACACTACATCGTCAATCGTGGTAAAGAATCCCGGTGCGAAACCCGTATCATTACCGGAGGTGACAAACCGGATGACGGATTGGGTGTTGGGGAACCCGTGACGCACCTCGAATGCCAAAAACGGCGAATATCCAATGAGAAAACCGACAACAACCCACAGTACGCTTTTGAGAAACGGAACTGTTTTCGCGCTCACAATCAACCAGATACCCGTCACGGCAAAAAGAAAAATAAAAAGATAGTGTAGCTGCAATCCGATCCCCAGAACCACGCCTGCCCAAACAAGCATCGAGGTCCGTTTCTTTTCAACGGCGAGCCATAGTAAATGTATAAGTAGCAGTGAGAAAAACGGCACCAGATTCGGATTCCATGACGAACGGGAATACGCGATGACGAGCGGCGAAAGCGCATACAGGCTAGCCGCAATAAGTCCTGCCGTCGGGCTGATGAATTCTTTCCCGACTTTAAACACAAGATACACGGTTGCGATTCCGAAAAGAGCCACCATAATAGCCGGACCGACGGGATTGAGATTCCATGCCCACAAAAACGGAAGCATAAAATAATAATAAATGGGACCCAGGAAAAACCCCCCGACAGAGGCTGTGGGCCCTAGGAGCGTGAATTTATGGTTCACGATCATGTGCATGACGACGAGAACATCACGCCCTTCATCGCCCAAAAATGTCATATAACCGGAAATCTTAAACAACCGGAGGTACGCGGCGAAACCAAGAATGATAATGAGTGGGATAATAAACCAATTTTTTTTCAAGAAATTCATTTTATTTTCAGCCCGAGGCTGATCCGCCTTTGGCGGACTTCCATATTACTTTTGAATAGATAACGTAATTCCAGATAAGAAGAAATCCCGTGCCCAAAAGGAAAAATTCAAAGTACCACCGGTCGCCTAGGAGTCGGACTCCCAGCCAAATACATCCGGTTTGTATGACAACGACGCCGAATGCACTCGTTGCGTAAAACTGCGCCAGCTTACCGACATATTGTCCGATACCTTCTATTTTATGATGCCGGAACGTCCACATATTATTCAAATTAAAGTTAGAAAATATGGCAACGGCCGCCCCGGCGAGATTTGCCCATGTCGCCGACCAATTCAGGTTGTGTAGTACCACTAAAATAACTGCATTAATAATAAATCCTATACCCCCCACGACAAGAAACTTACCGAACGGACCGGTAACTATCTCCCGGAATTTTGTTACGGCGATAAATTGGAAAATATTCAAAATATACTCAGCGGGGGCGATCTTAGAATGTCCGAACCGCCTGTCGGTAAATTGTATCGGGACTTCGGTAATCTTCGCCCCGTCATGGATGGCACTGTGAAGAAACGCGATCTGAAACACGTATCCGCCGTACCCTTTCACCTTTTCTTTGTTATCCAGATAATACTTTTTTGAATAAGCACGGTACCCTCCGGTCCAATCGTGAACCCCTGTGTGCCAAAGTCCGAACCGTACGATACTATTGCCTATGACACTGTATATTTTCCGTATTAATCCCCAATTACCCGGTATTGAACCGCCACGGATATATCTGCTGCCGACGACAAAATCAGCCCCGTTGTCTATTGCATGCAAAAACTCCGGCGCGGTATCCGGATCATGGGACAAATCAGCATCCATCTGCAATAAAATTTCCGCATGTAACTGATTAATTGCATACGTCATGCCCCGCAGGAGCGCTTTCCCTAAGCCCTCTTTTTTACCCGAAATAAGGTGCACGTTCCCGTGTGTTTGTTGGTATTTTTTTACTAAGTCTCCCGTCCCGTCGGGTGATGTATCATCCACGACCAGGTAGGAAATTGTGTGCCGGTTGACCGCTTTCATTACCGTTTCAAGGCGGTCAAGAAGCACAATAATATTTTCTCGTTCGTTATACGTGGGAATAATAACGACAACCTTCATAAGGTAGACTCAAACCCGTTCGCGCCAATAGTTGAGAAGGTCCTCCATCGTTTTTTTGAATGGGATTTCCGGCTTCCAGCCGGTTTTTGCCACAAACTTGCTGTTATCACCTAAGAGCACTGGTACATCTGAAGGACGCATGCGGGCTTGATCCGGCTCAATCTTTCACTTTAGTTTTCGAAAATGACAGGAGAATATTCAGCATATCACCGATTTTTATCGTCGTGCCGCTGCAAATATTGTATACATCGCCGGGATCACATTTTTCCACTGCAACCAAATACCCTTTTACCATGTCCCGGACGTCCGTATAATCGCGGCTGGCATCCAAATTTCCCACATGTATGACCGGATCCTGTTTCCCTTTTTCGATCAGGGCGATTTGCTTGGCAAAATTTGATTCGGCAAACGTATCGCCACGTCTCGGCCCCGTGTGGTTAAACCCGCGGGTCCGGATGATACGGATCTTATATGACTGAAAATACTGGTATCCCAAATAATCCATTGCAAGCTTTGATACCGCATAGGGTGAAAGCGGACGCAAAGGATTTGTCTCCTTGATAGGCAATTCATCGGGATGGACCAGCCCATATTCCTCACTGGAGCAGGCTATCTGGATAACCGGATCGATGCCGACCTGACGGACTGCTTCAAAAAGGTTAGCTGATCCCACGATATTCGCCTCAAGCGTAACGGACGGCGATACCCATGAGGTCGGAACAAATGACTGCGCGGCAAGATGAAAAATATAATCCGGTTTAATGCGTGAAATTGTCGAATACAGGCTATGGGTATCCAGAATATCCGCGTCCTCCAGATGAAGCTTGTTGACAATGGAATCGATATAATCTGTCTTACTGCGCGACCGTTTGAGTCCGTATACTTCGTATCCGCCGCCGAGAAGCAAATCCGCTAAATGGCTTCCGACAAACCCCGCAATACCCGTAATAAATACTTTTTTTGCTTCCATATTCCTCCTTTAATAGTATCACATTCTCCCCACGCCGTAATACATGAAACCGAGCGACTTTACTTTTGCCGGTTCATAAATATTGCGGCCGTCAAACAATACGAGCGTCTTCATACTGCGGGCCAGTCTCACCAGGTCTACTTGCTGAAATTCATTCCATTCGGTGATAACCGCAACTGCATCTGCCCCGTGGGCTGCGGTATATGCATCCCTCGCAAACGTAACGGATGCGGGCAACAACTTTTTCGCATTGCCGATTGCCTCGGGATCATATGCAACCACTGTTGCTCCATGACGTACGAGTTGATTGATAATGAATATGGACGGCGCTTCCCTCATATCATCCGTATTGGGCTTAAAAGCAAGCCCGAGTACTGCAATATGTTTACCACGGAGATTATTTTTAAAATGATGAACTATTTTCTCAACAAAACTCTCGGCGGTTTTTCTGTTTATCTCATCAACTGCTTTAAGGAGTGAAAAATCATACCCATATTGCTTTGCGATCGCAATAAGCGCCTTTACATCTTTCGGAAAACAGCTTCCTCCGTATCCCACCCCGGCAAACAGAAAACTCCTCCCTAAACGTTTATCCAAGCCCACCGCCTCCAGCACATATTCTGCGTCTGCTCCCACCTTTTCCGAAAGCATGGCAATGGCATTGGCAAAAGAAATCTTAGTGGACAGAAGTGAATTAGACGCGTATTTAATTAATTCCGCAGTTTCCAGGTTACACAGGACGGTTTTACCGCTTATGGGTTTATGGAGTTCAAGCAGTAATTCCCGTGCCCTGTCTGATGTTGTCCCGACAACGAGACGGTCAGGGTGCAAGGTATCATCGATAGCGGATCCTTCGCGTAAGAATTCAGGAACGGACGCTATTGCAAATGACGATCCCTGCGGTTTATATGCTGTGAGAATCTCGCCGACTTTTTTGTTCGTACCCGGAGGAACGGTGCTTTTGGTCACGACTACTTTGTATCCTACGAGTGACTTGGCGACGCTTTCGGCGGCAGTGAAGACGCTCGACAGATCCGCCTCACCGGTAGCTTTAGGCGGAGTCCCTACACAAATAAAGATGATTTCGGCAGGGACGACTGCTTCTTTGTAATCCAATGTAAATTTCAGCCGTCCGGCATCAACGTTCCGTTTCACCAGTTCCGCAAGCCCCGGCTCAAAAAATGGCGTGATACCCTTTTTTAAATTTTCGATTTTTTCACGCGTCCGGCCGACTACCCACACAGTGTTCCCGAGATCTGCAAACACCGACGCAGTAACCAGTCCCACATATCCATGTCCGATAAATGCAATAGTCATAAAGAGTTATTGTACCACAAATTCCTGCTTTTTAACCTCCGCTATTCCTTCCCTGAACGAATGCATCACAACACCCAATGCTTTAATCTTATCATTCCTCAGCGCGGCGTACTGCGGGGCTGGCGCGCGGTTTGCAAACATTTCGGCAAACGTCGACTTCTCAACTAATCCCGTGTTGTACTCGAATATTTCTGCAATGATAGAAGCGGCTTCATAGGGGGTGAGGGGGCTGCCGACCACATGATACATACCGCTGGCTCCTACTTTCACCAAAACGCGGAGTGCCGCTGCTATGTCGTCAATGAATGTCGGCGCAAATATCTGATCGGTGGGCGCGCTAACTATCTCACCGGCCTGCATCCGTTCAATCATTTTATGAACAAAATCCTTTTTACCGACCGGATGGGCACGGTATGGATTCGAGATTCGGATAACTAATCCTCCTATCGCAAGTACCCGCTTTGCTCCTTCTGTCTTCGTTTTGGCATACCATCCTAAAGGATTAGGTGTATCTTCTTCCGTATACGATTTATTCTTCCCATCAAACGCATAATCGGTATCAATATACAAAAGTCGTTTATTAAGTTTTTTACAGATATCAGCAATATGCTGGGTCGCTTCGACGTTTACTTTCCAGGCTATATCTTTCTCGGTTCTTTCTGCTCCCTGGACATCCGTGTACGCCGCCATATGAAATACCCATGGAGCGTCGGTCTTTTCAAGACGCGCCGTCACACTTTTGACGTCAGTAATATCAACGCCGGTGTCCGGACTTAAATTCTCAAAGGTGAATTCGGGGGCCAGCATCTGCGTCACACGGGAACCAACCAATCCCGATAATCCGGTTCCCAGAATATTCATGAGGATACTCCGTACTGTTTTTTGTAATATTCCTGATATGCTCCGCTTTTCACCCGCTTCCACCAGGATTCATGTGTTTTGTACCATTCGATTGTTTTTCCAAGCCATTCTTCAAACTCATGGAGGGGTTTCCACCCTAACCCGTTATTAATTTTAGACCAGTCGATGGCGTAGCGACGATCATGCCCGGGACGGTCTTTAACAAACTCAATAGAGGACTCATCCTTTCCCATTATGTGCAGAATGAGACGTACGACCTCAAGATTACTGATATCTTTCGTCGATCCACCGACGCAATATGTTTCTCCTACTTTCCCCGTCAGGAGTACCGCTTCGATTGCGCGGCAATGGTCTTCAACATAGAGCCAATCCCGTACGTTTTTGCCGTCGCCGTAGATTGGTACTTTTTTCCCTTCGAGGATGTTAGTAATCGCCAAAGGGATGAACTTTTCCGGAAAATGAAAGGGGCCGAAATTATTTGAACAATTTGTTATGGTGATCGGCAGACCGAATGTATGATAGTAGGCGCGTACTAAATGATCCGATCCGGCTTTACTGGCGGAGTAGGGACTTCTGGGGTCATATGGTGTTCGTTCACTAAATTTACCCGGATCTTCAAGTGCCAGTGATCCGAATACTTCGTCCGTTGATACATGATGAAACCGTTTCACTTTCACCGTATGGGCCGCATCCAACAATACCTGGGTACCCGTGACATTGGTTTTTACAAACGGGGCCGGGTCACGTATGGAGCGGTCCACATGGCTTTCGGCAGCGAAATGGACAACCGTGTCAACGCCTTCCATGGCCGCATTCACGGTTGCGGGGTCACAGATGTCACCGTAAACGAATTTGTAACGGGGATTTTTCTCGACGTCCACTAAATTTTCAAGATTTCCCGCATAGGTAAGTTTATCGAGATTGATGATTGAATCGTCCGGATGATTTGCCATCCAGAAAATAATAAAGTTGGACCCGATAAAACCTGCTCCTCCAGTGACTAGCAATTTCATAAAAATATTAAAATTAACTTTTGTTTACGTTATTTTTTTATTCGTGATTGGTTTACCCTGCACCCAGTCATATCCGATATCGGGATCGTTATACTCAACGCGCCCTTCTTCTGCTGTGTCATAAATTCGGCTGGTTGCATAGACAAAATGACACGGGCCTTCCAATACTTTCATGCCGTGCGCAACACCCGACGGTACTTTTACGATGATATTGTCCGGCTCATTTCCCAGAATAAACTCATTCAGTTGCCTATGGGTCGGTGAATCTTTCCGGAGATCATACAGAACCATTTTGATTTTCCCTGTTGCACAAAACCACCAGTCAGTCTGCGTTTTGTGTACATGCCATGCCTTGACTACTCCCTCTGCCATAAACGTATGCGACAATTGTCCGAATCCTTCAGAAAAAAACTCATCAGTCGAGCGGATAAGCTCTTCAAAATAGCCCCGTTCATCGGGATGGCGGACCAGTTTTTTTATCATTACTCCGGCAATCATAATTTTCCTTCTTTAACGAACCGTGCAACTTCTGTATTGGCACGCAATAACTCATCGAACGACGTACCTGCATCGATCCACCAGTCAATAATGCCGCACATGAGTTTGCCGTCTTTAAGATAGAGGTTATTCAGATCCGTTACTTCAAGTTCACCGCGCCCCGATGGTTTTAATTTCCGTATATAGTCAAATACCTTTCCGTCATAGATATACACGCCGATCTGCGCGATATCCGATTTGGGATGCTCAGGCTTTTCCTCTATAGAGAGAACTGTACCGTCTTTATCCATTTCGATGACGCCGTACTGGCTCGATGTGGTATCAAGGTGAACGCCGAATGTCATGGCGCCTTTTCCTGACACCTCAAACCGCCCGACGGATTTTTTAAGATCAAAATTGAAGATATTATCGCCTAAAATGACGAGAATCGGCCCGTGGTCCGCAAATTTTTCGGCCAGCGCGACCGCCTGGGCAATCCCGCCTTTCGGGTCTTTCTGCACGGCATAATATACATGAAGCCCGAATTCCTCACCGGCGTTCAGTAAATTGGCAAAATGACCCGCGTGGTCCGGCGCTGAGGTGAGTAGCACCTCTGTAATTCCCGCCCGTGCCATAGCCTCCAGCGGGTAATAAATCATCGGTTTGTTATAAATAGGCAAAAGATGTTTATTGGTGACTAAGGTCAGCGGACGTAAACGGGTTGCAAGTCCACCGGCCAGTATAACGCCTTTCATAGAGCGTGCTCCTTTCGAAGAGCTAAAATCCGAGCATTGTAACCAATAATACGATTGCAATGGCCCCTATCAAGAGATATTCTACCACAATCTTCTGATGCAGATCCCGGTTGATAACGTGATGGATAAGCCCCCACAGGACGTATACCACCGCGGTCACTATTCCGACATACAGCTGGAGAGTCGCGTTCGGTGTCACATACATAAACGCGATAACGCCTGCAGCCAGTACGGCAATTAATACGAGAAGGTGGCTGACGGATCGTTTCATAAGAGTCTCCCGCGGGAAACACCGGATATGAGAATAAACAACGCACTCAAAAATAATATATGGGCTATATTATGTCCGGCGATCCGTACGACCCGCCGGCGGCTGGAAATCCATGCATCAACAAGCAGTACTCCCATAAGAATGCCCACGAATGCGAATACTACATCGCGCGACGCCGTCGGGATATTAATAAGCGGCGAAGTATTTACGCTCTCAAATCCGCTGACTGCCGGCAGCTGTACCGGATTTGCAGAAGGGGCAGGAACATTCGCTTCTGCAGCTTCCTGCGGCACCTCAACCTGCCTCACCGGCAGGCTGGCCGGTTGGGCGGGGGGTGCAGGCGCGGCGGCTGCAAGTTCAGCAGGAGTGGTACCGAACATCTGAACCACAAGTGTTGTTTCTTCGCCGTTTAGCGTTCCGTTGACGACGGCAAACCCCACATCGCGATAGCCGGCCTTGAGTACATTATCGCGGTGTGATGGTGAAGCCATCCACGCATCAACAACACCCTGGCTGGTAGAGAAGTTTTTAGCCAGATTTTCCCCGGCTACCGTGTACTTGTATCCGGCACCGGTTATAAAATCCCACGGTGTTGAGCCTGTCGGACTGTTATGCGCCCAATAATTTTTAGTAAACATATCCGCCGCCTTATTAGCTGCAGCCACGGAAAGCGTACTATTAATCGTTACCGGAGAAAGTCCGGCCTCAGCCCGTTTGGCGTTTGTGTCGGTCAGGAGTTGCTGCACGTTAATATCCGTGGCATAGCCCAAAACTCCCGGTGCAACTTTATGGGCTGCACGGATTCCCAGATTAAAAAGGGCAAACAGAAGCACATACACCAATAGTGAATCTACGTGCAGTGCTTTAGCACGATGGTTATTCGTATGCTGTGGAATGAAAAAATGCAGCAGATAGTTAATCCGAGCCATACATATCCATCATATAGCACCTTGAAGCCAAAACGCCAGTCCCTGATCAGGGCGTCTCTGTGGGAGTCACTTCCTGTTGACCCAGAATAATAACGATCTGGGTTTCTTTGCTGCTGCTGTCTTCGGAGATGGCGAGCGATCCGTTCCACTGTCCTTTTTCAACTGTCTCACTCGTTGTTCCGCCTGCCGTATAGGTAGTACTTATCGTCCAGCCCCCGCTTGCAAACTGTTCTTTATAATAAGTTACGACTTTATCAGGAGAGTCGGCCGTCGTCATTGTCATCCAAAATCCGTTGTTTTGCCCAGCTTCCGCCCCGGACATAGCGCTTGCTACTTTGGCGCCCGGGTACAGCGGAAAATCCTTCGGGAATAAATCCGGCACTTTGCCACTTCCGATATCGACTTTTGCACCGGTTTTGGGGTCGGTGAATGTCACCTTACCTTTTTCGAGATCTGAAATATTGGTCGTTATCCCCGTCTTGTTTTCGATAACGCCCTGAATCGCATTTTTCGCAAAAAACTTAAAAAAGACCGTTAATCCCAAACCAATAAGTATGATGAGAACGAGGCATCCGATACCGACAAACACTATCGGGTTTGTCTTTTTCACTGCAGGTTGTATTTCTGGCATATATTCTCCTTTTCTACATTGTTATCACTAATACTTCGGCAATACAAGAGTCTTTTTCCCGTTCACCGGTATATCCAATAAATACCCCAGTGTATTGGCAACGGACGCGCCCACACGAAGCCCTGTAAACGATCCCGGCCCGGTCGCTACCGAAATGGCAGTAATATCGGTTAGTTTAATCTTGTGCGCCAAAAGCATATCTTCAATCATCGGAAGTACCATCTGGGATTTCAAAACCTTCGACTCCGATGTTTTTTCGAAGCGTTTTCCGTCAGTTTCCAGCGCAATACTCGCGGTATTAACTGCCGATGTGTCAATGAAAAGTGTAACGGACATATATTATAATTTTACCGCTCCCCGGCGGATTATTTTATACGGGTTTACCGAACAGTCTACCACAGTTGACGCCTGTTTGACCGTACACTCGCCGGGCACAACGTAATCCACCATCTTAACCAGTTCAGGATTAAGGTCCGCGGTAGAGTAGGGGGTGGAATCCCCGTGAAAATTTGCGGACGGGCCTAAAACCGGTACACCCACTTCTTCAATGATTTTAAGAATTTCCGGGTGGTTAGGCATCCGGAGCCCGATAGTTTTTCCACCGGCGCGGATAGGGGAGTAGACAGCATTTGTTTTGCATGGGGTTACTATCGTCAATGCTCCCGGCCAATATTCCTTCATTAAACGTCGTACAATATCTGAAGGGGAATCGAGATAGGCAAGTGCAGTTTCTATTGAATTCACAAGTACCGGCATCTGCTGCGTCGTAGGACGACGTCTGATTGTAAACAATCGATCGACCGCGTCATGATTATCTATCCTGCACCCTATGCCGAAGGCCGTATCCGTGGGAAATATGATAATTCCGCCATTTTTCACTATTTCTACCACATCTTTCATGCCAATCCCTCCACTGTAATAACGTGTGAGTCATCCTGTGCGGTCGTAAAACGGACATCTACACGGTTCCCGGGAAGCAGACTTCCCAGCCGCTCAGCCCACTCAATAACCGTGAATGAGGCTAAATCTGAAAAAACCTCCGGAAGCCCGATTCCTTCCAACTCCGATACAATGTGCAGCCGGTATAAGTCTACGTGGTAAAGATAATATTGTTTCTTAGGTATTTGATAACGTCGCACAATAATGAAGGTAGGGGAAAGTAATCGGGAAGTAATTCCTAAACCGCGGGCAAATCCCTGCGTAAAGGTGGTCTTGCCGCTCCCTAACTGTCCGTAAAGGCACAGAATACGGGGGCCTCCTCTATCCCCTAGATATAGAGCCAACTCTTCACCCGCACGCGCAGTTTCTTCGGACTTTTTGGTAATAATTTTATTATGGAAATCCATGCAAGTAACGCTCCCAGCGAGTCAATTATAACATCACGCAGAGTCCCCTCACGGGTGACGACAAAAAGTTGATGTATTTCGTCGGAAGCGGCATAGAGAATTGTAATTATAAATGACGTCACGGGATTCTTTGTGGCCCGAAACGTCAGAATATACAAAAATGCATATTCGAGGACATGAAGCGACTTAAAAAAGATGAAATTGACCGAATACTGGGACGATACGGTAATACGTGTCCGTGTTGAAAAGAAAAATATAATTGCCATCCAGAGAACCACCGGCCCCCACAAACGGATGATTTTCATTCTTCCAGTATACTAGAATTGCGCTTTTTCCACACAAAAACTACTGGACTCATGGAAGCTTTTGCAGGCCGGGCGGAAAAATTAATCCCCACAAAAAGGAGAACATAACCGCACATACGAAGAACCCGCATCATTTGAGTTCCCAGTATACAAAGTCAAAAAAGAAAAATATGTACGATGTCGTACAAACTGCAGGGTTTTTTACATAGATATCCGGTCAATCTCATAAATGCTGTTGATCGGATAATGATCCGTAAACGAAATTTTGTGCCCGTCGGGAACAAAGGGATCATTCATCGTATAACTGCCGTTGGAACCGCTTACAAGTACGACAAAATGCGTGTCTCCGTTGGAATATCTTATTCCCACTATAACAGGACGTCCTGAGCTCAATTCACCGTCAATTTCGGAGGCTATTCTGGTTGAAGTTGTGCCGTCGGCAACAATGGTCCGGTTTAAAAAGGCGGGATAATATGATGCGAAATTTGACGGGTTCGCGTTGATAGTCAGCGGGGTTACGCTTTTGTGCCCGAAATGGGTGTATACCATGGCCATGGAAGTCACAAGACACCCGTCCGAGGCTATACTGTACTGTGTATTATTGAGTGCTGCAGCCCCCCACTGGCTGTCTCTCTGGTTATAATAACACCCCCAGTCATCACAAACAGTCTGGTTTGATAGAATGCTGGCCCCTCCCTGATTGGACGCGAAGCTTGAAAATCCGGCAAGCTGCGCTTTGGCAGCCGCAAGAAGCTGCTGATAAATAGCTTCCTGACCCTGTGTTTCGGCCAGTAGCGTATTCTTTGCCTGCTTTTGTTGTGCCAGTTGCTTATTCTGTATTTCCAGCTGCGCCTGCACCTGCTCAAGTTGTTTCGATTTATCTTCCCGTATCTGTTTGCTGTCGTTGTAACTGTTTTGCGTTGACTTCACCTGAAATACAAGCGCGGCGTCTTCCTGCTGAACCGCCTGGATGTATTTTACCCGGTTAATCAGATCCGATACATTACGGCTGAAAAGAAGTATGCCGAATTGCGGTGCAACGGACCGTTTATACGCCTCGGGAATTCGGTGAAGGAGGAGCGGCAGCCGTACGTTCAAAACATCTTCAAGACGTTTCACCTCATTCTCCAGTTTCGTAATTTCATCAAGCAGCGTATTAATCTTCGTCTGTGTCGCCTCAATCCGGATCGTCGTCAGCTTGATCTGGTTATCCATATAGCTGATCTCTCCGGAGAGTGTATTTTCCTGATTTTTGCAGGAAGTGACCAGATTGCTGTAACAATCCGCTCGTTTTGAAAGATCGCTTTCGCCCGCACACGGGTCGCCTTCGCATGATTGGGCAAAAATCCTAAGAGGAAATAGGAAGAAAAGTGCAATAAATATCCCAATCCATATTCGTTTGTTCATGCATGCGTCAGAACTTTAAATATCGCCCGAGGGCAATAAGACTTCCTACACTTCCCAGGAAAAATCCGATAAGAAGCATTGCCCCCAAAAATCCGCCTACCGCCAGCAGAAAGGGCGCAGCTGTGATGCTCCCCATAACAACGCCGATGGCGGGAATCATGCCCAGGAATGACAGTGCGGCCGGCCGGATCCAGATGACCAGCCCGGTAATAATCATCCACGCCATGAATGCGCCCGATGCCCCGTAAAACCCGCCCTCCATAATAAACGGCATGCGGATATACCAGGGGCTCGCACCGACCAGTTTGAGGATCTCGATTTCTTCTTTTTTAAGCGCTATTTTCATGCTTACGACCGTCATGATGATAAGAAGCGAATCAATCGCCAAAAGGATTGCCAGCGACCCGCCTACAATACGTATGGCATTCGTCCAGGAAAGAAGCGTATCCACCACATCTTTCTGGAAAACCACCTCTTCTACTCCCTGCGCCTTCCGGATAATAGGATCAAGCTCGTTTAAAAATGCCGGATCTTTGGCGGATACTTCCAGCGATGCGGGAAGAATATCTGCCGTTACCATCTCCAAGCAGTAACGGATCGCTCTTATTCTGCTCGCGGTAAATCGCCAGGGCATCCTCTTTGGAAACGTATTTCATTGAAGATACTTTTCCTGTTGCGTCCAGTGTCTTTTCCAAAGTTTTAGAGTCATCTAGTGTTGCCTTGTCAGTGAAAAATACCGTAATCTGCGGCTTGCTTTCAAAAAACTGCAGAACGAGAACCGAGGAAACGGTCGCAAGGAAAAATAATCCTCCCAGAAGAAATGTCAGGAACATCGTGAGAATCGCCGCCATTGCCTGATACGGGCTGCGCCTGACATGAGTCCAGGTACTAGGAATGAGTCGCATGTTTCTCCTTTGCATGTTTCACGGGATACTTGCCGTGAGCTTCATCATTGACGAGTTTTCCCGCGGTCAGGGTAATCGTACGCTTTTTAAAATTATTCACGATATTTGCGTTGTGGGTCGCCATAACTATCGTGGTGCCGATTTTATTAATTTCGTTTAATATATCTAAAACTTCCCAGGAAGTTTCCGGGTCCAGATTCCCCGTGGGTTCATCTGCCAGCAGTATGGACGGTCCGCCGACTATTGCGCGGGCAATACCCGTCCGCTGCATTTCACCGGCAGCCAGCTGCAACGGGAATGAATTTTTTTTACCGGCAAGCCCCACAAGCTCCAGCACATCCAATACCCGTGTTTGAATTTCTTTATCGGATTTCCCCAGTATCTCGAGGCCCAGGGCAACGTTTTCAAACACCGTCCGGTCAGTGAGGAGTTTAAAATCCTGGAACACCGTCCCGACTTTACGGCGCAGCAGATGAATTTTAGGAGCGGGAAGCGTATTGACATGCCAGTTATCTATATGAATGTTTCCGGTCGTGGGCAGTAAATCCCGGATAAGAAGCCGGAGCATCGTGGTTTTGCCGGCACCTGACGGCCCGATAAGAAAGACAAACTCACCGTCAGGAATTTCTACGGTAACATCGGACAACGCATGCACGTGCCCGGGATATTGTTTCGTAACATGGTCGAATCGAATCATTGCTGCTTACTGAAGTTCTATTCTCCCGACATCCATGAGCCATGCGGCTTTTTGGGCTGCCATCGTCTGTCCGAATACTTTTACTTTTTTACCGACGTATTGGTCAAGGTCTACGACAGAAGATAGAAGAGTAACTGTTTGGGACGGACCGCCGTCGCGGACAAGACTGTGTGTGCCTTCCCCGTCGGTGCCGCCTTTCTGGATAACGCCCACAGCGGTATCTTTAAACGTCGTCGTATCGCTGCTTCCGGAGACTTTATCTGCAGCAACATTAGCCGGTAATCCGCCTGTACCGGTAACCGTAGCACGTGATAACAGATATCCGGTGCCGATACCCAAAAGTGCCAGAAGCACATACACACCGATAATCATGCGTGAAGAGCGAGTTTTCATTACTGTATCTCCTTTTTTTACCGGATCAATGGGTTCCACAATCGGCGCATCTTCAGTATCTGCCGCCGGTGCATTTTTCATTTTCTCCTGAGTCTTCATACGATTTGACTCCCTGTGACCTCATTATCAATGGTTACGATATTTTTTTCAAGTACGCGATGATAAAATCGTCAAGATCTCCGTCCAGTACGCGATCGGTGTTACTGGTTTCAACCCCTGTCCGTAAATCTTTCACCATATGGTACGGGTGAAGTACATAGGAACGGATCTGGTTCCCCCATCCCGGTGTCTTATAAACACCGCGAATATTTTTCTCTTCCGAAAGGCGCTTCGCCTGTTCTTTTTCCCATAATTTAGCACGGAGTACTTTCAGGGCATATTCGCGGTTTTGGCCCTGATACCGCTGCGCCTGGCTCGTAACGATGATACCCGTCGGCTTATGCAACAGGCGGACGGCAGTGGACACCTTATTGACGTTCTGGCCGCCCTTGCCGCCGCTCCGGTAAAAATCCCACACCAGATCATCATCTTTAATATTCACCGCGGCATTATCCTCAAGAACCGGAAGTACCTCCGTCATGGCAAATGAGGTCTGACGCAGTTTATCCGCATTAAACGGTGACTGGCGAACCAACCGGTGCACCCCGGCTTCAGCTTTTAAAAATCCGTAGGCATACGCTCCGCTAACCGTTACCGTAACGCTTTTAATTCCTGCCTCATCACCGGGCGTGTAATCGATTTCTTCGGAAGACCAGCCTTTCCGCTCAATATAGCGCGTATACATGCGATAAAGCATGCTTGTCCAATCCATGGCCTCGGTGCCTCCCTGACCCGAATGGATGGCAAAAATCGCATCTCCGCGGTCGTACGGGCCCGACAAATACAGGGCAAATTCCATCCTGTCAAGCTCGCGCGAGAGATCTTTTTCGTTCCCTTCAGTAATATACAGCGCGAGCATTTCCCCTTCCTCTATCTCCTTTTGGAGTGCCGCCATTTCTTTCATCTTTTTCGTTGCTGTCTGATTATCTTTCCAGAAGTCAGGGTGGCTGCTGAGCGCTTCAATCTCTCTGACGGCCTTACGTTTCCCGTCCAAATCGAGTTTAGTAATAAGTTCGCGGGCACGGGTAGTTAATGATTCATCCATGAGGCTTATTTTATCATGAGTGAGAGAAGAAATATCAGGATGGCGATGATGACGATAGTGCCACCCGAAGACAGGTCGAAATAGAATGAAATAATAATACCGCTCACCACGGAAAAAAGAGATACCAGTTCCGCAATAATAATCGTTTGCAGAAAACTTTTTTTAAACTGCAGTGCGGTAATAACCGGTATAACAACAAGTGCCGCAATCAACAGAACACCCACGATGGGGATGGCAACGGCAACCGTAAACGCCGCCAGGGTGATAAGCAGGAGATTCATGTACCGGGTCGGGATCCCTGCTACGGTCGCCGACTCCTCATCAAACGTGAGGTATACGAGTTCCTTGTAGAATGCGATAACAGCGCCTACTACAACCAATCCCAATCCCGCGATAATAAAAATATCTGATTGTTTCACGGTAAGGATGCTTCCGAAAAGATAATTGAAAATATCAACATTAAATCCGCGGCCGAAACTGATAAGAATAATCGCTATGGCTAAACTTCCGGACAAAAATAGTGACAGCGCAGATTCCCCGTATACTTTTTTGGACAACCGCAGCCGTTCTATGGCAAAAGATGAAATAACGGCGGTCGCAATTGCAGTAATAAGCGGATTAATGCCTACGAGCAGTCCGATTGCAACTCCTGCAAGCGAAACATGAGCAAGCGTATCGGCGATGAGCGAATACCGCCGGAGCACCAAAAACGTACCGATAAGCGGGGCAATTAAGGCGACAATAACACCCGCCTCCATGGCCCGGATGACAAATGAATACTGAAACAAATCAAACATACGGACACTCTTTCGTATCACCGTAATACATTAATTTTTGATTGATAACTGCGACGTGGGAAACCTCCCGCTTGACGACATCAAGGTCGTGGGCTATAAGAACGAGGGTTATCCCCAACTGCTGATTGAATTTCTTGAGTAACGAATAAAATTGTTTCTGGGAATTCTCATCGATCCCTGCGGTCGGTTCGTCCAAAAAAATGACGCGGGGATGCCCGCCACATATGGCTCTGGCGATAAACACCCGCTGCTGCTGGCCGCCGGATAAATTCCCGATGAGTACGTCTTTAAATTCTTCTAATCCGACCTGACGGATGGCTGTATCAATAGCTTCCCTGTCCCCGTTCGTGAGTGGGCGCAGAAGCCCGCGCTGACCGATACGGCCCTGCGCTACCACTTCCGCGACTGTAATGGGAAATCCGGTGTCAAAATGCGTTGCGTTTTGCGCCAGATACCCGATGGAAGGAACAGATAATCGGATACTGCCGGAATCGGGCTTCAATAATCCGAGAATAAGTTTGAGAAGCGTCGTTTTTCCCCCGCCGTTGGGACCGATGATACCGAGATAGTCTCCTGCATGGATATCCAGAGTAACGTTTTTTACGGCATCTTCGACTCCGTTATATGTATAGGAAACATTATGAACCTCAATAACGTTTTTTGAATGATCTACTTGGCGCATGATAAAGCTGTTTGCAGGTTTTTAAGGTTGTCCTGCATAATCGTATAATAGTTTTTTCCTGCTTTTATGTCATCACCCGATACGCCTTCAATAGGATCAAGAACAAGCGTCTTCGCCCCTACTTCCGTAGCAACTGTTTCTGATAGTTTCGGGCTTATTAATTTTTCAAAAAAAATATATTTCACGTTATGCAATTTCGCAAATGCAACGACATCTGCCAGTTGTTGCGCGGATGGCTCAGCATCCGGTGAAAGTCCCGTCACCGTTACCTGGGTAAGCCCATACCGTGTCGCCAGATAGCCGAATGCTGCATGCGACGTAATAATATCTTTTTCCTGACATGTAGCCAGTCCGGCTTTATATTCCGCATCCAGTGCATCAAACTTTGTATCCAACGCTTTTTCATTTTGCCGGTAGTACGTCGTATTCGCCGGATCAATTTTCACAAATTCCTCTGCAATTGCGTGTGCTTCCTGTTTAGCGAGAACCGGATCGAGCCATACGTGCGGGTCGATTTGATTTTGACCGTTCTCTTCGACCTGTTGGGTTAAAAGTCCCTGACCGGCAATCACTACCTGAACATTTGTCCCTTTCAAGTTATCTTTAATTTTATTCCCCCATGCTTCAACACCTCCGTTGAGCACGAGAAGATTTCCTTTTTCGATTTTTGCAATATCTCCCGCTGACGGATCATAGTCATGAGGTTCTGAGCCGGACGGAGTTATATTTAGTACCTCTGCCTTATCACCGGCAATCTGTGTCGTAAAATAATAGAGAGGATAAAAAGACGCTGCCACCTGAAGTTTACCGTTTGCTTTCCCTTGCCCATTAGGATTACGCTGGACCACTACAAAAGCAAACAACGCAATTGCGACTATCAATATACCAACAATCAGATATTTGTTCTTCATATGTCAATACTGGCAATCGGCGCACAACCCGAAAAATTCGAGTGAATGACGTTTTACCAAAACTCCTTTCTTTTTAATCATACGTTTAATCAGGATTGAAACATTGCAATCTTCAATATCTTCTATAGTGCCGCACTGGTCGCAGACAAAATGGTGATGTTCTGGTTTATCGGCGTATTCATACCGCAGTTTACCTTCATTAAATTGGATGGATTTTAACAGACCTTTTTCCGTAAGCGAGTTGAGGATTCGGAAAACCGTAACTTTATCTGCAGGTATCGTATTTTTTTTGAGACTTTTTATTATCGAGGAAACATCCATGGGAGTATCTGTGTGTTCCAACACATCAAGTACACCCAGCCGCGCCGGAGTGACTTTTAATTCCGCGTCGTGAAGTTCGACTTTACAATCATGCATGCGAATTATTATATGCAACTAAGTTGCATTTGTCAATTACTTATTTCACCGAGGGTGTCGCAGAAGGCGAAGAGGTACAAATAATCTCTTGGAGAGTTTTTTGCTGATCCTTGGGGAGTTTCCCGTATTGGCTTGTCAGCTGTGCCGTTACCTGGGACATAATGATCGTTTGGACCCGTTTTTGTGCCGCATTTTTAATACCGTTCCACGCATTGTTTGCAGCCTGTCCTAAATTGACAGGCTGAACGCTTTTATCGTCCGTAACTCCCAATACCTGTGCCACCTGATTTCCTGCCGGCGTCTTAATAACGGTATCGTGCACCTGCTGGAGAAGCTGCGGACGCGGGGCGCTGGTTACGCGCGGCCACACCAGACTCCCGCCGGATAATGTAACGCCGAATACCAGAGCGGCAAGCACAAGCTGAACAACAAGTTCCATAATACTATAAGTATATGGTATAACTACATGAATGAGAATACTAGGAATAGATCCCGGGATTGCGCGTGTAGGATGGGCTGTCATCGAAACAAATCTCCCCGAACCAATTCCCGTATCATTCGGCTGTATCACGACGGAAAAAAATGAAAGGCCCGGAGACAGGCTTTCCAAAATTCATGAGGCGGTACAACTGCTGATCCGTAAATTTCATCCCGACTGCATGAGCGTGGAAGAGTTGTTCTTTGCCGCGAATGTGACGACGGGAATCGGCGTCGGGCAATCGCGCGGCGTCATACTGCTTGCGGCGGCAGATGCAGGTATACCTGTGGTATCATATACTCCGCTTGCGGTGAAACGGACAATTACCGGCGACGGAAGGGCGGATAAAAAACAGGTGACAGCGATGGTCATCCGTATTCTTAAGCTGAAAAAAGCGCCACTTCTTGACGATACCGCGGACGCGCTGGCAATTGCCATGACCCATGCGTATAGTTATAAAATGAAACAAATCGTATGATCGGAAGATTGACCGGCACAATAGTATCCCACCTGCACAATCCGCTCATCATTGATGTGCACGGCGTAGGGTATGTTGTACGGGTTCCGGAACGGTTTCTTGCAAGCGTTAAACCGGGTCGTCAGCACACACTCCTTATCCATTCGCATATCCGCGAAGACGCGTTTGATCTATACGGATTTGCAACACAACAGGAGTTAGTTCTGTTCGAATTATTGTTGACAGTTTCCGGCATCGGCCCTAAAACGGCACTGGGTGTCGTTGACCGCGGGGTCGTATCCGTCGAGGATGCAGTACGGAAAAGCGACGTTGATTTTTTTACTACTATCCCCAGACTGGGTACCAAAAACGCACAGAAAATAATCATTGAACTTAAAAGCAAGCTGGGAAGCTCCCAAATGCTGGACCTGACCGGAACGGACTCTTCGGAAACCAAACAGATTGTTGAAGCCCTTAGTTCCATGGGATTTGAAAAACAGGAAATACGCGAGGCATTAAAAAAACTTGATACCAAAGATGTGACTGTGGAACAAAAAATCCGGCATGCATTAAAATACTTAGGCAAATGAAAAAGAAACCGGTCAAAGACATTATCGGTGAGGAAGTTTCACCTGAAGAAGAAAAACTCTTTATCTCACTGCGGGCGGCAACGTGGCGGGAATTTGCCGGGCAGGCGCAGGTTAAGGAAAATATCAGGATCGCCATCACCGCAGCAAAAAAACGCAAAGAATCCGTTGAGCACATCCTCCTCTACGGCCCGCCGGGACTGGGGAAAACAACGCTCGCCCATATCATCGGCCGTGAAATGGGAGTCAATGTCCGCGTTACGAGCGGCCCCGCCATTGAACGCGCTGGGGATCTGGCGGCAATCCTCACGAATCTTGCGCCAGGAGACATTTTGTTTATCGATGAAATCCACCGGCTCAACAAAGTCGTCGAGGAAACCCTCTATCCTGCCATGGAAGATTTTGCCCTGGATATAGTCATCGGAAAGGGCCCGTCTGCCCGTACCCTTCGCTTGGATTTACCACGGTTTACAATTATCGGGGCGACAACCCGGGTAGGACTATTATCTTCTCCTATGCGCGACCGGTTCGGCGTTATCCACCGGCTGTCATTCTACCAGCCGAAAGAACTCGAATCCATTATCACGAGGGCCGCGGAAAAACTGAAAATTAAGATAGACCCGAAAGCGAAAGTTGAGCTTGCACGGCGAAGTCGCGGCACTCCGCGAATTGCACTCAGATTACTCAAGCGCGCGCGCGACGTGGCACAGGTTGAGGGAGATGGTATGATTACGCCCGCGATCCTTGACCGGTCACTGAATATGCTGGAAATAGACGAGGCGGGTCTGGATGCTTCGGACAGGAGACTTATTAATACGCTCATCGACTCATTCGGCGGCGGACCGGTAGGAATTGAAACAATCGCCGCAGCACTCTCTGAAGATATCGGAACAGTCGAAGAAGTACTGGAGCCGTACCTCATGCAGATCGGTTTTATCAAACGATCTCCGCGCGGACGCGTGGCCACGAAACACGCATATACGCATCTCGGGAAAACCTATCCGAAGAGGTAATTATTTAAGCGCAGCATCCACTGCGATCTGCATATCCTTGAAACTGTATGCACCGGCAAAGTTCGTCGCGTTGACGAAAAATCCGGGCGTCCCGCCAACCCCTAGACCGGAAGCCAATTGCGTATCGGCCGCAAGTCTTGAGTCATATTTTCCGGAATCAAGACACGATTTCATGAACGCCGGATCAACCGCGGACGCCAGGAAGGTTGCCATGTCACCCGACTTCGTCTTATCATTTTTCACAATAGGTCCCGTAGATGCGGTACCTGCCGGATCGGTGCCGTTTTGGATCTCGTATCCCTTTTCACTCATGAGCAGATCACTCGCTTCCCAGAATTTATTTTTTTCAAACGCACAGTAGAGGGCCTTCATGGCCATTTCGCCGTTCCCGTGTCCCGGACTGTAAATATAGGTATATGATGCCTTACCGCCATCTACGAGTTTTTTGAATTCAGGAACCGGAGGAATATACGTCCCGCCCTGATCGGCTGTCTTAAACTGTGCCAGCTGGGGAACCGAAGCTGCAAGCTCAGGATCCCTTCCCCCTGCAAGGTGGCAATACGGACAGCTCGGATCTGCGACTTCAACTAAAATGAGCTTGCTGTCAGCTTTACCGAATTTTATGACCGCTTTACTAAATGCATCTTTAACCTGTGCGATTGTTATTGTCGGAGCAGCAGCTCCCGGAGGAGGAGTCGTACCCGCTGCAGCCGGAGCGGCAGAGCCGCCTTTCTGCAAATATTGGACTTTGGCAGTCAGGTTTCCGATAAAATAAGCGGCAACAATAAGCGCTACGACGAGAACAATTTGTAAAATGTTTTTGTTTTTTTCAACCATATGTACCTCCGGATCAGGATATTCTACTCACAAATAATTTAATACACAAGGGGTCAATCCTTACAATCGGTCCCGAGTCCCCCGGGGCAATTTTCAGGCGGAGGCGTGCCTCTCTCAGGGCATGTGAGAGAATAAATGCACGCGTCGTCCGGAACGGATGCAATTTGTTTCTGAATTGTCGCATCATCGGTCGCATTTGTAATAAGGATTTTGTCCAAATCCTGCGGAACATAGTCCGTAAACTGTGGATTTTCTTTTCCGTTTACGAATAATCTGTACGTATCTTTGGAAAAACTTTTATTTATTGATGTAAAAAAGGTTCCCAGTGTCATTCCCTGTTTGTGAATATGAATGAGGTCCCCTTTGTTGTTATGGATATGAATATCAGGATTCTTCTCGTTGTCATTTGAAAAATCTACCGGCGTCCCGTTGGTGTACACCATGAAATTTATATGAATATGATATGCCTCGGTTTTTGTTATCGTCGGCTTGGGGGCTTTCCGGATTTCGGCTTTGATAAGCGCTTCGAAATCTGCAAGCGTCGCAGGGTTATCCAGTTTCACTCCGTCCAGATAGAATGTCGGTGTGCCGGTGATGCCAAGCGTATTACCGTCAGAAATATCCTGCGCAATTTTCTTTTTCACTGTATCCGAATCAATGTCTTTCTTAAACTGGTCTGCATTCATTCCCAATGTCGTCGCATATCCTGCAAAAATATCCCGTACGCTGGCGCTAGCCGACCAGTCACTTTGTTTGGAGAAAAGAAGATCATGCATTTCCCAATATTTACCCTGGAGGCCTGCGGCTTCCGCGGCCTGGGCTGCCAGCATTGCGTTCGGGTGCAAATCAGTGAGCGGGAAATTGCGGTACACAAACGTCAGGTTGTCTTTAAAATCCTTAACCACCTGTGTTACCACGGGATAATAGGCTCCGCATGCCGGACACTGGAAATCTGAGAACTCTACGAGTGTCACAGAAGCGGAAGGTGTTGAAAGTTTATTGCTGTCGGCGCGGATAAGAAGCTTTGAGTCAACTTTTGTGCTTGAAGCCGGTCTGGATAACAACGCTATGCCTGCTCCGACAATCACAAGTGTCCCTATAATTATGCCCAGAAATAGTTTTTTCTCGCCTTTCATAAGGGTCTATTATATACTTTTTTTACGACAATTTTGGATAATGGCATTTCTTCCACTTTTTCCCCGAACCGCACCAGCAGGGATCGTTGCGGCCCAATTTTTTTGCGGCGTTCACTACCGGTTGGGCAACAACCTGTTCGGAGGTATTCGTGCGCATCTGTTTGGCAGCTTTCGTAATCGGCGATTCACCTATCGGCGTGGAAGCGCTTACTGTGCCTCCTGCCGGCGGATTGGTCGCAACCTGTACTTTGTATATCCGGTGCACTATCTCCCCGTCAATGCCTGCCATGAGCTGGTCAAACATATTGAACGCTTCGTTTTTGTACTCAACCAGCGGATCGAGCTGCCCGTATCCCCGCAGTCCAATCCCCTCCCGCAAATCATCAACGGCATCCAGGTGCTCCATCCAGAAACTGTCAATCACCTGGAGGCTTACCCACCGCTCAATCTGACGCATAAGCTCGGGGGATATCTGCTTCTCGCGCGTCGCGTACATATCCGCGGATATTTTAGTCAGGAACTCGGTAATATCCGGTCCGGTGTGCAGTTGTTCCAGTTGTTTAAGAAGCTGCTGCTGGCTAGCTGGGTCAAACGGAATGATGGAAATAAATTCCGCGACGATCTTATCACGTTCCACATTCGTGCCTTTTTCATCCGCATATAGTAAAACCACGTTACTGATTTCTTTGGCAATATTTGCCAATATTTCATCTTTCTGGCTCTCCCCTTCCAATATCTTACGGCGTTTGCGGTAGACAATTTCGCGCTGTTTATTGAGGACATCATCGTATTCGACAAGATGTTTCCGGCTGTCAAAGTGAAATCCTTCAACTTTTACCTGCGCTTGCTCAATTGCGCGCGATACCATCCCGTGCTCCAGAGGCTGATCTTCCGGAAGCTTAAAGATGTCCATAAGTTTGGCCACCTGGTCGCCGCCGAAAAGCCGCATGATGTCATCTTCAAGCGATACGTAAAACCGGCTTGTACCCGGATCGCCCTGACGGCCGGAACGCCCGCGCAGCTGGTTATCAATGCGGCGCGATTCATGGCGCTCGGTCCCGATGACGTGGAGCCCGCCCGACGCAATGACTTCCTTATGCAATTTTTGCCATTCTTTCGTCTCGCCGGTTTCCGTCGTCTGTCCCCCGAGGATGATATCAACACCGCGCCCTGCCATGTTGGTTGCCACGGTCACGGCGCCTTTTTTACCGGCATCTGCGATAATTGAGGCTTCCTTTAAGTGGTTTTTCGCATTGAGGACCTGGTGCGGCACTCCCTTACGTTTAAGAAATTCGCTGATGATTTCATTTTTCTCAATTGACGTGGTGCCGACCAGCACCGGCTGCCCGCGTTTATGGCATTCGATGATATCGGCAACGATTGCCCCGTACTTCCCGCGAGGGGTTTTGTACACGCTGTCTGAGAAATCCTCCCGGATCATCGTACGGTGTGTGGGGATGACGACGACGTCCAGTTTGTAAATCTTATGGAATTCTTCCGCTTCGGTTGCCGCCGTTCCCGTCATGCCGGCCAGTTTCTGGTACATACGGAAATAATTCTGCAGCGATACGGTAGCAAGCGTCTTACTCTCCTGCTGGATCGGGACGTTTTCTTTTGCTTCTATCGCCTGATGGATTCCCTCACTGAAACGCCGGCCGATAAGAAGCCGTCCGGTAAACTCATCGACAATGATGACCTGGTTATCCTTCACGATGTAATCTTTTTCCCGCGCAAAAAGCGCCCGTGCCTTCAGTGCCGCTTCAATGTGGTGGACGGTGGCAAAATCTTTTTCGTAAATATTGGGGATTCCCAGTAATTTTTCCACTTTGAGGATTCCGTGATCGGTAAGGTGGGCAGTCCGGAGTTTTTCATCTATGGCAAAATCCGTTTCGCGGTTTAATTTGTCAACGAGTTTTGCATAATCATAATAGGCATGGGTTGCTTCCGTATCAGGAGCCGAAATAATATGCGGGGTGCGCGCCTCATCGATTAATACCGAATCCACCTCGTCCACAACCGCAAAATGGTAATTACCCCGTTGTACCACCTGGGAGATGTCCGACACCATATTGTCCCGCAGATAATCGAATCCGAACTCGCTGTTGATGCCGTACGTCACATCCGCCTCATAGGCCTGTTTCCGAGTGATTGGCCGCAGATGTTTTAACCTCCCATCAGTGGCAGACGCATCATCAAACGCAGGATCATACAAAAACGACTGTTCGCTTATCATTGCCGCCGTCGTCATTCCCAAAAGATGCAAAATCGGACCCATCCATCCCGCGTCGCGTCGCGCCAGATAATCGTTGACGGTAACCAAATGCGTGCCCTGCCCTGCAAGCGCATTGAGATACAACGCAGGAATGGCGGAAAGCGTTTTCCCCTCTCCCGTCTTTTGTTCCGCGACTTTGCCGTTGTGCAGCGTTGCGGCAGCCATGAGCTGCACGTCAAAATGACGCTGGCCGATCGTACGCCACGCCGCCTCCCGGACAAGGGCAAACGCTTCCGGAAGTATCTGGTCAATTGAATCCCCGTGCGCAAGCCGCTCCTTATACTCGGCGGTTTTTTTCGCAAAATCCGTATCCTTCAGTTTTTTTACAGCGGGCTCCAATGAATTTATGGATTCAACCGTTTTTCTGAGGCGCGTGATTTCTTTTTCGTTGCTGTCAAGAAGTTTACTCAGGAACTTCAACATCGCCTTATTTTACCATAAAAAACCTATTGAAGTAGATATCCGTCTCACGGACGTTCCCGAAAATTTCTTTAAGCTTTTTCCGGAGTTGTTCCGATAATTCCAAATATTTCAGTTCATACAGGTAATTGAAAATTGCAACGCCGTGTACAGTTAATAACCGACGGATCAGGGTAAGGTACTTTTCGTCATTGACGAAATCGGCTACCTCAAACCCGACATGCGTATCAACGAGGATCATGTCCCAATGCTCGCGTTTGCGTACGGACTTTTCAAGAAACTTCCCGGCATCAGAAACAATAAGAGTCAACCCTTTTATCCTGTCCAGCCCGAAATACTTTTTCCCTATATTAATCATTTTCTCATCGATATCCACGCCGTCGATTGTAGCATCCGGATAAATCGCGCTGGTGAGATGTATCACCGTGCCGCCCGCCACCCCGAGGACAAGGATACTGCGTATATCGGGAGACGGAATGATGCCGAAGGTGCAAAATGCGTGCTGCCAGAGTTTCAGTACATATTCACCGGACTGGCGCGACCCGTTTACCAGGATTTTATATTTTCCTTTTTCTTCCAGTACGCGGATATCCCGGTTATACGAACTTGAATAGCGGGCAATAACCCGGGGAACTATGTATGATAGTAAGCTCATATCTAACGGGAAATACTTTTTTTACCTACAAACGGCTGGAGAACTTCCGGAATGCGTATGGAACCGTCTTTCTGCTGATAATTTTCCAACAAGGCGATAAGAATGCGGGGTGAGGCTATGGCAGTATTGTTTAATGTGTGGGCGTACATCATTTTTCCGTCGCGGGTCTTGTACCGGATTTTGAGCCTTCTCGCCTGAAAATCCCCCATAAACGAATCTGACATCGTTTCGCCGTATTCGTGTCTTCCGGGCATCCAGGTTTCAATATCGTACTTTTTCACCTGCGGTTCACCCATCTCGCCGGTGCACATGAGCATGACGCGATACGGTAAGACCAAATCCTGTAAGATTTCCTCTGCGTTAGCCAACAACTCTTCATGTAGAGTAAAAGAATTGTTCATATCGTTTTTTGAGATAATAACTTGTTCAACTTTGTTGAATTGGTGCAGCCGGTAGACCCCTCTTGTATCCTTACCATAACTTCCCGCCTCCCGGCGGAAACACGGCGAAAATGCAACGAATTTCCGGGGCAGGTCACTTTCCGCAAGTACTTCATTGGCAAAATAGGCTGTCACGGGAACCTCCGCAGTACCGGCAAGATACACATTGTCTCTTTCGAGACAATAGACTTCGTCCCTGCCCCACGGAAACTGCCCGTTGCCGAAGAGCGTGAAATCCCGTACCAGGCTGGGCGCTATCATCGGCGTATAGCCTTTGGCCACCAGCTTGTTGAAAGTATAAAAAAGTACGGCCAGTTCAAGCTGCGCCCCCTCATTCTTGAGGAAATACGCGCGCGACCCGCCGACTTTTGCCCCACGTTCAAAATCAATAAGATCCAATGATTTAGCTAGTTCTATATGATCTTTTGCTTCATATGTAAATTTCGGCACCTTGCCCCATTTCCTCACTTCAACGTTACCGTTTGCATCTTTTCCGACCGGTACGCTTTTGTCCGGAATATTGGGAACGGTCAGCATGAGTAGTCCGAACTTTTCTTCGGTGGCGCGCAGTTCCTCTTCTATAGTCTTGAGTTCCAGCTTGATGGATTTACCGCGCACCTGGTCATCGCGGGTTAATGTATTGCGTTCTTCACGGAGTTTTTCCGAAACGCCGATGAGCTCACGGCGTTTGTCATCCAGGCCCAGAAGACTGGCCCAATCCACATCCCTGTTTTTGTTCTTCGCCGCTGCTTTGCAGATATCCAGATTATCCCTGATGAACTTTATATCGAGCATACTTTCAGTTTAAGAATGGGTTTAATAATATCAAGTGCCTTCTTCCTATGATTATACGTTTCCGTCTCGGTTACGGTCAATTCATCATGGTTGTAATATTTTTTAATCTCAGGAAGATACAGGAGCGACCGGTACGGAAACCCTTTCCGCCGGTAATCGGAGGCCTTACGAGGAATGACGCCGCGGACCTTTTCCTCCGAGGTAAACACTTCGCCGCCCGGGATGACCAGCGCGATAACAAGCCGCAGCTGCGCCCCGCGGTTAACGTCTATGATGTCTTTCATGCGGTCCAGCGTATATTGAATAAGCTCTTCGTCCGTGTCTTCGCGGTCATCATGGATCCACCGGTGTGATTTGACCCCGGGCTCGCCGTTTAACGCGTCTATTTCCAACCCTCCGTCATCGGCAAGCGTGGGCAGTTTGGATTTTTCCGCGTAAAATTTTGCTTTCAATATGGCATTTTCCTTGAAACTTATCCCTGTTTCTTCAGGTGCTTCGCGGATGCCCACATCGGCAAGCCCGACGAGCGTTACGGACAAATCCTGCAGGAATTCTTTTATTTCCCCGAGCTTCCCCGGATTGGTAGTTGCAATAAGTAGCTTGTTCATTACAGTCCCAGTTCCTCGTGATGCTCCTGCATCGCCTTCAATGTTATTTGGATAAACTCAGATAAAGGAATCCTTAATTTTTCTTCGCACTGAGTAATCTGTGACCGGTCAACAGCTTTCGCAAATTCTTTTGTTTTCCATTTTTTCATAACTGAGTGAACCCCGACAGTCTCCAATTTTTTGTCCGGGCGGACCAGAGCCACTGCAACAATAAACCCTGTCAGTTCATCACATGTTTCCAGCGCCCATTCCATAACGCCGTCAAGCTCTGCCATGTGCGTCCTTTTGGTATTATGCGACATAAGCGCGTGCACAATCGGACCTTCGGTAATCCCTTGTTCCTTCAGCCATGCAAGGGTATGCCTGGTGTGGTCATTCTCCGAATCTTTCGTCTCCTCCCAATCCGCATCGTGCAAAATTCCCAAAACTTCCCAATCGTCGGGATTGCCGCCGAATTTTTCGGCAAGTGCCCGCATCACAAACCCGACTGCCATACAGTGACGGCGGAGGTTCTCGTTTTTCATATGCGTGTGAAGAAGCGTGATGGCTTCGTCTCTCGTCATAATCGTTTATTCGTCCTTAATCCATTTCAGGATGATAGATGGTCCCCCCGAACCGTATCTTAAATCCGTATTTATCCACCAATTTCTTTACTTTTTTGTCCCATTCGGCACGAAATGATTTATTTTTTGAAAGAAAGTACGGCGCCAGCTGCTTTTTATCCGCCCCTTTCAGCTCCCGCTGAAGGCGCCCCTGTATATATGCGCTCAGATTAAGATATTCGACATAAATTTCTTTATTTCCGGTCTCGGCAACCGCAGCAAACAGCTTATCAAGCTCGCGGTCGTCCTCCAGTATGTGCGGCAGTAACGGTCCCAAAAACGCATAGGTCCGGAATCCGCGGTCATGAAACGTCTTGAGCGCTTTCAATCTCACGCTCACCGGCGGCGCTAGTTTTTCAAAATATTGCGAAATCGTATCGTTAGTTGATGTGATCGTAAATCCGATATCGGAGTCTTTCAGCGTACCGAGAAGATCAATGTCCCGGAGTATTAAATTTGATTTAGTCAGAATTCCTACGTTACCGGCAAAACCGTAGTCTGAAAGCACCTGTAGGCACTTCCGGGTCAACTGGTACTTTGCTTCCATCCCCTGATACGGGTCGGTAACGGAGCTGAACCAGACGGATTTTCCCTTCCCCTTATTGGGTAATTTCGTAATTTCTTTTGTAAGAAGGTCCGCTGCATTCACTTTCGCAAAAACAAAATCTCCCCAGTCGCTGATTTTTTTCCCGACAAACCTGCTCATAAAACTCGCATAACAATAGACGCATCCGAACCGGCATCCGATATAAGGATTTATGCTGTAATCAAAATCCGCATCTTTCAGTGTTGTCTTCGTCAGAATAGATTTCGCCTGAATTTCCTGAATATCCATAGATAGTATTATTTCTCCGGCTTCAACGTGGGGAACAGGATGACGTCTTTGATGTTCGGCTGGTCGGTGAGGATCGCAACGAGCCGGTCAATACCCAGACCCCAGCCGGCGGTCGGCGGCATACCATACTCAAGAGCACGGATATAATCTGAATCAAACGCTTCGTGCTCGTTTTGGCCCTTTTTACCTAATTTTTCGGATTCGTGCCAGCGGGCTGCCTGATCTTCGGGATCATTGAGTTCGTTATACGCGTTAAGCATTTCCTTGCCGGCAACAAGCAGTTGGAATGACGCGGTTTTGGAGGGGTCACTGGACAGCCGTTTGGCAAGCGCAACAAACGCGGTCGGCCGGTCGGTTAAATACATGGGGCCTATTAACTTCGGACGGGCTGTTGCCTTATATAACGTATCCAGGATGGCCCCGTATCCCACGACACCTTTCAGGTCCAGTTTAATTTTTTTCGCTTTGATTGCCGCCAGCAACTTTTTCTCATCATCCGCTTTGTTTATATCCACGCCGGTATATTGAAGCACCACCTCGCGGTAGGTCTTGCGCGGCCAGGGCGGGGTAAAATTCAGTTCAGTACCCTGATACATGAATTTATACGATCCCTTCAGTTCTTTAACCAAACTTGCAAGCATCGTTTCCGTGTATTTCATGAGATTCTCGTAATCCGTATAGGCCCAGTAAAACTCAAGCATCGTAAACTCAGGATTGTGCTGACGGTCTATGCCTTCGTTGCGGAAATCGCGGCCGACCTCGTACACACGGTCAAATCCGCCGACAATGAGACGCTTCAGATATAATTCGTCGGAAATCCGCAAATACAGATCCGTATCCAGCGCGTTGTGATGCGTCACAAACGGTTTTGCCTGGGCCCCCCCGTAAATAGGCTGGAGAACCGGCGTGTCCACCTCGATGAACCCGTCTCCGTCAAGAAACGCACGTAAAAACGTGACTACTTTGCTCCTCGTGAGAAATATGTCGCGCACCTCAGGATTCACAACCAAGTCCACATACCGCTGGCGGTAGCGATCTTCAATATCCTTGAGCCCGCTCCATTCTCCCGGCAGGGGCCGGACGGCTTTGGAAATAATCTGGAAATTTTTTGCAAACACAGAGCGTTCACCAGCCTGAGTTTTCCCGACCTCACCCTGGACGGCGAGGAAATCCCCGAGATCCATGCATCCGGTGAGTGCAAATGCTTTCGTGTTGCAGACATCGGATTTAAGGACCACCTGGATTTTTCCGGTCCCGTCCACGAGGTCCAGAAAGAAAATTTTCCCGTGCCCGCGTACCCCCATGACGCGTCCCGCTACCGCCGCTGTCGCGTCTTTGCCGGTTAAACTGCGGGCTTTTGCAATCGTCTGGTTGCGTTTGATTGTACCGGGATACGGATCAATACCCAGATGACGGAGTTTCGCAAGTTTCCCGAGGCGCATTTTACGGAGTTCATCAATGGTAGCCATGATTTTATTCTACCATGTTACTCAATACCGAGGATTTTGTAGGTTAGCTTGCCTACCGGGGCTTCCACTTCCACTTTGTCCCCCACTTTTTTACCCATGAGGGCTTTGCCCAACGGCGATTCGTGGGAGATTTTCTTCTCATTGGGGTCCGCTTCCCATTCGCCGACCAACATGAACTCTTCTTTTTTACCGTCAACATGCAGGATCACTTTGCATCCCAGGTCCACCAGGCTTTTCGTGTGGGTGCCGGAAATTAGTTTGGCGCCGTGAATGATTTCCTCCAGTTCCAGAATCCGCCCGTCAATGAATGTCAGGTCCTGTTTGGCGGCTGCATACTCGCTGTTCTCCGATAGGTCGCCGAGGTCGCGGGCGTCGGAAAGGCGCTGCACTGCGTCGGGCCGCTTGACGTTCATCAGAGTATTGTATTCGCGTTTGAGCTCAGTCAAGCCTTCGCGGGTTAAGAGTACTTTATTGTTCAAATCCATATAGGGTCAAAAAAACCTCCCTTCGGTCGGAATGGATCTAGGGAGCGATAATAACTACCCAAAAATTGTATCTAATTTATGTTGCTATGTCAAGACTAAGCTGATAAAATTACCCTCAGTCGCCGCGTTCGTATAACGGTTAGTACGGTAGATTCTCAATCTATCAACAAGGGTCCGACTCCCTTACGCGGTACTGAATCTTATGAAAGGTTATGTACCTAAATTACTTCTAATTGCATCCCTGACTTTCGTTGTTTCCTATGTGCTGATACGCCGGGAATTAACTGATTTTTACTCGATCTTTCTTGCTGTCATTATTCTCAGCGCTTTGCCGGTTATCAATGCCCATTTAGCAGCCAAGTATATACATGGATGGCCTCAACGTCACCAACTTCCCACCATGCTGATTATTGCCACGGTATCTTACGTTTTCTATGCCCACATAATTTTCCTGGGTATCCTTATCGCCATAGGGCTGGACAAGTTTGTCCATAGAAATAATACACCGTCGCCAACGAAGCAGAAAAAACGGGCATGAACATCTCACTTTCCAAAGGAGGTGAATATACATGAAGTCATACGAAGCTTTTAACCGTTCAGGATTATCGAAATTCCTCAATGGTATGGCCGGCCGGATATTCCGTATTGTAATGGGTATTCTTTTCATAGCTGTTGGTTATATGTATCGGAATAATACGCTTGGTGTGTTGTCTATAGTGTGGGGTCTTTTACCGTTAAGCGCAGGAGTATTTGATATCTGTTATGTCAGCGCGGTGCTTGGCGGACCATTATCAGGTACAAAAATACGCGGATCAAACTGACATTATTTCTGATGACCCTGGTCTTCGGGTAAGAGGAATGTGTCGGATTCTACGATATTTTTCCCGTACGTATCCGCAAGGTTCTGCCAAGTACCGGATTTGCCTTTCCAATGGTCAAGCTCCCTTTTGAGTAATGTTTTGTCTTCATCCGGCGGCATGGAGTCGAGGTGCACCTGGATTTGCTGCTCCCGTACATGGTGGAGCGCCAGTGCATTTTCCGCCATGTTGAAAACATCGTGAGCGAATTTATGATACACATACCGGCGGGTAATCTCCTCGGTCATGCCGGGCTCGTCAGGCGTCCGCATGGGTTTGTGAAACCATACCCTGCCGGCAAATGTTTTGTTTTGCTCGAACCGGTTTCCCATAGATGGGTGATAGTATAGGTCTTTCTGCTGCGAAGTCAAATACTCACGATGCCTCATTTGACACACTTTGCACCTATAGTGTATAACGCGTTCACTATGTTAACGGCTGAAGGCAATCCGCGTTTTGAAACAAAGGACGAAATTATTTACGAACTGGAACGGCAGGCGGCTATGTATAAGGGGTTGGGGATAAAAAAAGACGTTATTATGAGGCTCTCCTCTCCCCGCCCTTCCGGTTTACCCGAAGATCTTGCGATTCCGGTCGTCACACTCGGATCATATATCGATGTTGCCCGCCAGGCGCGCTTTGCACAGGTTGATCTGGATGCACCTGAATTTGCTAACGGAAAAAATTCCGTAGGGGCTGTTACGTTTACTGCGCCTCATCTTCTTTGGATGCAAATAGGTGTATGGCATGGTAATCTTGAGTATTTTCGTTTTAACTTAAGAAAAAATGAGCGGCCAGCCACCTTAGCGGACGGACTGGCACTAACCATCGTAACACCGGACATCCGTAGTATTCTGTCCCAATGTGCGATTGTCCTGCCGGGAACCGTTCTTAAAGACGGAGCTGCACCAACCCTGATGGGATGGGGCGGCAACTCAATGTGGATCGGCCGTACATTACCCTTTTCTTCGACACAGGATAAGCATGCAGCTACGTGCGGAGGGTAATAATTTCAAACGGCATTAAGGAAGTAACTTCCCTACGGCAAGAGACGCACTTGCTGTTTTCAATTGTTCCATAGAAATTTTCCCGTCATCCTGTACGAGCAGGTTATTAACGCTGATTACGAGTCTGGCAATATACGGGGCCAGTTTTTCCGCATATTTCTTTTGTTCCATACATCCGCCCATAGTTGCGTCAACAAACTCCCACGATAGTTCTCTCCAGATATCCCGGGCGTTGTGGCCCCGTTTCATCGCTCCGTATACGGCACCCGCCACTTGATCCCACGTAAATTCGGATAAGTCGGTATCTGACCTCACGTTATCCGGAGGATAAGATTCAGACGCCGTATCAAATAGGTCAATCGGCAGTATTTCCTTTAGCATAGTACTATTATAGGATATTTAATCACGATACGCAACACCTATAGAACCCGGATTTAAAATTTCACCCGCAGGCAGAAGTTACCGTGGGGCCAGCGCCATATAGACGATTGCCAAATCCCAGCCGATGATAAGGAGATTAATAACAAGCGTTGTTGTAGACAAACGGTTATTCCGGCGGGCTATATAGGTAACGGCAGCGATAAGGATGATAGAAATAATAATGCCGATGATTTTGTACAGCAGAGGCATGGGCACGAAGCTCACGAGTATTGCGATCACCCATACCACGATCGTCATCTGATTCTCCATACTATCAGTGTACACGATTTACGAACCGATAAATAAATCTGATTGGCCTGCAATCGTATCCGCGATGTTTTCAAGGGCTTCAGGCGTCATACCGGTTACCTCTTCACGGGTTTTTCCTGCAGCAAGCATATCTATTTCTTCAAAAACGGTGAGGGGGCGAGTGGGTCCTATCGGCGGGCTTTTCGGTTTCTCTGTCTCACCGGCCAATAACGGTACCGGATGTAATCCTGACGGGAGTTGTTTTTCGGGCGGAAGCATAGGGATACTTTAACGCTTCGTGTAGAATCCGTCAATCCGTATCGGCGGGATCACCTGATTACGGATTAATTGCGCTCTGGATGGATTCCGTCCTTGCATATCAGTCAGCCAGTGATATACGTCGGGCAGCTTTTTCTCCAGTTGGGTAAACTTTTGCTGGAGTAATTGTGAATGTTCGTCCTGTTTAATCATTCCGCACTTCAACTTCAACCAGATCTGTTCGATCTCCAGGCTTGCCCGGGTCTGCTCCTGTTCCATAGGAGCCAGAAGACGTAGGACCGGGTTTTTCGGGGAAAGTATTTTTTCAATTTCTGTTAAACGGTTCTTTGCTTCAATTTTTTTGATAATCTGTCTGCTTACAACATCGAGATCATGCCGCCTGTGGTCAGCCAGTGTCCGGCGCCGGTGGATTTTTTCGCTGCGGGATAACTGTTCCTTACTCATAGAGCGCATTATAGGGCAAAATTGACGTTTGTCAAAGACCAGCGCCTTAAATCTGCGATTCCCATTAATACTGTAAGATAATAGTATAAATCATCTGATCACTCTACGGGTTAGTCATCTACGTACGTTTGCCCAAAAGTCAAAGGGGCTCATCGGCGTACAGAAAATAGATCCTATTTTCTTAACCACGCGCTGGGGTATTCATACGTTCGGCGTAAAACAGCCTATCGATGTGCTGCTTCTGGATGACAATAATCACGTTGTGAAACTTCGCCAACGATTACTCCCCAACCGCATCTTTTTCTGGAATCCGATGTTTGATCACGTTGTTGAACTTCCGGCTGGTGTCATCATGCAAAAAGCTATCACCGTGGGCAGTATAATACGGTTGGAGTACTCCTAATATGTCATTTGTCTTCAGGTAGTGCGGCAAAATCCGCTTTCGTTTTGTTATACCAATCCATTCCTGATGCCGGATTCATACGCATATCATCCATCATTTTCATCGCGGGTTGATGCGCCGTATCTCCCTTCGCAACCATGTCGCGGATATGTTTTTCACCGCTCTTGATTACATCATCGGCAGTCTCCCCGCTTATGCGCGTGTCGCACGGGCCTCCCATTTGTCTGCATGTCATTGTTTTCATACTATTCACCTCTTTTCTGTAGTCCAGTATATACATTTGTCATGAAAAACATTGTAATACAGATCACAATTATTTCGGAACACAGTGGGGCCAGATCCCGGTGGAATTCACGGAATACACATACGCGGCAGTCTCAACCGCATCAGCCGCATTAACGCGAAGTACAGAATCAGAATTCTTACCCATGCGGGTCCTGTATGTCTGCCACGTCCTTGCGTCAAACTGAAAGAGTCCCGCATACGGGCCGCTGACCGCACCCGGGTTAAATCCGGATTCACATATTGCCGTGTAGCGTACCTTGTTCGGATCAACCCCGTATTGTGAGGAAAACCGGTCGATAAACTCGTTTATCTGCTGGGAGCTCGCGCTCGGCCCGCCTCGCGTCGACACGTCGCGAGTCGAGGCGGGTGTCGGCGTCGCCGTAGGTACGGGTGTCGGTGTGGCGGTAGGCTCGGGTGTAGGTGTCGGAGTAGGTGTTAAAGTAGGTGTCGGTGTTAAGGTAGGAGTAGGTGTCATCGTGGGCGTGGGTTTTATAATCTGCCACCCCAATACTTGCCCGTTAGCCTTTACATTGGATATCGCACCCAACACCCCCACCCCTATCACCGCCCCGACAACAAAATACCTATTAATTCTCACGGGGGTAGTGTACCAGATTTCCGCAACTCGCCCCGCCGTCTGATTCCGTTCATCTATTAACTCCCCCGGGCCTGGCGGTATGGTTTTGTCGCAAGCCATGCAGCGGCGAGGACTACAGTGCCTTCATCACCAAAAGACGCATACAAAGAAGCATAACTTACAGCCAACAATCCGCGCTCACCATCGTTAAGCGGTCTGGATTGATTCGTTTCACACAATGTTGCGTAACGTGGTAATACGGTACGGTAAACTTCGGCAAGTTCCGCACGAAAAACACTTTCCAGATTTCGCAAATCAAAATCACGTTGTAACAATTCCAGTACCCGCTTCGTATTGCCCTGATGATATTCATCGGCACGCCTGCGCATACTTTCATAGTCAATCATAACCTATAATACTACCACGACGCTTAATATTTTTCAATCTTCCATACCACTTCGTCATTTCTCACTTCTTCTTTAATATTTCTCTCGGTTGCGATCCAATCCCCGGACCGATTACACCAACACCCCTTCAAGAACGTCCGGATTGATGAAGGGGGTCAATAAGGCAAGGTTTTTTTTATTTGCCTTGTAGAAAAGATCGAAGACAGCCCCGATAAGCGGCAGTTCGCCTAGGATAAAATCCAAAAATATGTGCCAGCCCATACGCAAGTATATCCGCCGCGGAACCTTCAGCTTGTAGGCTATCCAAAGAAGATAACAGGATATGACCGCGCCTGCTGCACTTCCGAACCACGGCCAGAAATCCAGAAGCGGATCGATACCGAACCGGATACCAAAAAAGTTAAATTTGAAATCCATGAGCCTTACGAGCCTTTGCGCAAACTGTATATGTGATTTCATGAAGATGCGGCTATAAGTAGCCTAACGCGTTCGCGACCAACAAGGCGGAGCATGCGAGAACAAAGAGCGCAATAAAGACATATAGGATAGCCAGAAGAATTTTTTTAATGACTTCACCGACAAAATTCACAAACCACACGACCGGGTCAACCATGCGGTGATAGAGCTGCGGGATTGAGAGTTTGAAGAAGCGTTTACACAGCGCATTGGAAATAACAATCGTGGCGTAGAGAACGAAGCAGACGTCGTGCACGAACTCGTGCCAATGTGTATTTACGCACTGTCACGCGGACCTGAAGCACATTTTCCATAACTATCACTCTTTTATTTTATCTGAGTGCTGTGTGAGCCATGTTGTTATTTCTTGAAGCGTCGGTTTCTGATTATCAACAAATACCATAAAATCCGCGGCTTCATGAGGCGGAGCGTGTAATCGGTAGCCGTTTAGCCATAAAAATCGTTTCGTTACTCCCCATGCCGTCCGCTTATTGCCATCAGTAAACGCATGATTAAGACAAATGGATTGCAAGAGGCTTGCAGCCTGTGCAAATACCGTGGGATACAGAAGTTTTCCGTTAAACGTAGCTTTTGGCCGTTCAACAGCAGAATGGAGAAGCGCAAAGTCACGGACAGTTGCTTTCGTTTTTGCACGATGGATGATAGCCCCGTGGATCGCATACGCTTCAATAATATCAATAAAAACCGTCATGATTAGCGGGTAGCGAGCTCATCCAACAGCTCTTTGTCTTCATCAAGAAATGAGTGAAGCCACTGTTCAAATTCCCTGGTAATTTTTGTCGGCGCTTTCGCTACGCGGCCGACCGGCGTAACAATCACAGCTTCAGTATCGGGTGATTTTTCCACCATAACTTTTTGGCCGCTTTTCAAACCAAGATCTTTCATGAGATGTGTAGGAATGGCAACAACGTTGCTGTTTCCAACCTGAAATATCGACTGTGTCTGCATAAATATTTACCTCCTTATGTAAACCTTCGGTAAACCTCGGTTTAAACAATGTTATAACATAACAAGCGGTATGTCAAACATACGTAAGCCGGCGGATTACGATCGAATCGGTTTTTGCTTTAGACCGATAGTTCCATTATAATAGCTCCTTATGGCCGATACTATCGTCTTTAAGCTTATTCTGGCGCTCTTAATGGGCGCCTTCATCGGTCTTGAACGGGAATTCCATGTACGGGGCGGGCTCAAAAAATCGGGCCGGACGTCTTTTATGGGATTGCGCACGTTTACGCTCGCCACTGGTCTGGGGGCAATTGCGGGTCTGTGCTACCATGCCGCGCCGGTTTTGTTTGCCATAACGGCCGGTACATTTTTCCTTTTTACCCTCGGGTACTACTTCTTCGATAGTTACCTGACCCGCGATATCGGGATAACCACGGAAACTGCCCTTATTTACAGTTTTGTGCTCGGCGCATTTCTCACACTCGACATCATACCGGTCCAGCTGGTTATCGGAATAACAATAATCCTAACCCTGATACTTTCGCGGAAAGACCAAATTCAGAAATTCATGCAAAGAATTGAAAAGGCGGAACTCGGATCCTTCATAAGCTACCTGGTTCTTGCACTGGTAATCCTGCCGTTACTGCCCAATACGCCGCTGCGTATTTCGGACGCACCGCTACTGATCCAGATACTGGAGTCGATCGGCATCAGGGTGGGAAGCCTTGTCGGCATAGAACTCATCAATCCGTACAAGCTCTGGCAGATTGTGGCTCTTATTACCGGCGTCGACGTGTTCGGATATTTCCTGGAAAAATCCATCGGACAGAAAGGCGGATGGCTCCTCACCAGTTTTGCCGGGGGATTTATTTCCTCAACCGCCACCACCCAGTCTTTAGCTCAACAGAGCGCCAAAACGAAATCCGTGAACCACCTGGTCAGCGCGGCTATTGTCGCTAATCTTGCAAGTTTCGTCCAGCATTCCGTCATTATCCTGCCGATCAGCATCATCCTTTTTACCAAATCGCTGCCGATAATCGGGCTTATGATCGCCGGGAGTTTCGCTCTTTCCCTGTATTTCCTGAAATCAACCGGCGGGAGAAATGACAATCTGACGTCCACCAAAGAGACGCTGCGGAAAGGAAAAATATTTAACATCGTCCCCGCCCTGAAGTTCGCGCTCCTATTTGTTATCATTAAATTCGTCGCGCAGATCGCACTGACGCTGTTTGGCAGCAATGGATTTTTGGTTTCCGTCGGCTTCGGTGCCATTCCCGGCATTGATGCGGTACTCATCAGTATCGCGCAGCTTTCCGGCAAAACCCTTTCCTTCCAGACTGCGCTCTGGGCGTTTATCTTCGCCAATGCCGTAAACCTGACAACCAAATGCGTCTATTGTTTCGTGCAGGGAAAACGGGAATTTGCCGTCAAATTTACTGTAAGTGCGGCAATTATCCTCGCGCTGGGAATACTCGGATTATTTTTAAGTATCGCCTGATAATTGACGGTTACCAGCTTCCGCCCCCGCCGCCCCCACCTCCGCCGCCGGAGAAGCCGCCGCCTCCGAACCCGGACGAAAAGCCGGACGAGGAATGGGACGCGATGGACGATGCAAACGACACCGCAGCCGCGCGGCCGATGCTATTGGCAAATATGAGCGCGTTGAACTGCGCACCGGTTGAGGATACGTACCAGTCAGGTTGTTTCAGAGCTATATCCTTAAAGCGTGCGGCCCAGATTTTTTCCACCCCGAATGCAATTGCGTAGGGCAGGAGTTTTTCAAACATCATCTGGTTTTTCGCCTGAAATGCAAGCTGCCTGTCCTGACTCACGAGGAAATTCTTAAGCGACCGTGCTACCGCCGCCTGCTCGGCGCCAAAGAGCGTTTTCCTCGGCATGAGCGTGCCGAATACAGCAGCAACGATACAAAGCAGGATATTTCCGGTGATGAGGGCAAACCCTGCCAGAATGTAATATTTCGTGCGCTGCGTCTGCGGATTCTCCGGGAAAAACCCGTCGGTAACCATCGATTCATACAATTGCTTTTTCACCGTCTCAAACGTGTCGTGCAAATCCAGATCCGCAAGAGCGACGCGGTCTTTTGACTCAAAAATCGCACGTAACAATACCAAGCTCAAATGGCTGGAGCGTTTTATCATTGTCCCAGTTTTTGCCTTTTTCAAAGTCAAAAATAGCCTTCTTCGTTTCGATGATCTTCATATATCCGCGCCGGGCAAGATCAACGATAGTCGAGTAGATATCCCGCAGGTTCGCCATTTCATCAATAAGCGTCCCTGTTTCGGCGGGCGTGAGGTCACGGAGGTTTTTTGTTTTCGGCGGGGAAAACCATGCCGACACCTCCCCCATTGCGGGCTTGGGATCCCGTCCGGACTTCCACCACTTGCGGATAACCAGAAACGGGGCGACCAGATACCAGAAAAATGCGGCAATGCCTAAAATAACAAGAGTTATTTTACCTGCCAGCGTCGTAAAAAACGGCACGAGCTCTTTGGGCTCAAGGACGGCGACCATGCCTTTGGGAAACCCGACGACGACCGTGGCGCCTTCGTATGCTTCAAGTGCATGACCAACTGTTGTCGTCACGGAAGTATCCGTTTTGGTGATTGTGCAATCCGCAGAAGACTGGCCATGTGCGCCGGTAAAACAGGACGCGTTGAGGTCCGCAGGAGCGACCGGTGCCGGGATGGTGACCGTAACTGCGGCGGACGTAATCGGCACCTGCCAACTTGTGCCCACAGCATTCCAATACAGTTCGTCATGACCGGGGAAATACGTAAGCGCACCCGATACAGAATAGGAAATCACGTACCGGTGGGTGCCCGTAATGGTCGTATTTGCATCACCGATTTTAAGAACCTCGCTCTCCCCTTCCCTGGTTTGGGTAAACGGTAATGCCGCCCCTGTATCATCGGAAACCGATACATCGCTGACGGACATTTCAAATTTCTTGCCGGCATCATTCGTTTTTACAACGGGAATATTCCTGAATATTCCGTGCCGCGGGGAATCAAAAAAATATTCTATACGCTCGGTGACATTTATCACGCCGTCCGCCCGGACGGCAACAGTCGTGTCAAAGCTTTGGATATGTTCCGGCTCCGCAGCTGATGCGCCACGCGGGAGGACTAAAACAAAAAGTGAAAGGATGAAAATGGCTGCTTTTTTCATAGGCTGGTAAAATTATACACTATACATTCAGGAGCTCAACATGTTGCATTTATGCCTTCCGTGTGCTATTTTCGGGCTATATGAATAAAAAACTTGCTGTTGTTTTAGTCATTCTCATCCTCCTGCTTCTGGGCGGCGGCGTGCTGGTAATGAATAATAAATCCGTGCAGACGCCTACCCCCACACCAACCGCGGAGCCCACAAAAGCAACGGCGGCTGAAGCGCAGGGTACAATAAAAAGTCTCCTGACGTCAGGCGTACCGCAATCGTGTACATTTACCAGCGAAAAACAAGCCTCCACCAGCGGAACGGTCTATGTGTCCGCGGGAAAAATGCGGGGCGATTTTACCACAATAAACCAGGGACAAAGTATGACCGGACATTTGATCATAGATTCGGGATACAGTTATATCTGGTCGGATCTGCTGACACGGGGAATGAAGGTTACCCTCACCGAAGGCCAGTCTTCTGCGTCCGCGGGCACCGACAATCAGGGTATGGACGTGAACCAGCCGGTTTCCTATACCTGCAAGCCGTGGACACCGGATGAATCAAAATTTACCTTGCCGTCTAATATAACATTCACGTCAATCAGCGTACCGGGCTCCGCTGCACCAAGCGGAACAAGTACCGCGCCGTCAGCATGCACAGCGTGCGCCAGCCTGCCGGCCGCAGCGCAGAGCGCCTGCAGAGCGCAGTTTAATTGCCAGTAACCGAATATAAGATCGAAGCGTACCATATACGCACAGAAATGTTTTCGCGTACCCGGCTATCCAATGCTACTGACCTATACCCCCTTAGGCTCCGGAACTCGATTCTGATTGACAAATAAGGGTATATTTGATATGGTTTAGCCTATTACAGTGTGCTAATTGTTAATTTGTATTATGAAAGAAACCGTTCCCGATGAAATATCCGGTGATCGACCGATTCATTATGTAGATCATCAAGCTCAGGATTTTCGTGAGTTCTTAAAAACGAATTCGATAAGACCAATTATCTTACTTAGTTTACTTGCCCCCGAAGCGCACCATTCATGTGATGAGCATTTTTTCACACTGGCTTCCGAGTATGAAGTTCAACACAATCCTCCTCCAAAGATTATCAAAAAAGATCGCTGGTTTATCGAGGCATATGGTTCCTCATACGGCATCGATGCATTGAAATTAGGCATAGAATACAGTTTAAAATTCAGTAATGCTTCTTTAAGTATCGTTCCCTATATACATTTCGCCCATGCACCCACCCAGTGGTTGCATCCGGATAAATTATCTTTTTGCCAGGAACATAACATTAAGAATACGGAATTCTATTTGATTACTCGGGACCAAATGGACCAGTTGAAAACCGTACTTAACGAAGTAAAATAAACATCCCGTCCTACCAGCTTCCGCCGCCACCACCGGAAAAACCCAAAACGGGTGAACTACCGGGGCATTTCAAAAACGGGGTGTTTAGAAACCAGTGCGGCATAATCCTGCATGAACTTCGAAGCGTCTCTCGCTTTTAACCAGCCAAGACCCCCCAGGAAATTCGGATCGCTGATGAGCGTAAACAATACCGGTTCTTTCCCGCGGCCTCTGACGCTTTCCGCATACATAAGCATGGACGTCTCCTCAAGAGCATGCAACACCTCGTCTTTTATCCAATCATGCTCAATGCCGCAGCGGCGCATCATATTGAAAATGGTACGTTCCAAAATATGGCCGCCGGTGCCTACTGCCAGGGCCAGTTCGCTTGTTTCCATGGACGGTGTGCCGATTGCATCTTTTGTAACCAAAAAATTTTCTTTAAATCCGCCTTTTTTTACACGCTGCCCCATTTCCATAAGCGGTACGGCGTTCTTTACCCCTGCAAGAATCTCCCGCGGTGAGAATTTTTCAGGACGGGGTATTGGTATCCACTCTAAAACGTTTTTGAGGTGTTTGGCGGCGGGCATGATTTCCATAACGGTTGATCCCGGATCTAATGTATTAAACCTATCGATAAGCTCACCGAAGCCCCCGACAATCAACTGCGATACTTCGCGCGAATGTCCGTATGCAAATAGTGCAACCGGGAGCATATTGTCCAAATTTCGTAGACGGTTAGCAACGGACCCGATCGGCAATTTGACCTCTTTTGATTTCATTGGGAGCATTATACAGCCCTATACCCAATAAATCAACATTATAGGGCATAACAACATATATCAGATTACAAAACGGAGCAAATGCGCTATACTGGCGGCACAATGAATGAAATACTCACAGTGTCGGAAGCTGCCCAGTTCCTCCGTAAACACCCCGGAACGATCCGCCGTTGGATAGTAGCCAAAAAACTGAAAGCAAAGAAAATACCGGCAGGCGGGACGGGAGTATTTGTCATCCTTAAAACCGATCTGCTGGAATACTCGATTGAAAAAATGGTGAAGGCCGACCGCAAAGTAAAAAAGGAACCTAAGGTTACTCCCCCTTCTTCAGGCCAGGAATCACTCCCGATTTAAAATCCTTGCAGGCCGTTATACTGGGTACCGATCGAGGCACTGATTTGGTTGATGTACTGCACTACCCAGATTGACGTAACGATGAACGAGACCGTAGTAAGAACGATGGTAATTATCCCGATCCGTTTGCTTGCCGCATCCGGCTGCCGCAGATATTTAATCCCCCACCAGTACCCGAGCGGCGGTAAGACCAAACTGCCGATGTAATACATGATCTCTGTGGTGAGCGAGGTTGATAACGGTTTGGGCTTTAAATTCTTCCCGCAGTTGTAGCAGAAAAAATCCGTCGGGCGGACGGGCGTATGACACTGCGGACAAACAGGCTCCATGTCAATATTGTACACTACCTTGCATTTTACCCAATACCTGATACTATAGGGACGTGAAAAATCCCGAACTACCGGTCCATGTGGTCACTGACAGCGTTGCCGACATTCCTGAACTTCTCATCCGGGCACACGACATCGATATCGTCCGAGCAAAATTCAGTTTTTCCGCGGAAGAAGATTATACCGACGGCGATATCACGATGTCTGAATTTCTGGTAAAACTCGCCGAACACCCCCAGCCGCCGAAAACGGCATCACCGGGACCGGAAGCATTTAAAACCATCTATGAAGCGCACCCGGAACCCATTGCCGCTGTGTACGCCGGAAGCCGCTTAAGCGCGATCTATAACACCGGTCTGTCGGCGGCTTCGGACTTACACAGAAAAAATATTGAAGTCTTTGATTCCAAATCGGCATCGCTGGCAATAGGATTTCCGGCGCTGTTAGCTGCAGAGCTGGCCGAGCAGGGATATCCCCTGTCGGAAATTAAACCGCGTGTTGAGGATATGATTGAACGGACGTACGTTATAGCCCTGTTACACGAACTCAAATATTTACAGCACAGCGGCAGGATGAGCCTGCCGCAATTGTGGATCGGATCAGCCCTGGGAATTAAACCGATTATCGCAGTTAAAGATAATCTGGTAACTAAGATCGATCAGGCGAGAACTAAAAAAAATGCACTTCCGTTGTTTCTGAAATGGATTCAGGATCATGGGCCCTTTGACCGGATGGGAATCGTGCACGTTGCCAACCCCGAGGGCGCCAAAGAAGTACAAAACGCGCTCTCTAACGATTTTGATAAAGATAAAATGATCATCGCCGACCTCACGACGGCCGTATCCGCCCACGTCGGGCCCGGGACAGTGGGAGTTGTTTTTGTTACGTCTTCTTCACGTCAAAAATAGCCGGGAATTGACTGGTGAACCGGTCAAATTCCGTGTTTCTCCCGGTAAGTAAAAGTACAAAGGCGAACAATTCCTGATCATACAGTGAATAGATCATACGCGCGGCATCTTCCCGGCCCGCGGGCACCGGAAAACGTTTCTCGCGCAATAATCCGTATCCCTTGAGAAGTAATATCTCCGTATCGGGATCTAAACCGGCAACTTCGATGTAATGTCTGGCCTGTGAAACTATGGGGGGAAGCAATTGCATGCGCTGCAATGTCTTTGCGCGTTTTATTACTTCTTCTGATAAATTCGGTACTTCCCGCTGTATCTCTACGCTCAATGCCATAGTATTACCGCGTGACCAGTTTCTGCGTCGCTTCGTCGAAACATTCAGGGATTATCGTTGCCGGGAAATTATACGGGTTTATGCTGGCACACGATATCGTCCCGTTGCCGTCCCATGCAAGTTTCCATATCCCGGCGACTTTTGCGGCAAACCACATGCCGCCGCCGCCTTGGCCTGATGCGCCGCCCTGGGCGAAGTTACCCTGAATTTTACTGACTGTGACATTTAAGTTTGCCGCATCGGACCCATGCTCTGCCACCAATCCCGCCCTCACAGCTGAAATGAGGACTGCTGTCTCATCTGCAGTGGGACTTACAACTGCCGCACTCGGCGTTCCAGCCACAGGCTGGTCAGCCTGGGGCTGAGGTGTCGCAGTCGGGACCGGAGCCGTCGTAGTTACCGCATTCTGCGGCTGCAGCGTAAATTTATAATTTGTACCTAAATAATATCCGCCTGCAATGCCCAAAACGATAAGAATAATAATGAGTAGCGTTGTTTTTCCGTTCATAGGTTCCCCCTTAAGCGTAATATACTATACTTATAATTGATGTACAAAGGAACGCTCAACACCAGCAAACTCTACCTCGGACTCCAGCGGCAGAATGAAATAAGCGAAAAGAAACTACGCCTCCGGCATCCGCATGCCGTAACATTTTTCAGTAAACACGGAATAACACCGGGCCAAATACGACGGCATGCAGCCAAAGTCGCAGCAACGGCAGGTCTGGCCGGCGCTATGTTGTTTGCCCAACCGCTTACCCAACAGGTACTGTCAACACCTGCCCACCAGATATCCGCCCTCTCAGCAGACCAGTTACGTAGCGAATTAAAAAACCAGCTTGCTACCCTGTTGCCCAAAGAGGTGATACCGCTTACCGACGCGCAGGAAGCAGCCATTAGTAACGAAATAAAAACAGTATGGGGTATTGATGCTGCGGCATCCATACAGGGTGAACGGTTAAACCGCAGTTACGGATTAATCGGCGCGGAGCAGCATCTTATGCGATATCCGGGTGATGTCGTAGCGAATATGGCACCGGGTAAAGGCGCATGGGGATACTTTGCACAATCGGAAGACCTCCTGACACAGGATCTTATCGAGAAGGAAAAATGGTATGTCGCGGTGCAGACGTTGTACCTGCCGGACTGGTCTCTCCGGCTCAATTATCTGCGGGACTGGTATAAATACCGCAAAGTCCTGGTGGTTAATCCGGTAAACGGGAAAACGGTAGTCGCGGACGTGGCGGATTCCGGACCGGCGGACTTTACCGGCAAGCATTACGGGGGGTCACCGGAGGTTATGGCGTATCTGGGCCTGAACGTCCACATGCAGAAGGGACCGGTACTGTTATTTTTCGTCAACGATCCGAATAATGAAATTCCGTTGGGACCGGTAGAGTACAATGTACGTACGGGAACTCCGGTAAATTGCACAAAAATTATGAGCAAACTTTTTTACGATCATCTCATTGTTATTGAAGAAATCATTGCGGTACTGGACGAGCATAAGCTAAAACTCGCGGAACGCACAAAAATTCTCGAACTCATGGATGCCACACTCCAGAACGAGATACTGGACGTCATATTTACGTATTTACCGCGCGAAAAGCATGAAGAGTTTTTAAAGAAATTCCATGCGGCTCCGCACGACATCCGCCTCATACAATATCTCAAGGATAATTCTAGCGTTAATATTGAGCTCGCGATCCTGGACCGGGCCAATAAAACCAAACGGAAACTCCTTAAGGAAGTGCGTAAACACTCGTATGATCGTAAAGCGTAAAACAGGTTACTATGTCCTGTCCGAGACTACCAAGCGTAATCTCGGCGGACCGTACAAAACCCGTACCGAAGCCTCAAAGCGTCTGCGCCAAGTGGAATACTTCAAACATCTGCGTCATTAATTCAGCATGAGGAGAGAAAAGTTGAGGAAACTGGCAAATGAAACCCACGCCAGATACGGAATTAACAGATACGCGGCAGTTTTATCTACCCGGTAAAACATTTTAATGATGGCAACAATGAGCACCCACAATACAATTATCATAACCATGCCGCCCGAAATAGAGCGGAACCCGAAAAAAACAATTGACCAGCCGGCATTGACGGCAAGATGAAGCATAAATATTTTCAGTTCCCCTTTCTTCTGCCACACCAGATACATCGCGATACCCATGAGAACGTAGAGCGTTGTCCAAACGGGCCCGAAAAGCCAGTTCGGCGGGCTGAAAGAAGGCTTTACGAGCGTTGCGTACCACGTCGGGATCGAAGGGAATGTAGCCAGAGACCCGATAATTCCCGCCACCAAGCAGACCCCTATCGAAATCAGCAGATTCCGTAGTTTCATTTATTTTTTAGCGAGTGTGTTCCAGATAATTCCGGATACCCAACCGACAATGTACCCCGCGACAAACGTGATGACCCAGAGCATGATTGCTTTCCCCCAGTCAAATGACTGTACTACAAAAGGATTGCTCACAAAATGCAGAGAAAAGATAAAATCCAGATACCAATTGGCCACACCAAGCAAAACGGCGAGCGACCACACAATGTGCATGATGGAAACGGTAGCCCCGATTATGAGGCCGACATCATTCGGATGAATCTTTTTCATATACATACCCCTTTCATATATAGTATGACGCAGGTCTTTCTTGTTTTGCAACAAGCATGATACAATTTGTTTCATGCACAAAAGACGCATTCTTCTCTTAACGGCGTGCCTGATGGTTGCTACGGGTGTCTATGTGTTTACGAAGGAAAAAAACCAACCATCCGTATCCCCGCTTCAGAACGACGCATATACGAAGGTGCTGGGCATTTTCTCGGTCCGGAAAAATCCGGACGATCTCAAAAATAAAATCCAATCCACAATCGGCAATTCGTTCAAGAATTATTCCGTGTATGTTGTCGACTACCGAAGTAACCTTACCATGGGCGTTAACGAGTCGGAAATGTTTACCGGCGCGTCAATTAACAAACTCGCGATCATGGCCGCCCTCTACAACGAAGCGCAAAACGGTTCCGTGAACTTTGACCGTGTGATTACGCTGCAGCCTGAGGATATTCAGGATTACGGGAGCGGGAGCATCCGCTATGATCCGCCGGGATCAACGTACACGGTAAAAACCCTGGTGCGCCTCATGATGCAGAAAAGCGACAATACTGCGGCGTTTTTACTGGGTAACTACGTCGTGGGATTGCCCAAAGTCCAGTCCCTCATCAACAGCTGGGGGTTAACACAAACGGATATGGCGAACAACAAAACTTCCAATAAAGATATGGAACTCTTGCTTCGCAAAATTTACGGCAATAATGTCGCCAACCCGTCCCTCACCGCCGAAATGCTCGGATTTCTCAAGGACAGCGATTATGAAAACCGGATACCCGGGGATCTACCGGACGATGTGACGGTCTATCATAAAACAGGTGATGGCACGACCGGAGAGATTCATGATGTGGGTATTATTATCCAGGGTAATACAGCGTATTACATCGGAATTCTGACCAGTGATGTGGGAGATGCTACTGCGGCGGCACAACTGGAAGCAAAAATTTCCAAAATCGTTTACGACTTTATGAGGTGACGGGTGAGTGCAAGCTTCAGGACTTCGTCCATGTGCTCAACAAAGTGAAATTTCAGATCTGTCGCAACGCTTTTGGGAATATCCTCAAGGTCTTTCTTATTATTTTTCGGTAAAATCACGGTCGCGATACGGGCCCGGTGCGCGGCAATCACTTTTTCCTTTACTCCGCCGATCTCCAGAACCCTGCCGCGCAGCGTAATTTCACCCGTCATGGCAACGGAACGGTGCGTCGGGATTTTAGTAAGTGCTGAAACGATTGCCGTTGCAATTGCTGCCCCGGCCGACGGGCCGTCTTTCGGCACTGCCCCTTCCGGAACATGGACATGGACATCGATTTTCTGGAAAAACTTCTCCGGCAGCCCCAAAAGTTTCCACCTCGACCGGACATAGGACATTGCCGCCTGACCGGATTCTTTCATCACGTCTCCCAGTTGTCCTGTTAGCGTCAGGTTACCGCGGCCCGGCATAAGTGCAACTTCGATAAACAAAATATCACCGCCTGCTTCTGTCCATGCGAGCCCTGTCGACATGCCGATCTCATCCTTTTTCTCGGCGAGCATTGATGTAAACTTCGTAGGCCCGAGGTATTCATGGAGTACGTTGGGCGTTATCGTAAACATAGGCCGCCTGCCCTTAACATCTGCAATCTTTTTGGCGACTTTACGGAAAATAGTGGCCACTTCACGCTCCAGATTCCGGACTCCTGCCTCACGCGTATACCGGCGGATGATTTCAAGCATCGCTCCATCCGTTAGCTTCACGCTTTTAGCAGGCACGCCGTGGATTTCCCGTTCTTTCTCAAAAAGGAAGTCCTTCCCGATATGAAATTTTTCATCCTCGGTATATCCGGGGAAATGAATAACCTCAAGGCGATCCCGCAAAGCGGGAGGAATGGTGTCCAGTACATTGCAGGTCGTGATGAAAAAGACGTCGGACAAATCAAAAGGCACTTCCAGGTAATGGTCGGAGAACAAATAGTTTTGTTCGGGATCAAGCGCTTCAAGAAGGGCCGCAGACGGATCGCCGCGGAAGTCAGTGCCTACTTTATCTATTTCATCCAGCATAAAAACCGGATTTTTCGTGCCGGCCTGCTTAATACCCTGGATAATACGGCCCGGGAGCGCTCCGACGTAGGTTCTACGATGACCCCGAATTTCCGCCTCATCCCGTATGCCGCCGAGGGACATCTTGACAAATTTACGGCCTAATGAGCGGGCAATGGATTTGCCGATGGATGTTTTTCCGACTCCGGGCGGACCCACAAAACACAGGATGGTCGGGGCAGATTTAGATTTATGTACGGCAGTTTCTTTTACAACCTTTTCACTCCGGAGTTTCATGACCGCCAGATATTCAAGAATCCGTTCTTTGATTTTCTTAAGCCCGTAATGATCATGGTTCAACACGCGCTCGGCATCCGCAATGATGACGTTGTTCGGGCTGGCAACCGCCCAGGGAAGTTCAACAAGCCAGTCAAGATACGCGCGCACATACGAGGATTCCGGATTATACTGTGACATCTGGATGAGTCTCGCCAGTTCTTTCTCCGCTTTGGCGCGTACGTCCGCAGGCATACCTGCCTTTTTAATTTTATCTGCAAGCTCCTTGTATTCCTTGTTCCCGTCATCTTCGCCGAGTTCTTTTTCAATTGTCTTCATGCGTTCCCTGAGTACCTGTTCACGGACGTTTTTATCGAATTTCTCCTGCGTTTTATTGGCAATTTTCTTTTCCAGCTCGAGAATTTTCACTTCGCGTGATAAATAGGTAATTTCTTTTTCCAGACGTTTCTTGATGGAAACCAGTTCCAAAAGCTCCTGCCGCTCATCGGGTTTGATATCAAGGACTCCCGCGACCTGGTGGGACAATACCTGCGGAGAAACCCCGGACATGATGTTCATGAAGGTGAGAAAATCCATGGTCTTCCCGAGTTTTACGGCCTGACGCAGTTCATTGGTAAGCGTGTTAAACAGCGCTTTGGTTTCTTCATCTTCCTCGATGGTATCGGTGAGCTTTATGGCCCGCGCAACAAAGAACGGCTCCACCGCTTCGTACGAAAGAATTTCAACTTTGGATACGCCCCGTACCAGTGCGTTGATCTCCCCTTCGTTTTTCATCATCTGGACAATCTCCCCGACGGTGGCAATGTTGTAAAGGTCCGACGGTGTGGGATCATTAATATTGGGATTCCGCTGCATGACGAGGATTACGCGTTTACCGGATGTCTGACCCGCTTCTATGGCGGACACACTACGCTGCCTGCCGAAGGTTAAAATCATTTCGGTACCGGGGAATACTATGCCGTCTCTTATGGGAACCACCGGCAATACTATTTCTGATGGATTTAATATTTCATCCATAGTTAAAACGTACGTTTATATCTAGCACTCGAGTATATCAACTGCTAACACATCCGTCAAGAGGTCGTCTTACACATTATATAAACTCGCTGAGGAGCGCCTGAAGATCTATTGTTTGGTCCGTAATGACGGGCTCGTTATCTTCGCTGGTCGGTTTAATTTCTTTATAGAAAATACCCACGGGAATCTTGTCCCCCCATTCCATGGCCTTTTCCATGGCCTTCAGTTTGTTATCCGGTACGTACTGCTGGGATTCAAGTGTGTAGAGACGCTGGCGGTACCACTGATATGTATGCACTTTGTCAAACGTCACGCAGGGCTGGAGGACGTCAATAACGGCAAAACCTTTATGACCGATAGCGGCGGCGATCATTGCAGACAGACCCGGCGCGTCCCCTGCAAATCCTCGTGCCACAAACGTGGCCCCGGAGGCAATGGCAAGCGCAACAGGATTGACCGGCTCGTCCACAACTCCTTCGGGTGTAGACTTGGTTTTAAATCCTTCTTTCGCCGTCGGCGAAGCCTGGCCTGTCGTAAGTCCGTAGACCTGATTATCATGAATGAGAACGGTGATATCGGGATTACGTTTCGCGGCATGAATGAAATGGTTGCCTCCCTCCCCCAGCCCGTCCCCGTCCCCGGATACAACAATGACGGGTAATTTCCGGTTGGCAAGCTTTAATCCCTGTGCGACCGGCAGAGTCCGACCGTGAAGCGCGGCCACCCCGTATATTTTCATCCAGTCGTACATATTGCCGTGACATCCCACACCGTACACGACAACGCCGTCATCCGTACCGATATTCAGGCTTACCAATGCGTTTTTGAGGGACAACCAGATACCGAAATCCCCGCACCCCGGGCACCACGTAGGCAAAAATCCTGATTGAAATGTATCAGCGGTTATACTCATACATTACTCACTTTCTCCACAATTTCTTCCGGATACCATATACGCCCGTCGTACTTCAATAATTTTTCTTTAATAAGAATCCCCGTATGTTCACGGATAAGTGATGCCAGCTGCCCCGTCGCATTCTGTTCGACCGCAATAAGACGCGTGGCAGGCGACAGCAGGGTCATTGAATCGGCCGATGGAAACGGATAGATCCATGAATAATGTACGAGTCTTGTTTTTTTACCTTTCGCGGAGAGCAGTTTCATAGCTTCCAGCACCGGGCCTTTCGTACTTCCCCATGTTACAAACGTAAGCTCAGCCGGATCATCGCCATATACAGTTGGTGCTTTCACGTCTTTTTTCATCGCTTCAAATTTCTTCATACGCTTAGTAGCCATTGCGATACGCGCTTCGGACTTTTCAGTGACATGGCCTACTTCGTCATGTTCATAGGAATTTGCGTAATAAAACCCTCCTTTTTGCCCGGGAACACTACGGGTGGAGACACCGTCCGCGGTAGTCAGATCATACCGCTTAAACGATCCGTCCGAAGGAAGCTCTGAATCTTTTGCCAACTTACCGCGGTCAATTGTTACATCGCCTGACATGAGCGCTTTGGGCACACACCATTGGCTTTCGTTGATATATTTATCACTTAAAATAAATACCGGTACCTGATACCTGTCGGCTAAATTAAATGCGTGAACGGTGAGCGTGTACGCATCCGCCGCGTCACTGGGCGCCAGAACAATACGCGGAAACTCCCCATGTCCCGCATGAATAACAAACTGAAGTTCTCCCTGCTCGCTCCACGTCGGCATGCCGGTTGACGGACCCGGGCGCATCCCGAGATCTATAACCAGCGGCGCTTCTATCATTCCGGCCCAGGACAACCCTTCCACCATCAGCGCAAATCCTCCGCCTGACGTTGCTACCATGCTGCGTGCGCCTCCCAGTGATGCACCGATTGCCATGTTAATGCCGGCTATTTCATCTTCCGGCTGCTTATACACGATGTTTGCACTTTTGGCGTGGTCCGCCAAAAAAGTAATGAGCGCATTGATGGGAGTCATGGGATATATGGCTGCAAACTTTAAACCGGCCCGTACGGCCCCGATGCCGATTGCTTCGCTGGCATTGACGATAAGCTGGTCTTCTTTTTTCGTTGCCGGTGAAAGGTTTATGGAATTTTCACTTCCAAAATTTTGTTTCACATAGTCATACCCCGCACGTGCGATATCCACATTGCGTTTGATAACGTCGGCCCCCTTTTTCTTAAACTGGTCGGTAATGACCGTCTCAAAACTGGCAAACGGCGCACCCATGAGGGCAATACTTGCTGCAATGGCAACCGTGTTGCGCATCACGGGTTCACCGCCTAATTTCGTCATGAGGTCGGTTAATGGCACGGCAATGAGCTTCACCGGTTTGGGGAAATCGGTACTCTTTAGTTCGCTATCCTTCGGATCAAATATAACCAAGGCGCCCTCACCCAGTTCCTGTTTGTGCAGGTCTACCGTTTCGCGGTTTAACGCAACCAGGAGGTGGAGATCACGGTTCATCGCTTCGAAATTGTCCGTTGCGACGCGTACCGTTACGAGATTATGACCGCCGCGGATACGTGAGGGATATTCATTTGTTGCAAATACGTGGTATCCGGCGCGGGCGAAGGTCCGGGCAAGCATGGTGCCGCTGGCCATTATTCCGAAACCCGCTTCCCCGCCGATTTTCCAAGTAACAGAATCAATCATAGGCAGTATTACCAGTGTACAGGAAAATCCCGGTTAGGGGAAAATCTGTTTTCCCGCCGCGTCGGTGATGAAGATCGCCATGACAGGGCACCCCTTAGCCGCTTCGATAAGCGTAGCATCAGACTCCTCACCTGCAGTATCGAGAATTATTGCTTTTGCCTCATTGTCGAGCGCCCACGCTTTGGGAGCAATTGCTACACAGGTAGCAGCCCCGATACAAAGATTCCGGTCAATACGCATTGTATATGTACGTATTTGACGTTTTACTTTCGGGTCGTTGTCATCCATAGATTTATTTCAATGATATCACAGCTTTTTGAAGAACTTCCAGAGGCAATGTCGCGCATTTTGTCCGTGACGGGGTCAGCGTCGTGCCCAGCATATCAAAAATGTTTTTCGCTTTAAGCTTCATGACGTCATGTTGTTTCATTCCCATTACCTTTCCCGTAAGCATAGACGCAGCTGCCTGGCTGATTGCACATCCTACACCGGAAAACCGTATATCTTTAATTTTTTTAGAATTATCTATACGGATTTCCATGACCATCTTATCGCCGCAGGTGGCATTATATGCAGCGGCCGTTGCACTCGCATGTGGTAAATGTCCGAAGTTACGCGGGTGCTTGTAGTGCTCAAGGATAATTTCGCGGTACATGTCCATAGTTACGCAAACATTTTTATCACCTTTTGAAGACCGACGCCGAGCGCATCAATGTCGGATTTAGTTGTATATACATAAAATGATGCGCGTACGGTTGGCCCTATCTTAAGAAACTCATGTAACGGCTGGGCGCAGTGGTATCCCACGCGGACACAGATGTTATCTTCGTCCAGAACCTGGGCAACATCATGGGGATGTATTCCTTTGACCGTAAATGAAACAACACCTGCCCGTGACTCCGGATCTTCCGGACCTATCACGGTAACGCCCCTGATGGACGATACCATCTTCAGCGCGTACGTTGTCACAGCCTTTTCATGCGCGCGGACCGCGGCCATTCCGATGCGCGACAGGTAATCAACGGCGGCTCCGAATCCTATGACCCCGGCAATGTGCGGGGTGCCTGCTTCAAACTTATGCGGCGGCGGCTTAAACACGGTTGTCCCCTCATGTACTTCTTCGATCATTTCGCCTCCGAACATAAATGGTTTCATCCTCTCAAGCAGTTCATATTTTCCCCAGAGGACGCCGACGCCCGTGGGCCCGAGCATTTTATGGGATGAAAACGCGACAAAATCCGCCTGCCAGTCGGATACGTCCACCTTCGTATGCGGAACAGCCTGCGCTGCGTCTACAAGAACGAGGACATGAGGGTTCAATGATTTTGCTTTCCGTACAATTTCTTTAACGGGAACTATTGTCCCGAGGACATTGGATACGGCAGTAATCGCAAGCAATGTAGTTTTCCTCGTAATGAGCTTTTCCAGGCCCTTCGGGTCCAACCGGCCGGCGGAATCCATGTTCCAGACTTTTAATTTCCCGAGCTGCTGCCAGGGAACAAAATTAGAGTGGTGCTCCATCACCGATGCGATAACTTCGTCTCCGTGAATTTCGCTGTACGCAACAAGATTGATCGATTCCGTCGTATTCCGTGTAAAAATAATTTCTTCCGGTTTTTGTGCACCGATAAACTTTGCTACTTTGCTGCGTACGTTTTCATACTCGCGGGTTGCCTCTTCACTTATTTTGTAAATACCGCGGAAAATATTTGCCGTATACCGGGTGTAATATTCCCGTTCTTTATTAATCACGGATTGTGGTTTCAGAGACGTAGCAGTTGAATCCAGATACACGACCGGCTTGCCGTTAACCAACCGCGCAAGCATGGGGAAATCCTTACGGATAGACGAAGCATCAATCATACCAAAACCATTACGTCATCCCCTTCTGTTTTGACCGTGTATGGTGTTTCGTCTTTCATCGGAGGCGCGGCGATGACTTTACCGGTAACGACGTTAAATTGCCCGCCGTGACATCCGCAGGTCACGATCGTGCCTGCTAATTTCCCTTCCGTACCGAGAGAGCATCCCTTATGGGTACACGTGTCATCAATCGCGAAAAATTCCCCCCCGACGTTGGCGATCATCAGACGTTTCCCTCCGGCAAAAACGGTTTTCTTTTCGCCGTTTTCCAAATCCGATGTATGAATCACTTTTACGTAATTTCCCATAGGGACATTATACTGCGTTTCGTGCGCGTTTCAACGACACGATCCAATGCGCTTTGAATAAATCCCCGGACAAGAAGTTCCCCGGCACGATGCCGGGATAAACCGCGGGACATAAGATACCAGAGTTGTTCCGTGTCAACAGGCCCGCTAGCGGCGCCGTGCGTACAGTGCACATCGTCGGTAAGAATTTCAAGTGACGGCCGGCTCCGGGCGTATGCGTTGTCCGAAAGAAGTAAATTATCATTCCTCTGGTGTGCTATGGTTTTCCGGGCGACCTTCTCAACACGGATACTTCCGTCATACAGGCATTCTGCATGGCCGGACAGGACGGATTTTACCAGCACGTCGCTTGCGGTATGGGGTGCCTCATGGATCTGTATGGTGCGGACGGATACTTTCTCACTATTACTCCCGATGATAATACCCGTAACAGCAACTGAAGCCCCTGGCCCCACGAGCCTGACGCCGAGGGTAACCGCAGCGCTGCGTACGTTTACGGAGGCAAAAACTATTGAAAGCTTCGAGCCTGCTTTAACCGTAAAATTGTGATTATTTTCACCCTCTGTAACTTGTATAAACTTGTGCATATTTTAGTACAAACTAGTACAAACTAGTATAAACGACTACATTTAACCTGTAGAGCCTTCGAGCTCCAGTTCGATCAGCCTGTTCATCTCTACGGCATACTCCAGGGGCAGTTCCTTCACAACCGGCTCGATAAACCCGTTCACGATCAGTGACTGGGCTGCATCCCTCCCTATCCCGCGGCTTTGTAAATAAAATAGTTGTTCATCACCGATTTTGGATACCGTCGCCTCGTGTTCAATCTGAGCATGCCTGCCGTGTATTTTCATGTCCGGATACGTATCGCTGCGGGAGTCCTTATCCAGAATAAGCGCGTCGCAGACTGATTTGCATTTGGCTCCCTCGGCGTCCTGAGAAATAGAAACCAACCCGCGGAAAGATGTCCGGCCGCCGCCGCGGGAAACGGATTTGGATATGATCCGGGACGACGTCTGCGGGGCGAGATGAATCATTTTTCCTCCCGCATCCTGATGCTGGCCGGAACCTGCGAACGCCACCGACAGCAACTCCCCGCGGGCACGGCGTCCCGCAAGAATTATGCCCGGGTATTTCATCGTACATTTGCTGCCGATGTTTCCGTCTACCCATTCCATGATTGCCTCTTCACCGGCCCACGCGCGTTTCGTGACTAAGTTATATACATTCGTACTCCAGTTCTGGATTGTGGTGTAGCGGACCCGTGCACCTTTTTTTACAATTATTTCCACAACGGCTGCGTGCAGAGAATCCGTTGTGTACATGGGAGCGGTGCATCCTTCGACGTAATGCACGAAACTTCCTTCGTCCGCAATGATGAGCGTCCGCTCAAACTGACCCATGGAGGCGGCGTTAATGCGGAAATACGCGTTTAAAGGAAGTTCAACCCGTACACCTTTGGGGATATACAAAAATGTGCCTCCGCTCCACACGGCGCCGTTTAAGGCTGCAAACTTATTGTCAGTCACCGGCACGACCGACCCGAAATATTTTTTCACTAATTGCGGATACTCACGGAGGCCTGAATCCATGTCCAAAAACACCACGCCCTTTTTTTCAAGCATACGATTGATACTTTTGTACACGACTTCCGATTCATATTGTGCGGAGACTCCGGCAAGGAATTTTTTCTCCGCTTCGGGGACGCCGATTCTGTCGTAGGTATTTTTTATTTCCTTCGGTAACGCGTCCCATGAACTGACCGGGTGTTGGGTCGGCTTGAGGTAATAATACAGATTGTCGAAATCCAACCCCGACAAATCACCGCCCCAGGCAGGTAAAGGTGTCTGTTGAAATATCTTCAACGCGCGCAGGCGCTCTTCATACATCCATTCCGGTTCATTCTTGTGCCGGCTGATATCGGCAACGACCTCTTTGCTAAGACCCCGTTTGGATCTGAAGACGTACGTATACCGGTCAGCGGTACTCTTCATACCCCTTTTCCTCCAGAATCTCCGCTAACCCCGCATTTCCCGTTTTCACTATTTTCCCGTTTACCAAAACATGAACGACATCGGGCTGTATATATTTCAAAATCCGCCGGTAATGGGTAATGATAATTACCCCGGTTCCGTTTTTGACAAGTATACGTATTGCGTTGGCAACAATTTTCAACGCGTCCACATCAAGACCCGTATCAATTTCATCGAAGACCGCAAACTTGGGTCTCAGCGTAAGCGCGGTGAGCATTTCTATCTTCTTTTTTTCTCCGCCGGAGAACCCGTCGTTGATGCCGCGGGACAAAAATGACTCATCGATGTGTAATTCTTTTGCATATTTTTTCACCATGTCGGTAAATTCCAGAATCGTCATGCCTGCGGCGACCCACCGGCGCGAAAGCAGTGGATTATGACTCACGGTGCGTTTGGATCGTTTTGTTGCATGAAGCTCCTGATATGCGGACCGTAAGAGCTGTACGACAGAAACACCCGGTACGGCAACCGGGGACTGTAATGCAAGGAACAATCCGCGTTTGGCGCGTTCTTCCGTCGGGAGATCTGAAATATCTTTATTGTTCAGTAAAATTTTTGATTTCGTCGAAACGATTTTTACATCGGGGTGTCCCATAAGGGCATACGCAAGCGTAGATTTCCCGCTGCCGTTGGGTCCCATCACCGCATGGACTTCACCGCTACCAACGGTGAGCGTGATGCCGCGAAGAATTTCTTTACCAGCAACAGACGCGTGAATATTAGAGAGAATTAGTGACATGATCATTTTTCCCCATAAACACTTCCGTCGTGCCGTGCATCCGGAGAATAAAATATTCGTGTTTCAGAAGCGGATTAGTCCGTAGCGACAGGAACCGGTTTACATCTTCCTGTTGGGAAACGTGCGACAGCAGTGCTTTCTTTTTGGCACTACCGAATTTCATAATGTTTATAACGGTGGTAATATTTTTATCCGGTGTTCCCCGCCAGGGTTTGCCGAACGATTCGGCCGGCAACGTTTTCTTTTTCTGCAAATACCGGGCAACGGATTCGGGCATACAGGCATAATAAAGTTTGGGAAACAGCTGTACGGATACTTCCTGATCTTTTAACTGCTCTTCAATCCATGCCGCATATTTCTGGAATGCATATGTGGTTACAAAACACATTTTAATATGGTCAGGGTGATTGCTTATGCCGATTGTGTCCATGGTCACGACCGTGTCCGGCACCAGTTCTTCCATTTTTTTGTACACTGTATCTTCCAACTCTCCGGGAGTCAGGCTGGACAACGCTGCGTCCCTGTATCCCAAAAACGTAATAGAGTTAATGCCGAGGGTACTCCCCGCTTTTTGCAGTTCTTTCTGCCGGATATCACCCAATTGGTTTTGGTTAATATCCATGAATGGCCCGTGGCTCCCTTCCTCCCCCCGTGTGGCGCAGATAAGATCTACTTTCCATCCGGCTGCGACGTATTTTGCAACGGTTCCCCCGCAACTGAAAGACTCATCGTCCGGATGCGCAAAAACCAGTAACAAGCGTTTCATAGTCCATATAGTATCACAATTTGTATGTGATACACTTTACCTAGGGGTGATGAAAATGAAATTAATTAAAACTGCAAGGAAATACCTTCGTGCTCATTCTGACTTCAACGGGCTCATCTTTTTGCTGTTCGGTGTCGGAATCGGCGTCCTGATAACATATCCGTTTGCGGGAATTCATCCGGTTCGCTTCGGATTCCTGTTTCTTGCACTTGGGATTTTGGGATACATCTGGGCGGCTACACAACGTTAACGGCTATAGACACCCACCAGAAGCGATTCCATCATGACATGGCCGTGCATTGCCTTTTCCACATCCGCTTTCGTCGCTTTGCCGTCCAATCCCAGCTTTGCATCCAGCGCATACAGCGTAAAGAAATACCTGTGTTGGCCGCTCGGCGGGCACGGCGGCGTATATCCCACAACTCCTGCTGAATTTGTGCCTTCCTGAGACTCAACCGGCGTCGCACCTTCTGCAACCGTATTCGTATCGGTATGAATGTTCCAGATAACCCAGTGTGTAAAGGTCCCGCTGGGTGCGTCGGGATCATCGACTATGAGAGCGAGTGATTTAGCCGAAGACGGGACGCCGGATATGGAAAGCGGCGGATGTGCTTTGCGACCGTCACAGGTGAATTGAACGGGAATTTTCTGATAATTTTCAAACGCAGGACTTATAAGCTTCATACCTATCTGTACCGCCGGTATGACCGGGGTGAGTGCCGGGCGGAAAATATAATATACGCCTAATGCAACTATACAAAGTATACCACCGGCGATCAGTATGCTTCTCTTCACAATTGTATCTTAGAAAACAGGTAGCTCCCGATTGCCAGAACGACAAGGGTCATAACCGCCAACACGCCGAAATCCGTCGCGAGACCGAAATGGGAAATACCCTCGAGCGCCCCGCGCATACCGTCGACGCCATATGATAACGGATCAATGGAGATAATAACCTTGAGTACTCCGGGCAGGTTATCCAGAGGAAACAGCGCACCGGAAAGGAAAAAAAGCGGCATGATAAGAAAATTCATAATCAGCTGGAATCCCTGCATATCCTCCAACACCGACGCAATCGCGGTACCTACCGCGGTGAATAGCATCGCGGTAAGGAACATAAAAACGAATGCAAGACCCAGACCCCCCCAACTTGACGGACGGAACCCTGCAAAGAACGAAAGCGCAAATACGATCACGCCCTGTATCATGGCAACGGTCGCGCCTCCCAGCGTCCGGCCGATCATAATTTCATACCGTGAAACCGGAGCAACCAACGTTTCTTTAAGAAAACCAAACTGCCGGTCCCAGATAATTTCTATACCGGAAAATACTGCAGTAAACAGTACACTCATGGCCACAATACCCGGCACGAGGAACTGGATATAGTTCCCCTGCCCTGCTTTCTGGAAAACCGGTCCGAGCCCGAATCCTAATGCCACTAAAAATAAAATCGGCTGCCCCAAAGACCCGATGATCCTGGAACGGCTGCGGAAGTACCGCTTAAGCTGACGAATCCATAAAATATAAATTGTATTCATAAATAGTTAATGCCGCCACATCCGGCGATTCTGCCGCATATGGTCGGCGGCAGACGCTTCTTCATCACGTATGGCATGCCCCGTATATTTGAGAAACGCCTCTTCGAGCGTTGCGGTTTTTGTTTTCTTTTTCAGTTCGTCCGGCGTACCGCTTGCAACGATCTTTCCGTGGTCAATGACGATAATACGCGCGGCAACTTTTTCCGCCTCTTCGATATAATGGGTAGTAAAAAATATGGTGATATGTTCTTTTTGGTTCAGATTGAGGACGTAGTCCCACATATGATTTCTCGTTTGCGGGTCCAGACCGATCGTCGGCTCATCCAGGAAAAATATCCTCGGGTGATGCAGGAGTCCGCGCGCAATCTCAAGACGCCGCTTCATACCGCCGGAAAATGTTTTTACCAATGCGTTTTTCCGGTCCCACAGTTCCACAAATTTCATGAGTTCCTCAATCCGCGACCGCCGGATTTGTTTGGGTACGCTGTACAATACCCCGTGGAATTCCAGGTTTTCCCATGCAGTGAGTTCATCATCCAGACTCGGATCCTGGAATACGATACCGAAGGTACGGCGGGCATCTTCCTGATTCGCAATAACGTCGCTGCCGTTGAGGTGAACCGCTCCGGTTGTAGGAGCCAGAAGCGTGGTGAGCATTTTAATCGTTGTTGTTTTTCCGGCTCCGTTAGGCCCCAAAAAAGCAACAATCTCCCCTTTTCCGACAGTGAAGGAAATATCTTTTACAGCAGTAAAATCACCGAATTTCTTCGTCAGATGGTCAACGGATATAATCGTATCTTTCATACACAAGAATATTTATTATACATCATTTTAAAAAGATTTCAGCATGATGGGAAAACCTATTTTTATCTAATTACCGCGTAAGAACGTGTATATTTGATTAAATACGTTATAATAACGTCCATATATGGCGAAAGAACGACCCGTACGAAAAATTAATTCTTCAGCAAAGTCTCAGAATCATGACCTACACTTAACACATATGTCTCCTAAAGACCGAGCTGTTGCTGCTAAAAACTGGTTTTTTGCCAGATCACTGATTGTCAAAATCATTATAGTTATTGCGGTACTGGGAATCGGCTGGTTCGCAATTTCGAAATTCCGGGGCAATAGCGCAAAAACAACCTATCAAACGGAGACGGTAACAAAAGGTACGCTTATCGTAACCGTGACGGCATCGGGAAATGTATCAAGCGCCAATAGCGCGGTTGTCAACACACAAGCGTCCGGAGTCGTGTCCCAAATCTTCGTGAAAAACGGCGACCAGGTTACATCCGGCACTGCGATAGCACAGGTTGACCTTGATATGAACGGAAAACAACGGGCTGACCAGGCGTTGGCCTCGTATCAGAGCGCACAGAACCAGGTAAACAGCGCTCAGGCGAATATGTATTCGCTGCAATCAGCATTGTTCTCTAAATGGAAAATCTATACGGACATTGCGGAAAATTCCACATACCAAAATCCGGACGGGAGCGCGAATACAAGTAACCGGACACTCACACAGTTTACGACCGTACAGGATGACTGGCTCGCGGCCGAAGCGCAATATAAAAACCAGCAGGGCGTCGTAGCTGCCGCCCAAACATCGCTTTCAAGTGCCTGGGCGAATTACCAGCAAACGTCCCCGACAATTTATGCACCGATTACAGGTACTATCAGCGGACTGTCATTCCAGGTGGGATCGGTACTTACCGCACAGACCAGTTCAACAGGAACATCAACTAGCCAGCGTATTGCCAACATCAAAACATCGGCTGCGCCGGTGGCCATCGTCGATTTAAACGAGGTTGACGTACCAAAAGTCGTGGTAGGAGACAAAGCAACCCTGACGATGGATGCATTCCCCAATGAAACCTTTACGGGAAAAATCGTCAGCATCGATACCACCGGCTCCGTCTCATCCGGAGTAACAACATATCCGGCATATATCAACTACGATTCTGCAATCGACGGAATTTATCCCAATATGGCGGTGGACGCAAGTATAATAACGACGGTAAAGGATAATGTTGTCCTCGTCCCGAACGCTGCAGTCCAGACATCCACAAGCGGCCAGACGACCGTCCGCATAATGAAAAACGGACAGGTGAATACCGTTGATATCACCACCGGAGCAAGCAATGACACGCAAACCGAAATTGTTTCAGGGGTCACAGAGGGCGATACCGTCGTCACCGGTGTAACGACCACGGGTACTACCGGCACATCAACGTCTCCGTTCAGCTCGTTCGGAGGCGGAGGAGGCGGAGGTTTCCGCGCGGTATCAGGAGGCCGGTAAATATGGCCACCCCAAAACCTATTATTCAGGTTACCCACCTGTCAAAGGTATATACAACTGAATCCGTTGAAACTACGGCGGTTGATGACGTTTCTTTTACGATTAAAAAAGGTGAATTTGTCGCCATTATGGGACCTTCGGGATCGGGAAAATCCACGCTTATGCATATCCTGGGGGCGCTGGACCGTCCGACAAGCGGCACGTATATTCTCGACGGGGAAAATGTGGAGAATCTTTCTGATGATCAACTCGCGGATATCCGGAATAAAAAAATCGGTTTCGTATTCCAGGCGTTTAATCTGCTTCCCCGTACGACGACCATGAAGAATGTCATGCTGCCGATGATGTATGCAGGAGTACCGAAGGCGGAGCGTCAGGAAACAGCAAAAAAATTTCTTGAAATGGTAGGACTGGGCAACCGGCTCTATCACACCTCCAACCAAATCTCCGGAGGCCAGCAGCAGCGGGTCGCTATCGCACGTGCACTGGTTCTAAATCCGGCACTCCTTCTTGCCGATGAACCGACCGGCAATATTGCAACCACACAGGCAGAAGAAATAATGGCTATTTTCCAGAAGTTAAATAGTGAGGGACATACGATCGTCATGATTACGCATGAACCGGATATCGCCGAACATGCTAAGCGTGTGATATACGTCCGTGACGGAAAAATAGTGAAAGACGGAGACGGACATACACAGCGAAAGGCACGGTTTACCTATGGAACTGACTGAACTCATAGTCGAAAGTCTGCAAACTCTGAGAACTAATACACTCCGGACCGGTTTGGCAATTTTGGGTATTGTTATCGGTATCGGCAGCGTGATCGCCCTCGTTTCCCTGGGTGAGGCAACCCAAGCGTCAGTACAAAGCCAAATCCAGTCGCTCGGCGCAAATCTTCTGACGGTCCAGCCGTCCGCCCAAAGAACCGGTGCGGTCCAGGGCGCTTTCGGCGGGGGCACATCACTCACGCTCTCCGATGCCAAGGCAATCGAAACTTCATCACAGATAACACTCATCCAAAACGTTTCTCCGGAATTAAGCAGACGCACACAAGTAACGACGGGTACCAAGAACACCAATACACAAATCATCGGTGTGACACCGGCATATGAAACCGTTCATAAAGTGACGGTTGAATCCGGTTCTTTTATAACGACCCGTGATGTTGACGGAATTACCAAGGTTGCCGTCATCGGCCCTCAGGTGGTCACGGATCTCTTCGGCGCCGGCACGGCACCTATCGGCCAGACTATACGCATAAGCGGACAAACATTCAGGATTGTCGGTATTACCCAGTCCAAAGGCGGATCGGGATTCCAAAACCAGGACGATCTCATATATGTTCCTCTCACCGTTGCGCAAAAACAGCTCTTCGGCGTCGATTATTTAAGTTCCATAGCGCTTGAGGCAAAAAGTTCCGATGTAATGACCCAGGCTCAAAATCAGGTCGGATATTTTCTTTTGGCACGGCATAAATTTAACACTCCCGCTCAGGCGGATTTCTCGATATTTTCCCAGCAGGATATCCTCAACACCGCAAGTTCTATAACAGGGACATTCACATCATTATTGTCCGGCATTGCTGCAATTTCACTCATTGTCGGCGGTATAGGAATTATGAACATCATGCTTGTCACCGTAACGGAACGGACGCGGGAAATAGGTTTACGGAAAGCCCTGGGCGCCAAAAAACGGACAATAACAGCTCAATTCTTGATGGAATCCATCATGCTCACGTTTGCGGGAGGAAGTATCGGTATCATTCTGGGTATTTTAACTTCTTATATTCTCTCCAGAATCGTCGGGTTCGGTTTTGTTATGTCATTTTACGCAATCGGCCTGGCATTTGTCGTGTCCGCAGCAATCGGTATTCTTTTCGGCTGGTACCCTGCTAAAAAAGCCTCGGATTTACAACCCATCGAAGCACTGCGGTATGAGTAATTGTTTTTTTGTCATCCCCGACTCGATCGGGGATCTGCCTTTCAGTCAATCCTCAGATAATTTCAATAATATGTATGTAAATGAAAGGTGGTGATATAGATATAAAAAATAATTTTGTTTTAATTATTATTCTCTCACTCCTTGTCGGTGGCGGTATTGGTTTCTTCGGCGGAATGCAATACCAAAAAGGTCAACGATCTGCGGCATTTGGACAGTTTACAAACGGCCAATTCGGAGCCCGCGCAGGTACCGGCGCGCTAGGACTGCGCGGGAGGAATGGGAACGGAGCCGTGGGAACGATTCTGAGTGCCGATGCCAATTCCATAACGGTCAAGCTCGCCGAAGGCGGCTCAAAAATAGTTTTGTTAACAGCTTCCACATCATTCAATAAAGCAACAGCGGCAACGGCAGGTGATCTTGCTGTAGGCGGGACTGTCGCTGCATTCGGTACGGAAAATTCAGACGGAAGTATAACGGCAAGTAATGTTCAGTTAAATCCGCAGATGCGTGGCCCGAACGGACCAAGTGGTTCAAGCGGAGCAAGCGGCGCGGCAACACCGTAAGCATTTTCTCAGTTAAAGGTAGTAGTCTACCTTTGCTCCACGTTCTTTTGAGCAGCATGAACGGACGCTTTGAAAGTATGTGAAGCGATCCGATAGTAAAGATGTATCGTGATCAAAGATGGCCCCGACGTAACGTCGGGGTTGTCGTATTTTCTCAACGTACCATCTTCTTCATCCATTCATGTGCGATGAATTCGGGTTTTCCGGTTTCGATAGCCTTAACGATTAATTTAGCAATATGCTCCGGAGGATCTGCCGGCGGGATTTTCCCTCCCCCGTCCCAGGATATCCGTATTTCTTTTCCTTTGATTGTATTCTTTTCAAAATTTGTATCCGTGATATAGGGATAGATAACGGATACGGTGATATGATCTTCCTTTAATTCTTCACGGGCTGTGAGCGACAGACCGGCAAGCGCACGCTTGAGGGAAGAATATCCGCCCATATTGGGCAGAGACATGAGGGCAGTAGCACTGCTGATATTAATGATCACCCCACCCCCGACCTTACGCATGTACGGAATAACGAGCTGCATGGCCCGCAGCGGCCCGACAACATCAAGATTAAATATATCCTGAAATTTCTCCGGATCAAGATATTCAATCGCGCCGTCATACCCGCGGCCGGCATTATTCACCAAAATATCTATACGTCCGAACCGTTTTATTGTGTTTTTAACTACCCGCTCAATATCGTGCGGTTTTGTCATATCCGCGACTACCGGACCGTGACGGGAAACCGATACGACGGTTGCTCCTTTTTGAGCAAGCAACTGCGCCGTTGCTTTTCCGATACCGCTGGATGTACCGGTAACGATAGCGACTTTCCCTTTAGGATTCATATGATGCCAGATCCCGGAGAATTTCTCCTGCGTGAACGGTGGGATTAACGTTCTTATAAAATTTAGTAATTTCACCCTTCGGATCAATGAGATATGTGATGCGCCGCGTACCGAGCGGCCCCTGTGCATGGTACGCCTTAATTACTTCCTTTGATTCATCACTGAGTATCGGAAAATTCAGATGATACTTTTGGGCAAATTTTTTATGGGAAGTTACGGAATCCTTTGATACGCCCAGAATAACCACTCCGTGTTTCTGAAGCTGGTCGAGCGAGTCACGGAACTTACACGCTTCTATGGTACAGCCGGGGGTGTCGTCTTTGGGATAAAAATACAGGACAATCCATTTACCCCGGTACTGTTTCAATGTGTGGACTGAATCGTTTTGATCATGCAGGGAAAAATCTTTTGTTTTCATATATATATTATACCGCTCCTTATCAAGGATCGGAGCTTATTCTCAGCAAATATTCAGTATGCTCAGGTATGGTAACCGTATGAAAAAAGTCCTCCTCTCGGGTTTTGTTGTTTTTACCTTTATCGGGTATGCCCTGCAGCAACGGGTGGATACGGAACATATCCAGGCTGTTGTCCCCGCTGTTTTACCTGCCTCAACACCAATACCTCTGCAGCCGACATCCCAACCAACAGCCAGCCAGCCCACAGCCGGCACACCACCGCCCGTACCGACGGCGACACCCGCACAAACATCCGGTCAGTACCGGAACGGCCAATATACCGGGATTGTCGCTGATGCCTACTACGGAAACGTACAGGTGAAGGCAATAATAACAAACGGGAAAATTTCCGATGTTCAATTTTTGCAGTATCCCAATGACCGGCAGACTTCGCAGATGATTAATTCCCAGGCGATGCCGTACCTCACACAGGAAGCAATACAGGCTCAGAGCGCACAGGTTGACGGGGTGACAGGCGCCACGGCAACAAGCCAGGCATTTATCCAATCGCTCTCGTCCGCACTTAGCCAGGCGAAATAATATATGAGACAGACGAAGTTAATTATGGATATGCCGGTCATTGTGGAAATTACAGATCACGATAAACAGGAAATCTTCAATTCACTGTTTGAATATTTTCATTACGTAGATAACACATTCAGCACGTTTAAAAAAACGAGCGAAATTACTAAAATAAATACCGGAGTTCTCAGCGAATCGGAGTATAGTCCCGATATGAAAACAATACTCCGTCTGGCCGGGCAAACGAAAAAGGAAACATCCGGTTATTTTGATATCCTACATGACCGCAAGATTGACCCGTCGGGTATCGTGAAAGGCTGGGCAATCCGTAACGCCGCAGAAATGCTACACCGCGCCGGCTACGCCGATTTTTATGTGGAAGCGGGCGGCGACATAGAAGTGTCAGGCAACAACCGTGAAGGAAAGGCTTGGACCATCGGCATTCGTAATCCCTTCAACGTACATGAAATAGTAAAACGAGTCGTACTTCATAATCTCGGAATAGCTACCTCGGGAACCTATGAACGGGGAAAACATATATACAACCCAAAAACGGATTCTCCCGTTGATGAAATCGTCAGTCTCACCGTCATCGGCCCGAACATCCTTGATGCGGACCGGTATGCAACCGGAGCATTTGCCATGGGGCGTCAGGGGATCCGGTTTATTGAGACCCTGAAAGGTTTTGAGGGATATATGATAGACACGCACGGCGTTGCGACATGGACGGGCGGATTCGGAAAGTATGTCGTATGAATGCAATTGATGAATTCTTAAATACAATAACGATGTACAGATTACTTCTGTACTACCTTATCATCCTCGTTATCGTCGCTGCTTTTTTCTCACTGTTCGGCATATTATCATTTTCATTTTTTCCGTTTGTCATTTCCGTTTTGTTTCTGTTAGCCGTATCACTTCTCGTTAACGACGTTTTCGCACGCGTGTTTGAGGCACAGACAAATGTAGAATCCGTCTATATATCCGCACTCATTCTTGCCCTTATTATCTCGCCTGCCAATACCCTTCATGGCCTGATATTTTTGGGATGGGCAGCGACACTGACGTGTGTCTCGAAATATATCCTCGCTATCGGCAAAAAGCACGTATTCAATCCCGTCGCAATTGCAGTAGTCCTTACCGCGTATATATTGGGTGATTCCGCATCGTGGTGGATTGCCACTCTCCCGATGCTGCCGGTCGTACTCGTCGGCGGCCTGCTGATTGTAAAGAAAATACAACGGACCGATTTATTTTTCAGCTTTCTTGCAACCGCGTCCGTCGTTATTCTTACGATTGCCGCTTTTAACGGGACCAACAATCTTTCTATTTTCCGGAAAATATTCGTTGAATCCCCGATTATATTTTTCGCGTCCGTCATGCTTACCGAACCCCTGACGACTCCGCCTACTTCACGCCTGCGGATCTGGTACGGTATACTCGTCGGCGCGTTATTTGCTCCTCAACTCCATCTGGGACCCGTGTTCTCAACGCCGGAATTGGCGCTCGTTGTAGGAAATATCTTCTCATATATCGTCAGTCCCAAGGAAAAATTGATGCTCAAACTGAAAGAAGTAATACCGATCGGGCAAAACCAATATGAGTACGTATTTATCCCGGACAAGCCGTTTTCATTTACCCCCGGACAATATATGGAATGGACTCTCGGACACTCCAGTCCCGATGACCGCGGAAACCGCCGGTACTTTACCATAGCATCTTCCCCTACCGAACGTGCTGTGCGCCTGGGTATCCGGTTTAATACGCCTCAGAGTTCATTTAAAAAATCGTTATTTACGATGGATATCGGCGGCAGGATTGCAGCAGGCCAGCGGAGCGGAGATTTTGTATTGCCGGAGAATCCGAAACAAAAACTTGTTTTTATTGCGGGCGGGATAGGTATCACACCATACCGGAGTATGATTAAATATCTTCTCGATTCGAAACAACAACGGGATATCGTCCTCATTTACTCAAATAGAACGGCACCGGAAATTGTTTACCGCGATATAGTTGACCAGGCCCGGAACGCGTTGGGTATGAAAACGTTGTACGCTCTCACCGACCGCGAACATATACCGTCCGGTTGGACCGGCCGTGCCGGCAGGATTGACGGCAATGTCATTACGGAGGAAATACCGGATTACAGGGAACGGTTGTTTTATATATCAGGACCAAGTTCACTGGTTGACGGGTTCCGGCAGATTCTCGGGGATATCGGGATTCACCGGAACAACATAAAAACCGATTTTTTCCCGGGTTTTGCGTAACGAATAGTTTTCAGCTTCTTCTCAGAAATGTGGTATACTATAGCCTCACTATGCGGATTCTTGTCGTCGAAGACGAACACAAAATCGCAAACTCCATAAAAAAAGGCCTCGAACAGGAATCGTATGCCGTTGACGTCACATATACGGGTACGGACGGATTTGATCTTGCAAGTACCGAAGAATACGATGTCATCGTTCTGGACCTCCTTTTGCCGGGAATGGATGGCGTCACCATGTGCAAAAAACTACGGAGCGAAAGTATCAATACCCCGATTCTCATGCTCACCGCCAAAGGGCAAACTACTGACAAGGTCGAAGGTCTGAATGCCGGAGGAGACGATTATCTCACCAAGCCATTTGCGTTCGAAGAATTACTCGCGCGCATCCGGGCGCTGGTAAGGAGACCACGAAAAGCCGTCGGTACGACTCTCCGAGTCGAAGATTTGACGCTGGATACGTTATCATATGAAGTGAAACGGTCGGATAAAGTCGTTCAGCTTTCCAGCCGTGAATTTGCTCTTTTGGAGTATCTCATGAGACATCCCAACAGCACGCTTACCAAAGATCAGATCATCGGACATGTTTGGAATTATGATGCAGACATATTACCCAATACTGTAGAGGTGTACATCGGGTATCTCCGGAATAAACTGGATAAACCGTTTCCGCGGGTGTCGCCGCTTATCCATACAATCCGCGGATTCGGGTATAAGTTGGGAAAAAATACCTAATATGTTTCGTTCAGCCCGTATTAAATTAACAGCCTGGTATCTCCTGATTATCATGCTCGTGAGCGTGTCTTTTAGTGCGGCTATTTTCCGCGTCCTTACGACTGAATTGGACCGCATCGTGCAGGTTGAAAGATTAGAGCTGGAACATAGATTTCCTCAATTTCCTATTTTATTAAATCCTGATCTCCTGGCAGAGACAAAACAACGTCTTTTATTCAGACTCGTGGTTATAAATTTGCTGATTTTAGCCGGATCGGCATGGGCCGGCTATTTACTCGCAGGACGCACATTAAATCCAATCAAAGATATGGTTGACGAACAAAACCGTTTCATTACCGACGCGTCTCATGAACTGCGCACACCACTCACATCCCTCAAATCCGAAATTGAAGTGAATTTGCGGGACAAGAACCTTTCACTCGACCAGGCAAAAAATTTACTCAAAAGTAATCTCGAAGAAGTGAATTCCCTTCAGGTTTTATCCGACGGTCTTATCCGGCTGACGCAATATCAAAAAGGGCACAGCAATTTGTCAATTGATGATGTGTCCCTTGCCGATGTTTCACGGGAAGCCGTCCGTAAAGTGACAAACGCCGCCAAAGAAAAAAAGATAACGATTGTCAATGACATCCCCTCTGCCCATATTCAGGGAAATCAAACCGCCCTGATTGAACTGCTCGTTATCTTTTTGGATAATGCGATAAAATACAGCCCGAAACAAAGTCCGGTCCGGTTATCCAGTAAAAAGTCAGACGGCCGCATCCGTATCGTCATCGCCGATGGCGGTATCGGGATTGCCGAAAAAGATGTCCCGCATCTTTTTGACCGTTTTTACCGCGCTGATAAATCAAGAACGAAAACTGACGTATCAGGCTATGGATTGGGACTGTCTATCGCAAAACAAATTGTAGACCAGCATAACGGAAGTATACGGGTAACAAGTAAATTCAATAAAGGCACAACGTTCACGATAGAACTTCCGCTAAAACATCATGACCTCTAAATATTTATTAGCAGTGTTTCTTGTAGTAGTTGCCGCATCTGCCGGATTTTATTATTTCCGGAAACAACCGGTAGCACCGGATACCGCGTCTACTCCCGTTGCTTCAACGGAAAATCCGTTATCCATTGCCGCTATGCGCGCCCGTTCGTATCCCGGAAGCGATCTCGTTATCGAGCAAACGCTTGCTGATGGCAGTAATTACCATCAATATATCGCTTCCTATATGTCCGACGGTTTAAAAATTTACGGCTTGCTGACCGTTCCCGACGGCACAAAGCCGCCGACCGGGTGGCCGGTTATCATCTTTAACCACGGATATATTCCGCCGGCGCAATACCGTACAACAGAACGATATGTCGCATACGTTGATGCTTTCGCGCGTGATGGGTATATCGTTTTTAAATCCGATTATCGCGGCCACGGCAGTTCCCAGGGCCAGCCGGAAAGTGCGTACTATTCTCCTGCATATGCGGTTGATGTACTCAATGCCCTTGCGTCCGTAAAACGGTATAAAGACGCGGATCCTAACCGTATCGGCATGTGGGGACACAGTATGGGAGGGAATATCACGCTGCGGGATATTATTGTTGATCCCAAAGACATAAAAGCGGCGGTCATCTGGGGCGGCGTCGTGGGATCGTATTACGATCTTACGAATAACTGGCAGCGGCGGGTGAGCTACCGGCCTCCCCCTCCGGAACTTGCTAACCGCAATAGCGGAAGGCAACAGTTCATATCCATGTACGGCCCGCCTGCCACGTCATCGGCATTTTGGCAATCTATAGATCCCACTGCACATCTAACCGACATAACAGCCCCCATACAGCTTCATACCGGCGGGGCGGACGAGGAAGTGCCGGTATTATTTTCCCAAAATTTATTTACATCTCTCCAAAAGCTGGGAAAAATTGCAGAATACTATAACTATCCCGGCGGGGATCATAATATATCTTCGCCGGATTTTGAAGTTGCCATGCAGCGGTCCGTTGATTTCTTTAATACATACCTGAAGTAACACCTCGTACTTGAATCCTGACGGGAAAAACTGGATACTAAGGCTATATGCAGAGATCGGTTGCACGCCTTAAAGGAATCGGATTTATTATCTGGCATGCCAGACATGAATTTTATCATGTGCTTCTGGGACTTATGTGGGCGTGGTTTCTGAGGGAAATTTGGCAGCAATTTAACACCCGTTGGATCACCATATCAGTCATCGGATCTCTCATTCCGGATCTTGACCATTTCTTCTATTTTTTCGTTTATGGAAAGAAAGACGTCTATACCAAACAGGTATTAAGCTTTTTAAAAGGCCGTGAATGGCGGATACTGACGAAATATCTTGAAACAGGGCACAAATATCAGACTGATCTTGCTACCCACAATTTTTATTTCGTGTTATTTCTCTTCCTTGTGTCTCTCGCATCATTTTTCTATGACTGGAAAGTGGGTGTTATACTGTTCGGCGCAATGCTCACACATTATCTGTTCGACATTTGTGATGATATCCTGACCCTTGGGTATGTTAATGTTAACTGGAAGCGCGGATGGAAACGTTTTAAAACGGATTAGAAACGACGCCTGTTCATCCTAAGCAATAAGTAAGCGCCGATGCCGGCACACACAACCCCGAGAGCAGTTGCCCCGATCATAATATAACCAATGGGTGAAACCGATCCGCCGACCGGGAGCGCGGGCGTAATAAATTCCACCGGTATGGGGGTAGGCGTATCCGCACTTACCTCAGGTGTGTCCGTCAGGATGACGTCCGACTCAACGGGCAAACTTCCCGACGTATCTGCCGGTCCGGGTGTCGGCGTGGAAGCCACACCTGCAATAGCGGATAGTTCGTTTGATAAGTTGCCCGGTGTGCAACCATTTACGGCACGGACGGCAAAAAAATATTTCTTTCCCGTCGCGAGACCCCCGACGGTAAACGCTGTCGTCCCCTGCCCGCCCATATTGGGCACTCCGTATATATAATTTCCTGATGAGAGACCGTAAGAAAGCAGATAATATGTCACGGGATTAGCTGCATCTGCCCAAGTAAGCGTAATTGCGTGAGCACCTGACGATTCTGCGGAGGTCAATTGCACGGTACTTCCCGGCGCTGTATCCGTACACGCACCGGGTGCCGGAGTCGGGGTGGGAGTCGGGCTAGCCGTGCCCGGCTGGAAAAACAAAACAGACCATGTCAGCTGAGTATTGCCTGTTGACACGTCGGTCACGGTAATCTGGACGGATCCGACCGTCGTCGTTTTCATTTGCGTTGTGATAGTTCCTGAGCCGTCAAGCGTCAGAGATGACGGGTTAAATGACGCAGTTGAGTCAGACGAAGTTATATGTATGGAATCGTTTGACGTTACTGTATTCCCGCCGGCATCTTTGAGGACAATGGTAACCGTAGACACGGAGGAGCCATCTGCCGCGGCGGCGGTACTGGTTATCGTCGATTTCGTCTGATCCGGAGGATTGCCGGCAAATACCGGCAAACAGATAGCAAAAAAAATAGGTAGAAATAAAATATATACGAGCCGTCTCATTACATTTTCAATAACCCAAGCGCCCGATATATAAGAAGTGCAGGCCATACGATGGCTTTAAGGACACCGAATACCCCGTCCCAAAATGTTGCGGCGTGCTGGATAAAATACAACGCCGCTCCGATAAACCCCAACCCGTACACTGCCCCTCCCCCTGCTCCTGCGTGCATATGTTTCATACAATTTTCTCCTTTCGTCATACTAAATAAACTATACCATATGGCCAAATAGCCTGAAAGCTCTTGTTTGGGGTATAATAAGGAGGCTAAAAACCATTTGCGGGATCGTATAATGGTAGTACGCATCCCTCTGGAGGATGTTATCTTGGTTCGAATCCAAGTCCCGCAGCCATTCGGCTCCTAACATTCGCTCATGATCAGGGTCAGTTATGTACATGATCCTGGTCTATGAAAATTCTTTGGATTCAGACAACTTTCTTCTCATTAACTCGTCTCTGATTTTGTCCCGTTTCTTCATTAATATGGAATAATCGGTATCTGATAACCACAAACGCCGGTCATTATTTTTAGAGGTACGGTATTGAATCAGATCTTGGGCAGCATCACGAAGATCAGGATCATTATTTCTGACTAAGGATATCAAAATTTCATCACTATCGAGACTTTTCCATTCATCTATAAAACTAAAAATTTTACTTAATGCATACTTTAATTCATTTCTTCTGTCAGATATTTGTTGCATCTTCTCTGTATTATTATGTTTCTTTACCCTTTTATATTTATTTCTTAGATGTTCTAATTCATAAAAAATATTTTCTTTCATTTGATCCGCTTGTTTTTCAGACGAGATATCCACCAAAATATTATCCTGATAAGTGGGCAACCGCTTAAAAGTATCAATGATATTTGGTAATTCTCCCCCAGACCGTATTAACCATCTTTCAAACAAATCGTTATTATTTCTTGCTGTTCTTTTAGAATTGTCACTAATAAAAGTTTCTGTTCTTGGCATATTATTAAATCTACCTACGTGGGTATTCTACAATAAATACTCATCAAAATCCTCAAGTTATATATAAAAGTCCTAATATAGTTCGAGCAGTTTAGCCAAAGAAAGACTTGACTCTAACCTCTTAAAGATATAAAAGGGCAAATGAATCAAGAAACAGGTAATTCATCTTCAACCGACCAAATAGAAATACAATCACATAAAGAATTCCGAGAGTATATTAAAAAATCACAGGACAATAAACTTGGTCATCTAGTGAGGATTGTCGTAATGGACGAATTAGCCTTGCTAGCGGAAGATTTAATAGAAAACGGGTCAGAACCTTCATCGGTTTATAAATCTTTTATAAAGATAGCAGGAACACTAATAGAACGGCTCTAGAAACTTCAATCGGGCGACAAGGCGGTTGTCCGGGTGGACGAGGCAATAATACAGAGCGCCGAGGAATGCATGTGACAGACTTTGCCAGAGAAGATTCCCGTACGTCATAAACGTCCATATCCATACTGTGCCGGCCATTAGACTGAAAATAGTCAGTTTTATCGTGTCCCTCGGCGGGTGGGCCAAACCGAAAAACGAAATCCCAAGCAAAAACACAAGCACTCTGCTTGCAATAAGCGATGAAAGCGTATTGAGAAATATATATTGAAAAAATATCTGCTGCAAAAAAGCAAACGGGACATAGAGTACAAATAATGTCAGAAAAAATACGGGATTGAATTTTCTTTGTTTCACTCTGAAAAAAATTACCAGAAGAAATCCGACAATGGTAAATACCAGATGTATGATGCCCGACATCAAAAGTGTTTCCGGCACATACAGCTTAAACGTAACCTCTTTAAGATATAGTATTGTTAACAAAAGCGCTGATAATCCGAATATTATTATTAAAATCCCGTTTATGCTGTCATAATTCTTCGTCCGGGTATAGACAATGAGGGTACTAATACAGAGGATCAAAATAAGTGCGTTCAGATACATAAGGTACACAGTATATCAGATTTGAAGCCCCGGCCGTGCTACAATGCAGGTATGCTTGTAGATAACATTACCCTCACGGTTAAGGCAGGAAACGGCGGAGCGGGCTCAGCGTCGCTCCTGCATAACGGCCAGACCCGCAAAGGCGGTCCGGATGGCGGCAACGGAGGCGCAGGCGGAAACATCTACTTTGTAGGTTCCACGAATATCAACGATCTACGGGAGTTCCGATACACGAAAATTATCAAAGCAAAACACGGCGGTGACGGGGCACGGCAAAAAAAGAACGGGAAAAAAGCGGAAGATGTTCTGACTCTCATCCCTCTGGGTACAAAAATTACTGACATCAAAACCAACGCTTCCATTGAGATTACCGAAATCGGCAAACAGGTGTTGATTGCACAGGGCGGGCGGGGAGGCCGCGGAAATGTTAATTTTAAAAGCTCCGTAAACCAGACGCCTATGACCGCAGAAAAGGGAGAACCCGGTCAGGAACGTGAACTTCTTCTGGAACTGCGCCTCATTGCGGAAATAGGGCTCATCGGATTGCCGAACGCCGGTAAAAGCAGTCTTCTTACTGTATTGACCAATGCCCATCCCACGGTAGCTGCATACCCGTTTACCACCCTTGACCCCACAATCGGTATGCTGGGTAATCACCCTATAGCTGATATTCCCGGGCTTATTGAGGGCGCGTCAAAAGGGAAAGGGCTTGGGATAGATTTCCTCAGACATATCGAGAAAACAAAAATACTTTTGCACTGCATTGACGTAAACCATGACGATCCTCTGGGCGCGTATAAAACAATCCGGGAAGAATTTAAACAATTTGATCCCGCACTACTTGCGAAACCGGAATATATCGTATTAACGAAAATCGATTTGACTGATGCGGATAGAATAAAAAGGGTTACAAGACTCTTTACCGGTGAAAAGAAACAGGTATTTATATGTTCTGTGTACGACCCCAAAAGTATAGAAGCGCTCAAAAAAACGCTCGTGAGTCTCATATGAAAATTTCCCGTATCAGAAAAGAACCGCGGATTCCATTCACTAAAGAAGGCTATCAAAAATTATTGGATGACCGGAAAAAATTTCTTGATGCACGGCCGGAGGCTGTCAAGAATCTCTCGGAATCCCGTGCGATGGGTGACTTATCGGAAAACGGCTACTACAAAGCGTCCCGTCAGCAGCTTTCATTTTTGGACTCCCGTATACGGCGGGTGGAGCGGCTCATTAAGCTTGCCAAAATAATTGAACCGACACGCGTAAAGCTTACTGACGGTACAAAAGAATATGACTACGAAATTGTCGGGGGATATGAATCCGATCCGGTCAAACATACAATTTCCCAGCAATCCCCTTTGGGCCGGGCAATTTCAGGGAAGAAAGCCGGTGACGTCGTGGAAGTCATCACCCCCGGCGGAATAAAAAAATTTACAGTTCTTTTAGTTTCTTAATCCGGTAGCCTGAGTATCCCCTTTTTCCGTTCAACTAATCCGTCTTTTATCAATCCATTAATAACGCACATGGAAAAATCATGTAAGATAGTATCTTCTTTGACGGGACCTTTGCGTAACAAATCAATTAACCTGCCCCTAAAATATCTGTTGGTTTCTTTAAACGGAATTGTTGATTTTTTTACCCTTTTTTTTATTTTTAATTTCGGCATTTCAATAGATCCGTAATCCATTAAAGCCTGATGCCATTCCCAGGATTCATCCATAGGAACCAGTTTATCCGCAACTCCCTGAATAATTTTATCTTTCTGCGGAACGTCTCTGAAAAAGAAATGCGTAATAATCTGCCTGATATTTGTATCAACCGCAGCGATATCCTTTTTAAAAGCAAACACAAGAATTGCCCTGGAAGTATATTTCCCCAGACCCGGCAGAGACATAAGTTCTTTCTCGCTATCCGGAAACTTTCCGTTATACATATCAACAATATTCTGCGCTGCCTTTTTCAGATACAGCGCGCGCCGGTTATAGCCCATCCCCTTCCATACTTTCAGTATTTTCGCCGCGCTGGCCCGGGCAAGGGTGTACACGTCGGGGAAAAAATACAGGAATTCTTCGTATTTGGGAAGTACCCGCGAAACCTGCGTCTGCTGGAGCATAACCTCCGATACAAGAATCCTGTACGGATCATGCGTGTGACGCCACGGCAAATTGCGTTTATTGAGTTCCCACCAGGAAAAAATATGCTCCTGAAACTTTATAATCCGCCCGCCATTCATACTTCGGCCCATTATAGTACAATAGAGGGATGAAATCCGGTATTGTCGCGCTTATCGGCCGGCCGAATGTCGGCAAATCCACTCTCCTGAATACTCTTTTGGGGCATAAGGTGTCAATTACCAGCCCCAAACCGCAAACCACACGGTTTAATATTCAGGCCGTATACGAGGATGACCGCGGGCAGATCATTTTTGTTGATACGCCCGGTATATTCGGCAGAACTCCCGATACGCTTTCCAAACGGATCAACGCACGTGCGGAAGGATCGTTGGTTAGCGGCATTGATGTGGTCGTCTATATGGTTGACCACACCCGGCAGCGCGATACCGAGGAAAATAAAGCACTGGGTATCGTACGTAAATTCAACGGGCCGAAAATTCTCGTCATCAATAAAACAGACATCCATACCCCTACTCACATCGTGCAGTATAAATTTTTGGAAGATGAGTTTACGACGGTGATTATGCTTTCCGCACTTGCTCACAAAAACACTAATATTCTGTTATCAACTCTGTTTGACCTCCTGCCTGAGGGAAAAGAATTAGTGGACAGAACTACACTGGCTCAACCGGCACTGAATATGGACAGTAAATTATTTATCTCCGAAATTATCAGGGAAAAGGCATTTTTATTTTTGCGTGATGAAGTACCTTATACCCTTGCGTCTGCTGTCGATGAAGTCACTGAGCGTGATAACGGGACCGTCTATATCAAAGCGAAAATTATTACGAGCGCCGACCGGTATAAGGCGATGATCATAGGGCATGCAGGCGCAATGGTCAAAGAAATAAGCCAGGCGGCACGAAAAGAATTGGAAACGGCAACTAGCAAAAAAATCTACCTGGAGTTGACGGTTGTTACCGACCCTCATTGGATGGAATACGTATAAACGTTTCTTCCTTCCCTAAAATTTCCAGTGATTCCAATAACGGCGGTCCCACTGTTTTGCCGGTGACTGCAACACGGAGTTCCATAAATACATCCTTTGCTTTCAGTTTTGCAGCTTCTGCGGAATAACGGATCGATTGTTCCATGGCCTCATGTGTCCAAGCGCTTGCCTCAAGAGCTTTCCGTCCTACTTCAAGAATTTCTTTTGCCAACGGCCTCTCATATGTTGCCGGACGTACAAAGAAAAATCCGGCAAGCGACTCAAATTCCGCCAATGTTTTCATCCGCTCAACCAATAGCGGAAGTATTTTCGCGATGTAGTTTTCCGGATATTTATTATTATAAAATTCGTACAGAACACGTATTAACTTTTTACTGTTCATGTGCCGGATATACTCCCCGTTCATCCAGCGCAGTTTTTCCGTATCGAAAATCGGGGCCGTCGTCTGCAGGTCTTCAAGACGGAATTTAGAGATCATATCGTCAACGGAAAAAACGTCCTGACCGCCGGGGTACGACCACGCCATAGTCGCAAGATAATTTTTGATCGCATCGGGCAGAAAGCCTTTTGATTTATACTCTGATACCCACACCGGATTTTTCCGCTTACTTAACTTACTCCGGTCGGGATTCCGCAGTACCGATACATGCGCAATAAGCGGTACATCCCATCCAAAAAATTTGTAGAGAAGAATATGTTTAGGCGTTGAAGAAATCCATTCTTCACCGCGGATTATATGGGTAATCTTCATGATATGGTCATCAACAACCACCCCCAGATGATACGTGGGATACCCGTCGGATTTCAGAATGACCTGATCGTCAATCAGTTTGTTTTCAAAAGATATATCTCCCCGGATCACATCATGAAATATCGTCGTCCCCTCATCCGGCACATCAAGACGGATAACGTATTTCTCCCCTGCCGCTATACGTTTTTTTGATTCACGTCTGTCGATTTTTTTACATAACCCGTCATACATCGGGGGTAAATGTCTGGCTTCCAGGTCTTTTCGCATTTGATCCAGTCTCTGCGGTGTACAGAAACAGTAATAGGCGTGACCTTTCGCGACAAGCGCTTCCGCATGTTTTTTATAGATCCCGAGCCGTTCGGACTGGCGGTATGGGGCATATGGTCCGCCGATATCGGGCCCTTCGTCATACGGAATCCCTAACCACATGAGGGATGCCAGTATCCTATTTTCAGATCCTTTAACGAGCCGCGTGCGGTCTGTATCCTCCACACGGATAATAAATTGACCGTTATTAACTTTGGCAAATACGTAGTTTATAAGTGCAGTGTAAGCATTCCCGATGTGCAGGTCCTCGCCTGTCGGAGACGGAGCAATACGGGTTCGCACAGCACTCATACTGTTGATTCTACCACGTCCTAACCGTATACTGAACTAACCATGGCAACACTGACTCAAACCGCTTATTTTGCCCGCCGCACGATAAATTGGGGAATCATCGCAATCATCGCCTATATACTCATGCGTATTTTCTGGAGTATTTTCATTGCGGTATTTTTGCTTATATTCCCCCCGAAGGCCCCGCCGCCCAATCACGCATTCGATAAACTGCCAGTCCTCGTATTTCCGCTGCAGGCAACCCCATCGGCAGCACTAACGTTTCAATTACAGACAATCGAAGGTACTGTTCCCAAAGCTTCTGAATCCGCAACCGTGTATCTCATGCCAAAAACGGCACCGAATCTCCTCGGACTTAACACGGCGCAGGATTTTGCATCCGGATTTGATTTTGACCCCACTCCTGTGCAGGAAACCAAGAATATCTACCGGTTTAATGATGCTAAGCTTCCGCTGAGGAGATTACGATACGATATTGTATCCAATAACTTTATTATCCGTTATGGCTACGAACAGGATCCGTCTGTTTTTAACGGAAAAAATCTCCCGCTACCGGATGACGGGACACGTGAGGCAATTAATTTACTTCAATCTCATAACTTGTATCAGACTGACCTTGCAGGCGGGACAAATCAGATATTATTTCTGAGGTTAAACGGAACGCAGTTGATTGGTACGACAAGTCTTTCCCAGGCAGATGCTGAACGTATAGACTTCTTCCGGAAGCCAATCGAAGACACTCAGGTGCTCACCCCATACGCAGATGAGGCTCCGGTATCCATTATATACAGCGGCTCAACCGATACAAAAAAACGGATTATCCAGTTCGCCTATACATTTTGGCCGATTGATTATCAAACAACGGCAACATATGCACTGAAAACAAGTAACCAGGCCTGGGAAGAACTGCAAAGCGGAAACGGATATATCGTACGGTATCCCACAAGCGGAAATGTCGCCGTTATCCGGAATGTATACCTTGCGTACTACGATTCATTTGATCCGCAAACGTATCTGCAGCCTATTTTTGTGTTTGACGGGGATAACGGGTTCCGTGCGTACGTGCCCGCAGTTTCTTCATCCTGGATTCTGTAGCTATGTTGACGGCGTGAACACGTTCCACTGATAATTTCCGAAGATCCAGTCGATAAGTCGGGATGTATCCCCGAAGCGATCCTGACTGTGAAGGGTAACAATAATAACCTTGTGACTGTTGCGGTCCACCATCGTGATGAGATTCTCTCCTGCTTCTTCCGTCCAGCCGGTTTTAATGCCGCCAACCCCCGGTATCTTCCCTAAGAGCTCGTTCACGTTTTTAAGCTGGTGGAAATATGTATGCGACACATCGGAAATGGTAATCTCCGGAATAGCTACCATCTTCGCAATCGTTTTGTTGTTCAGTGCCGCTTCCCCGAGAAGGGCCAGGTCTACCGGTGTCATTTTATGATTCGGGTCGTCGTACCCTACGGGATTGGTAAATGAGCTATGGGTAAGATGCAGCTCCTTCGCTTTATTGTTCATGGCTTCCACAAATTTTGTCTCCCCGCCCGGGTAATAATCTGCCAATGCCCATGCAGCATCATTGCCCGAATATATTAGCGCCCCGTACAGAAGATTTTCCACGGTAATTTTTTCACCCGGAATCAGACCCATCGATTGCCCGTCTATATTCTTCTCACCCACCGTTACTACATCATCAAGATTGAAGTTCTCAAGCGCCACAAGAGCGGTCAATAATTTTGTCGTCGATGCCGGGGATAATTCCACATTTTCATTCCGTTTATACATGAATACGCCGGAATCCATATCCAAGACAACCACGCCGGTCGCTGTAATCTCAGGTCCGGGATACATGCCGGTTATATTAACCGGATACGGGGCGGGAGTAGGAACCGGGATGGGCCAGGGCGGCAGCACATGTTCTTCAGATGCGCGTGCCATCAGATATATGTTTTGTCCGGGAGATAACACGACGAATACGGCCAATAAAACCAGAAATAATATTTTACCCCATGAGACCCACCACCACGGAACATGCTTGGGAGTATTCTTTTTCGCCATTATTTTTTCTTTTGAGTAAGAATGCGTAAACCCAATTCTGCAAGCTGATCCTCTGTTGCGTTACTGGGCGCATCTACGACACTTGTCGTTCCTGATGCTGAAGCCGGAAACGCCATAACCTCCCGTATGCTCGGTTCACCAAGGACTGTCATGATAAAACGGTCTATGCCAGGTGCGATACCGCCGTGCGGGGGAGTACCATAGGAAAATGCAGTTAGCATATGCTCAAACTGTGCTTTTTGATCCTTTGTAAATCCTATGAGATCAAATACTTTTTCCTGGATTTCTGCCTGATGGATACGGATACTTCCTCCGCCGACTTCAAATCCGTTGAGGACTAAGTCATGCTGCAAGCCACGCGCCTGTGACGGATTTGAGTCTAACAGTCCGATGTCATCGGGGTGAGGCGCAGTAAACATGTGATGCGACGGCGCGAATTTTGCATTCCCGGACCCGAAAAAGAAATCCGATTCCGACTGTTGGGTAAATAACGGAAAATCTATGGTCCAGCTGAATGCCAATTCGCCGGGATCTTTTTTATTTTTCCGCATATCCGGCTTATCCGTCCCGTATTTTTTTATTGCATCCGCATGGGACAGGCGCGGCCACGGAGACTGTGTTATATGTTTTTCCGGGAAAATTTGGGTAACGAGTGATGAGAATAGTGTTTCCGTAAGCTGCAAAATGTCTTCCTGTGTGACAAATGACATTTCCAAATCCAGCTGTGTAAATTCCCCATATGCCCGGTCGCGGCGCGGGTCCTCATCACGGAAGCAACGGGCAATTTGAAAATACCGTTCAAATCCCGCAACCATTAAGAGCTGCTTGTACTGCTGCGGAGATTGCGGCAGCGCATAAAATTTTCCGTTTTGTAATCGTGAGGGTACGAGAAAGTCCCTCGCTCCCTCCGGTGTGGTTTTGGTTAATATGGGCGTTTCAATTTCGACGAACTCCCGTTCAAGAAGGAAATTGCGGATGTACGCGACAACCTTGGAGCGGATACGGATGTTTTTTGCCATACGCGGGCGGCGCAGGTCTAAATACCGGTATTTGGAACGTATCTCCTCGTTGATCTGGTACCCGTCTGTGTCAATCGGAAACGGGAGCTCTTTGGCTTTGGATACTACCGTAATTTTTTTTACTTCTACTTCGACCGTACCTGTCGCAATATTCGGGTTCACCATTGCTTCCGGGCGTTTTTTCACCAGTCCGGCAACTTCCACCACATCCTCAGGCCTGGCATCGGCGAGTTCACCCGCCGAAACGAGCTGAATAAGCCCCGCCCTGTCGCGGAGATCCAAAAACATGATTTTCCCGTGATCGCGCCTTGCCTGCACCCAACCCTGAAGTGTGATTTGTTTACCGATTTTGGTGACAGCTTCGGAAGATAACGTTCTCATAAACTATACGCTTATTGTACCATGATATCCCGTAGCTTCAATTGGAGACTTTTTCTTCCGTTCCAAATGTTCATATCGATGGTATAGGCAATATCAATCGGTTTCCCGGTTTTAACCTTTGGATACAAATCCCCCATGCCGAAAGCTATCGCGTCAATTGAAGATACCCTCAATTTCAGATGCTTGCCTTCTGCTCCGACCAACCGGGCATCCGAAACAGAGACACCGCGCGTGACAAACACAGGTTCGGGGCTGCCGAAACCAAACGGTTCAAAATCCCGGATCTTCTGCCATAAATCATCCGTTACTGCGGCAAGCGGAAGTTCCATGTCTATCCGCAGTTCGCGGGTTAACAGTTTATCGCTCAGTTTCTTTTCCGCAAGGCGCTCCAACCGTATCTGCAACTCGTTAAGATTTTTCGTCTCTACGGTAAAACCAGCAGCCATCGGGTGACCTCCGACATCCACCAATAAATCGCTGCAACTTTTGATTGCCTCCACAATATTAAATCCGGCAATGGAACGTGCTGAGGCTTTGGAAACTTCCGGCCCCTGTGCAACCACAATCGCCGGCCGGTAATACGCTTCAACGAGTTTTCCGGCTACCAGTCCGATGACTCCCTGATTATATGTTTCATGCGAAACAAATAATAATTTCGGTAACCCCTCTTTTGAACCCCCATTCACAATGTTTTTTGCATGCAGCGATGTATCGATCGTCAACTGCTGGCGTTCTTTATTGGTCAGGCCTAGTTTGCGGGCCAGGAGTATGGCTTTATCCTGTCTGTGGGTACAGAGGAGCCGGAGTGCGTCCATGGCATGAACTAAACGACCCATCGCATTGAGTCTGGGTGCCAATATATGTGATACATCATAGGTGGTAAGTTCTCCCGGCGTCACACCCGCGTCCCGCAACAGTGCAAGAAGCCCGACCCGGCGTGTTTGGTTCAGTTGTTTAAGACCATATTTTACGATCGAGCGGTTTGCCCCTGTGAGAGATACAATATCCGCAATCGTACCGATAGACGCAAACGCGAGAAGTTCTTCATTTTCGGACAGGGCGTTGGCGACAAACCATGACACTCCTGCGCCGCAGAGTTGTGTCGTGTGTATGATAGTACAATCCGGAAGTTTGTCGGGCGCCACATGATGATCGGTGACAATCACGTCAATCCCTAGAGACGCGGCGTAGGCAACCTTATCCCAGGCCGTTATCCCGTGATCAACGGTTATTATAAGAGAAGGATTATGTTGTTTTTTTACCGCATCGATGCCTTTTACGGATAATCCGTATCCTTCTTCCACTCTGTGGGGAATATACGGCATTGCTCTTGCCCCCAAAGCATTGATCGTCTCCCACATGACAGCACCTGCCGTAATGCCGTCTGCGTCATAGTCCGCATACACAACAATCGATTCTTTGTCTTTAACCGCTTTACGGATTCTGGCAATTGCGTTTTTTAACTCTTTTGGATCAATGCCTACTTCTTTCGCAGTAAAATCCTTTGGATGTTTCGGATGAAGAAAATTGTCACGATCCGTTATCTCTCTGTTTTTTAAGAGAACATCAATAATATTTTTGCTCGGTTTATGCAAAATATGCCACTTCTTCTGCATACCAGCTATAATAGCAGTATGATCCCGTTACCTCAATCTGCCAAACATATCATAGATACTCTTACTAAAGCCGGCTATCAGGCATACGCAGTCGGAGGATCCGTACGGGATATACTCATGACCAGGCCGACTCATGGATGGGATTTTACCACCAATGCGGCGCCGGAAGAGATTCTTAAACTGTTCCCCGACAGTTTTTACGATAACAAGTTCGGAACCGTCGGAATTAAATTACCCGGGGATATTTATGAAATTACGACGTACCGGAGTGAAAAGGGGTATACCGACCATCGCCACCCGGACAATATCCGGTGGGGTAAATCGCTTGAAGAGGATCTTTCACGCAGGGACTTCACCATAAACGCAATTGCCTTTGACGGTAAGTCTTTCATTGACCCCTATCACGGCCAGGAAGATCTCGCCGGTAAACTCGTACGTGCGGTCGGAGAGCCGGAGAAACGTATCGAAGAAGACGCCCTCAGAATGATGAGGTCGGTCCGTATTGCATCTGAACTGGGTTTCATGATTGAACCAGAAACTCTGAAAGCAATTAAAACGAATGCGCATCTTATCCGAGACATTTCCGCTGAACGGATCCGTGATGAACTTCTGCGGATCCTTGCGTCCCCTTTTGCTGCCGACGGGATTTTACTTCTCAAACAGACGGACCTGTTGAAAATTATCATTCCTGAACTGAACGCTGCGTTCGACGTCGGTCAGAAAAGTCCGGCCCGGCATCATATCTATGACGTGGGAACTCACAGTGTCATGGCCATGAAACTTTGCCCCTCCAAAGACCCGATTATCCGTCTTGCAACCCTTTTGCACGATATCGGAAAGGTACCGACATATAAAGTGGACGAAAAAGGAATCATCACATTTTATAACCATGAAATGGTCAGTACAAAACTGGCAAAAGGAATACTTTCCCGCCTGCGGTTCAGCAGGAAGCAAACGGAAAAAATTCTTACGCTTATCCGGTGGCACCAGTTTACCGTTGACGAACGGCAGACCGATTCGGCTCTCCGCAGGTTTATCCGGCATGTTGGGAAAGAAAACCTTCCTGATATGCTGGCGCTTAGGACCGGCGACCGGCTCGGAGGCGGAGCCGCGGAGACATCATGGCGTATGGAACTGTTCAAGAAACGTCTTGAGGAAGTCCAGAAACAACCGTTCACCGTCGCAGACCTGAAAATAGACGGTTTCGACGTCATGAAAACCCTCAACGTCAAACCCGGGCCGATCGTCGGTAAAACACTCACTGAAATATTTGCCGAAGTTGAAGCGGGAAAACTTAAAAACGAACGGGGCGCATTACTTACGCGACTAACGGATATACATCCATAACCACTTCCTCGTAGGGATGCACACGTTTAACCGCTGTGAGTATTTTTTTCAAATCTTTTTTATAACAAACCATTTCTATTCGTTCCTCTGCTACCTCCTCTAATTTTCCTGTTTTTCCAATAGTAGGGTGTGCTCCGGGCAGAGGAAAAAATCTTCCCGTTCCTTTCACGGAGAAACTACAGTGAGCATAGTTTCCGACCCGCCCCGCACCGGCTTTTCCCATTGCATCCCGAACAAAATCTGCGTGCGTCTCAGGTACGAACACAACAATTTTTACTGTTTCATTTTCCATGTTTTCTCTTTTCCCATCTGTCCCACAGGATTAATACAGGAGTTGCAACAAACGGGGAAGAATACGTGCCGGAGACGGTGCCGATTAAGAGCGCTATCACGAACCAGCGGATGGTTTCACCTCCGAGAAGCGCTAACGCAAGTAACATAAAAACGATAGTAAATGAATTTGCGGTTGACCGTCCGATGGTTTCCGTCATTGCTCTATCGCACAGGGCATCAAACGGCAACTCTTCCCCGCGCCGGAGCATTTCCCTGATGCGGTCAAACACCACGATGGTATCGTGTACGGAAAAACTCATTGTCGTCAAAAATGCGGTCACGAAAAGTGTGTCAACTTCAACTCCCCACCAGTGCCCGAATAATGAAAATAATCCGATGACTACCAGCAGGTCATGGATAAGCGCAATGACTGCTGATATTCCGAATTTAATATTTCTGAACGCATACGCAACGTAGGCAAGGATTGCAAACATGGCAATGAGCGCCGCGGTAACTGTTTTATTCAAAAGTTCTTTACCCAATACCGGGCCTACGGTTTCATCGCGGATGATATTGGCAGACAACGAAGCAGGGATCTTTTCGCTGCTCTCCTGCAAGCGCAGGATAAACGTACTTGTTGAAGTTTTCTGAATACTGATGATCGGGAAATTATCTTTCTTTGCTATTGCACTGATAGAATCCGCAGTTATGTTTTTATCAGCCTTAAGTTCCACCAGTGTTCCACCGGTAAAATCTATGGAAGGATGAAGTCCCCACCGGATAAGCGAATAAACGCCCGGCACAAGAACCAAGCTGGAAATGATCATATACAGCCAGATATATTTTGAAAAACGAATCATGTCTTCTCCTTATACATCACACGTATAAACGTTCTTGTGACTACTATTCCGGTAAATAAACTTGCCAGTACTCCGATAAATAATGTCACGGCAAATCCCCGGACCATACCGGAACTCGGTAGAAACTGCCAATTACCCGGGTTGTAAAGAATTGCACAGGTAATCAATGTGGTAAAATTTGCGTCCCGGATGCTGTCCCACGCTTTACCGAATCCTAATTCCATTGCTACTTTCCACGGACGGCCTGCACGTTTTTCTTCCTTAAACCTTTCAAAAATAAGGATGTTCGCATCCACTGCCATGCCCATGGATAAAATGAAACCCGCTATCCCGGGAAGCGTAAGCGTTATCGGAATCCAGCGGAAAATCGCAAACGTAAGAAGTCCGTATACCACGAGGGCCATATCAGCAAACAGTCCCAGCCAGCCATACTGGGCGATCATAAAGAGGGCAACGATCGTGAGACCTACGACTCCGGCAGTAATACTTTTTGTCACCGATGAAGCCCCGAGTGTTGCCCCCACGGTTTCCTTCTGGACTACCGTGATAGGCACCGGTAACGCCCCTGCGTTAAGCTGCAACGCAAGCGCTTTTGCCTCCTCCTGGGTAAATTGCCCGTTGATGACAGCCTGACCGTCAACAATTTCCTGTTTGACAACCGGTGCTGTTACCAGAGTGTTATCCAAAAATATAGCAAGAGGTTTCCCAACAAGACGCTTGGTGACATCTGCAAACTTTTTAGCGCCCTCGGAACTGAACGCAATTGCCACCTGAGGCGCACCGGTCGTGGTATCAAACGAGACCTGCGCACGTGTCAGATCTTTACCGGTAATTCCCACGGACTTGGTCATGGCAAGAAGATCTGCATTCGTCGTGGTCGCGCTTATGGACGCATTAGGCTCTGTAAACTCACGGAATTCCAATTGCGCAGTCTGACCGATAAGTGCTATTGCCTGGTTAACATCCGAGATGCCGGGCAGCTCCACGATAATCCGGTAGCTATTTTGGCTTGTTGCTGTTTGTACAACCGGTTCCGTGACACCGAAAAAATTAACCCTGCGCTCGATAACCTGTTTGGCAGATTCCAGCGCGGATGCACGGTCTGACGAACCAATGTCTTTCATGTTCGCATCCAAAACCAGTTGCGTTCCCCCCGAAAGATCCAGCCCGAACTTCGTCGTAAATTTTTTCGTGAACGGACCGATCTGAAAACCCGGGTGATATTGTTCCGGCAGATCAATATACACTGCAAGAGCAGTGAGTAAAAGGATAATAATAAATACACGGCGAGGATCTTTAAACATAGAAGGTCAACTTACCAATTCCTCTTCATCTCCGATAATCATACTGCGCGATCCTTCCAAGATCGAGAGGGCAAACGGATCACGGCGGCGTTTGCGGAATATGAATTCTTCTTCCGTCATCACGGTGTAATTAATTTCCCGCTCGCGGCGTACTTCCTCTGCTTTTACCAGTTGGGAAAGCTCCGGAAGTACAACGTTCCCCACAACCAACAGGTCCACATCTGTTGATGATTTTTTAGGTAACCCCCGCAGGTACCGGCCAGACAACATGGCAAACTTGATGCGCCCCAGTTTGGCGCGCTGTTTGATAAGATCCCATCCTAAACCCGATGTCTTTGAAACCAACCCTAACAGATCGAAGTACAACGGATAATCCTTACGGAAAGAATAAAACAGCCTATTGGCCCGCTGTTCCTTGGCGACCATGCCGGCTTTCTCCATGTGAGCGAGTTCGCGCCTCACGGCATTAATCTCCTCCCCGACTTTTCGCACAATATCACGGACATGAAATATAGTACCGGGGTGGGTAAAAAATAACGTCAGTATTTTTACCCGAACCCTGGAGATAATAATATCTTCTAAAATCATAACGTTCATCCCCGGGCAGGGTGATACGTTCCTGTTATTGGTACGAAATCGGTGTACCAGTAGGAAGCATCTCAATCCAAATTTGACCGCGATTAAAGCTTACTTCTTTTCCGGTCGTATCAAAGAATTGAGTACGGGCCGTACGGGTAGGTTTCTTCCAGGTAACTTTAATCGTTTTCCCGTCCTGATACAGAATGCCTGTTCCTGTGCCGATATTAGCATATAACAGATGCAAATGCTCATCGACCGGCCCCGTTTCAGTCGCAAACAATATAACGATGTCTTTTGCCGTCAGCTGTTCTTTTGTTTCCAAATCCGTTTGCGCGGCGCCTCCGTTAAACCGCTTGTAACTATTGGATGCAGGATCATACACCCACTTTACAGCATAATCCGAATACCCTTTCCAGGCGGTAAATGATGCGCTGAATGATGCCCCTCGCTCCGAAGCGGGAGCATCGTCCTTGAACTTCCACGGGACGAAATTTTTATCCCATGAGACACCGCTTGCATCTACATTGGTCCATCCGCGCTGGGCAGCGAGAGTGTACAGTTTATCCGATACACACACCATAGTGTGTTCGGTGGACACCGGATGGTCAAGCCGATCGGGATTCCTGTAGCATGTGGGAAACGAAATACCGAACTGGTCCATATCTTTAATGTTATACTGGTCAATCTGGCACAGAGCTTTGGCGCGCTCATCCACCGTCGGATCACTGCATACGCCCGCTCCACCTACGTGGTTATATAAAGCGTCATATTCCAACACCCAGGGTAAATAGTATGTCCTGGCGCTCCGCACGGGCGCTAAATTCACGTTTCCGGCAGCAATACCGCAATAAAATACACCCATAAACCGCGTTATGCCGCCTTCCGCCACTGCCTCATAAACGACATCTGCCAGCGACAATCCTGATTGCGGCCGTGCTTCAGCATGGTTTTCGATCATGACCGCAAGCGGGCGTCTCTTTTGCCAGACTGCTTCTTCCTGTTTCGTATATAGTTTGCCGTTTAACGGACATGGTTGAGTCCGCGGGATTGAAGGATCTATATTAAAATGTTGCTGGACTCCGCCGGGAGTCGCGGTCGTAGTAACAGCAGCCCCACCGGAGGTTTTCCCGATATACGTAAACGCTCCGTACGATAACCCGCTGGCAATTAAATAAACCGCAAGCCCGATAAATCCTGTAATCAAAAACTGTTGTTTATTCATATATCTATCCTTTAAAACGGTTTTGCTTTTTGTATAGCTGTCTGTTCTTCTTTGGACAAAACAAGTTCTTTTCCTTTTCCTGCTCTCACTTCTTTAATATACCACCGATTACCGGTCCTGGCATAGAGTGACGTCATTACCAGTCCGTTATCGTGCCCGTCTAAAAGTGAAAGCGTAAAACTCTGGCTTCCCCCCGTATCCGAAAATGGATTAAACCGTACCAGTCCGACCCGTTGAATATGCAGCCTCCCGTCCTTACGGATCTCATCCAATACTTTGTACAAATCTTTTGTCTGGCTTTGCAGGCCTTTCTGCGTCACAAGCATTACTTCTAAAACATCTTTTAATCCGGTTTTATTCGTGGCCCCCGTGAGCGTGTTGTAATGCCGCACCATCCGGAGCACAATGACCGAAAGACCCACCACCCACGCAATTAACACAAAAAAAATAACCCCCGAAACAATATCTAAAGTGAACACCATTGGTATTCATTATACTACGATTCTTACCGCTTTTATGTCAATAAGATTCCTTAAGAGTTGACAAGTTAGCCTCAGGCATGCTACGCTCTCCGCACGAGGCTAGGTATGCCTAAAAAATCAAAAAAAGAAAAAATCCTTGCAGACCTCCGGCGCAGGGTCCATACGGAGCAATCTCTCACGACCCGGATTCCCACTCTCGTGAAAGAAGACGAAGATCCTGTATTTAGTTTCCGGGTAAAAAAGGAAGTCATAACGCCCTTGCATATACCACCGCTACAGCAGCCATCAGAACTCACTGCCATCAAACGGGACTTATACAAAACTTTCATTCTCGCAGCTATGGCAATTGCAGCAGAAGTCATAATTTATTGGTTCAGACGATGAGAGGAGGTGAATAACGAATATGGCAACAATGTATTGTGTAAAATGCCGCGCAAAGCGCGACGATCCTAAAGCCGTCAAAGTAACGATGAAAAACGGCAAACCCGCAATGAAAGGCAAATGCCCGGTTTGCGGCACCGGAATGTATAAAATCGGCGCAGCGTAAGTTTTTTGCAAAGAATTTTAACTGTCTCCCCGCCCTTCGCGAAGGGCGGGGTTTTATGGTATACTTATAGGGTACCTTGGAATCCGAATTCTCGCTCCGCTTCATCTTTTTTAGTTGATTGCGGAGAGGAAAGTCCAGACAGCAGAATGCAGGGGATCCCGCGTAAGCGGGATGCGGTGACGCCAGGTGTCCCGGCATCGAAAGATGCCGTGAACGATTCCTGAACTGACAGGATGAGAGAGTCGCAGAGACGATCATTTCCCTGTAGCCTGACGGCTATGGGAGATGGGTGAAACGTGACAATCCCACCCGCTGCAACCGACGACCGGTCCGTTATTACCACGCATTCGGGAGGACCAAAGTGTGCGGGCATCAGAGAAATGAGGATATAAAAACAGAATCTGGCTTATGAGATTCCCGGGTACACAAAAGATCCCTCTTATTTAGAGGGGTTTTTTGTGAAATATCGTATCAATACCTGAATGACAAGTACCACCGGCACTGCAAGTACCGCACCTGTTACCCCTGCTAGTCTGCCTCCGATCAGCAGCGCGAGTATGGAAACAAGCGGGGAAAGTCCGACACTCTGCTTCATGATGATCGGTACGACGATATTCCCCTCCACCTGATGGACGATGACATACAAAGCTACGACACTGAGTGCTACTATCGGCGACATTGAAAGCCCGATCAAAACAGCCGGGATTGCCGAAATAATAGGACCGATATTCGGAATGATTTCCAGAAGACCGGACACGATAGCGATGGGCAGCGCAAAATCCACACGGAGAATTGTAAGGCCGATGTACACAAACAGCCCGATCGAAATCATAAGGAATAATTCACCCCGTACCCAAGCGCCCAGGCGGTGTTCTATCGCACGGAGTATAATAATGGCGCGCTCTGCAACAGATTCACCGAATGTATCAGCTATAATTTTCTTCGTCCGGCCCCGCTCCAATAGGAAGTAAAATGTGAAAAAAAGCACGGTAAAGGTCGTAACAATATTAGAAAAAAGGCCGACCGTAAACTTCACCACGTTTTCTCCGATGGGCGCCAATTGCTGAACAATAGTCGATATATTAACATTCCAGTACGGTAATACTTTTGCAATCACTGCCGGAAGCTCTTCCACTAATTTTGTCGTCTGCGTCACAAGAGTGGGTATGGAGCTCACGATCAAAAACCCGAACATCCCGAATATCACGGCATATACGATAATTATCGCAAGCAGCCGGGGAATCCGTACCTTCTCCAGAAGAACAACCAGCGGATAAATGGCGGTCATCAGAAGAAACGCAATAAACAAAAGAAAGAGAATGTCCCTGATCTGGAGAATAAGCCATATCCCCGCAAGGATCGCCAGGGTCGCCAGGACGGTTCGCATGGATATTTCAATCTTCCGGAACATACGTGCCTCAAGTATACCATGCGGCTACTGTCGCAGCCACTTTCCGGGAGTATTCCGGATCCGTCACATCATACCAGAGGATACCTTTTTGTTTCTTAAACCACGTCAGTTGCTTCCTAGCTATCGCATGTTCATTTATAATGTTCTCTTTGTTCATGCCTGCACGAATGCGCTCCTGTAAATGATCGTCAATTCGCTTGTATAAAACCTGAAGCGGAGCCGTTAACCCGATAATCAGAACATCATACGGCAAAGGAATATTCCTTTTTACTATTGCTTTTGCTATTTCTATTTTTCGGATCAGGCGGCGGGGATTATTCCAATCGGAATCATTCATACTTCCCCGCGATGTCATATGTTGTAATTCCTGAAGTGTTAAATTCCGTTTACGAAAATTTTCATCCGGAGGTATATCCACAGTTTCAAACGGATGTATTAATGCATGAATATACAACCCGCTGCCGCCCGCAACTATCGGTAATTTCTCACGTCTGAGGATATCACCAGCAGCAGCCCGGGCTAACTTCAACCAATGGGCTACGCTAAATTCTTCTCCCTGATCCACGACGTCATATAACCAGATGGGGACATCCGGCCGCTCTTTATTAGTTTCCAGATCATTCCCGCGGTACACCTGCCGGGAATCTGCGGAAATCAGTTCGCCGTTAAATCTTTTGGCAAGCCGGGCAGCAAGTGCCGTCTTTCCCGTTGCCGTCGGGCCGCAGATTACCAGAATTTTATTCATACGTACCGTTTATTAAATTTGTTTTATTAATAAGTGTCTCAAGAATTTCCCACCGACGCTTCTTTTCCGTATGAGACACATCATCCGTATATATGTTGTGTGCCGCGGTCATCGGCCTGTCCGAATACATGGCAACATATGCTTTGGAAAACCCGACCTTTTTGGCAAGATGTACAGTGTTATTAAACTGCGCCCTCGTTTCTCCGCAAAAACCGACAATAATATCCGTAGAAATAGTGACACGGGGAATGCGCTTTCGCAATTTCTCCGTTAATAACAGATATTCTTCTCTCGTATACCACCGGTTCATACGTTTAAGAACCGTATTGTCTCCCGACTGCAGGGGCAAATGGATGTGCCGAGAGATATTGTTATTTCCCGCAATAATTTCAACAAGTTCATCGGAAAAATCCCAGGGGTTGCTGGAAATGAAATCTATTTTCTTTAAGCCTTTGATTTTACTGACTTCTTTCAATACATACGGAAACAGAGTGGGGATGCGCAGTCTTCCGAGATGTTTAACATACACAGGTTTAATAGAATTGTTCTTTAAATCCGATCCGTACGAGTTTACGTTTTGCCCGATGAGCGTTATGTGCGTATATCCGCCACGGGCCAGAGTCTTACATTCCGTAAGAATCTCCTTAACCGGCCGGCTCATTTCCCTGCCGCGGGTAAACGGGACTACGCAATACGTACAGAAATTATTGCATCCGTTGGTGATGGGTACTAACGCATGAGTTTTTTCAGTCCGTACCGGAGTATAATCAAATCCTACTTCTTCAATGGGTAAAAATTCGTCAACGGCCGGTAATTTTTTCTTCAGTTGCAATAACATTTTCCCGGATGAATCCCTCACAGCCATGCCTACCATGCATCCGGTTAGAATTATATTTTGTTTTGATTTTTCAAGATTATGAATCAATCCGTAAACCCGGTGGGCTGCCTTTTCCCGTATCATGCACGTATTGATAACCACAGCATCCGCTTCCTCTATATTTTTTGTCAATGTATGCCCGCGTGATGTATATGCCGCGGCGATACGTTCGCTATCCGCCTCATTGGCTGCGCAGCCGAACGTCACGATGTGATATTTCATAGTGGTATTCTACCAGAAGATTATGTATTCAGTATGAACTTCTCGATCACAGTGGCCACGCCGTCTTCTTCCACACTCGGTGCCACAAAATCAGCTATGGCTTTCAATTCCGGTACCGCATTTCCCATGGCAATTTTAAGCCCGCAAGCCATTAGAAGCGGAAAATCATTGTACCCATCCCCCACCCCGATCATCTCTTGCGTCTGGATATTAAGTAGTTTTGCCACCTCAACGATACCATGAAGTTTTGACGCCTCCTTAGCTGTAACATCCAGGCTCATCTCACCGGGGGTCCAGGAAGGTATTTTAAAAATATTTACATCCGCTATCCTATGCAAATCTTTAATCGTCTCATCAGCTTTCAGTATATCGATCTCGGGAACATACATGCTCATTATCCTGTTCCGTTTATGTACCCCGTGGAACAGTTTATCCGTTTTTCCGTCAAATGCGTGTACGTCTATGTGATGCGTCCTGAAATAGGCATAGACGATGTCAACATACTTTTTCTTTAACGGAAATTCTATAATCATCTTTTTCTTAACCGGATCATATATTTGTGTCCCTCCCGTCATGACACACGGACCGGATAGTTGAAGGTGTTTTAAAATTTGTTGCGAAATATACAGCGGGCGCGATGTAGCAAGACAGACATGGATTTTTTTCCCCGCTTTTTTTATAGCCTCCGTAACACGTACGGATGGCAGGTTATCGACCCCATGAATGACCGTAGTACCGTCAATATCTAAAAACAGGGCTTTATACTTCATGAGGGAATTATTTTCCGACGATTATCTCAACATCGGCGGAAGCGCTGGCCGGCAGATCGGTGGCAACAGTACCCAGTGTATATGTGTCTTTAAGGTCTGCCTCGAGATTCGCTACAGCATCTTTCATTGTTTCTTTCCCGTGAATTTCCGTCTCCGTATAGGTATAGTCAGCCGTATTTCCGGTACTGGCTACCGTATACCCTTTCTCTTCCAAAAATGTTTTCATTTTTCCCGCAGCTCCCGGTGTACCGCCGCCGTTAAGAACCGAAATTTCAAATGATGTTTTGTCAATGGTGGCCGGTGTCGGGGTGGGGGTCGGCGTGGGTGTTGCAGTCGGAGTGGGAGTTGGCCGCGCAAATAATGTGAGCGGTGATGTTTTCTTGGCCGCGGCATACAAAATCCCTCCCGTGAGCAGGGCAACAAGAATGGTGACAATTGCCCATACAAATAACGATGCGGCTGGTTTATTCTTGTGAACGGATATTTCCGGCATAACGTGTGACTCCTTTGCCTCCTGATATAATTCCTCAACTTTCTCTTTACGGATTTCCGATTCCGGTGTTGGTTCCTCATCCGGAACAGGCGGAGTTTCTTCAGGTGCCGGTTCCGGCGTGGGTAAGGATACAGGCGCTACAATCTCCTCCTCAACCACTTCCACCACTTGTGTAACCGGAGCACGTACCTCTTCCGGCTCCGCAGCTGCCTGCGCTGTCATTTTATCGGTGAGCGTTTTCCTTCTTCGGGACGGCATACACGTAGTGTAGCATATTCTTTTATTTTGTCACGCCCCTAGCTGGATGCCGATGCATATTTGGTCAGTGCTACCTTCCAAAGCCTCAAACAGATAAGGAAAAAAAATATACCTAGCATAAACGAAACAATAATTACCCACGGGGTTAATAATCCTAAAAAAGCTTTCGCCGGTACAGTCATCATGACGCCGACAGGAATAATGAACGTGATGATGGTCCGCATGGGTTCGCGGTATATATCAACCGGTACCCTTCCCATACTGGTCAGGTCCCGGTAAATCATCACCGCGTGGTCTATTTCCGTGGTTACAATAGCCAACGCCAATACCAGAATATGAAAAGCGGTTGCTATGAGTAATCCGTTGGCAATAAGAAGGAGATACAAAATCACATGCAATACGGATACCGTTCCTAATCTTCCGGCAACATACATAAGTATCGCAATGTATGGGATAAGCATGAGTAAATCCAAGGGGTCTGCACCGCCCGCCAGCGCTCTGAACAACGGATTCATGGGTTTCACCAATATCAAATCAAAGTCCCCGCTGACAACCATGGGCCGGAAACGGTACACTTCACGGAAAAAAAGTTGTGTAACGGTATCGATGACCGTATACGTCAAAAAGAAAAATGAAAATTGGATGACACCGTAATCCGCAAGTTTATTCGTTTGAGAAAATAATACCCAGATAAAACCAAGCATTAATCCGAACCTGAGAATTTTACCCAGCAAATAAATTATTGCGTTAAATTTAGATGTGAGGGAAATAAGGAAAGAATTTTCCGTCAGTTTCAGCCAAAGATGCAGATATTTAATACATGTTTTCATGAGTTACCTGCCTTCCGCCGTATAAACACGTAACCCTTTCTGCCATAATAACCGGACGGCCAGAGCGAATATCCCGATCCAGAGGGACGCTCCGGCAAAGCCGGACACAAGATCCCACCCGGTAATTTTTCCCATATAGATGCCCAGAGGAAAATACAGAAAATAATAAAACGGCAGGCTTTTGGAAATAAGAAATAATGTTTTGGGCAGTATATCCAGGGGGAATATGCCCCCCGCTAAAAATTCCATAATGACGAATGATAAAAACCGGGGCGCCCACACATCCTGAGTCCAGAATCCCAGGAAACCGAAAATCATATTGTAAAGAAAGTACAACACCATTCCCAGGCCTGCCGCTGCCAGTGCGACAAAAATGACAGGCAAACTTGCCTGAAGAAATAACGGCGGACGGAGAATCAAAAATAACGCGGTTACCTCCACGATTGAAAAGAGCAAATTTAATAATTTATCGCCGGTATCCCGTGCGATGTAATAGGAAAAGAAGGAAAACGGTCGTACCAGGTGATTGGATAATTTTCCCTCATTGATGATATCCCCTATTTCCATCGTCGTCGTGCTTAAAATAATAGTCCGTACTATTGAACTTAATAAAATATACGTGAGCATCATGGATTCCGTATACCCGGCGAAAATCTGCCGGTTTGAAAATATCGCCCACCAGAGGAAATAGGTAACCAATATCTGCATCACCATACGTACCCGCCACAGGATAAAATTCAGGCGGTATGCCATATACTCAGCCCAGGTGTCTTTAATTATCTGGAGATAAATTTTCATAGCAGATACTAATCATCCCGCTTTCGTAAATACATCACGGATAATATCTTCGATATCCGGTTCTTCAATGTTGAGGTCCGCAACCGGAAATTCCTGCAGAATCTGGGCGGCCGCCACATTGGAGGCACACCTCGGAACACGGATGACGGCTTTGGGGAAATTGTAATCAATCAGATCACCGACGCCGGCGAGTTTACTGGGCGCAACGTACGTTTCCAAAACCACGGATAATACTTTATACTTTGCAAATTTACTCACCAGATTATCCAGTTTGCCGTCGTACAAAATGGATCCGTGATCAATAATAATGATGCGCTTGGCAAGCTGCCGCACATCTTCCATATAATGTGATGTAAGGAGAATTGTGGATTTGCGAAGCTGGTTATATGCCAGGATAAAATCGCGCATCTTTTTCTGCATGACAACATCGAGGCCGATCGTCGGTTCATCCAAAAACATGACCTTGGGTGAATGGATGAGCGCAGCGATGAGTTCCATTTTCATTCGTTCCCCCAAAGAAAGCTTACGTACCTGAACTTTTAGCAAATTTTCCACTTCGAGAAGTTCTACCAGTTCCGAAAGCGTTTTATTGTATTCTATGTCCGGTATTTCATAAATTTCCTTGTTCAGAAGAAATGTATCAGCCGCCGGAAGATCCCACCATAACTGATTTTTCTGTCCCATAACCAGGGCGATTTGTTTTAAAAATTGGTGTTTCCGCTGATTTGGTGTTGCATCCAGCACCCGAACTCTCCCGCTTGTCGGATACAATAAACCGGAAAGGCACTTAAGCGTCGTGGTTTTACCGGCTCCGTTTGGCCCGATAAACCCGACGAGCTCCCCTTCTCCGATGTCAAACGAAATGTTATTGACAGCTTTTACCGTCTGGTATTTCCGTGCAACTAATGACTTGAAGGAACCCAAAATACCCGGTTCTTTCAGAAAAGTTTGGTAGTATTTTGACAGATGAGAAACGGAAATAATCATGACCTTATTATAATCCTTATTCCCAAAAAGAATCCCGACGTAACGTCGGGACTCCTTTCAATGTAAGTTTTAGGTAACGATTTACCGGACAACTTTTTTCAATGCCTTACCTGCCGTAAATCCGGGGGTTTTCCGTGCCGGAATTTGTATCGGCGCTCCGGTTTGCGGGTTTCTACCCGTCCGGGATTTCCGTGATCGGACCATGAATGTTCCGAATCCTGTCACGACGACTTTGTCGCCTTTCTTGAGTGCGTCTGTAATTCCTCCAAAGACTGCTGCGACTGATTCACGTGCTGCTTTTGCGGTAAGATTCGCTTTCTTTGCCACGACTTCGACTAAATCTGCTTTTGTCATAGAATTGTAATTCACCTCCTTCGGGCAGAGGGATAGGACAGGAAATTTTTTTTCAGAGATTGCTGCAGCAACCTTTGAGAGGCAATGTAAAGAATTTAGATTGCTCTGTCAATATATCAATTTTCGCAGATTGTCACAATGCGCTAAAAAATATTATTTTTTTACTTAGCTATCTCTGTTGCTCTTAATTCCCGGATGACGGAAATTTTTATTTGACCCGGATATGTGAGTTTTTCTTCCACTTCTTTTTTAAGATCCTGCGCCATCAGTGTCGCTGCCGCGTCATCAATGGTTCCGGGATCCACGACAACGCGGATCTCGCGGCCTGCCTGGAATGCGAACGCCTCGCTTACCCCTTTATGCGCCTTTGCAATACCCTCCAGCTCCGCAAGGCGTTTAATATATTCCTCAACGTTTTCATTGCGGGCGCCGGGCCTGGCCCCTGATATGGCATCTGCAATGTATACGAGTATCGCTTCGCTTGACGTAAACGGTGTATCCTCATGGTGCTGCGCCACACAGTCAACAACTTTTTGCGGCATCCCGTATTTCTTCAGAAGCTCAACGCCTAAATCTACATGTGTTCCCTCACGGTCCATGATGACTTTACCGATATCATGCAATAAACATCCCAGTCTCACGACATTGACATCTGCCCCGACTTCGCGCGCAAGGGCAATACCTATTTTCGTTTCCTCAAGTGTATGGGCAATCATATTTTGTCCGTAAGAAAAACGGTATTTAAACCGCCCCAAGTGAGCAACGATCGGTGCGGGTAAATTGTAAACGCCCACGGCATGGCAAAGTTTTTGTCCTTCCTCAAACATGATCCGTTCTACCTCTTTCCTTACCTGTTCAACAATTTCTTCAATACGGCCCGGTTGCACGCGTCCATCGCGAAGTAACCGCTCCAAAGTAACTCTGGCAATCTCACGTCTCACCGGATCAAAGCATGACAGCCGGATCACTCCCTCTTCATCCAAATCCACATCCACGCCCGTTGCCGTTTCAAACGCACGGATATTACGTCCTTCTTTCCCGATAATGCGGCCCTTCATTTCCTCATCGGGTAATTTGATGACGGACACCGTGTATTCTGCAACATAATCGGTTGCCCCGTGACGCATGGCATCAACAAGGATATCTTTAGCTTTTGCATCCGCTTCTTCTTTGGCGCGGTCTGACGATTCCCGGACCTCGCGGGCCAGATTTTCTTTCAGCTGATCCCGCATCGCATCCATAATGACTGCCCGCGCTTCATCGCGCGTAAGATGGGCTACTTTTTCTAATTTATCTAAATGTTGCTGCTTAAGCTGTTCCGCCTCTGCAGTTTTCTGTGTAACCTGTAATTCCATTGTTCTCAACCGGAGATCACGGTCTTCCAATGCGCCTTCTTTGCGCTCAAGATCAATAAGCTTGCCTCTCGATTCTTCCTCCGCATCGCGGCGTATTTTGAATGCCTCGTCTTTGGCTTCCACAACCAGTTCCCTTGCCTTCGCTTCTGCGATTTTGACAACTGCCTGTGTATCCACGGAAATTGTAGGTGCTTTTGGTTTTACCGGTTGGGGCTGTTGTTTTATTTGGGGTGCGACTTGCGGAACTCCCCCCGCTTGTTTATTTTTTACCAACCCGGAAAGGGTTTTAAGTACATCAAACATATTGTTATGAAGATTTATGGAAGAAGAAGTGCAGCAAAAAACCCCGCATTTTACGCGATGGCGTCAGTAGGAGCTACATGGAAAAATACAGAAGTGTGCATAATCCTACAATAGTGCTGTTTCAATCTCCAAAAATCTACGTATTTACTCTCTATATTGTACGCTTCTTACTCTTGTTCGTCAATGAGCTTTCGGATTATTTCGAAGTCAAATCCCCTCCGGCCCAGATAGTCGTATAGCTTCTTCTTACGCGCCATTGGCGGTAATTTACGCCATAGAGGCATCTTCTTAGCAATAGCATGCCTGGCAGCCTCCAAGAGGCTTACAGAGCCTCGTGAGGCCAGCGCCGTCGCTATCACGGCATCGGGAACACCCTTACCTCGCAGCTCCATCTGAATATACCGGTTTCCCTTGGGCTTAAACTCGGTCCGCTGGGCTACCCACCACTCCGCAAACTTTACATCATCTGCGTACCCCAACTCCTCCATCCGACCCATAACTTTAGCCAGTAGTCCGGCGCCGGAGACCTTCCATCGGGTAAGTTTCTTGTTCAGGAAGTCGGTAAGCTCTTTTTTGCTACGGGGACGGAAAGACACATACCTAATCGCGGCATTGACAAGAAGTTCATAGTACGGATTATCCATGGAGTGTTTTTATAATGTTAGGGAGCTCTTTAAACGACGATACATAACCATCCGGGTTGCCAACCGGTGTTTTGGAACAGATAATAACTTTCATTTTTGCAGCTTTTGCCGCTTGAATATCGCTTTCCATATCACCGATGTACACGGCATCTTGCGGTTTTACGTTAAGCTGGTGCGCGGCAAATGTCAAAGGTTCCGGATGCGGCTTGTGGTTCACCGTATCTTCGTATGCAATCACAGTAGAAAAATATTGTTGCAATGCCGCCAACTTTGAAAATTCAAATACACCGTTCTTTATCCTGCTCGTGACAATTCCCAATGGATATTTTTTATGAAGTTTTTTTAATGTTTCAATTACACCGGTATGTAATTTTAGTAAATGAAGCGGATAAGGAACTATGCGTTTGCTACCCATTTTCCAAATCCTTTGAATTTCTATTTCAGAACGGGATTTGGTAACTTGTTTGATAACTTCTGTCAGCGTTAAATGATACATCCCACTATACATTTCTCTTGTGAGAGGTTCATATCCTGCCTTAGAAAATAGATCTTGACAGAATTTCAAATTCGCATTAAAAGAATCTATGAGAACGCCATCAATATCAAATAATATAGCCTTAATCATGAGTTAGGAGGATACAATAAAATTTTGGTCGGGGTGGGCAGACTTGAACTGCCAACCGCTCGCACCCCATGCGAGTGCGCTAGCCAATTGCGCCACACCCCGATTGATTGCTTGTATTCTACCATCTTTTATGTAAAAATGGGATAATTCTTCCCACTTGCCCACAAGAAAGGAAACATATGCCGGTCGATGCAAAACTACAGGCGGTAAAACTCGCGATGGAACAGATTGAGAAACAATATGGCAAAGGTTCCATCATGAAACTCGGGGAAAAATCAGCCCACGTGGCAATTGACGTTATCCCTACCGGAATATTGCCGCTTGATTTAGCATTAGGGGTCGGCGGATTACCGAGAGGAAGAATCGTTGAAATCTACGGACCCGAAGCGTCAGGAAAAACAACGGTCTGTTTATCGACCATCGCAGAAGCGCAAAAAGCCGGAGGAACCGCGGCATTTATTGATGCTGAACATGCCCTCGATCCGCAATGGGCGGAAATACTGGGAATAAAACTCGATGACCTTCTTATTTCCCAACCTGATACAGGCGAACAGGCGCTGGAAATTGCCGAAACGTTAATACGAAGCGGCGGTGTTGATATCATCGTTATCGACTCCGTTGCCGCGTTGGTTCCGCGGGCGGAAATCGAAGGAGAAATGGGTGACAGCATGATGGGTGTCCATGCCCGGCTCATGTCACAGGCCCTGCGGAAACTTACAGCCGTTATTTCCCGATCAAAGGCGGTCGTCATATTTACCAACCAGCTGCGCCAGAAAATAGGTGTCATGTTCGGAAACCCCGAAACGACAACCGGCGGTATGGCATTGAAATTTTATTCAAGTGTTCGCATGGATTCACGGAAAATTGAAAGTCTGAAAGACGGTGATAAAGTGATCGGCAGCCGGCACCGAGTGCGCGTGGTAAAAAATAAGGTCTCTCCCCCGTTCCGGTTTGCGGAGTTTGATGTCATGCATGACGGCGTATCGCAGGAAGGCGGACTTATCGACGTAGGACTAGAATTTAATATTCTTACCAAGTCCGGAGCATTCTTAAAATACGGAACTCAAATGTTAGGGCAAGGTCGCGAAGCGGCCAAACTGTTCCTCAAAGAAAATTCCAAGGTGATGAAGGAAATAACCGACGCAATCTGGAAAGTGGTGAAAGAAGGGCGCGCCGCCTCCAAAGTCGCCATGGGAGTGGAAGAGGAAGAATAACTGATTTAAAAAGTAAATTCAAGATTCAAAACTTTTTCTGTAACTAGCTGGGATTTCTCCAATCTTGACACCTTATCTTGAACTTCTTGGGCTCTTTTCAAAATCCGCGCTTCTATCGCTTCACGGCTATTTGGATCAACTGGTAATTTTGGAACAGATAGAGACGTATCTTGTCCCGTTGTTGGTGCAAGTTCTTTACGCATATAACTATTATAGTACAAAGATTACCGTTTCGGTGACTGTTTGCGCGCACGGGCTTTTCCGGCGAAGCCTGCCTTGCGGCGCTGCTTGGCCCGCGGGTCACGCATCAGGAATCCGTGTTTCTTCAGAATCGGACGGAATTTTTCCAGATCTACTTTGATGAGTGCGCGGGATAATGCGTGTATTGTCGCTGCCAGCTGCCCTGTTAGTCCCCCACCCGTGGTCGTCACGGATACGGCGAACCTGCTCATCGTGTTGGTTGTGCGGAACGGTTCCTGATACCGTTTCTTAAATATTTCGCCGGGGAAAAACTTCTCGACGGGTAACCCATTAACAATCATACCGCCTTTTTCCACCGGTTTTCCGCTTATCGTCACGGATTCATCTTTGACCACATACAGACGGGCACGGGCTGAGGCGGTTTTCCTGCGGCCTACCGCTTCGTAGTATGAAACCTTATCCTTGTCCGCCGGAGCTTTAGCGGAGGTGGATTCCTTGACGGCTTCTTTCTTTATTTCTGTATCTTTTATCGGTTTATCTGCCATAGTTATTTAGTAAATTTATCTTTATACGGGTAATCCGCTTCCGGAAAAATATACAGACGCGTCACGAGTCTGTCGCGGAGTTTATTCTTGGGCAACATCCCCCACACGGCATGACGGATAGGTTCCGTCGGCTTTTCCTGTTTCACCTGCCAGAGCGCTTTTTGCTTGAGCCCTCCCGGATGACCGGAATAATTGCCGTACAGTTTCTGCTTATCTTTCCGTCCTGTGACAATGAAGTGCGCGGCATTAATAACAACGACATTATCACCGCAATCCAATGAACGCACGAAGTTCCTTTTGCCTTTGCCCATAAGTTTTTGCGCAATCTCCGTAGCGACGCGGCCCAACACCTTACCTTTCACGTCAACGAGTTGCCAATTATGCTCAAGTTCTGATACTTTGGTTGCCGGTGTATTCATATTATTTTTTTGTTATTTTTCGTACCGTCTTTTTAACAGGTTTCTTCACATCTGCTTTTGGTTTAACAATTTCCACTTTTACGCGCTCATCAACAAGTTGAAATAACACTTCTTCCGTTGAGTCCCCCAGACGTTTTCCTAAATGGATGATCCTCGTAAAACCGCTGGCGCGGTTGCCGAACCGGGTTTTCGCATCCGCAAGTAACGCATGCTCAATATCTTTGCTGGCAAGTACTTTCTCAATTTGGTTCCGGCTTGCCTGCGACCCGTTTTTTGCCTTAGTAATTAGCTTCTCGATCATCGGCTGGGAGGCTTTTGCTTTAGGCAGGGTCGTTTTAATTGATCCGTGAACGAGCAAATCCCGCACAATCCCCTGGAACAGGCGTCTGCGTTCGTTTTTCGTCCTCGAAAATTTTCGTCCGAATACAGAATGTCGCATAGGTTTATACGGTTAATGCCACTCCCTTTTCCCGGAGTTTTTCTTCGACAACCGCCAAAGATTTCGTTCCGAGATTTTTAATTTTCATAAGTTCAGTTTTTTGCGTTCCCAATAATTGTCCTATCGTTTCTATGCCGCCGTTGGCAAGCGCATTCACGATACGGGTCGGGATATCCAATTCCTCAATACGCATCTTGAGAACTTCATCTGAAACTGCCGGCGTTACGGCAACTGTTTCAGCCGCTCCCTGGACTTTCGGCTCATAGACCTGCACGAAATATGAATTTAATATTTTTGCCGCGGATTTAAGGGCGTCAAGCGCGCTCAGGGTTGCATCCGTCCAGATTTCCATGACAAGCCGGTCAAGGTTGGTCATACGGCCCACACGGGTGGCTTCCACCCGGTAATTCACACGGACAACCGGAGAAAACAGCGCATCCACTGACATCACGCCGACTTCATCATAATGTTTTTCATCCGCTGATACATATCCCATACCGCGCTCAGCCGTAAGTGTTGCATCAAGCGTTGACTTTTTATCTGCCAAGTGAGCCAGCACCAGATCTTTGTTTACAATAGTGACATTTCCAGGGACTTCAATATCCGAAGCTGTCACTTCGCCAGGTCCGGTTTTGGAAATAGTCATATTCACGGGTTCATTCCCGTCGATAGTAAGACGGACTTTCTTAAGATTCATCAGGAATTCCACAACATCTTCCTTCATGCCCGGAAGCGTGGAGAATTGATGTTTAACGCCTTCAATTTTTGCCGTTACGATCGCACTTCCCGGAAGCGAAGCCAGAAGAACGCGCCGGAGACTGTTTCCCAACGTCTGACCATACCCCTGATCCAGAGGCTCCAGAATGAATTTCCCGTATCCGGGTTTATCAATTGCCGTTTCTGTTTGAAAATTTGAATCTACCATATTTTCTCCTTTCCTAACGTGAATAATGTTCTACAATTAATTGCTCGCTGATGTCTTCCTTGACGTCACCTCTCACCGGCAGCCGGACGATTTTAATGACCGGCCCTTTCCGTTCTACCCATTCCGGCATTTTTATAGTTTTATCTTCCAATAATTTCTTAACAGCCGGAATCTCTAAAGATTTCGATTTCATCGTGATAACCTGATCCTTCTCAATAAGATAGGACGGGATTGTCACTTTAGCACCATCCACCGTTACATGCCCGTGATTCACGAACTGCCGTGCGGAGGCTCTGGTTGGGGCTAAACTTGCCCGATACAGAACATTATCGAGACGCCGCTCCATAAATTCCAGAAGTTTTTCACCGGTATTCCCTTTCCATTTCTTTGCCCGTTCAAATGTTTTTCTGAACTGCCGCTCGAGTAGGCCATACATCCGTTTCACTTTTTGTTTCTCACGCAGTTGCTCTCCGTATCCGGACACTTTCCGTTTGCCCTTTGCCCCGTGCTGTCCGGGGGGTATGTTTGCCCGGCGTAGGTACGACGCATGGGATTTACTACCCACGGTTTTAAGTCCGAGGTCAATACCCTCACGTCGGGATAATCTGGTTTTCGGTCCTGTATATCGTGCCATAATTTATTGTTTTATACTCTCCGTTTTTTCTTTGCCCGTACGCCGTTGTGCGGCATCGGAGTCACATCAGCAATGAGCGAAATAATTAAACCTACTGCTTTCAAACCACGAAGCGCTGCGTCACGACCGGCTCCCGGTCCTTTAATATACACTTCAACCTCACGAAGCCCCTGATCCTGTGCTTTGCGGGCAACGGCCTCTACTGCAGTCGTTGCGGCATACGGCGTTGATTTGCGTGCGCCCTTAAACCCTGCCATTCCCGAGGATCCCCAGCAAATCGTATTGCCCTGTTCGTCAGTAATGGTAACCAGCGTGTTGTTAAAGGTCGCAGTAATGAACACCTTTCCCTTTTCTACAACCCGATGTACTTTTTTGACTGCCATATTATTTCTTCTCCTCCGCTGCTGGTGGCGCGGTTGTATCCGTCTTTATACGGTCGTCTTTCTTCATTGCCCCGATTGTCATGCGTTTGCCGCGTTTGGTACGGGCATTACTGCGTGTACGCTGTCCGCGGGAGGGCAGTTTCTTAACGTGTCTGGAACCGCGATAGGAGCGGATTTCGATAAGCCGTTTAATGTTATCGGAAACTTCCTTACGCAGGTCCCCTTCAACGCTATAGCCTTTTTCCAATATTTTTGCGATTTTATTGACTTCTTCGTCGGTCAGAGTTTTCACCCGCCGAGACCCGTCCATTTGGGCTTCCTTTAAAACGTTAACCACGTTGCTTCTTCCTATCCCGTAGAGATAGGTCAATGCAATATCCAGTCGTTTTTCGTTTGGTAAGTCTACTCCTGCGATACGGGCCATAAATTAATTAATAATAAAACCTAACCCTGTCTTTGTTTATGCTTCGGATTTTCGCAAATGATGTACACCTTTCCGTTCCGGCGTACTACTTTGCATTTATCACAAATTGTTTTTACGCTTGCTCGTACTTTCATATAAATAAAAATAAAATTATTTTATAAAAATATGTTTTTTTATTTAACCCGATATGTGATTCTTCCTTTTGTAGAATCATACGGTGTGACCTCGACTTTGACTTTATCTCCGGGCATGATCCTGATAAAATTCAACCGCATCTTTCCCGATAAATGACATAAAATGATATGCCCATTACTTAACTTTACCCGAAACAATGTATTGGGCAGACATTCGGCAACGACTCCTTCTACTTCAATATTTCCCTGATGGGCCATAATAACAAAAACAACAAAAATATCCCTCTTTGAATCGAGGTTTCTGTCAATGCAAGCAATTGTACCTCAATTTCCCGATTTGGTCAACACGACGGGGCCGCCCGTCGTTATGGCCAGGGTATGCTCAAAAACCGAGGTTAGTGAGTGATCCCGGGTCGCCAGGGTCCAGCCATCTTCATTCTGATATACGATCTCGCCGCGGCCTTCCGCATAAATCGGCTCAATGGCAATTGTCATACCCTCTTTGAGCGGCAGAGTATTCTCAATTGACCCGCGCAAAAAATTAGGAATCTGCGGCTCCTCATGAAGCTCGCGTCCGATACCATGCCCGACAAGAGATTTGACGATACTATAGCCGGCGCCCTCTATCGTTTCCTGCACGACTTTAGAAATATTTCCGATCCTGTTGCCTATTTTTGACTCCTTAATGGCTCTTTCCAGTGCCAACTTCCCGGTGTGCAGAAATTCTTCATTCTTTTTTGACTGCCCGATGATTTTAGTTCCCGCCGTATCCGTATGAAAACCTTTATAAATAAGACCTATATCTATCGTCAGGATGTCGCCGTCTTTCAAAACGTATTGTGTCGGAATTCCATGAACAACAACCTCGTTGACATTGAGACACGTTGCCCATGTATATCCGGGAACGGATTTAAAAGATGCAGTCGCACCTTCTTTTCCAATCAGCTCATTTGCACGTTTTTCTATGTCCGTAAGGATAACGCCGGGCGCAGAATGTGCCAATAAATCATCAAGAATAGTACCGAGTTTTCTTCCTCCCTCACGCATGAGTGCAATTTCTTCGGGGGTTTTGAGGTGGATCATACGAGTTTATTGTATATCGACTCTAACTGACTCTGAAACGCGGCTTCATCACTGTCATTCACCAACAGGTAGTCTGTAATGGCAATCGGGCCGCCTTTGTTAAGGTTCTCTATTTCCGCTATATCTCGGCTGGCGGCTTCAGTGAGGGTAAGCGGTCGTATTTCACGGCGGCCTAACCGTTCATACCGGATTTTCGGAGGGGCATATATGCACAGCAATTTGATTTCGGGAAATTTCTTCTTAAGATAAATATATTCTTCCCAACTATACAACCCGTCAAGGACAATGACGGAATTTGTTTTTGCAGCTTCCAAAATCCTTGGCTCGATTTTTATGGCCATCGCAGCCATGCCTAAATCCTTCCGTAAGGATTCCCGGACGAACCGTTCGTTTTTTTCATTTCTCGGGAGACCCAGTTCCTTTAGAGATATGTCCGTCTGGTCGCCAAAGCGCAGGACCGGAATATTTTTCGTACGGAAAAAATCAGCGGCGACGGTTTTCCCTGCGCCGGGCATTCCTACAATTGCAATAAGTTTATGCATTGGTTCCATTGATTTGCTTCATGATTTCCTCATGCACCGTCTCGATCGGTTGTTCAGCATTGAATTCGAGAAGCACTCCCCGTGATCTGTAATAATCTAGCACATCCTTTTCTCCTTCTTTATACATAGTGAGCCGCATTTTGATCCGCTCCGGTGTGTCTCCGGTTTCTATACTTCCCGGGTGTAAGGGGCGTGCGCGCGCAAGTAACCGTTTCAATGATTCCTCTTCACTTAATTTAAGATAGACGACTTTTTCTACTCTATACCCGTATTTATCTATTTTGTCGTCCAGAAACTTCGCCTGCTCGACATTCCGGGGAAACCCGTCCATAATCCAGCCGCCTTTCGCATCTTCTTCCTTTAATCTCCATTTCCATAACACAAACATCTCACTGTCGGCAACGTATTTACCCTCTTCGAGCGCTTGCCGGCAGACCTCGCCGATAATCCCTTTATCGTTTGCCGCAGCGTCACGGACCAGATCTCCCGATGTTAGAATCGGCAGATTAAGTTTTTGGGCCAGCAATTTTGCCTGCGTCCCTTTTCCTGAACCCTCCGGTCCGTAGAAAACTATATGCATAAATCATTAAATTCCAAAAACCAAAAATTAAAAAATATGAATTTTTTTAAAAAACAATTTTTTGAAATTGGATTTTGGTATTTACTCCTTTAAATAGCCTTCGTAGTTTCTCATTACGAGTTGCGCTTCCAAAGCTTTAAATGTTTCAAGAACTACCGATACGACGATAAGCACTCCCGTGCCCCCGACAAGAAGTGTCGACACACCGGAAATTTGTTTTGCAATGGACGGTAATATGGCAATGAGCCCCAAGAACATTGCTCCGGCAAGTGTTATGCGCGTTAATATGTAATTGAGATAACTTGCCGTAGCTGAACCCGGACGGATTCCGGGGATAAATCCGCCGTACTTCTGGATTTCATCTGCAATCTTTTTCGGATTAAATGTAATGGCTGTATAAAAATAGGTAAATCCAATGACGAGAAGGAAATAAATAAGGTTATACCACACCCCGTTAGGGTTAAACACATTTACCAGAAATGTGCCAAGTCCGGCCATGGCAGGGATCTGCTTTAAAAATCCGCCCAATAGAGACGGCAGAAGCACCATAGACACCGCAAATATAATCGGAATAACGCCGGCTTGGTTTACCCGGAGCGGCAGATACGACACGTTTCCGCCGTAAACTTTATTTCCCCTGATGCGCCGGGCATAATGTACCGTAATCCGACGGACCGCTTCGTTCACGAAAACAGTGGCGGCAATAACCATAATTGCCAGAACCCCGAACATAACTATGTTGGTAATCCCTTCGGCAGTTGCCGTTGTTGCAACCTGACCGAATGCAACAGGAAGCCGTCCGACTATACCGGCGAAAATCAGAAGCGATATCCCGTTTCCGATACCATACTCCGTAATCATTTCTCCAAACCACATCGCTAGGATGGTTCCGGCCGTCATGGTTACCACCATGGTGATAAGCGCCAGCGGATCGAGAGATGCGATAATCCCCTGATTTCGCAGGAGTGCAATCATACCGACCGATTGTACGGCCGCCAGCGGCACGGTAATAAGACGCGTGTATTGATTAATTTTCTCCCGTCCATATTCACCTTCTTTGGATAACTCTTCGAGTTTCGGAAATACGATTTGTAATAACTGGAGAATAATGGATGCATTGATGTAGGGGTTCAGGCCCAGTGCCATAACGGAAAAGTTTACAAGTGTACCACCGGAAAAAATATCCAGTAATCCCAAAAACTGGTTCTGTGCAAATAATGCTGCGAGTTTATGCGTGTCGACCGCGGGGATCGGAATATGGGCAAATAACCGGAAGATGAAAAAAATAAAGGCGGTGAGTAAAATTTTCCGTCTTAAGTCCGGCGCTTTCCAACTATTAATAAGAGGCGACAAGAATTTATTCATGTGGCGAGAGAACTGTTCCCCCGGCTTTTTCAATTACCTGCTTCGCACCTTTTGAACAAGGCAATGCAACATTCAACTTCACTGTCACTTTCCCGTTTCCTAATAGTTTAACCCGTGTAACAGCAGTATCTATCATATGATATTTTTTGAGTGTTTCCAATGTAACAGTTATGCCGGCAGGCAGTATATTTAACTTCTCAACCGGGACGGGGAATGATTTTGCCGATTGGGATCCGTTACGGCCTTTACCGCGAAGAAGCGGCAGCCGTTTGATAAGCGGTAACTGCCCTCCTTCAAAACCGATGTGAATCCCGTCACGGGATTTTTGTCCTTTGGTCCCGCGGCCGGATGTTTTAACTTTGCCTGAGCCATGACCGCGGCCGAGGCGTTTCTTACCCCGCTGTACAATTGACATGGTGTCAAACGGTTTGTTTATCATACAATTCTTTTAAGCGATTCTTTTAAGCCGCAATAACTTCAGCGCTTCCATCGTGGCATAGACGTTGGAAGCCTGATTTTTGCTTCCTAATATTTTTGATACGATATCACGGATACCGGCCGCTTCCACAACCGCACGGACCGCTCCGCCTGCGATAACACCGGTTCCGGGAGGCGCGGGTTTCAACATGATTTTAGCCGCACCGCGTTTCACACGGATCTCATGCGGAATGGTCGTTCCCTTCATGACAACTTCAAACATATGTTTCTGCGCATAACTGACGGCTTTACGCACTGCCGATGAGACGTCCGGCGCTCCGCCCAACCCTACTCCCACTTTTCCTTTTTTATCCCCGACCACCGCAAGCACGGAAAATCCGATTTTATTGCCGCCTTTGGTCTTTTTTGACACGCGGTTCACCTGGACTATTTTTTCTTCCAATCCGCTGGTATTTCTGCTGTCGCGTCTCATATCTTCAGTCCTCCTTCACGGGCACCGTCTGCAATCTCTTTTACCGTACCATGAAAGCGGTAGCCGCTTCGGTCGAACACAACCGTCTTAATTCCTTTTTTCAACGCCATTTCCGCTATCTGCGTCCCCAACGTTTTTCCTGCCGCTTTATTTTTCCCGCTCACGCGTTTTGCAAGCAGTGTTACGCCTTTCGTGTCATCGATAATCTGTACCAGAACAGCGGTATTGGAACGGAATACGGATAATCTCGGCCGCAAAGCGGTCCCCGTGACTTTCGCCCGGATCCGCGCCTTCCGTTTCTGTCGTAATGTGTGATGTGTTTCCATATTATTTTGCGCCCGGTGCTCCTCCTATAGCTTTCGCTGCTTTTCCTGCTTTCTTCCGGATGTGTTCTCCTTGATATTTTATTCCTTTCCCTTTGTACGGCTCGGGTTTCTTAATTGAGCGTATGCCTGCTGCCACTTGACCGACTAACTGTTTATCTCTCCCCGATACCACGATTTTGCCTTCTGCTGCTGAAAACGAAATTCCTTCCGGCGGGGTAACGGTGATGGGATGTGAAAACCCCAGATTTAATGTTAAATCCGTCCCTGTGACATTCGCCCTGTATCCCACACCGGAAAGTTCCAGAACCCGGGTCCACCCTTTCGTAACGCCGGTAATAAGATTGTCGATGTTTGCACGAACATATCCGTGCAGTGCGCGTGTCGGTTTATCTTCGCCTGTCCGTTTCACTTCTACTTTCCCGTCCGTAAGTACCACCCGTATACGGTCAGGAACTATCATCCGAAGTTCGCCTTTAGGACCCTTCACAACCACGGACCCACCTTCCGCCGTTACCGAAGCTTCTTTAGGAACTATGATGATAGTGTTACCGATTCGTGACATAGGTTTACCAGATTTTACACAATAATTCTCCGCCGGTACCTTTCTTTTTTGCGTCCATTCCCGTCATAATGCCCTGCGGAGTCGAGAGTATCGCAATACCCATACCTCCCACAACCTGCGGAATCTTATCCTTTGTGACATACCACCTCAACCCCGGTTTGCTGATCCGTTTTACCCCTGTGATAACTGACGCGCCGTTGACGTATTTAATCCGGACGTGCAGGTTCGCTTTCGGATCGGTTCCTGTCTTGGCAACGGAGGCAATATATCCCTCGTCCACAAGGATTTTCCCGAGCGCCATCTTCAGTTTGGAATATGGAAATTCTATCTCGGCATTCCGGGCAAGCGACGCGTTCTTTATTTGTATAAGCATGTCACCGATCGGATCGTTTACCATAATATTCTCCTTTACCAGGACGCTTTAATAACGCCGGGCAATTCTCCTTTATGCGCTAACTTTCTGAAACACAGCCTGCAGATACCGAACTTCCGCATATATGCGCGTGACCTGCCGCACATGGAGCAGCGGTTGTGCTGCCGGACACGGTATTTTTGTTTATGTTCAAATTTTACGATATCGGATGTTTTTGCCATATTACTACCCCGCGCCTTTCTCAAACGGCATACCGAATAATGTTAAAAGCTTTTTACCGTCGGCGTCATTACCGGCAGTGGTTACAAACGACACTTCAAATCCGCGGGGTTTGTCAATCATACTGTAATCAAGTTCCGGAAAAATACTTTGCTCATGAATTCCCAACGTATAATTTCCTTTCCCGTCAAATCCCGCGGACGGGACCCCGTGAAAATCACGCACGCGCGGCAGGGCAAGACGGATAAACTTGGTGAGAAAATCATACATTCTCGGACCCCGGAGTGTGGCACGCAGTCCCACAGCATCCCCGGCCCTAAGTTTAAATGTTGAAATAGCCCGCTTTGCCCGGGTGATCTGGGGTTTTTGACCGGCAATCACTGCAAGCTGTTTGGTCATACTTTCAAGTACTTTCTTATCTCCCTGTGCTTCACGGCCAATGCCGCAGTTAATGACGATCTTCGTGAGGCGCGGAACAGCCATACGGTTGGCGCCCTTTGTTTTCAAAAACTCAGGGACTATTTTCTTCATGTATATGTCATGTAATTCGTGCATAGGTTTAAATAACTTGTTCACATTTTCTACAGATTCTTTCCTTTTCTCCTTTAACGATCCTGTATCCCAGACGCGTCGGCTTCCCGCACTTCGGACAGATGACGGCAATTTTACCCATCGCAATCGGTCTTACAACCTCGATAATGCCGCCGGGGTGCTGCTCATCCCGTTTTTTCTCATGTTTTTTTACGATGTTAATGCCCGGAACAAGAACCGTTGAATCTTTCGGATATACTTTTTCGACTTTCCCCTTTTTTCCTTTGTCCTTGCCTACCGTCACGATAATCTGATCGCCTTTTTTGATTTTCATATTAATAAACCTCCGGCGCCATGCTGACAATCTTGTCAAATCCTTTTTCTTTCAATTCGCGGGCAACCGGTCCGAAGACGCGCGTGCCGCGGGGATTTTTATCTTTATCGTTATCAATCAATACCCCGGCATTGTCGTCAAAACGGATATACGATCCGTCTGCCCGGTGATACTCTTTGTGTGTCCGGACAATAACAACTTTCACGAGTTCATCGTCTTTCACCATACCCTGAGGATCAACCTTCCGCACCACGCACTGCACGATGTCACCGAGTCTCGCAAAATTCTGTTTCGAGGCTCCGTAAATATGGATAATTGACATAAGCTGAACTCCTGAATTATCCGCTGCATGTATTTTTGTTTTTCTCTGAACCATATTATGTTAATTTTTTAACGACAATAAAATGTTTTCTCTTACTTATCGGTTTTGTTTCTTTAATTTGAACTTTATCTCCGACATTAATTCCTGCAATTTCGTTGTGCACGGCAAATTTCCGGTGCCGCCTCACTGCCTTTTTGTACAACGGGTGCCTAAACTCATGTTCCACGACAACCGTCAGCGTCTTTTGCATACCCACCGATGTGACTTTACCGATACGTGTGTTACTCATGTGTGAGCTCCTTTTGTCTCAATATGCCGGAAACCACCGCGATTTTCCGGCGAAGCGCCGTTCCCTCGTGCACATTTTTAGACTGCTTCGTGTACCGATTCATGGTTAATATGGCAAGAGCGGTCCTGGCGTCAGTAAGCACCTTTTCCATTTCTTTGACCGTCATCGCTTTCATTGATGTCATTTCTTTCTTTTTCATGATTTAATCCTTCGCAATAAACATCGTCCGTACCGGCAATTTTGCGGCGGCCAGTCTCAGTGATTCTACTGCCTGCTCATGTGAAATGCCTGCCATCTCAAATAAAATTCTCCCGGGCCGGACTACGGCAACATATTCAAATACGTCTCCCTTTCCGCTCCCCATACGGGTTTCCGGCGGCTTATGGGTGACCGGCTTATCAGGAAATATCCTGATCCAGATTCTCCCGCCGCGCCGCGTTGAGTGGGTTAGAGCACGGCGCGCCGCTTCGATCTGGCGGCTCGTTACCCAACCGGCAGTGGTCGCCTTCAGACCGTATTCTCCGAAATCCACATGCGACCCCCGGATCGAGATTCCCGTCCGTTTTCCTCTGAATGCTTTCCGATGTTTTGCGCGTCTTGGTGATAACATATTAATTTGACTTTCTACAAATCCATACTTTTACTCCGATATATCCTGATTTCGTAAGAGCCGGAACAATTGCGTAATCAATTTCTTCACGGATGGTTGAAAGCGGCACCGTCCCCTGCTGGAATTTCTCCCGCCGGTGAATTTCCGCCCCGTTGATCCGGCCGGACAATAACACTTTTACTCCTTTTGCTCCTGCGGTCATTGCCCGCTCTATTGCCATATTGCAAATCCGTTTATACGGCATACGTTTAATAAGCTGATCCGCAATGTTGGTTGCTACCAGATAGGCATTCAGGTTCGGCTCCTTAACCGGCTCCACCGCGACTTCCACTTTGGAACGGTTGGCTCCCTGCGACAGTTTCTGTTTACGCGCGTAGGGGTCCGGATGACCGACATCAGTCAAAATAAAGTTTTCAACATATTTCTTGAGGTCCTCCATGCCGGCACCCCCGCGGCCGATAACCACCCCGGGTCGTGAAACATATAATGTGACTTTTACTTTGTTGATGGAGCGTTCAATATCAACATTGGCAAGTCCGGCGGGTTTGAGCTTAGCAAACAAAATATTCCGCAGCGTGTTGTCCTGCAATAACAGTTGTTTGTAGTGCCGTGAATCGGCAAACCAGCGTGAACCCCACGTAAACGTGGTGCCGACCCTGAAACCCTTTGGATTAATTTTTTGTCCCATATGTTTTATTTCTGTACTGTTTTCTTTTCTGATTTTTTAACACGTTCTATATTTTTACCAGCCGTATCCGCAAGAATAATCCGTATATGCGTCATGCGTTTTTTAAATGCATGTGCCTGTCCGCGTGAAACTGCCTGCCAGCGTTTCATCGCCGGCCCGCCCATAATTTCAATTGTTTTAAAGATGAGTGATTCCTGCTCCACGCCTTTTAATTTGGCGTTTGCGATTGCCGATGCTATAGTTTTAGACAACGGAATACTGGCGCTTTTTCGCATTTCCGACAACGTAGCGATGGCAGCAGCCGGTGTCAACTTGCGCACGCTGTCGGCAACCAACCGTACTTTGCGGGTCGAAACTCTGACGTATTTTGTTGTTGCCTGATATTCCATATTATGTTTTATCCATTGTTCTCTTTGTAACTTGCCCATGTCCTCTGAATGTTCTAGTTGGTGCAAATTCGCCGAACCTGTGCCCGACCATTCCCTCTGTTATGAATACTTCAAGATGTACTCTACCATTATGTACTCCGAACCGGTGTCCCACGAACTCTGGGGTGATTTGACTGCCGCGTGACCACGTTTTTATCGGAGTCCTATCCCCGCTGGCTTTTTGCTTGTTAACTTTTGCCAGAAGTCTCCTGTCTATATTCGGTCCTTTTTTGCTGCTTCGTGCCATAGTTATTTTCTCCTCGCAAGAATAAATTTATTGCTGTACTTTTTCTTCGATCTTGTTTTCTTGCCTAACGTATGCTTCCCCCACGGACTCTTCGGAGAACTCATACCGATGCCCGACCGTCCTTCGCCTCCGCCGTGCGGATGGCTTCGCGGATTCTGGGCTACACCCCTAACCGTCGGCCGAATTCCCATGTGTCTGGTGCGTCCTGCTTTTCCGATGACTTCATTCTTATGTTCCACGTTACCGATCTGTCCCACTGTTGCGCGGCAGAGGGAGTTAAATACGCGGGTTTCGCCGGACGGAAGCTTCAATTGTACCGCATTTCCGTCTTTTGCTAAAACTACGGCTGCTCCTCCTGCGGACCGTATCATCTGGGCGCCGCGGCCCGGTTTGATTTCGACGTTATGCACAAGCGTCCCTACCGGCATGGCAGCAAGGGTCAGCGAGTTGCCCGGTTTAACATCTGCTTTATCGCTGGAAATAACAGAAGCCCCTACCTCTAACCCTAACGGGGCGACAATATACCGTTTCTCGCCGTCTGTATAATTCAACAGTGCAATCTGACTTGTGCGGTTCGGATCGTACTCGATGGAAACGACTTTCGCCGTAACGCCTATTTTATCCCGTTTCCAGTCAATAATACGGTAATACCGTTTGTGCCGGCCGCCGATATGCCGCATGGAAACATGCCCCGAGACATCCCGTCCGGATTGTTTGGGTAAAATAATCGTCAGGCTTTTAGGTGTTGAAAATTCCATATTTTATTTTTTAGAAACAGTTTTTTTCTCTTCAACTTTCTTTTTTTCTTCAACCGGTGCTTCCTGTTGTGTGACTTCAAATGCATCAATATGCTGTCCGGCTTTAAGAAGCAGCATCGCTTTTTTCCAGTCTTCTTTGTGTTTGCTTACCATTTTTTTACCCGTACGTCGCACTTTCCCGTGCATGGCAACGGTCCGGACGGATAACACATTCACGCTATACATGCGCTCGATAAGTTTTGCGATATCTTCTTTACGCGCATGCTTGTCAACGGCAAACGTATACCATCCCCGCGACGCGAGTCCCATAGATTTTTCAGAAATTAACGGACGGAACACTTGTGATTTCATAGTTACTTTTTTAATTCTCCGATTGCTTCTTTCATAAACACCAGCTTTGAATGCATCAAAACGCTATACGTATTAATATCGGAAACCGGCAGAATATCTACGTTTTCGATGTTGCGGCCGGCGCGCACAACTGTTGCTGAATCTTTAGACGTAACCAATAACGTCTTCCGGGTCGCGCCTACAGCAGTAAGTGCTCCTGCGACAACTTTTGTTTTCGCAATGTCCGACAATCCTGTTACAACAATAACGTTTTGTTTTTTAAATTGGCTGGTCAGAGCACTTGCCAGTGCTACTTTTCTCATTTTCTGCGGAAATCCCAACGAGTAATCCCGCGGTCTCGGGCCGAATACGATACCTCCGCCGACAAAAATCGGGGCGCGTATACCTCCATGCCTCGCTTTTCCTGTCCCTTTTTGCTTATAGATTTTCCGGGTTGAGCCCTCCACTTCACCGCGGGTTTTGGTGCTGGCGTGTCCGCCGCGCTGGTTAGCCAGATACACGCGGACTGCCTGCGCCATGAGCTGCCTGTTAATTTTTGCGCTGAATAATTCCGCAGGAAGTGTCACTGTTCCGTCTGCTTTTCCGTCCAAACCGACAACGGAAACCCTGATCCCCTTGACGGAATCAATTTCTTTTTTCGCAGCAACATTGACTGATTTCACAATCCTAACCGGTTTTGCTTTGGTTGCAGCTTTCTTTGTTGATCTAACTTTCTTTGTTGCCATATTATGCTTTTTGAATAACCAGGAGGCTGTTTTTTGCTCCAGGAACTAACCCTTTTACCGTTAAAATGTTTTTTTCTGCATTGATTCCGATAACTGTGAGGCCTTTGACCGTGACTTGGTCGCTACCCAGTCTGCCCGCCATACGTTTACCTTTAAACACGCGGCCGGGAGTCGTGGTCATGCCTATTGAACCCGGAGCACGTTCCCGGTCCGACTGACCGTGGGTTTTCGGTCCGCCTTTAAAGTGATACCGCTTCACCCCGCCGGCAAATCCTTTCCCTTTGGAGATTCCCATGACGGTAATTGCGTCACCGACGGTAAATACGTCGCTCACGTTCACCTGAGTCCCCGGTTTCTCCGTTTCAGCAAGTTCACTCACTGTAAAACTACGCAAATATCGGAGCTTTTTTTCCAGCCCCGCTTTTTTTATATGACCGGTTTCAGCTTTTGACAGGTTTTTGACTTCACCGAACCCGAGTTGGATGCTTTTATATGTAGGCGTTTGTTCTATGTGAGTAATCCAGCACGGGCCGGCCTCAATTTCCGTCACGGGTAAACGCTTACCCTCAGCGGTAAAGGTCTGTGTCGGTCCGATTTTTCTTCCCAGTATTGCTTGCATAGTCTTCTTTGACCAAAAAAAATGACCTCGGTGAGGCCATGTATATGCTCATCCGAGACTTTTGGTATTCTAGAAATGAAAGGTTTTTCCCTTCATAACAATCTAAATAGTATACCAGAGTATCTACGCGAATACAATTTTTACATTTTAATTTCTACATCAACGCCGGCAGGTAAATCCAAGTGCATAAGCTGGTCAATCGTCTTGTCCGTCGGCTCAATGATATCGACCAAGCGTTTGTGCGTCTTGATCATAAAATCCTCCCGTGAATTCCGGTCGATAAAAGGACTTCTCGCGACATTAAAATGCTCACGGTCTGTCGGAAGCGGGATTGGTCCCACGACACGGGCGCCCGTACGTACGGCTGTGTCTAAAATCTTCTGGCAGCAGTCATCAATGATCCTGCTGTCATAGGCTTTCAGCCTAACTCGTATTCGTCCTTTCGGCATATTATCCCCTTACGGGGTACTTAAAGAGCTTATGTTACGCGATAATCTTCGTCACCGCTCCCGCTCCTACTGTATGACCACCCTCGCGGATAGCAAATCGTTGTCCTTCTTCCAGGGCAACCGGAACGATGAGTTTGGCGACCATCTTCGTGTTATCTCCCGGCATGACCATCTCGACGCCGGTCGGCAATTTGATTTCGCCGGTGATATCGGTCGTTTTGATATAAAACTGCGGCCGGTATCCGGTAAAGAACGGTGTATGCCGTCCGCCCTCTTCTTTTGCGAGCACATAAATCTGCGCTTCAAACTCCGTGTGCGGTTTAACCGATCCCGGTTTGGCGAGTACCTGGCCACGTTCAACCTGATCTTTTTCTATACCGCGAAGGAGAATTCCGACGTTGTCGCCGGCCTGTCCTTCATCCAGGAGTTTCCTAAACATTTCTACTCCCGTCACAACGCTCGACTGCGTAGGCCGAATTCCCACAATTTCAATCGTGTCGTTTACCTTCACGCGTCCCCGCTCAATACGGCCTGTCACGACGGTCCCGCGGCCTTTAATCGAGAAAATATCCTCGATAGGCATAAGGAACGGTTTTTCAAGGTCGCGGACCGGTGTGGGTATGTATTCGTCCACCGTATCCATGAGTTTCTGGATCCCTTTTTCCGCTTCCGCATCGCCCTGAAGTGCTTTCAAAGCGCTGCCGCGGATAACCGGGATTTTATCTCCGGGGAATCCGTTCTTCGTTAACAGTTCACGGACTTCCATTTCGACCAAATCCAGAAGTTCCGCATCCTGTACCATATCGCATTTGTTCATAAATACGACGATCGCTGGCACGTTCACTTGTTTAGCCAATAGAATGTGTTCGCGGGTCTGCGGCATAGGACCGTCAGGCGCTGAAACCACCAAAATGGCGCCATCCATTTGTGCGGCGCCGGTGATCATGTTTTTCACATAATCAGCGTGGCCGGGAGCGTCAATATGCGCATAGTGGCGTTTTTTTGTTTCGTATTCAGAATGATGAATGTTGATGGTAACACCCCGGGCTTTTTCCTCCGGAGCGCTGTCGATTTCCTCGTATTTGAGGGCTTTGGCAAGACCCTGTTTAGCCAGTACGTGCGTAATGGCTGAAGTTAATGTCGTCTTCCCATGGTCAACGTGTCCGATGGTTCCGATGTTCAAATGTGGTTTTGTCCGTTCAAATTTTTTCTGTTCTGCCATAGTATCCTCCTTCAAAACAATAAATTAATACAGCTAATTGCTTAGCTTTGTTTTGGTATTGTATCACGGCTAGGTTAGCTTGACAATAGGTCGTACTCTACCTATTTGCACCCGGGGACGTCGCACGGCCTGATGATTCGATGATTTTCTCCTGGATATTGCGCGGAACCTCTTCATAGTGGGAGGGTTCCATATAATAGGTAGCCCTGCCTTTGGACATACTCCGCAGTGTCGTGGCATACCCGGAAAGCTCGGCCAGGGGAACCATCGCCAAAATCACGGTCACGTGTCCCCGTTTGGTTGTGCCCAGGATCTGACTCCGTTTGGCGCCCAAATCTCCGATAACGTCTCCCATAAACTCATCCGGGGTCGTCACTTCAACCTTCATGACGGGCTCAAGAATCGTCGCCTGCGCCTGCTTGACTGCGTTCTGCAGGGCCATGGAGCCTGCGATTTTAAATGCCATTTCGTTTGAGTCCACCTCGTGGTACGTTCCGTCGTAGAGGTTTACCTGCATGTCAACCAGCGGATACCCCGCAATGACGCCGTTTTCCATCGCTTCCTTGATACCTTTTTCAATCGGGGCGATAAACTCCTTGGGGATTGCTCCTCCTTTGATGTCATTGATAAATTCATATCCTTCGCCGCGGCCTTTAGGCTCAATAGTAATGAAACAATGCCCGTATTGCCCGCGTCCTCCCGACTGGCGGATATATTTCCCTTCACCTTCGGCTTTTACTTTAATTGTTTCTTTATATGCCACCTGCGGGGCGCCGACATTGGCCTCAACTTTAAACTCCCGCTTCATGCGGTCGACCAGAATCTCAAGATGGAGCTCTCCCATTCCCCAGATAATGGTCTGGTTGGTTTCAAGATTACTTTTGATCTTAAACGTCGGATCTTCTTCAGAGAGCCTTTGCAGCGCATACCCCATTTTCTCCTGGTCATTTTTAGTCTTAGGCTCGATGGCAAGAGAAATAACCGGATCGGGGAAGGTAATTTTCTCCAAAATAATCGGCGCATCTTTGTCACAGATCGTGTCGCCGGTAATTGTCTCTTTAAATCCGACAACGGCCACGATTTCTCCCGCATATGCCTCTTTGATCTCTTCGCGCTGGTTGGCGTGCATGAGTAGCAACCGACCCACACGTTCCGCGACGCCTTTGGTTGAGTTGTATGCATAAGACCCGGACTGCAGCCGGCCGGAATAAATACGTACATACGTGAGTTTCCCTACGTGCGGATCGATCTGAATTTTGAATGCCAAGCCGCAGAATTTTTCCTCTTTTGTACGTTTGCGGTCTATTTTTGCTTCGGTCTTGGGATCCGTGCCGGTAACCGGCGGAAGGTCAAGGGGGCTGGGGAGATAATCCACGACAGCATCCAAAAGCGGCTGTACCCCTTTATTGCGGAGACTGCTTCCTGCATAAATCGGAACGAGTTTGTAGCCGATGACCGCACGCCGCAGCGCTTTCTTTAATTCCTCAATACTGTGGTTCCTGCCCGTTGAGAAATTTCTCAAGTAGTACGTCATCGGTTTCACTGATGCGCTCGATAAGATCGGCGCGGGATTTCTCTACTTCGGCTTTTAATTCCGCGGGGACGTCCTCTTCGTCGGCGTGTGCCCCTAAATCTTCCGTGTGCCAAATATAGGCTTTGCGCGTTAATACGTCGACCACTCCTTTAAACGTATTTTCCCGCCCGATCGGTACAACCATCACCGCACACCTGGCGCCAAGACGTTCTTCGATGGATTTAATCGTAGCGCGGAAATCCGCGCCCAACTTGTCCATTTTATTGATAAAACAAAGCCGCGGTACTGCGTATTTATCCGCCTGATGCCAGACGGTTTCCGATTGTGACTGCACGCCTTCCTCCGCATCCAGTACCGTAATGCCTCCGTCCAGAACCCTGAGCGACCGTTCTACTTCAGCGGTAAAATCAACATGTCCGGGAGTATCAATAATGTTAAACCGGTATCCTTTCCAGAATGTGGTCGTGGCGGCGGAAACGATGGTAATTCCCCTCTCGCGCTCCTGTTCCATCCAGTCCATCTGGGTGGTGCCTTCATCAATGTCGCCTATTTTGTAGCTTCGGCCGGTGTAATAGAGAATGCGTTCCGTGGTCGTGGTTTTGCCCGCATCGATATGCGCGATAATTCCGATGTTCCGTACTTTATCAAGCGGTACATCTCTCTGTTCAGTCGTGATAGTCGTAGGGGCTGCCATAATAATAAAAACAGCCACGCACTTGCGCAGCCGCCGTGTTTCAACAGTGATATTGTACTAAAAAAATGAATTACTGTCTATATCTTCCCCAAAGGCGTTTGAAGAACGGAAGGGTGAGGGTAGAAAGAAGAAAACCGAGAGACGGAATGATTGCGTTAAGCCAGGGATTAACAATTGCGATTGCCTGCATATAAAACCCGACGGAAAGGTATGTAAAAAGAATTAGGAGGCCGCGTCTACTCCAGCTCGTCTCCCACGCCTTATCCTGCTCCACGCGGGCATTCCTTTTTTCAATCACTGCGATTCGGTTTTCAAGATCATTAATATTTGTCATGGCAAAGTGAATTTAATGAACTTTCCCCCGTTGTCGTACCACGTGGCGCCGGAGAGGAGTTCGAATTCGTATGACGTTCCTCTTTCAAGAGAATTGATCTGGACGGAGTGTACACTCACGGCTTGCTGATTATCAGCAAGATACAAACGTGAACTCACAGGTAATAACGGTGCTTTGCCAAGCTGCACCGCCCCGATACGCGCAGCATCCGTTGTCCATGAGATAAGTACGGATGTCATGCCGGCGGGCATCACCTGAACACTGCGCGGTGTTTCTTCCGGACCGGCTTTAACCGCCTGCCTGCTTCCCTGCCCGACATAGGTAAGTACCGCCGGAATACCGGCAATCATAAGGGCGATGACAAACGCGCCGATTATATTTTTCCAGTTGTGCACGCGGTCCATAAAAAACATGGCGAATGCGATAACAAACAACAATGCGGAAATAACAAACGGGGCATACATCGCATACGGTTCAATCACGCTCACCAAAAAAGACTGTTGCGGTGCTTGAACAACCTTATGAGATACGGCCGCAGTATTATGTGCGGTTAGTTCCTGTATCTGAACAAAATAGGTCGATGCAACCTGTAGCGGTATAGCGGTTGTCATATCAATTGGCAAAATCCTGAACGAACATCGTTCCCCACGTCACTGTGCTGATAATTCCTATCCCTATCCGGCGGAATGACGGGTCCATAATATTCTGACGGTGGCCCGGACTGTCCATAAGACCATTATGGGCCGTCATGAGATCCGGAGCATAGGCGATGTTTTCTCCGGCAACGGTAAATAATATTCCTGCTTTCTCCAGCCGGTCACCGGCGTTTAGCCCCTCCGGTGTCACGTGAGAAAAATAGTGCCGTAAAAACATGTCTTTTGCGTGCGCTTCGGCAACGGCGGTCATAGCGGGATCAACCCGTACCGGTTCAACCCGAAGCTTCGCGCGTTCCTGGTTTATCAGATTCACCATCTTCTCCTCATCGGATGTATCAACGGTTAGCTCGCTTTCTACCGGAGATATGGGAAGGGAAATGGTTTCATTGGAATCCGGCTCTACCGTAAGAAACTTCAGAACCTCTTCACGCGCCTGATCGATCGTGGTCGCAATCGGACCTCCGTATTTTTCCGCAATGGTTACCAGATAATTTCCGATTTTTGACTGCTGCACGTCCGGTTTTATCGATCCCCGGACCGGTAGCGCGAGAATGACCAGAAGAAAAAAGGCAATGATCACCAGTCCGTCTGCTATAGACACAAATATGCCCAGGAATTTATTCACCGGCGAGAAAACCAATTTCTGCGGCAATTTAACCAAAAGGAGTTGCACCAGTGCCGAAAAGATTGCCTGGGCGACGAATGCAACGATGATGTATCCCAACACCCCTGTCCATATGGACGAAATGCCGAACGTCCGCGAGAGGAAATCCCCGACCGGTGCATGGAATTTTATAGACAGATACAGAGAAGCCAAAAACGTTACGAAGCTTAAGCCTAAATCCGCAAAGCCTGCATTCCACCCCTGCACGGCGTAATACAGAAGAATTGCAATGATGGTCCAGTCCACCCAGTTGAAAACTGTCCAGAACATGTACTACTATTGTACCTGATACGCGTAACCCACGTCATAAGATATGATTATTCTTCTTTTGTTTTCATTTCTGGCCGGTATCGTGACAATCCTGTCCCCGTGCATACTGCCCGTCCTTCCTATTGTGCTTGCCGGTTCCATAGCCGGAGATAAACGCCGGCCGCTGTTGATTGTAAGCGGATTTATCGTCAGTTTCACCGTATTCACCCTGTTTCTATCCGCACTTGTGAAGGCAACCGGCATACCACCGGACACGATGCGCTATGTTGCGATATTCGTCATTGCGGTTTTCGGACTCAGTCTGGCAGCAAACATTGAATTATTCAGGGCTTCTTATATTCCGAAAACAACGAACGGATTTTTGCTGGGGATGAGTCTCGGACTTGTATGGGCTCCGTGTGTCGGACCGATTTTAGCTTCGGTTATTGCTCTTGCTGCAACGGGCACGGTTACCGGCCAGACTTTTGCTATCACTCTTTTGTATTCTCTGGGAACGGCAATTCCTATGATAATCATTTTGTACGGAGGACGCAGGTATATCCCGGTAACACCACATATTCAAAAAATATTCGGTGTTCTCATGATCGCCATTGCACTCTTCATGTTTCTTAATCTGGACAGAAAATTTGAAACATGGATACTGACCGTTTTTCCGAATTACGGAGCAGGGCTGACAAAAATAGAAAGCATGGCAATCGTGCAAAAGCAATTATCCTCTATGGAAAACGCACCGGATTTTACCGGCGGGCAACAGTGGTTTAATTCAAAACCTCTCACTATGACCCAGTTGCGGGGCAAAGTTGTCCTTGTGGATTTCTGGACATATACGTGCATCAACTGCATCAGGACGTTCCCCTACACCAAAGCGTGGTGGGAAAAATATAAGGATAAAGGGTTTGTTCTTGTGGGTATCCACACTCCGGAGTTTGAATTTGAAAAGGACGCGGGTAATGTGGGCCGCGCGATAAAAGATTTCGGAATCACCTACCCCGTGGTGCAGGATAACAATTACACAATATGGAACGCGTACGGCAACCAGTACTGGCCAGCGGATTATCTTATTGATAAAAACGGGGTAATCCGTGATACACACTTCGGCGAGGGTGACTACGATACCACGGAAAAGAAAATTCAGGAACTGTTGGGCATTTCCATGCCTGTCAAAAATCCCACGTATCAGGTGAATACGCAAACTCCGGAAACATATCTCGGGCTTAACCGTCTCGGAGCACTCTCTTCACCGGAAACGCCAACAACTACCGGCGCCTCACAAACATTTACCGCGCCCGATCCCGTTCCCTACAATACATTTGCATTTGTGGGTCTTTGGACTGAATCACCGGAGCGTGCGATACCGGATACGGGCGCGTCTCTGGTCTACCATTTCGATGCAACGGATGTCTATCTGGTTATGAGACCGAAGGTTGAAGGAACTCCCGGAAAGGTTCAGGTATATATGGACGGAAAATTGACCGATACGATAACTGTTGACACCGACCGGTTATATACGCTTATTAAACTACCAAAACAAGGGGAACATCTTTTGCAGATGAATTTTCTGGATGGAAATCTCGAGCTCTACGCGTTTACGTTCGGGTAAATTAAAGCGCAGTTATGGAAGTTGGGAATCGCTGAAATCCACACATTTTTCATTGTGCGTTGCCTTCAGAGTCCAAAGATTAGGCCTCGAATACCGGACAACCGCAACAATCCGAGTAATCATATCGTTTGCCTGGGCTGCAAGAGTGCCTGATTTCGTCGCATTCCGTAGACAGGATTCCAGCGTATATAAGGCATCGGCGCTTCGTTCACACTGCATGGATAATGATATACCCCTGGCAAATATATCTGAATTGATGGCATCTAAACTGCTGTCGTTCGTCTGATAACAAACCCGCTGCGTATTCACAGGCGGGAAGAATAGATAGAACAATATGCCTATGACAAGAAGCACCAGTATCCAGAATTTCATTACAGTATCATTATACCAAAGTTTATAATTCCAAACTCCTCCACAAAATGCGTGCTGCCCAGGTACGGTACGGCGTCCATTTGTTCACTATTTTTTCCAGTTGTTTACGCGTCGGATCGCGCCTGAATTTGTATAACCGCTTCATCGCATTACGAAGACCTAAATCACCGTACGAAAACACATCCTCACGGCCAAGTGAGAACATGAGAAACATTTCCGCAGTCCAGGGGCCGATACCTTTGACTTTTATTAATTCTGTAATGACTTCTTCATTGCTCATACCCCGGAGCTTATGCAAATGAATAGTCTTATGCTGCACACCGGTTGCTAAATTTTTAATATAAGAAATTTTAGACCACGAGGTACCCACTAACCGGATTTTTGAATCCGGCAACGCTAATAATCTTTCCGGGGTTACTTTTTCTTCCGGAAACAACGCGAGAAAGCGATTCCAAATCGTATTCCCTGCTTTTTCCGATAGCTGTTGGTTGATGATAGACTCACAAAGTACAACAAAATAATCTGCCTGTCTGGAAATGCTTACGGGAGGGATATCGGCTATGACGGAATGAAGTATGGGATCAACTTTTTTGAAATGATCCCGTACGCGTTTATCCATGTGTCTTTTGAGAGCCGGATAACTTTCGCTCCATTAAAATGTCCTGAACGGCACATATGACCGCGACAATCTTATCGTGTTCATCTTTCGGAAGTTCAGACATACGTATGTTTCTTACGCGAAAATCCAAAATTTCTAATGACATTTGTTCTAATTCAGGATCATGGTCTGTTACTAACCGCCGCAATACGCGGGACGTGGCTATAGTTGACCAATCATGAAGAAATGCTTTTGTCACCTTTTTTAATGCCGCTATCTCTTTTTGCCTTTGTATTAAATCCTCACGTATCCAACGGTCGGCTGACCGACGGCGCATGCCGCCGAGTAAATCCTGAACGGTTTCCATTTGCTCTGTGAGATATTTATCCTGTGCCCGTGCTTGTACTTCAGTCCGCAGCTCAGTGGTGAATATAAAATCTATGTCCCCGGAACCGGGACGGACACCTGAAATCGGCGGGAGTTTGCCGTTTTTTCTCTCTAACCACCGCTCGCGCAAATCATCAAGATTATGAGCGCTACGGAACGTTGACTCACCGACTATTGCGGATTCTATGCGACATTTCACATGTTTATATTAGCTAGAAATTAATGTAAATCAAATGCACCCGTTCGGGCGCGGTAAGCAGTTTCCAGAGCGTCAGCGAATAATTCATCCGCTTGTTGTAAAGCATCCATGGATTCTTCCAACAAAGATTCGGGATTCTCCCGTCTAAGGTCGGACGGACGGATCGGTTTTGCCCACCATTCGCTTTCCGCATCGGAATGAGGGACCATGACAAGAAACGCTTCGGGATCCTCCAATTCTGCCCGCCAATATGCTAATTGTTTATGAGCTTTTATAATGTCTCCAATCCGGATTCCATACAAACCTTCCCTGGGTTTCAGCGGTATGACGCCCGGTTTCATGAACTCCCACAGCGGATCGCCAGCGCGGGCATCAACAACAAACCCTTTCGGAACTCCCGATTCATCCATAAGAGGAATCCTCGTCCCATCGATCTTAGCCAAAAACCCTACATTAGAAAGTAGTTCACCACTGGAATCGATCGCGCCCATATGTTCTCCTTTCAAAAAAAGCTGCCCTTCGTGGCAGCATAATATCCTATGTATTTCGTTTATTCAACTTACCATTTAAAATGCGCGAAGGCGCGGTTGGCTTCCGCCATGCGAAGGACAGTATCGCGCCGTTTCACCGCTTCCCCCTGACCCTTGGCGGCTTCCATAAGCTCCGCGGCTAATTTCTGGGAAAATGAGTGGAATTCGCGGTTACTCCGTTTATTGGCAAACTGTACAATCCACCGCATAGCAAGCGCCATACGGCGGTCTCCCCGTACTTCCGTGGGTACCTGGTACGAGGCTCCCCCCACACGGCGGGCTTTCACTTCCATTTTGGGGCCTACGGTATTCATGGCAAGTTCAAACACTTTAATAGGATCCTCGCCTTTTTCTTTAATGATATCGAGGGCTTTGTATACTTCAGTCTGTGCGGCCTGTTTTTTACCGTGTCGCATTACCCTGTTGATAAACCGGGTCAGCAAACGGTTCCCGTACACGGGGTCTGCTTCCGGAATGATTTTAATAACGCGTCCTGATCTCATAATTTTTTATTATTTCTTAACTTGCTGCGGCTGTCGTAGGACCCGGTCCTCCGGCTTTGGCGCCGTAGCGCGACCTGCCTTTTTTACGGTTGGCTACCCCGCTTGAATCATATTTACCCCGTACGATATGGTATTTCACACCGGGAAGATCGGGAACACGACCGCCACGGATGAGTACTATTGCGTGTTCGGTTAATTCGTGGCCGATACCCGGAATATAGGCAGTCACTTCCTGTTTATTTGAGAGTCTCACACGGGCAACTTTCCGGAGGGCCGAATTTGGCTTTTTCGGCGTCATGGTTTTAACCAGCGTGACCACTCCCCGCTTAAAGGGTGCCGGCACCTGCGTCGTTAACCGGTCTTTGGCATTGAAAAACTTCCGCAGCGCGGTTGCTTTAATTTTTTTGGACTTATGGTGCCGTCCGTATTTGACTAATTGGTTAATGGTAGGCATATTAGACTGTTTTCATCTGCGCCCGGTCCGCTGAAACAGGGATCAGACGTCCGATTATAACATTTTCTTTGAGTCCTAAAAGTTTATCTTCTTTGGCGGCAAGTGCGGCATCGGTTAATACGTTGGTCGTTTCCTGGAATGATGCGGCAGAAAGCCATGATTCGGTAAACAGCGATGCCCGCGTAATACCCAGAACGACAATCTGCGCGGTCGCCGGTTCGCCACCGGCTGCCAGTACCCGTGCGTTTTCTTCCTGGAAACGCATGCGGTCAACGAGCTCGCCCGGCAATAACATCGTATCGCCGCTGGTGTCCACACGGACTTTATCGCTCATCTTGCGGACGATCACTTCGAAATGTTTATCGTGAATCATAATTCCCTGTGATTCATACACGCGCTGTATTTCCGTAATCAGATATTTCTGCGCCCCGCGCAGGCCGCGGACGGCCAAGACTTCTTTAAGATCCAAGTAGCCGCTCGCGAGCTGGTCGCCTGCCGCCACGAGCTCCCCTTCTTTCACCTTAAGTTCGCTGGTTAACGGAATCACATATTCACGCTCTTCCGGCGGTTTGATCGTAGTATTGCGTACCCGGATTTTATATCCGTCTTCGGTTTCGACAACTTCCACTTTCCCTGCAATTTCAGAAATCGGCGAGAGTATACGCGGCATACGGGATTCAAACAATTCCTCAACCCGGGGCAGCCCCTGAGTCACGTCCAGCCCGACGATTCCTCCAGCGTGACGCACCCGCATCGTCAGTTGCGTACCGGGTTCACCGATGGACTGCGCGGCAATTACCCCGACAGGGGTACCTAATTCAACCCACGCATCTGAGCTGAAATCGCGGCCATAACATTTGGCACACATACCGAACGGCGCCTGACAGGAAAGTGCGCTTCGAAGTAAAACCGATTCTACATTGTGTTCATCCAGTAATTTGGCATTCTCTTCCGTAATCTCTTCACCCTTGGCGATAAGTACTTTTTTGCTGTTGGGCGCCATGACATCAGCCGCGACGAATCTTCCGATCGTCCGCGTAATAAACGACGCCTGGCGGTCCTCGCGGCGGTTTACTTCCCAGCCTTCACTCGTTCCGCAATCGTCCATTCTCACGATCATATCGTGAGATACGTCTACAAGCCGGCGGGTAAGATATCCTGCATCGGCTGTTTTGAGGGCTGAGTCGGTCAAACCTTTACGGGAGCCTCTCGTAGATGTTACGTATTCAAAAATGGAAAGTCCTTCGCGGTAATTGCTTTTGGTCGGCAGTTCGACGATCTTACCCAACGGGTCCACAACTAATCCTTTTATGGCGGACAACTGCTTGAGCTGGTCTTTGGAGGCACGGGCTGACCCGGAATCGATGATCATTTTCACCGGGTTATTGGCCGGCATTTGCTGCCATGTCATATCCGCGAGCCTCTCCGTAATTTCAATCCAGATTTCGTTGCTGAGGCGCCGTTTTTCCTCGAGCGTAATCAACCCCTGCTGATAGTTGCCGTCAATTTCAGTCACTTTCTTTTCCGCTCCGGCGACAATCGCCGCCTTTTCACTGATCATGACGCAGTCAAATACCGATACGGACAACCCTCCGCAAATGGTCGCTCCCATGAAGCCGATGTTTTTGATGGCATCAATAAGCGTGACAACTTCTTCTTTCGGGTACAATTTCAGTGCTTTGGTTATGATCGTCTTAACCGTTGCCGATTTGACCGGCGTATTCATGAAGCGCAATCCTTCCGGCAAAATTTCGTTAAAGAGAACTTTCCCGACGGTTGTAACGATAAGCTCATTTGCGACACGTACTTTAATCGGAACGCGGAGAGCAACTCTCTCCGTCTGGTAGGCAAAAATTGCCTCCGCCTCACTGGCAAATACCGTAAGATTTTTTTCATCAGTCGGTGCCGTAGTCTCGATGGTGGTCAGGTAATAACATCCCAATACCATTTCTTTATTGGGTACCGTGATGGGAGAGCCGTCAGCGGGTTTCAAAAGATTGTGCGTCGGCAGCATCAAATGGATAGCTTCATGCTGCGCTTCTCCGGAGAGCGGAATGTGGACGGCCATCTGATCACCGTCAAAGTCCGCATTGTATCCCGCACACACACACGGGTGAATACGGATAGCGGATCCTTCTATAAGGATCGGATAAAACGCCTGGATACCCAGTTTGTGCAATGTAGGGGCGCGGTTCAGGAGTACCGGATGATTCTTGGTAATTTCCTCAAGGATGTCGAATACCTCAGGTGTCCGTCGTTCCAAAACGTTTTTAGCGTTTTTCACGTTAGGGGCAATACCACGGACAATGAGCTCGCGTAATACAAATGGTTTGAACATTTCAAGCGCCATTTCCTTCGGTATTCCGCATTGGGTAAGATCCAATTCCGGTCCTACAATAATGACGGAACGACCGGAATAGTCCACGCGTTTCCCCAAAAGGTTCTGCCTAAACCGACCTTGTTTCCCTCGGAGCATATCGGAAAGTGAGCGCAAGGGGGCAATGACAGCCCGTGAACTGGGGCGCTGCGTTACATCGATTAAACTATCAACCGCTTCCTGAAGCATCCGTTTTTCGTTACGCAAAATAATTTCCGGCGCACCAAGATCCATGAGATGTTTCAGGCGGTTGTTCCGGTTAATGACACGGCGGTATAAATCATTCAGGTCACTGGTGGCGAACCGCCCGCCGGTCAACTGCACCATGGGCCGCAGATCCGGAGGTATCACGGGCAACGTATTGAGAATCATCCATGTCGGATTGACAGAGGCTTTCCGCATTCCGTCAACGAGGCGGAGCCGCTTTGTTGCTTTAATGTGACGCTGTCCGCTGGTATTCTGGATTTCCTCGCGAAGTCCTGCCGCCAGCTTGTCCAAATCAAGTTTCTTAACAACCTCAAGAATGGCCTCAGCGCCCATCCGGACCTCAAAACAACCCGTTGCATCATACTCAAACAACCGGAGGTATTCATCTTCCGTCAACGTATTGAGAGGCCGTATTGATTTAACGATCGCGATAACCTGATCAACGATGGCTTTAATCTTTTCTTTTTCCTGGCTTCCCTGATCTTCAATTTTTGACGTTTCCTGGTGTTCCTTAAGTGTTAATTCCGAGACGGCCATATCGCGGGCTTCTGGACTCGTTACGCGCTCCTTCGTCGCGTCTTTGTCTTTTACGTATTTTTTATGAATTTCCCCAACTTCTTCCTTAATGCGCTTTTCCGTCACTTCCATGCGTTCTTTTCCGAGGTCATTCAACCGGCCGAGTATTTCTTTACGTTTTTCCTCATCAACTTTTGTGACAAGATACTGGGCAAAATAAATAACTTCTTCAAGCGCCCGCGGGCTGATATCCAATAAAAGGGAAAGCTTGCTCGGTGCCCCTTTGAAATACCATACGTGGGCGACCGGAGCCACAAGCGCAATGTGACCCATACGCTCCCGACGGACCTTGCTCTGGGTTACCTCGACGCCGCATTTGTCGCATATGATCCCCCTGTACCGGATCCTTTTGTATTTACCGCAGTAACATTCCCAATCCTTGGTAGGACCGAAAATCCGCTCGTCAAATAATCCGTCTTTTTCGGGTTTCAGCGTCCGGTAATTGATAGTTTCCGGTTTGGTGACCTCGCCATATGACCATGCTTTAATCTCCTCCGGTGAGGCAATAGTAATTTTTAAACCTGCAAAATCGACGATGTTTGCAAATGTTGCTTTTTTATCCATGAGCCTCCGCTTCTACAACAACTTCTTCCCCGCTGGCTTTTGCAATTTCTACAGCTTCTTTTTTCACCGTGGCCTCCGCAACCGTAGCCGTAGGTACAGGAGGTTTGACTGTCACGACACCGGTCGGATTGACGTTAAGACCTAAGGCCTGCAGTTCTTTCACCAATACTTTGAATGATTCAGGAATGGTAGATTCCGGTATGTCCGTTCCTTTGACAATGGCCTCAAATGCCTTGGCGCGGCCGACAACGTCATCGGATTTAATCGTAAGCATTTCCTGTAAAATATGTGCGGCACGGTGTGACTCAAGCGCCCAGACTTCCATCTCTCCGAGTCTCTGTCCGCCCATCTGGGCCTTACCACCCAAGGGCTGTTGTGTAACGAGAGAGTACGGGCCGGTGCTGCGGGCATGCGTCTTATCCTCGACCATATGGATAAGTTTCATAATGTATCCAACTCCTACCACGATCGGTTCTTTATATGCTAGACCGGTCCGGCCGTCAAATAACGTGCTTTTGCCTGATACCGGGACATTAGCTTCCTTGAGTTTTTCGATAATTTTATCTTCTCCGACGTGTTCAAATACCGGCAATGCCACTTTAATATTTAATTTCTTCGCAGCCAAACCCAAATGAGCTTCAAGAAGCTGTCCCAGGTTCATACGCGAAAGAACGGAAAGCGGAGAAATGATGACATCCACGACAGTACCGTCCGAAAGATACGGCATGTCGGACTGTGGAACGACTTTAGAAATAACGCCTTTATTTCCGTGACGGCCGGCAAGTTTATCTCCGACCACGACTTTACGCATCTGGGCAACTTTAACAACGATCTTGCGGTTTGTACCCGGCTCAAGTTCATCGCCTTTCTCTTTATCCAGAATCTTAACTTCAATAACCGTGCCGCGCTCGCCATGCGGGACGCGAAGAGACGTATCTCTCACCTCACGGGCTTTTTCACCGAATATAGCCCGCAGTAACCGTTCTTCTGCGGTAAGTTCCGTCTCGCCTTTCGGGGCAATCTTACCGATAAGAATATCATTGGGTCCCACCTCTGCTCCCACGACTACTATGCCGTTTTCATCCAGATTCCGGAGCGCTTCCTCTCCGACATTGGGAATATCGCGAGTCGTTTCCTCCGGGCCTAACTTCGTATCAACGACACTTGCATCGTATTCTTCTATATGAACTGACGTGAGTACATCATCACGGACGAGTCTGTCGGAAATAACAATGGCATCCTCATATCCCAATCCGTCAAAACTCATGTAGGCAATGGTGACGTTGGCGCCCAACGCTAATTCCCCGTCTTCGCTGGCCGGCCCCTCGATAAGCACCTGGCCTTTTTTCACTTTTTCGCCTGACCGCACCATAACACGCTGGTTATAACAGGTAGACTGGGCGGACCGGGTAAATTTCTGTAGTGTATATGTAGTCGTTTCTCCGTCTTTGGATTCAAATACAACAGAAGCTCCGTCTGCAAATGTAACTGTCCCGTCATCTTTCGCCGTTACAACCCGCCCCATGGTGGAGGATATGGCGCCTTCCATGCCGGTGCCCACAATGGGCGTTTGCGGAATAACGAGCGGTACTGCCTGACATTGCATGTGTGTTCCCATAAGAGCCCGGTTGGCTTCATCATGAGCCAAAAACGGAATAAGGGATGCAGGTGCACCAACGACCTGCCGCGGAACAACATCGATGTATTCAACAACAGTCGCGTCTGCTTCCAAAAACTCACCCTTGTACCGGACCGGAATACGCTCCGATACGATATATCCGTCTTCCGAAACCGCAATTCCAGCGTGAGTAATATAATGATATTGTTCGTCGCTGGCATCCAAATAGGCGGTTTGGTCAGTGACCCGCATCCGGGTTTTTTCACCGCGGGTGATTTTTTCAATTTTACGGTATGGAGTTTCCAAAAATCCGTATTCATTTGCACGCGCATAGAGAGACATATAGGTAACGAGTCCGATATTAGGCCCTTCAGGAGACCTCACCGGACAGATACGTCCGTATTGAGACGCATTGATATCACGGATCGAAAACGAAGCACGTTCACGGGAAATCCCCCCGACACCCATTACAGTGAGACGGCGGAGGTTATCCACTTCAGCCAACGGATTCGTCTGATCTAAAATGGTTGAAAGCTGGCTGGTACGGAAAAAGTCGTTAATCGAGGCAATAATCGGACGCGCATTAACCAGCTGCATCGGTGTAAGATCTTCCGCTGCCGGTCCTGCCAAGCTCATTTTCTCACGGACGGACCGCTCTAAACGCAAAAGGCCAACGCGGAACGCATTTGTCGCTACCAATTCACCCACCCGCCGGACGCGTCGGTTGCCCAGGTGATCAATATCATCCACATCGCCTTTATGGTTTGTAAGATTAACAAGATACCGGATCGCACCGATGATATCCTCGCGCGTTAAAACCCAATGATCTTTATCGTTTGTGACGTTAATTCCCAGCTTTTTATTCATCTTATACCGTCCCACACGTTCAAGTGAGTAACGGCGGTAATCAAAAAACATCGTGCGGAGTAATTCCTGTGCATTATCGAGTACTATGGGTTCGCCCGGCCGGAGTTTCCGGTAGAGCTCCAGAACTGCCTCCGTCTGACTTTTAGTCGGATCTTTTGTTAACGTCGCTTCTATGTATTTATGATCCGGATTCGTATCAACATCTTTGAAAATATTGATTATTTCCTCGTTCGTTGACATGCCGATAGCACGGAGGAACGTGCTCGCCACAAACTTTCGCCTTCGGTCAATTCGCACCATGACAACGTCGTTACGTGTCACGATGAATTCGAGCCAGCTTCCGTGCATCGGACGGATTTCTGCGCTGTACAGGGTTTTGCCCGTTGCTGAATCCACGGTGCCGGTGAAGTAAATGCCCGGGCTGCGTACGAGCTGGTTAACCACGCAGCGTTCAATACCGTTAATAATGAATGTTCCGTTTTCAGTCATGGCCGGAATATCACCCAAGAAAACTTCCTGCATCACGCGGTGTCCTGTCTGTTTGTTAATAAGTGTTGCCATAACTTTGAGAGGCATATCAAACGTAAGTCCTTTTTCAAGGGCCACAAGGGGGGTGAGGCGCGGGCGGCCGAAAAAGTAATCGCCAAATGATAATTCCCAATTCTTTCCGGTGAAATCTGAAATCGGAGAAACTTCGCTCAGGAGATCTTTAATACCGGTTTCCAAAAACCACTGATACGATTCTCTCTGTACCAGGGTTAAATCAAGTTGGGGAAGGTTCTTTACATCCGTGTCCCACAATCGTTTGTTCGTAGTATCTTTTGCCATTGGTGTAATGAATGCGAAACGGTATTCTGCCTGCGCAGGCAGGCTAGTGAACGACGAAAAGAAGCGAACAATGAACGTTCGCCTCGTAAAGGCTATTCGACTAAAGACTAATTATACCTACTTTCCCCTTGTTGTCAAGCGCCATCGCCTAATTCCAAATTCTTAATCGGCGGGAGGGCGGGACCTGCGGCTCCCTGAATTTGGCCTACTATCCCTGAAACACCTGCCATTAAGCGATGAACCTGAGACTCGCGCAGCTTCCACGTTCTTTCAAAGACGTTGCGTTCCTTTGTAATTTGGTCAAGCATATCCGTATATGTGCCCATCATGGATTCAACGATCTGAACGAACTCGTGACTGGTTACGTACGAATAAATTTGCTCTGCCTTCGATTGCATTTGGCCGGACAGGAATTTTTGCCTTGCCGTATCTTCAATAGCTTTATGCAAAAGTAAGGCAAGCGGAATAATCAATTTAGGCGAACACACCCATATGCCGTCTTTCAGCCCTAAACCGGTTTTGGCCTCCTCCGGTAATACTTCCGACACAATCGCGGCTGCGTTTGCCTTATCATGCAATCTGTCTTCTTTTAATTTGGTAATCCACCCGTCGCTCCAGGCCTTGGTCCGCTTTGACTCCCAAAGAATTATTCCGCAAACGCTCCCGCGCTGGGTTTTAACTGTCTGACGGATATCAGCTCCAAGCACACCCTTCCCGATGGGCTCAATAACATCAGTCGGAATTGCCAGACGGATCGTTTGTTCCAAATCCAGTTCCTGCACTTCACCCTGCAATTGTTGCGAGCCCTGCGTCGCTTTGCGGTTGGCATCTTCCAGTGCCTTTGTCGTATCCGAAAGTTTTTTTTCCAGTTCGGCAAGTTTATACTTGTCTTTTTCAATTTGTTCTTCCGCTGCCTTTTTGCTGATACTTTCCCTCTCGCGGTCCAACTGCCGTTGTTTTTCAAGTTCAAACGTGCGCCTCTCTTCATCGAGTAGATTTTTTTGTTTCCGAATCGCGAGTTCCGCTTCTTCAGCCTTTTCCAAACGCCGTTTCATTACTGAGAGTTCCTCGTCGTGCTTCTTCCGTTCTCCCGCCAAGAGATCCTCTTCTATCTGATGCGTTAAGGCATCCGTCAGTTCAAAAGATTTATGGCAGTGCGGACACGTAATAGTATTCATACATTAATATAGATATCCTGATTATATCCTCCGACACCGACATATGTTGCGCGGCCGGCTAGTATATTCTCCAACGGAAGACAATTCCGGCAACCGTCTTTCTGTTTACAGACGAAACGTTCAAGCTTGCGGGCCAAAACAATCGTTTTTGCATATTCCATCACGCGCATCGTCGCATCTTCCCCGGTCGGTAAGGATACCGCGGTGGGTGCGTCGTCCCGGTCCAGATACCAGTAACTGGCACCGGCAACTGCTTTCGTCTGGCAGTGGGCGGCAAGCAATAAATAGATTGGCAGCTGCAGTGAGTCTTCATCTTCATCAAACTTGCCGGTTTTAAAATCTATGATGCGCACCGAATCGGATTCCGGTACGTATTCCAGCCAGTCAATTTTACCGCAGAGAATAATATTGTCCTCCTCCGAAAGCCAGTAATACGGCAGATCCTGGCGGATTTTAATCGCCTTATTCGCAAGCGGCCCGGGGCCGGCAATCACGCGGCCGATCATTTTGGCTCCGCGGTCCTTGTACTTTTTTTCCTCCTCGGCGTCGCGAAATGCGCCGCGATCACCGGAAATATGTTTCCATTTTTCTTCATATATATCAAGAAGATTATCTATGTGCCGGTCCTGCGCCGGTATCGAAGAAAGTGTTTCCAGCGTTTCGTGCACAACCTGCCCGAGTGCCAAAGGCGGCTCCATGAGCATAATTTTATGGTTTGATTTCGGATCGCGGTAGATATTTTTTAAAAAATATGCACGCGGGCACTTGAGATAATCCCCGATCGAACTATGCGACACCCATACGGCTGAATATTTATCTTTCATAAAGGTACCCCGTATAATACAACCATGACAACAATATTCCAATCAGATGCGTGGATTTCCGCCTGGCATGAGACGATTGGAAAAGATTGGGAGCTCGTCGGCAACAATCTAGCAAGCCGCGGCAACGAACTTATCCTCGCTGGTGGATACGAAGTGGCAGACTATATGGATATCCCTGATCCTGCTGCATGGGATGAAATTAAAAAAGAATTCCACGGAATGCACCTATCCCTTCGTAATGTTCCGGAAAATTCCCCAACAGTGAAATATTTTTCAATGGAAAAAGAAGACACGACACCAATAACTGTGCTCCCTCCTGTTCTTGATAAAAAAAATCAGCATGAGATGAAACGTAAAATCCGTAAGTTTGAGCGTGAACATTTCGACATTAATTTCCGTGAAAGTAAGGACATTGAAATATTATTTTCCCTCATGAAACTCGATACTCGGAAAAAAGAATTTTTAACACAGAATATGGAAGAATTTTTCCGCCGGATTATGGAACAGTTCGGCAAACTCACTGTTCTGACAGTTGACAACATACCGGCCGCTGCAATGCTCACATTTTCCGCCGGCGACACGCTCATGGGCTATAATTCCGGATTTGATGAAACGCATTGTTCAGGCTCGGGATTTTATCTACGTGCCATAATGCTGAAGCGTGCATTCGGGGAAGAGTATAAGAAATTCAATTTCCTCCAGGGCAGTGAACGGTATAAATATGAACTCGGAGGAAAAGATTTCTTCGTCTATCGGGTTGATGTTACCCTGTGATAATTACTGTAAATACTTCCGGATATTTGCGTTGTGCTCTTCAATGGTTTTAGCGTAGTGAGCGGCACCCGTTTTGTCATGCAGGTAATACAGATAGTCAGTGTTTGCGGGATATATTGCCGCCTTAATCGATTCCAGGCCGGGATTGCAAATCGGTCCTGGCGGGAAACCGGGGTTGGCATACGTGTTGTATAAAGAGTTAACTTTTTTATCCTCATCAGTCAACCCGTCTTTCCACCATGTTTTCTCAAACGGCTGGTAGCCGAGGGCATATTGGAGAGTCGCATCAACCTGGAGCGGCATACCGAGTTTAATGCGGTTTAAAAGTATACCAGCTATCACGGGACGGTCAGCGGCTGTTTTCCCTTCGCGCTCAACGATAGATGCAAGTGTGATAGTTTCCGGAAATGTAAGACTGGTAATTTTGGCATCATCGCGCATTGCAGCGGTTACTTTTGAATTAAAATTGTCCAAAAATATTTTCGCAACGGCAGCACCTGTCGCATCCCTGGGGATAAGGTACGTATCAGGGAACATATATCCCTGCTGCGCTACCTGTAAAAACTGGCTTTCCGGGATATCCAAATCCTTGGTCAATTGCGTTGCTGTCTCTTCATCCCGCCATCCTTCAAGCGTTGTGACCCACACATCAAGAATACCGTGCGTAAGTTCCAGGGCAATCGTTCTGGCATCCATGGATTTGTTGAGCCGGAAATCACCCGCCTGCATTTGTGTCTCGATTCCCAATAATTTAATCAGAACATAAAAACCGGTTGAACTATGAATAAGGTTTTGTTTGGCCAGATCTGCGGCTATTTCTTTACCCCCCTCGCCGCGGGTAACCGTAAAGATTACCGGTGTCCTGTCCGCCGGGTCTACGGCTGCAATACTGTAGCGCCACCAAAACCACCCTCCCCATGCCGCAATGACGGCAACAAAAAAAAGAACAATTAGCCGGGGGAAAAATGTGTTGGTCTTATTTGATTTCATCCAGTGTTGCCCTCCTGAATTTTTTTCCTTCCGCGTCATACATATAGACGCGGCCGCACACACACGTAACCCGTACGAGACCGTGTCCGGGTTTCCGTTCCAACGGTTTCCCGCACCCCACACACTTTCCCTGAGAGAGTAACCATGCCTGCATCGGCGCTATGATATTTTTAAACATATCATTCGATCGTATAGACCGATATATTTTTTATGGTCTCTACGGCTTCCTTCAGTCTCCACTTGTCAGAACTATAGAGCGTACATAGTATATCATTTTTGTCCACCGTACCTTCAAGTTTACGGTTTAAGTACATACCCGCCCTCTTATCGGTCGGACACCCGAGAATACGGCAGATAACCGTAATCTGGTTGTTATCTATTGCGTGGATGTGACCGCGCCTGCCTGCTTTTACCTGATGCGCATACCGGCCGGGCAGATGCGTGTCACTGGAAACCGAAGGGTCACCGCCCTGGACTTTTATAATCTCGCGCATTTTGGATAAAGCTTTGCCGGAAACTAACAACTCCCGTGCAAGATCTTCACCCAACACATCGTTCTTTCCCGGCATATCAGCAAAACACAGGTTGAGTAACTTGCCGGCTAAACGTATTGCTTTTGCCTCAAGCGCCAACGGCCGGTTTTTATGCTGTTCGAGAACCTGAAAAACATCCCGCACTTCCAGTACCGGACCGATCCCGCGGCCCGCGTTTTCGCGGATTTCACTGGAATCAATAATGACCTTAATGCCGAATTTTTTTGCCAAATACGTAAATTTCTGTCCGATCACTTCCGCATCTTTGAAGTGTTGTATTTTCATCGTGGGCCCCACGGGAATATCCAAAACTAAATGGTTGGCTCCCGATGCGACTTTTTTGGCCATGATTGAAACGATAATTTTGTCAAAGGATTCAAACGCCAACGGCTGTTCTATCTGGATAAGGATATCGTCAGCCGGAGCCAGTCCCAAATGTCCGCCCCAGACAATACACCCGCCCGCATGAGCGACCAATCCTTCTATCTGGCGGGGAGTAAACGTCACGGGTGCAACTACTTCCATCGTATCGGCTGTTCCGGCGGGAGACGTAATGGCACGGGAAGATGTTTTTGGAATCTGAAAACCGGCAGCGGCAATAATCGGCACCAGTATCATGGTCGTTCTGGTTCCGGCGACACCTCCGGTTGAATGTTTATCCGCGACAATTCCTTTGAAATGAAGTTGCGGCCCCGTCGCTACCATGGCGCGGGTCAGATGATAGAGTTCTTCATCATTGAATCCTTCTTTAAATCCTGCGGCAGCAAAATACGTAGTCAGAACCGGTCCGAGGCGCTGGCTTGCAATCTCATCCATAATTGCAAAAATCTCGTTATAGGAAAGAGATTTTCCGACGAGCTTTTTTTTGATTGCTTCTATAGCGACTTGTTGGTTATTGCTTTTCATCATGACGGCCGCTCCAATTTCGCAAACACATGAAGCCGTTGCCAATACGTTCCCGGCGGGACACAGGTTACAAGAGTCAGATACGAATCATCAAACCGTTGAGCGAGTGCCGATAAATCGCTGGGATCCGTAACAGTCAGGTCATACACAATATATTTGTATGAAATACCGTCATAGGTGATATCTATTTCATCACCCGCTTTAAGCGTAGGTAATAAGGAAAAAATGGTTTTATAACTGTTCGGATTATACAATTGCACCAGTGTTGAATGTCCGAAAATTACCGTATTCCCGTATTCCCCGGGGATAGCCGTACCTCCGTAATGTACTAAACTTACAGCCAAATCGTCTCCAGCAACTGTAACCACTGCGTCCTGAATTTTCAGTTTCGGGATTGACAGAGTGTAGGTGTTGACGGGTGTTACTACCCTTTTCTGCGGACTGGTCGGAAACCATGCATTGGGATTGGTTAAATCAGCGCCGGTGGCAGATGTATTTGGAGCGGCATATGCCGTGCCGTCCTGAATAGGAGTCACAATCTCGGAAAACAACTCGCCGCTCGTTACACTGAAAGACACAATCGGCCAAAAGGTCCAGAGTAAAATACCTGTACCGACTGCAAGTAATAGGAAAGATAACGCGCGCAATTCCCGCTGCGGTCGGGGTATCTTCGGAATACTTTTAACATACCGGTATAACGCCATAAAAAATTCAACTCCGTAGATTTTTTATTGTATTGCGAGTCCGACGGATATATTTTTCGAGTTAATCGGTAATCTTCCTTTCCCAATACTCATACGGAATGATACTTTCATTCCCGCAACACCTGGCATAGCACCCAGGTATTTTTCCGCATCGGATATGGTCTTTCCTGCTAAATTTTTCTGAATGAGGGCCGTGTCCAACGTCGGAACAGCATCGGTTTTAATGGTTGCCGCCGCGGTGATTTTTCCGTCTTTTTTCACCACAACTTTATCTAAAGATACCTGCGTACGGCTCTCTGATAATGTAAATCCCTGCGGGATGTCTTTTGCGATAAACGCTTTCAATAACGTTTTAACATCATCATCACTATATGAAATCCCGGAAACTGTAACGGTGACTTTCCCTGACAATTGGGAGGCTTCCTGATTCAGCTCCTGGGCAAACGATTTATCAGTCACAGTCGTCTGAATCGTATCCCCGATCAGTTTCGCTGCCCCCGAGACGCTCGCTGTAAGCCCCTGTTTTGCCTGATCTACCAAGTCTTTTTGCGCTGCAGCAACGAGCGCGTCGTAATCCGCACGGCTTACAACACTTACTTCGCGGCTTGTGCCTCCGGTAAGCGCGGCCGCATTATTTGCCGTCATTTCATCTCCCGAAAAACCCTTTACGGTAAACGTGGTGTTAGCAGGCATATTGCTGTTGGGGCCAATCTGGGCAGCGGTAATTGCGGCAGTAACCTTGCCATAGGTTCTCCCGCCCAAGTCCTCGCTGGCTGATGCGACTGATGCATCCGAATCGAGAGTAAATTCCAATGATCCTGAAGTAAACAGTGTTCCTTTCGTAAGAGATTGTGAGGAAAGTGTTTTGTTATAGATCGTCACCGATCCTTTTGCCGGATCCCCCACGTTTTTTTTGCCGGTAACGGCAATTGTTTTATCTTCACTGACGGAAAGCGTTTGTTTGGCGCCCGGTATAATTTTGTTTTCTGCATCCACAAGGGTTGCCGTCGGATCAATGGTAATTTGTTCAGAGTCGTTGAGCGATGTGGGAGATTCGAATACCGTCACCGTCGCGTGGGGAAGGGCCCAGTACAGAAACACCGCCAACACTATGATACCGACGGCACCGACGATAATCGGTAAAATTCCTCCGGAGCGGATACGTGCAATAATCGCAGTCACATCAATCTTCGGAATTTTCACTGCAGGCAATTTATTAAGAATAGAAAGATTCCGTTTCTCTTTCTTTTGAACTGACGGATATGCAGATCGTTCCATATTTTCCAACACGTCGACATTTTTCCGGAATCCGAACTGGGACGGGTCCACAACAACAACATTGGGTTCTTCCTCAGCCGCGATATCTTCACCCTCTTCTATTTCCTCCGCCTCGGCCTCGGCAGCTGCTTCACCGACATCTTCCTTGCCCTCCGTCTTTTCCACCAAAGCTTCAGCGTCTGTGGAAGCTTCATCAGCGAAGGAGGGTTTCATTTCACTGGCCAGTTCACTGGCACCGGCAAGTGATATGGCTGCAACCACTTCTTCGGGAGTAATAATCTCTATTTTGGGGAAGTGCAGAAAATTCACCCGGGTAGTCCAGGGATACTTAAGGAGGTCGCTTTTAACCTGTGACAGGTCTTTCCCGTCATGACCGTACAATAATATCCGGGCGGGTAAAACTTCCAGATCTTTAAATTGCTTCAGTAGTTCCTCTACCTGAATCGCGATGTCACCATTGTATTCTATGGTCTTTTGACCCGAAAGCGCCCCGACTTTATACAGGGAGAGCGATACGGTGTTGTGCGAAATGCCTAAGAAAATAACGCTTGGCGGCACGCCCTCTTCCTTTTTCAGGTTATACATGAGAGCCTGATGTATTGAAACAAAACCGATGGGTTTAAGTTCCAGCTCTTTTGTCACTTCTTTTACGTGCGCTCTCACGTCTGCGGTTATTTCTCCTGATTCCGTGAGATATATACGCGGCAAACCCAATACGGTTTTGGAGTACTGGGTTGTACCCGATTTGTCTTCCACACTGGCTAATGCATCGTCTATCGCATTCAACCGGTCTTCCCACGTGTCAGCATCCACCTGTCCTGTCGCCGTGGCGATTATCTGCGGAATACCTTTCGTACCCATCTCCCAAAGGGCTGCAGCCACATACTCAACATCCAAAAGAAGCGATGCAAATATTTCCTTCGTCTCCTTTTTTTGCCCGAATAAATTGCCCAAAGCCGGCGGTAATTTCATATGCAATAAAGAGGTTCTCTCCTCCTTACACCATAGTAGCAGTCAGAGAGGCTGTAATCAATAATATCGGGAATTTATTTGGATTCAATACGGGCGTAGATTCTGCGGATACCGCTCCCGGCGGATTCTTCTTTCAGAATTCTAAATAAACCCAATTCTCCGGTTCGCTTTGCATGCGGGCCGCCGCAAAACTCTGCGGAAAAAAAGTTGTCTTTCGGCCCCACGAAATACACGCTGACGCGGTCCGGATATTTGTGCCCGAATTCCATCTGCGCCCCGACCTTTTGGGCCTCTTCCCGGGGCATTTCCACCCGCGTCACAGGTAAATCCGCCTTTATTTTTTCATTCACTAATTTTTCGGCTAACCCAAGTTCTTCCTGTGTCACTTTGCGTGTAAAATTAAAATCCATACGCAGCCGTTCAACCGTAATGTTACTTCCCCTCTGGCGGATGGTAGGATCTATGACTTTTTGTAATGCAGCCAGGAGTAAATGGTGTGCTGTGTGCAATCGTGTTGTCTGTTCGCTATTGTCCGCAAGCCCCCCCTTGAACATACCTTTTGCGGCGGTCCGCGACAAATCCCGGTGTTTTTTAAATTCTTCTTCAAATTGTGCACGGTCAACCTGCTGGCCCTTTTCCTTTGCTATCTCAACCGTCATTTCCCACGGGAATCCGTACGTTTCGTAGAGCGTAAACGCAATTTTCCCGTCAAGTACCGGTCTCTTTTCAATTTCTGATAACCCTTTTTCCAATGTTTTACTGAATCGAACCGCTTCCTGTTTTAATATTTCTGCCGCCTGCGGATAGTTACTTTGATAGATAGTTTCTATCGGAGCGACCAGTGATTCTATTGCAGTAAAATTATTAAGCGTTCTGCCATGCAGGAGTGCACGCCGGATTAACCTTCTCAAAATATATCCCTGGGTTTTATTTGAAGGCATAACGCCGGCATCTATCATCATCACGGCACCCTTAATGTGATCCGCAATGATACGCATAGCCGTTTTGTTCCCTTCATATTCTTTTTTACTTATGGCTGAAATCTGTTGAATAATCGGTAAAAATAAATCCGTTTTAAACACATCAGAAGTTTTATCTGTTACGGCAACAAGACGCTCCAGGCCCCCGCCGAAATCCACATTCTTTTGAAATAATTCCTTCAGTGACCCGTCCGCCTGCTTCTGGTATTGCATAAATACTGAGTTGGCAATTTCCATGAATCTCCCGCATTCGCAATTCGGGTGACATTTTTTGCCGAATTTCGGATCATGGGCCGTTCCGAAATCATAAAATACTTCGCTGTCGGGCCCGCCCGGTTCGCCTGCGGGCATACCTGCCGGCTCACCGGACCGGCTCCACCAATTATGCGTCACTCCATAAGAAAAAATGTGGTCTTCCGGTACGCCGAGATGTTTCCAGATACGGACAGACTCCTCATCCCGCGGCACACCATTGGTTCCTGCCTGCACAGGCAGGCCTTCAAATACCGATACGAATAATTTTTCTTCCGGAAGGTTCAACTCTTTTGTTAAAAACTCCCAAATCCACAGGAGTTGTTCTTTTTTAAAATAGTCCCCAAGCGACCAGTTCCCCAGCATTTCAAAAAACGTCGTATGGCTGTTATCCCCGACCTCATCAATATCCGCGGCACGGAATGACCGCTGGCTATTTACCAGACGCTTACCCAGCGGATGTTTCTGGCCCAGTAAATACGGGATGAGCGGCTGCATGCCGCTTGAAGTAAATAATGTCGTCGGATCATTCTCCGGAACTAAAGGGGCTGACGGGATTTCCACGTGTCCGCGGGCTTTAAAAAATTCAATATAAATTCTACGTAATTCCTGTGATGTCATTAGCTTCGATTATATCATCTATATTCGGGATGCTATAATTACCTCATGGATTTATCTAAACTGGTTAATTTGCAGTACACGACGATTAAAGATCCTTTACCGAATTTCATTTACCAGGGATTACGGGAATACTCCGCGGGTGCCAATGCATATCGTCCTCAACCGGCAGCGCTCATAGAAAAAATTGCGAACAAATATCATATTCCCAAAGAGATGATTTTGTTAACAGCGGGTATAGACGAAGCAATCCAAATATTCGCAAAAGCGTATGGACAAAATGCGTATGTGTTTACCCCAACCTACTCTGTCTATGCGGACGTAGAAGTATTCGGTGGAAAACTACATAAAATAGATTCTGTTTCACGCGGTTCCTATGTTGTCCCGGTTAAAAAATATGCCGATGCAACGCTTATATATCTGGCAAATCCGAATAACCCGTCCGGCTATACGCCGAAAGATAAGGTTATGGAACTTATCAAACTAAATCCCCACGCTATTGTTGTGATTGATGAAGCATACGGCAATTTTGGTGATCTCATGGTTGATCAGGAGGTAAAAAAATATCCGCATATGGTAGTATTCAGAAGTTTTTCAAAAGATTACGGCATGGCGGGAAATCGCATCGGATATGTTGTTGCGCATCCGGATGTTCTTGGAAAAGTTAAAAACTTTACTCAATGGGCAAACATCTCATATCTTTCAGTCGGAGCAGCGGCAACTGCACTGGATCACGAAGAATATTTTACAAAAATCATAAGCGAAATAAATAGACTGCGTGACGACTTTATCTCATTCCTGAAACTACAGAAATATACTGTATTTCCTTCATATATAAACGCTGCATTAATTCAATTTTCTTCTGAACGGGCAGCGTCGGCATTCGTTGAATATTTAGCGGAAAATAATATAGTAATAAGTCACGGAAACGGCAACAGCAACATAGGTCTGGATAAATCGTTTGTCCGATTTGCCATAGGAAACAGCAAACAAATGACATACGTAAAGGAAGTTATACGGAAATATAACGGGAGAGATTAAGCTACACCGCTAGGAGGTACCGCATAACCTGCCCGGCCCCCTGCGTACCGCGCGCATGTTTTCGTATATACCATCCGGCATCGGCAAAGTGCTTACGCATGACATTGACGGTATCCTGTTTAAATGACCAGTCCGTTTCACCGCTCCCCTTGCCGCTTTTATCCCACTGGAAAAAATTTACCAAACGCACACCGCACGCATAACTGTATTCCAGAGAACTTTTAAGCCACTCGCTCCGGTCATCTCTCTGTATATTTAATTCCGTAATAACCGGCGCAGGTTTGTCCGGTGCAAGCTTCATCAATGTAAATAAATCCGGCCCGATAAGCTCCTTTGGTGTCAGGTCCGGCTGAATATAATGTCCGGGTTGAAGCCAATTTGAACTGTATTTGTTGTATGCATCCAATCCTGTCATATCCACATACTCACTGCCCGGAAACCGGTCGTCAATCGGATATGCCCAAAGTCCTGTGGTGTTGGCTGAGAATACAATGTTTGTTTTTGGCGACCGTTCTTTTACCAATGAATATGCATCTTTCCATATGCGTTTAAAGTCTTTACTGCTTGTACTGGGCGCATTCCAGGGAAAAGCATTTATAAGGTTCTGCTCATAATACATACGGAATAATACCGGTCCTTTCTGAGCAAACATACCGGCAAGCTGCGATAGATAGGCGCGTTCGTTCTTCCCGAAAATATCCTTCGTGTCCGGACCCCAGCTCACCATCGGCACTATCCCGTTCGTCATACACCAGTCAATATCAAGGCACAGACGGTCGTATGCCTCTTCGTCAGTCCCGGTGAGAAAATAATTGACAGTTCCCGGCGCAATATCCATCTGTCCCATCATGTCATTGGCAATCCGGGAGCTGTTACCGCTGGGCGCAAATCCTACAAGGCGCGAGTCAGAGGCGATCGGATGAACTTCCGGCGTGGGCAACAGCGACCGCTGCAGCCGTTCAACCTGGGTAATAAATGAAAATTTACTGTTGAGTAACAGGGCAGCTGCTCCCACCCCTGCGACCTCAAGAAACTCGCGACGGTTCAATGAACCCATTATAAAATAGGTAGTATAGAATGTGCGGAGGGAAATAACAATCTCAGGACTGTTTCGGAAGGTTCTTGAAGAGGCGTTTCCGTATGCTTGCGGTGGTCTCCCTGCCATGCTCCTGGATTTCTTCGATGTGGGCAAGGGCACTGTCGAGTTTCCGTGTTGCGGATTCCGTGAGTTCTTCTGACTTATCCTCTAATTTTTCTATAACCTGGTCCTTCACTTCTTCACCATGTTTGGCAAGCTCTTTTCCTTTTTTCTCCAGTTGCTCTATCTGATCCTCCAACTCACCTAACACGTCTTCCCCTTTTTGTTGCAGCAACTTCCCTGCTTTCTTTCCTTCTTTGGTCCCCAAAAAGAAAATGACAAGGGCTCCGATCAACCCGCCGATGAAAAATCCGGCGAGAAATTTTATATCCGTTCCGTGAGATTGATTATTGTCATTCATGCTTTTCTTCTTCTTTGTGATGAATGAGTGTTGTGATGGCGCTGATCCCGGTCTTAAGTCCGTTGACAAAACCCGTCATACCGATGACACCTTCGGAAACCGCACCGCTGACTTTACCGGCATCATCAAGCATTTTATTTACTTTTTGCAGGGATATCCGCATCTCTTTAAGGATGTACCAGACCTGAATACCCAGAACAACAAGAAGAAGAGCGAGAGCGAAACTGATAATGATTATGGTGAGTTGAGTAGGGTCCATAGGGCAGAGTTTCCGAAAAAACGTGCAACCGTAGTATGTCTTAATCTGGCTCCAGTGTCAACTGTATCTTACGGTAGCTGCAGGCCGATATCCCTTTCAACCGTCGATGATTTACCGTACCTGCTCGTCGCGACTACGGTAATTTTATTTACACCGCTCTCCAGGGAAATTTGATCGAAAAATTTTCCGTCACTGCGAACCACAATATTGATTCCGTTCACGGTAACCGTTGCATCCGGATCCGTACTCCCGAGGACATCAATCCGCCGTTCATGCACGACGAGCTGATTCTTCGGTGAATCCACCGATAACGCCGGAGGCTGATTGAGTTTTCCGTATTGAAGTCCCAGGTAGGCCAAAAAAATAAGCACGAGTACGGCAAGAATTCCCGCCAGGAATTTTCCCGGGGTGAGCTGCAACAGTGATTTTCCCATCGGTTCGCTTGTCGCCTTCGGCAATACACTTGAACGGGTTACTTCCGCCGTCTGCCGGCGGAAAAACGCCAACACCCTGCTGCTGTCTAATCCCAAATACTCGCTGTAGTTTTTAACAAATCCTTTGGCATACGACAAAGACGGCAATGAGCTGTAATCATCGGATTCTATGGCCCGTAAAAATTTCAAACGGATTTTCGTTGCCTCTTCCGCCTGGTCAAGTGTGATATTTTTTGCGCCGCGCGCTTCTTTGAGGATGCTCCCTACAGTTTTCATGAATTACCTTGCTGGGAAGCCAAAAAATCATCGGGGTTTTTGATAAGTACGTCACGGGGTTTGCTTCCCTCTCCGGGACCGATCACCCCTGCCTCTTCCAATTGATCCAAAATACGGGCCGCCCTGGCGTAGCCCACGGATAATCTCCGTTGTAATAGTGATGCCGATGCTTTATCGTGCTGGCAGATTAAACGCAGCGCGTCTTCAAAAAGCGGGTCATGGCCGTCAGCCCCTACCGAACCTTTCTTAAGACTCCCGACAGGCTGTGTCGTAACCTCCTCTGTGTACTGCACCGGTATGTTTTTGTTCTTGAGGAATGCAACAATCTTTTCAACCTCATGCTCGGATACATACGTTCCCTGAATACGGCTCGGTTTGGATTGATCTGCAGGAATATAGAGCATGTCTCCCCGCCCGAGTAATTTCTCCGCTCCCGGCATATCCAACACCACACGGGAATCAATCATGGAGGACACATTAAATGCAATACGTGACGGAATATTTGCTTTAATAAGACCGGTGATGACGTCAACGCTGGGGCGCTGTGTAGATAATACTAAATGAATTCCCGTGGCCCGTGCCATCTGTGCCAACCGGCAAATCGTATCCTCAACCTCAACCGGAGCGTATGCCATAAGATCCGCTAGCTCATCAATAAAAATTATGATAAACGGCATCGCCTGGAATCCGGACAGTTCATTAAACCCGTCAATGTTGCGCACTCCCACTTCCGCAAATTTCTTGTACCGGTTTTCCATCTCCGTCATAGCCCAGCGGAGTGCGGAAAGTATTTTATCGATTTCCACTATAACGGGGGTTAACAAATGCGGAATACCGTTGTAACCTGTCAGTTCCACCCGTTTCGGATCAACCATAATCATCCGTACCTCTGAAGGGTTCGTCCTGAATAAAAGCGAGGCAATCCATGAGTTAATGAGGACCGATTTTCCCGACCCGGTGGTACCGGCAACCAGCACGTGCGGCATTTTCCCGATATCGGCAATAATCTCATTCCCCGATACATCAAGTCCCAACGCAACTGTCAATTTACTTTTTGCCTTACGGACGGCCTCCGACGACAGCATTTTCTTGAGCGTGACAAATTCCAAACCCCTGTTTGGAATTTCTATTCCGACCAGATTCCGTCCCGGGATGGGTGCTTCTATACGGACCTGCCCGGTTGGCGCGGACAGGGCCAACGCAAGATCACTTGAAAGGGAGGTTATTTTGGAGACTTTCGTTCCCAATGCCAGTTCTATGGCATATTGAGTGACAGCCGGGCCCGCATTTACTTCCCGGACTTTTGCCGTAATACCGAAACTTTCCAGCGTCTTTTCAATCGTCGACATATTCTTACGCATATCACCGCGGTCGGCCTTTTGTGCCGGCCCGTCAGACAGAAGGGAGAGCGGCGGATATTCCCACATCGACATATCAGCGGCCTGCGACGTCATAGGATTGTTAATTTTTAAATCCGGCTTTACCGAAGATGCCGCGGCTGACTTTGCCGGAACCGGCGGAGGGGTTATCGGGGACTTCATAAGCGGTTCATCCTGACCTTTTATTCTGATGGGAAGTTTTTCCTGCCCGAACAGAGGCTTCTCTTTTTTAGCGACTATGTTGCCGAAAAAGCCCGCGACGGCATCAAAAATCGTTTGTCCGCCGACAATAATGAAATTTACAATCTTATCCAACGACGCATTAAACAAAACCATAAGTCCGATAACAAGTATGGCCAAATAAATAATCACTGATCCTTCCGTGGCAAAATACCCCACAACCATATTCCATATTGAAGTGCCCACAAACCCCGCCTGCGTCAGTCCCAAGAGTGAAAGAAGCACTACCCCTAACCCGAACGGAATATTCGGTTTACCTATATCCGATTTGATTTTAAAAAAAAGAAAGGAGAGCGTCACTAAAAACGGCGGCAGTCCGTACATAACCCAGCCGACGTGATAGGTAAGTTCATCCCGCAGTTGCGTAAAAAGCGCTCCGTCAATGAAAAACGATAACGTAATGATGGAGGCAAAAAGCCACAACCAGATAGCACCCACTGTGTAGACCGTTTGTTTTTTAAGTTTTAACTGAAACGGACTCCGTTTGTGATAATGACGGCGTTTGCCCCACTTCCTGGCCATGGAACTAGTATAGGGGGAAATAACGCCAAGTTCAACCCAGCTCCGCTAGACTTCAACAATCACCGGCACAATAAGCGGACGGCGTCCGGTTTCGCGAAGTAAAAATTTCTCGAGGTTTTCTCCGATTTGAGACCGGACAAACCGCCAATCGGTGATATGGCCCTTTTTAAGCCGGAGTGACTCGGATACCACATGCTGGGCTTTGTTCAATAGGTCTCCCGATTCCTTCATATATACAAATCCGCGGGAGATTATATCGGGAGCAGCCGTAACACGGCCGGTCGATTTCTCCATGGGAACCACTACAACGACTATACCATCTGTTGCAATCGTTTGCCTGTCCCGGAGTACGGCGTTCCCTACATCACCAACCCCGAGGCCGTCTATCATGACATTTTCAAGCTCAAGAGTCTCGACCACGCGCGGCTGTTGTCCTTTTTTAAATTCCAATACCTGTCCTTCTTCAGGAATCAATACATCGCGCTTCTCATACCCTAAATCCAGCGCAAGCCGCCGGTATTGCATGATATGCCGGTATGTGCCGCCGATCGGAAAAATATATTTTGGTCCCAACGCCGACAGGAGAAGCATAAGGTCCCCCTGCGACCCGTGACCGGAAACATGCAGGTCTTCCATAATGTCCGAATATGCCACACGTGCACCTTTCCGGTACAATTGTTCGATGATAGAGGCAACACTTCCTTCATTTCCCGGTATGGCGTCAGCTGAAAAAACTACCGTATCACCCTCCGCAATGTGTATATACTTGTGATTATCATTGGCCATGCGTGAGAGTGCGGAATTCGATTGTCCCTGTGCGCCAGCGGCGATAAGGAATTGCTTCGTCGGCGGCAGCCGCTTGAGATCCGTGTCGCGGATGACCGACTCACCGGGGAACCTCATATAGCCCAATTTCACCGCTGCTTCCACGTTGTGATCCATGCTCCGTCCGAAGAACGCAATCTTTCTGCCGTGCGCAAGACCGATTTCAATCGCCAACTGAATCCGGGAAATATTTGACGACTGGGTGGTAAAAATAAATTTACCAGTACATAGGGCGATTTCTTTTTCAAGCGTCTCCCCAACCACCTGTTCCGACGGAGTAAATCCCGGCCGTTCACTACCCAATGAGTCGGTAAGGAGCGTAAGAACGCCCCTTTTCCCTACGGCATTAATCTTATCCAGTTCCGACTTTTTGCCGTCAAGCGGGTCAAAGTCAAATTTAAAATCACTACCGTGATAAAAAATACCTACCGGCGTTTCGATGATAAGGTTTGCCGTATCAGGAACCGAATGTGTCATGCGGACAAGTGATACGGTAAACGGATCGATCCGCAGTACCTCATTGAATTCGACAGGAGTTACACGATTTTTAATCTTTGCCTCTTCTAATTTTATGTTGGCAAATGCCGCAGTCAGCCGTGTTCCCCACATGGGAATTCTTCCTAATTTGGGGTATAAATACGGAATTCCTCCTATGTGATCGTCATGCCCGTGCGTAAATACCAGACCGCGGATATACTGTTTTTTATTGTCCAGATACCTGATGTCCGGCAATACGAGATCAATGCCGTACATTTCCTCATCGGGGAATCCGATACCGCAATCAACGATAAGTATGTCGCGGATTTTACCGTCATACCGGTATTCATACACGAACATATTTTTTGTCACGTTTCCGGTTCCCCCGAGCGGGACAATCCGGACACTGTCCTTACCGGTTCCTGAGGAACCGGTAAACACCTGTTGGTGCGGGGGACCCCGTCTCTTTTCTCTCTGCTGTTTCATAAATGGGTTAAATTTCATACTAATAACTTTCTACAAAATTTTTTATATTATTTTCGTCTATATGAACCTGCGTTCCGCGACCTTCAACTATCATACGCGCCACTTTACGGCAAATGCCGTTAATCGTCCTTTCTAAACTCCTGATCCCGGCGTCGTACCCGAGGGGCCTAACAAGCCGCGGCCAGATTGCATCATCGATCGTGAGGTTTTCCGGCGTAAGCCCCGACTGGCGCATAAGATTGGGCAATACGTAGTCCTTGGCAATTTTGGTCTTTTCCTCATCGGTGTAGGAGGGCATTTGGATCGGTTCCAAACGGTCCAACACCGCGGTTGCGATGTGTTCCGTATTATTTGCCGTTGCAATAAAAAGTACGTCGGATAGGTCAAACGGATAATCTAAATAATGATCCGTAAATGCCACATTCTGTTCCGGGTCCAGAAGTTCTACCAAGACTCCCATGATATCTCCGCGCGCCGCTTCCGCGACACGGTCTATTTCGTCCAGGAGCATAACCGGGTTTTTACTGCCGGCAAACCGCAACCCCTTCATAATAAGACCGATTTCCGCGTCCGGCCTCACGCGGGACTGACCGCGAAGTTCCAGCGCATCGCTCATCCCGCCGAACGGAACGCGGACGAACCGCCTTCCCATTGCCTGAGCGATAGATTTTGCAAGCGTTGTTTTCCCGGTCCCCACAAGGCCAACCAGACACAGGATCGGCGCGCGCCTGGCAAGCATGGCCTGCTCTTTATTCAATTTCAAAACCGATAAATATTCCAGAATACTGTCTTTTACCGGCGCCAGACCGTAATGATTTTTTTCTAAAATTTCCTTGGTTTTTGTCAAATCCAATGTATCTTCCGTTCGTGTATTCCAGGGGAGCGCAACAACCCAATCGATATACCGCAGCATTTGCTCGATATGGACGCGGGCAGTTATATCATTTTCCAGCCGAGATATTTCCTCAAGATTGCCGACTACGCGCGATTCCAAATCACCAGGGACATGGGATTCTGCAATTTTTTTACGGAGACCCGTCACTTCATCACTCAACTTAGACATATAAAATCATCATACCATACTAAAATCTTCGGGGACCGCGTCCGCGTGGCCGGAAACTTGGTTCCCGCCGCTCGCGCTGGGGTGCTTTCTTGGCATCTTCGCCGAATAACATTGATAAATTAATTCTATGCATATCATCCACTTCCATAACTCTTACATGGACTTTCTGGCCTATCTTCACGACTTCTTCCGGCTTATTAACGAACCCCGTGGACATTTGTGACACATGCACCATGCCTTCTTTCCCCGGCAAAATTTCCACAAACGCGCCGAAAGGAAGAATCCGTTTCACTTCGCCCTCAAACTCTTCATTGACCGTTACCTCGCGCGTTAAACCCGTTACCCAATCAACCGCTTTTTGAACAGCAGTCTGGTCAACACCGGAAATCATAACTGACCCGTCATCCTCCACGTCCACCGTGGCTCCGGTCGTCGCAATAATATTTCGGATCATTTTGCCGCCGGGTCCGATAACTTCACCGATTTTCTCAACCGGAATCTTCACAACCTGCACTTTGGGCGCATATTTAGACAGATTCGTACGGGGAGCCGTAAGCACGGAAAGCATTTTTTCCAATACCTTCATTCTTGCCACGCGCGCCCGCTCAAATGTACCGTCAATAATCTCATCCGTTAATCCGTCAATTTTCATATCCAGCTGAATGGCAGTGATACCGTTTTTGGTTCCCGCCACTTTGAAGTCCATATCGCCGGCAAAATCCTCAATACCCATGATGTCGGTGAGGAGGATAAACTTTTTCTTATCCGTCATGAGGCCTATTGATATACCGGCAACCGGTTCTTTAATCGGTACGCCTGCATCCATAAGAGCGAGCGTTGATGCGCAGGTGGACGCCATGGATGTAGAGCCGTTGCTGGACATGACCTCAGAAACCAGACGGATTGTATACGGAAATTCTTCCTCGGAAGGAATAACGGACAGGAGTGCCCGTTCGGCAAGAGCTCCGTGCCCGATCTCGCGCCGGCTCGGTGTTCCTACGCGGCCAGTTTCTCCCACAGAATACGGCGGCATGCTGTAATGATGGATGTACCGCTTTGCTTCCTCTCCGGTCGGGCTTTCGATAAGCTGCTCGAGCGAGGGAGTCCCCAGAGTCGCGACCGTTAATACCTGTGTCTGACCCCGTGAAAATACTGCACTTCCGTGAGTCCGCGGAAGTATGCCCACTTCTGCCGCAAGCGGCCGGACTTCATCTATTTTCCTGCCGTCAAACCGCTTTTCGCGGGTCAGAATATTATCCCGGACCTGTTTTTTAAACAATCCATCAAGCGCTTCCTCTATGGCTTTTTGCGTATAATCTTTCCCGTACGCCTCTGCGATAGTTTTGGCCAGTGCCGCCACTTCATCGCCGCCGAATTCTTTTTCCGCTTTCGCGGCGAAGGCAGATTCCATTTCCTTTTTATAGTCTTTGACAATTTTTACTTTCAGCTCTTCCGTTTCCGTTGCGGCCGGTGCCGGTACCTTTGTTTTTCCGACAGCTGTAACCAAGTCTTCAATAAGTCCGATGATTTTTTTATTCGAATCTTTGGCCATGGTGATGGCATCTTTGACTATGTTCTCCGGCGTTTCACAGAAACCGCCTTCAAGCATAATCACCTTATCGCGATTGGAGGCAACGATAAAATCAAAATCGCTGATTGCCTGTTCGGAAATCCGCGGATTGACAATCAGCGTCCCTTCGTCCCCGTCTGCATGCACATATCCCATACGGACGCCCGATACCGGACCGTTCCATGGGATCGGAGAAATGGCAATAGCCGCCGATGTGGCAACCAGTCCCATCACGTCGGGGTCATTTTCCCCGTCAACGGAAAGTACGGTGATAATCACCTGTACATCGTGCTTGTATGATTTGGGAAACAAGGGGCGGATCGAGCGGTCAATCACGCGACCGGCAAGTACTGCATCGTCCGAAGGCCTCCCTTCACGTTTTACCCATCGGGACCCTTTAATGCGTCCACCGGCATACAGCCTCTCGACGTATTCGACGGACAGCGGAAAATAATCAAGCGTCGTTTCGCGGCTGGATGCTGTTACGGTGGCCAAAACCATCGTATCGCCGTACCGCGCAAGCACTGCAGCCGATGCCTGCTCTGCAAACCGGCCCACCTCAAGTGAAAGCGTTCTTCCGCCTACTTCAATAGATTTTTTAACAATTTTTTTTAACATGAAATTATTTTCAGGGGAAAGTGGGAAGTGGGATCGCTTCGATCCCGCTGAGCGGGACTCAAGACATCACACTTCTTTCTATTCCCTACTGACGTATTATACTATACTTTTATTTTATTGTCATTTTCCCAGTCCGAGTTTCGCTGAAATGTCCTTGAAGCGCTTTGCGTCTTTCTTTCCGAGATAGTTCAGGAGACGGCGCCGCTTGCTTACGATTCCTAAAAGGCCGCGTCGGGAATGATTATCGGACGGATTTGCTTTTAAGTGACCGACAAGTTTCTCTATCCGCTTGGTCAGTAGTGCCACCTGGACCTCGGGACTCCCCGTGTCTCCTGCTTTAACCTGGTACTTTGCAATCACTTCCTGCTTTTCCTCGCTGGGTGCAGGCACGGCAACAGCTTCCGTAACCTTCCTGACAGCTTTCGTTGTTTTCGGGGATTTCGCGACTGTTTTCACTGCTTTTTTAGCAGGAACTTTCTTAACCGTAGTTTTTACTTTCGTAGCCATAAATTAATTCAAAAAACGGAGCATTTTCGCGCTCCAATGTGGGTATTTTAGCACAAATGGGATTTTATTTCAATCGTCTGTTTGGTATTTAGGCCCCTGTGATTTCGAGGTTACCAATCACTAATGATTTACCGGCTTCTAATCTTTTTCCGTTCACAACACATCCTTTCCCGCGTCCATCACCAATAACATGAGCCAGGGAGTCAGGAACATCGTCTGTATAGTAAATAAGATCTTCTCCGTCCCCCAACTCATTTGGGAACGCCGCAACTTTATCACCTTCAATCTGTTGCTTTTTATGATCCTGTTCCACAACCATTACCCAACCTTTACCAATTTCATAAACTTCAACTTTTGCTACCATATTTTATTGTTGTTCGTTATTTTTCCTGCTCTCTAACTATATTAGCTAACCCATGAACGGCTTCAATAAATTCATGTCTGGTCTTTTCTTGTTCTCGAAATAAGAGCGTCCCAATAGTTTCAGGTGTGTTTTTTAAATACCCCCTGTCAACTAAATAAACCTGTAGCTCAGCGGGTAGTCTGTTTTTATCAAGTATTGCAGGTAATAGTTGTTGTATATAAACTTGTTCTATTGGTGAACGTCCCTGCTCTGCACCGTATGTTAATATACCGTGCTGAAATAATTCTTCGACTACACGGATATCCTCACTTATTGTTATATCAATACCTAATTCTTTCGCGGCAGCTTCCAAAACTGAATAATTTTGTTTCTCAAATACTCTAAATGGTTTATCGTCAGTTGTATTCACAGATTAAATCAGATTGGAACTCTTGAAGATTTTCGGTTTGAGCCAGTCGGGCGGAGTTTCCTTGGGTTTCTCGGCGGGTTTGGGTTCAACCGGCGCGGGTGTAACGGGAGCGCTTTCAACCACGGTTGACGGGACTTCCGCAGACGTACCCGGTTTCCAAAACCTCTTCCCGCCCGCCTTCATACATGCGGCGGCAAGTTCGAATGCCTGCGGACTTACACGGGGATTCTGGAATGCATTGGTAGAACTATACAGTGCATTTAACACATTTGTCGCAATATCCGCGGTGAGCCGGACACCAATTCCTGATAAAAACAGCGAAACGACTTCTGCGGTAGAGGAAACTTCCGGATCTACAATGTTTATCTGTCCGTACTGGGCATTATTCGGATGCCGGTCTATATTTATAACAGTCTTACCGGAGAATAATTCCCTGTTCTCTTCAAAAACTTTCTTCAAACCCCCGAGGTGAATCGTGTCCACGGCAATAATGAGATCCGCTGATGTCCCGCCGTAGGAATAGTGGACTTTATCCTGTGAAAATCCGGCATGCCCCGTACGCGGCTCGACAACCAGATTGAATTTGTTGCCTTCAATATTATAACTGACTTTTTCTATGGACCCTTCCTCGTAATCGAGGGAGATAATGAAATTCTTACGGGATAAGTCGGCTGCAAATTTATTGACCCCTACAAAGTCCGACATTTCAACCGTCATTGCATCCGGACATACAATACTCACTTTTTTCCCCAGGCTTTCAAGTCCCAGATAGAGCGCCAGGGAACTGCCGATGCTGTCGAACGTCGGATGCTCGTGGGTAACGATAAGGATTTCGTTCGCCTTATCAAGAAGCTCTTTTACTTTGGTAATATCTGCAGTCAAGTCCATAATCACGTTGTGACGGCGATTATAGCATCTTGAAGCGCAAAATCAACTTTTTTATCAAAAAGGATACCGCATTCAACGCCAACCTTCTCCACTTTCGTTACGTCTTCCTTCCCCTTCCGGATCGATTTGATCCTGGCGCGGGCAATTTCAGCCTCGGCGCGCATAATTTTGACGGTATCCCCGCGGGCAAGTCTCCCAGAAACCAGCTTTGTACCGGCAATACGGGCTTTCTCAAACGGGAATTCCGCAATCACCGTGCCGACGCCCAATTCCCGCTCTATGGCAAGTACTTCTTTAAGTCCCGACACCACTTCGGTAAGCTCATCCAATAGTTCGTATATAATTGTATATACACGGAAAACTACCTTCTCTGCTGTAGCAAGGCGCTCGACTGACGGCGGACATTTAACATTAAATCCTACAACTATTGCTTTTGCGGATTTTGCCGTGAGTATATCCGTTTCGCCAATATCCCCGATACCCGCCGTTACCATCTCCACTTGTTTAGGCAAGGCGGTAATAATTGCTTCCATGGATCCGGCTGTATCAACTTTTAAAATAACCGTCAGTTTCCGGCCTGCCTGCTCTGCGACCGGTTTGAGCCAATCAGGCAGATTTTCTGCGGTAAACGGCGCGTTTTGAACAACTGCTTCCTTTGGTTTCTGTTCCAGATATATATCCGTCCTAAGCACAGATCCGACTGCCGGAAGCGAGGTAAACCCTAAGACTTCAACCGGTCGTGCCGGGCCGGCAAGGGTTACCCCTTTACCGTATTCATCAAACATTGCCCGGACCCTTGCAACCTGCTTGGCGCCTTCAAAAAGAAGCGTGCCGAACCTGAGTGTTCCTTTTTTCACGACTACCGTTGCCACCATTCCTTTCCCTTTATCGAGGCGTGTTTCGATAACAACGGTTTCAAGCGGCGCCTCAGGTGAAAAATCCAGTCCCTTCAACTGCGCAACTAATGTGATAAGCTCCAGAAGTTCCGGCACTCCTTTTCCTGTTTTGGCAGATACTAATGCCACCGGTATATCTCCGCCGAATCCTTCTACCTGCACGCCGTTTTTGGCCAAGTCGGACTTGACTTTATCCGGCATAGCCGTCGGCAAATCAATTTTATTCATAACGACTATCATTGATGCGCCGGATGCTTTGATCTGCTCAATGGATTCTTTGGTCTGGGGCATCACGCTGTCGTCAGCGGCAACAACTAACAGGGCGATATCCGCCACCTGGGCGCCGCGGCTGCGCATCTTGGCAAACGCCTCGTGTCCGGGCGTATCAATAAAGGTAATATTATGTATCTGGTAGGCGCCGATATGCTGGGTGATGCCGCCGTGTTCGCCTTCTGCTACATGAGTTTTCCGGATGGTATCAAGAAGCGTGGTTTTACCGTGGTCAACGTGGCCCAATACCGCCACAATGGGAGGTCTTGCAAGTGTCTGAACTTCTGTTTTCTTTTTCTTCATAATAAATTACAGCCCGGTGTTTCATACAACGGGAGTCTTCACTTCCGGTTTCACTTCTTCTTTTTTTTCTTCAACCGGTGCCGGCGTTGTCTCTGCCGGTACACCTGCCTGCGCAGGCAGGCCTTTGCCCCGGATATCTATTTTCCAACCGGTTAATTTTGCAGCCAGCCGTACATTCTGTCCGTCACGGCCTATCGCCAAAGAAAGCTGATCCTCTGGAACAAGAACTTCCGCGGATTTCTTCTCATCATTAAGGGTAACTATCATGTCCTTGGCGGGGGCTAATGCCGACATAATAAATACCTTCGGGTCATCGTTCCACTGGATGATATCCACCTTTTCCTGGCCTCCTAATTCGCTGATGACACCCTGTACGCGCACACCCTTTTGGCCCACACAGGAGCCCACAGGATCCACCCCTGGTTGTTTGGAAAATACGGCAACTTTCGTCCGTCCGCCGGCCTCGCGGGCTATAACACGGAACTCAACCGCCCCCTGGGCGACTTCCGGAACTTCACGTTTAAACAATCCTTCCACGAGTCCTTTATGTGCACGGGACACGATAATTTCGTTGCCGCGCATGGTTTCCCGGATGCCTTCTACGTAAAATGTCAGCCGTTGGTTCAGGTGATACCGCTCTCCCTGGCTCTGTTCGGATGTCGGCATGACCGCCTGCGCGCGGCCGATATCGACGATAATATTCGGCCCGTCAAACCGGAGAACCATACCCGGAACGATCGACCCTATTTTCGTCTGGTAATCCGCAAGTACGGATTGTTTTTCCGCTTCCCGTATCCTCTGGAGGATAACCTGTTTGGCGGTCTGGGCGGCAATCCGTCCGAATCCGGGAGGCGTAATGTCTTTGCCGTCTTTGGATATTTTAGCCTCACCCGTATCGGGATTGAGGTCCACTTTGTACTGCTCAAGCTCGGTTACCTCGGTGATGCCTCCGCCGTAATCCTTGCGGTAGGCAGCCAGTATTGCGGCTTTAATGGTTTCGACAACCACGTTGGGGTCAATGCCCCGTTCCGTGGCTACCTGGTTTAACGCTAAGCTGAATTCACTTTTTACTGTTGCCGGCATAGTTTATAAAAAAAGGCGGGTCTCCCCACCTATCCTTTCTCTAATCTTGTCTCCTATTATAGCACGCCTGAGCCACCCGTCAACCGCGCTCAAGCTCTTCCAGTAATTCTTTTTGCCGGCGTGTAAGGCGTGTCGGTACGTGAAGCTGGATACGGACGTATTCGTCGCCGCGGCCACTCCCCCGCACATGCGGGACACCTTTTCCGTGAAGACGGATAAGCGTTCCGGGCTGGACTCCGGGCTGGATGCGGATTTTTAAGGGACCGTCAATCGTGGGAACGCCAACTACCGAGCCCAGCGCAGCCTGGGAGAATGTCACTTCGTGCTCAATAATAAGGTCGTCCCCCTCGCGTTTATATTCGCGGCTTGGTTTTACTTCCAGAACTATTTCAAAATCGTCAAACCGGATACGGCTCCCGGTATCCACACCTGCAGGGATCTTTATTGTCTTCCGTACGCTTCCGTCTCCGGCCTGCCCGCGGGGTACATGGATTTCGCGGGTCGCGCCTTTTACGGCATCCATAAAATCAATGCTTAGTTCATACGCCTGACGCGGCTGGCGCCTTGAAGTTCTTCCGAATCCCCCTCCGAAAAACTGCTCAAAAATCTCGAACGGATCGATAAAATCTTCACCAAACGGCATACCACCACTAGAAGGCTGACCTCCGCTTGTGGAATAATAATATTGGAACGGCCCCTGCCGGAATCCGCCGCCGAACGGCCCCTGGCCCGGAGCTCCGCCCATTCCGGGCTGGAATGCCGCATGGCCGAACTGATCGTACGTTTCTTTTTTCTTAGAATCGGATAATACCGCGTACGCTTCGTTTATTTCCTTAAACTTCTCGTTGGCATTGGCGGCTTTGTTCCGGTCAGGATGCCACTGCAGCGCGAGCTTGCGGTACGCAGCCTTAATTTCCGTAGTCGTGGCGGACTTTGACAGCCCCAATATTTCGTAATAATCGCGTTTATTAGGCATAAAGTATCCGTATTATATCAATTAGGCGCGCTTTCGCGCGCCTATTGATCAGTATATTTTTGGTTATTAACTTACGACTTCGCCTTCCTCAACTTTTTTTTCGTCTTTTTTATCTTCTGCCTTCGGCTCTTGGCCGGGCGGAGCGCCGGTTGGAGGTTGTTCTCCCTGTTTTTCCTGGTACATCGCAGCGCCCACTTTCTGGACCGCTTCGGAAAGCTCGCTGGTTTTCGTTTCCAGATCTTCTTTGCTTCCGGTATCCAAAATTTCCTTGAGTGCTTTTATTTTTTCCCTGACCGCTGTCTTATCATCTGTTGCTTTATCACCCGAATCTTTCAGGGTTTTTTCGGCAACATAGATGATATTATCCGCTTTATTTCTGGCCTCGATTTTATCTTTCTTCTCGGTATCCATGGCGGCATTTGCCTCCGCCTCTTTCTTCATCTTCTCGACTTCTTCTTTGGAAAGCCCGGTCGAGTTGGTAATACGGATATTGGCGGCTTTTCCGGTCGCCTTATCTTTGGCGGCAACATTTAAGATACCGTTTGCGTCAATATCAAACGTTACCTCTACCTGCGGAACTCCCCGCGGCGACGGCGGAATTCCCGAGAGAATAAACCGGCCGAGAGATTTATTATCCGCAGCCATCGGGCGCTCTCCCTGTAAAATGTTAATTTCAACCGACGTCTGGTTATCCGCAGCAGTTGAATAGATTTCCGTTTTACTCGTCGGAACCGTCGTATTTCTCGTAATCATCGGCGTCGATACTCCACCCAGCGTCTCGACGGAAAGTGTGAGCGGTGTAACATCCAACAAAACAACGTCTTTGACCTCACCCGTAAGAACGCCCGCCTGGACTGCGGCACCTATCGCAACGACTTCATCCGGATTGACGGACTGGTTCGGAGTCTTGCCGAAATATTCCTTCACCGTCTCCACAACTTTCGGCATTCGGGTCATACCACCGACCAAAACAATTTCGTCAATATCTTTGATGGTCTTTTTGGCGTCAGTTAGACATTTCTTGACCGGATCGATCGTCTTCGTGATAAGGTCGCCGACCAATGATTCCAACTTTGCGCGCGTGATTTTCATCACCAGATGAAGCGGGCCGTTTTTCCCCTGGGTAATAAACGGCAAATTTATTTCCGTCTCCATCGAGCTACTTAGCTCTATCTTTGCTTTCTCCGCCGCGTCCCTGATCCTTTGCAGCGCCTGGGGGTCTTTGCGCAGATCTACACTGTTGTCTTTCTTAAACTCATCGGCAATGTAATCCAGAATCCGTTTATCAAAATCGTCTCCGCCCAGATGCGTATCACCGTTGGTGGCTTTCACTTCATACACGCCGTCTCCGAGCTCAAGAATAGAAATATCAAACGTCCCGCCTCCGAGGTCATACACGGCAATCGTATGTGTGTTTTTCTTATCCAACCCGTAGGCAAGCGCGGACGCAGTGGGCTCATTAACGATACGCATCACTTCAAGCCCTGCAATTTCCCCTGCCTGTTTGGTGGCTTGGCGCTGGGAATCATCAAAATACGCAGGAACCGTAATGACGGCCTGCGTGACGGTTTCCCCGAGATATTTTTCCGCATCCGCTTTAATTTTGGCAAGCACTTTGGCGGAAATTTCCTGCGGGGTGAATTCCTTACCTTCCACGACGACCACTGCCATGCCGTTTTTACCGGATTTGATGGTGTACGGCAGCAGTTTCATGTCCGTCTGCACGGACGGATCCGAAAATTTGCGGCCCATGAGCCGTTTGACGGAAAAAATCGTATCCTGGGGATTGAGAATCGCCTGGTGCTTGGCAACATCACCCACGATATTTTTAATCGGGTCCACAACAGACGGAAACACGTTTCTGCCCTCAAGCGAGTGGATAACTTTCGGGGCACCGCCTTCCATGACGGCCACACATGAATTAGTTGTACCTAAATCTATACCGATAATTTTTGACATATATTCCTCCTTATGAAACTAATGTTTTTCCTACTTTTACTTGTGCTACTCTTAATATTTTATCGTGAAGCCTATATCCCGGTAATATTTCCTCAATTACTATGTTATCAGCCCCCGCAACAACTTCAATACATTCCATCCGGTGCGGGTCAAATGGTTTACCGACGACCTCAATTTTTTCGACTCCCTGCTCTGCTAACACTGCAGATAATTCTTTGAGTGCCAATTCAAGCCCTGTATCTTTAATATGTGTTGACGCCTTCGTCAGCGTATCCAATGCAGGCAAAAGTCTCGCCGTTACCGTCTCTGCCGCATATTTCCTGATTTGCTGTTTTTCCTGCTGCGTGCGTTTCTCCAGATTCTGATAATCTGCAAGCGCCCGCAGATACTTTGACTTCCAATCTATTATTTCTTCCTCATGTTTCTTTTTCATACGTTACCAGCTTCTCGTAAATTCACCGATGAGTCCGCCCATGTACCTGACAAACGGAATAACCGCCGAATAATTAAGCCGCGACGGACCGATAACACCGATGGCACCGGACACATGCGGGGAACTGAACTTTTCAAATACAAATCCGCATTGTGAGAGGACGCTCCGTGATGCAATTTCTTCTCCTAAAAAGATATCAAACACATCGGTATCACGGCCAAGAAGTTCCGACCAGAATCCGAACTGGTCCAGGGTTGCGAGTAATTGATGCGTCAGCTCATAATCATAAAACTCCGGCATGTCCAGAAGGTTTGCGGCCCCCGCATAGTAAAGATCTCCGTCTTTCGTAGCCGTAAGGGCGAGGGTTTTCGTTTTTTCCGCAAGCGTTTTAGTTGCTTCGCGAAGAAGTTTATCCACTTCCTGACGGTATTCCCAGATCTTTTCTTTTACCGCCACTTCGTCCGCCACCGACATATCCTTGGTTTTCATCAGATGATCAACGTAATAGCGCATCGCTTCGGGTGTAGGGCTTCGTCCTGCGCTGGTGTGCGGTTGGTTAAGCATTTTAAGCTCGGTTAACCGCATCATTTCATTCCGGATTGTGGCCGGAGATACGCCGAGATTGTATTTTTTATCCAAAGTTTCGCTGCCTACAGGCTCAGCGGTGGCAATATATTCCTCAATAATCGCCTTGAGGATCTGAATTTGGCGGGGCGATAATTCTTTCACAGGATCCATATATATACCTTTCCAGACAGATTAGCAGTACTATACATCGAGTGCTAATGTCTGTCAATACCCTTCTCGCCCCTTGCAGGATTCCGATAAATAAGACAATAATGGATGTACGGATGAAAAAAGTATTCCTGTATATTGTTATTGCATTACTGCTTCTGGGGATACCGGCAACGATTTATATTTTGAGTCAGCAGCGGGATATCAGAACACGTGCCGCGCCGGCAACCACCCTTACCCTCACCCCGGCCGTACAAACGGTAAAAGCGGGAGATACGTTCAAACTCAACGTCGATATTGACCCGGCGACTAATCAGGTGGTCTCCGGTTATATTTATGTAACGTACGACCCGGCGAAACTCGAGGCAAAAACGATTACGAATGGTTCGAGCGCTCCGAGAGTACTGAATTCCGGCATAGTTGAGAACGGCACCGCTTCAATTAAAGTCGGGGCAGCAAGTAATGCAGCGCCTATCGCAACGCGCGGCACGATAGCCGTTATCACGTTTACGGCAAAAGAGGCGACAAATAACCTTACCCCTGCGGTCGTCCAGTTTGCGTCCAATACATTTGCCGGAGGGTTAAATGATGCTACTGCCAACGTATTGGCCGGGACGAATCCTGCAAAAATTACCATCACCGGCGCCAATTCCACCGGAGCAACCTTCAGGTCCGGAAGTCCGACTCCGACGGCAACCCCGACGGCATCCTTGGCCCGGACAATCACTCCGACCGCAGGAGCGACTCCGACGGCTACCCCGACGGCATCCCTTTCCGTGATACTCACACCTACGGTAACGCCGACACTATCCGCATCCCAAAGCGCCATAGCTTCTGTATCGGCAATTGCATTGCAGATCGTCGCACCGGAAGTAAATGCTGATGTGACCACATCCCAGCCGATTATCAGCGGTAAAGCGCCCCCCGGCAGTACTGTCACAATCGTTATCCATTCCGATACAGGGGTCACGGTGACGGTTACCGCTGACGCAAACGGTAACTGGGTATATACTCCCACGACACCGCTTGATCCCGGCCCGCACAGCGTGGTGGCAAGCGCCCAGGATGCCGCAGGTACGACGCAAACGGCAACAACTACATTTGTCGTTGCGGGAGGAGAAGAAGTGGGAGCATCCGAAAGCGCCATACCTATATCCGGAAACATCCAGGCAACATTGCTCCTTGTGGGATTGGGAATACTACTTATCTCAACAGGTGTATTTGTATGGCATTTTTAACCGAGCGTACACAACCAAAAACAATATCCATTGTTTCCGCCCTCGCACTGCTTGTATTTTTGCCGCTTATGCTCCTGGCGGTACAAAACATCGCAATACTTATCACCCAGGCCACCGGAACTCCCGCCTGCAATCATTGTTGACACCAAAGCGGTTCTGGAACCTGTTAACACCGGCTTTTATCATGCATTTGCCCAGGGGGGCGAAGAAGCCAAAGACATGCTTGCGCCGGTCGCGGCAGATATCCGTGGGCTTCGGCCAAAAGTCATACGGATCGATCATCTGTATGATCTTTATAATGTGGTCGGGCGCAGCGGCAGTGGTTTGACATTTGATTGGACAAGACTGGATGCCGCGGTCAACACGATACTCTCAACCGGCGCTAAACCGCTCCTGGTTCTTTCGTATATGCCGTCTGTTATTGCCAAAGACGGCAGTATCATTAACCCTCCCAATGACTGGAGCGAGTGGGCGCTGGTTGTCCAGAAAACAATTGAACATTACAGCGGACGCAGTGAAAAAAATATCAGCGGCATCTACTATGAAGTCTGGAATGAGCCGGATCTTGCGCAATTCGGCGGATGGAAATACTACGGAAATAAAAATTATCTCACGCTGTACCACTGGGCATCGGTCGGCGCCAATAATGCGCAAAACGTCACGACATTTTATCTCGGTGGTCCTGCGACAGCCGGACTTTATAAGGAATGGATCACTTCATTGGTGACAAGCGGCAACCGGGTAAATTTCCTTAGCTGGCACACCTATCAGGCCGACCCCAAGATATACGATAAAAACCAGCGTGATGTGATCTCCTGGTTATTGCCGTACCCGAACTACACTCTGATTCCGCTTCTAATAACGGAATTCGGATTTACCGGAAGTAAAAGTGCGCTCTATGGCACGCAGTATGCGGCAGCGCATACGGCGGCGGTTATCCGGCAGCTTATTACCGGCGGACCTGCGTATCTTTTTTCGTTCCAGCCGGTTGACGGACCGAACCAAAAGGACGGCACAGGTTGGGGGCTTATTACAAATTCTGATAATGGGTTGACGAAAAAACCCCGGTATTACGTTTATAATTTTATTGATGCCATGGCCGGCAGCCGGCTCGCGCTCTACGGCGAAGGCTCGTGGGTCACAGGGTTTGCCAGCAGTAATGCTACGGTAATCCGGACGTTTCTTGTTAATTTTGACCGTAACGGCTCCCACACGGAAAATGTTCCGGTGACCTGGAAAAACCTGGAACCCGGCTCCTATACATTGCGCAAACATTATCTGTTCGGCACGGACACGAAGACCACAGAGGTTGCCACTATGTCAGCCATGACGAAACAGATATTTATGACGGCTCAAAACGCGGTGATCCTTGAACTGACGAAGCAGTCTCCCTAAGTCTTACGACAACTTGTCCTGTATCCCTCCGTTTATCACCTCATTAACCGGCTCAAGAAGCACTGCCTTCGGTCTGCGGACACGACGAATAAGTTCGATGAATGATTTTAATTCGCTGACATCAAACACCCATACTAGCAGTAGATAGGTCGCAAGACCCGCTCCTCCGGTAATTCCGGTAAGAAGAAGGAGTCCTACAGTCCGCGTGGTATCAAATACTAACTGATCAAATAATTTCAACGGAAAATATATAACCACGCCTGCTACCACTGCGGCGATAAGCATTTTTATTGCAGGAAGGAATAATTCCATTTTAGAAAACCCGCCGACTCTTTTATCCAGTACAATATACAAAACCAGCGCATTTAAAATACTTGCAATCGACGTCGACAATCCCAGAGACCATACGGGCAATCCTATTATTTTTATAAAATAGAGACTCAGGAACGTGTTTGTCAGAATTGAAATTATACTGACCGCCACAGGTGTTTTAGTATCATATAATGCATAAAATCCGCGAGCCAGAACATTCACTATCGATTGGGCAAAAATGGATATAGCAAACATGGATAATGTCATACCGGTTAACACCGTTGCCTCCCAATCAAACCGGGACGCACCGAATACCAGCCGGACGACTGGAATGCGCAGTACTATAAATAAAGCCGATACGGGCAGCACGAAAAACAAAATCTGATGAATTGCAGACATCACGGATTTTTTGAACTCTCCCCTGTCTTCTTTGGCAGACGCGGCTGATAACGTGGGCAGTGCCGCCTGGGCTACACTCACACCAAACAGTCCGACAGGTAGTTGCTGTAACTGCTGGGCAAAATTAAAAACCGTGATCATCCGTGCACCCAGCAGTGATGCAAGCATGAGATCAACGGTACTGTCTATCTGTGAGACTGCAAGCCCCAGCGTCCGCGGACCGATAAGCTTCAGTACTTCTCGTACGCCTTTATTTTTATAATCAAACGCCAACCGGTGACGGTATCCTACCAAAATAACGAGCGGGACCTGAATAAGCATAAATAATCCGGCCCCGATTCCCACCCCATACACCGGAGCCATCAACCCGACCGTCGGCGTCAGGGTGACAATCCCGATAATAATTCCGATATTGTAAACAACCGGCGCGATTGCGGGAACCAAAAACATGTTGTACGACTGTAAAATTCCGGTAAAAAAATTACCGATGAGCAGTGGCAACACCTGAAACATAATCATGAAACGCGTATACTCTGCCATACGCGCAACCTGTTCGGGAGAAAAACCGGGAGCTAGAAAGTGGGAAAGCTGATTAGTAAAAAGCAGGAGCGGAATAGCCAGTAAACACAGGATAACCGTACTCATGTTGATAAGCGTTGCAGCGATCTCAAATCCTTCTTTTTCGTTACGTTCAGTAAGATACCTCGTAAATACGGGAATAAATGCGCTGGTGAGGGCACCCATAACCAATAACTCGAAAATGAGATTCGGGAGGCGGAATGCGGCAAAATACACGCCGAGCTCATCGGGCGCAAACCGGGCGTTCAAAAGCCGGTCCCGCACCAAACCGAGTACACGGGACGTAAACACCATTGAAATCAATATAAAAGCAGCCGATCCGATCGTCTGCTGTTTTTTGGAAAACAACCCCCAGAAACGCTTCATCCTGCCTATTATATCTATTATCTGCGGATTATGCATTGTGCATTCGGGCTCGTTTTGCTATAATTCTGCCTATGCCGATTACAAAACAAGCAGAAAAAAAATTGCGACACGACCATAAACGGGCCATTGAGATCAAACGTGTCCGATCCGGTCTCCAAAAATTGATTAAATCAATGCGCAAACATCCGACACAAAAATCATTAACACAGGTGTTCTCCGCACTTGATAAAGCAGCTAAAACACACGTCATCCACAAGAACAAGGCAGCCAGACTTAAGGCTCGTCTTGCAAAACTACTTCCAAAGAAGTAACCGGCTTGCTATACTGGTTACATGACAGTTCCTTTACCTTCCGTTAACTTAATCGGTGAAGAAGAGATGGAGCATTCACCGGCCGGCAGAATCGTGACATGGGCCGTAACATACGGACGGTATATCATGATCGGTACGGAAATTATCGTACTGTTGGCATTTATATCCCGCTTCAGCCTGGACCGTAAACTTACGGACCTCAATGAAGAGGTGTCGCAAAAACAGGCAATCATTGATGCCAATCATGACTTTGAAACTGAATTCCGGACACTTCAGGATAAACTTTCCAAAACGCAGACGCTCCTGAATGCCCCGTCGGTAACTAACAACGCGCTTTCGGTTATAGAGACAATGCTGCCTGTTGACACCCGTTTGAAAGCACTCACGATCTCACAGACGAGTGTCATCGGAGAAGTTGTAGCCAACACAACAACCGGATTTGCCCAGCTTGTTGCAAACCTCCAAGCGTCACCTATCTTCAGTCAGGTGGAAATCGGAGATGTCAACCGGACCCCGACGACCGGCATACAATTTACGTTTACCGGAACCGTTGCAGGGGCCAAGAAAGATAATTAACCTATGGCATTCGACTATAAAGAAGAATACAAACGATATAAAAGGTATTACATGTCTCTGGAACCGGCATTCCAGAAACCCGCAACACGGGCTTATACTGCAATTATTTTTTCATTCCTCGTTGTCTCTCTTTTCGGATGGTATGCGATCCGTCCGACCATGCAGACTATATTTACATTGAGGCGGGAAATTGTGGATAAAACCGACCTTAATAAAAAAATGGAGAATAAAATTTCAGCGCTTATTGAAGCACAGGCTGCATTTCAGGACATCGAACCGAAATTGCCTATTATAGATCAGGCGCTTCCGCAGATGACAGATTCCATACGTGCAACCCGATATCTTTCGGCGCTCGCATCTGACTCGCGGGTTACGATCAAAGCTATAAATATTTCATCCCTACCGCTTGCAGCTGACATGGGACCGGGGAAATCTGCGGCAACATCTTCTGATAAGCTCGCAAATTTCCCGATATCGCTATCAATAACAGGGGCATACCAGGACATAAAAAGTTTTACCCAGGGAATATTGAATTTACGCCGGATCATGCAAATAAGTTCTATGATTTTTTCTCCCACATATGCAACAGAGCCTGCCGCATCGGGCAGCGCAACCACCACTGGTACCGCTGTTAAACTTGATCTAAAATTAAAATTGTTCTATTTATCGCTGTAACAATGAAAACGCCGTCGCTCTCACCGGGAAATGATAGGGATCTGCTTCTTATATCCGTATTCACCTTTTTTACCGTTACCCTCTGGGTATTTTTTGAAGTATTAAAAACTGTTAAAACTACGACCGTTGCCCCTCAAACAATCCAAAGTGTCATTCCGTTGTCGCCAAAACTCGATTCCCAGGTTATTCAAATAATCGAAACAAAAAAACAGTATTAATGGTATGCGGTTCCCGAAAAAAATACCCACGCTTGTCGGAATACTCCTGACTATTTTTATTGTCGGTGGAATTGCAGCCGGATCCGAATCTTTAGTAAACACTGTCACAACGGCATCCGGCTCTATTCAACCCGCAAAGGTTGAAATAACAAACATCTCCGATACGACGTTTACTGTGTCGTGGACAACGGAAAACCCTGCAACCGGTGCACTATCCGTCGCAACTCCCCACGGGACCCAAGTGTTATTTGACGAGCAGGATGCTAAAGATCAGGGAAAATATCTCACTCACAGCGTGACTTTCAGGAATGCCACGGCTGACACTGATTACAACATCACTATTCTTTCCAACGGCAAAAAAAACATTAATGGTACTGTTCCGTATAAAGTACGTACAGGCTCACTCCTAACAACTGCAGGCGGAAATCTGGAGCCCGCATACGGTACGATTGTGAACGATACAAACCAGCCCCTTAAAGGTGCACTCGTCTATGTCACATTGGAAGGCGGACAGACACTGTCATCTGTAAGCAAGCCTTCCGGTACATGGCTCATCCCTTTGAATCTTGTGCGTACAAAAGATTTATCCGGTTACCTGCCCATCACGGACAGAATGATGGAATCCATTATTGTCAGGGTTAATGGCACGGAAACAAGCGCCGTCACCGACTCGCTCAACGATTCCCCTGTCCCTGCTATGACTCCCGGTAAAACCTATGATTTCCGGAATCTCACGGCTCAGGCACCGGGTCAGAATCTTGTACGTATTCCCTCACCACAGACCCAAAAATCCGCAGCCTCCGCAGTGTTGGGGACAACGAACACGAAACCTACCAATACCGTTTCTCTGGTTATCCCGGCCCAAGGCGCGGCACTGCCGACTACACTTCCGCTCATTCAGGGAACCGGTATCCCGGGCAAAACCGTATCACTGGTTATCGGCATCACCAACCCCATCGGGGATACCACAGTTGTCGGCGTTAACGGATTGTGGAGTTACACGCCGAAAAAACCGCTTCCTGCAGGAAAACAAAGCGTTACGATGACAACAAAAAATCTTCAGAACAAGCCTGTTGCCATCACACATATGTTTGAAATACTCAAAAGCGGTACGCAGGTATTGGGAGACGCTACACCGTCTGCCACACTCACACCGACAACAACAGTAACTCTTACACCAACACCGACGGCAACCCCGATAGCGACAATATCCGCCATTCCCGAAGAAACACAGGAGTCTTCTCTTGCCGCACAGGAGATACCCACAAGCGGTAATGAACTTCCTACAATTATGTTATTGCTATTGAGTGTCGGTTTAATGATTGGGGGTGGAATTGTACTCATTAAATAAAAGGGTATTGACTCGCAATGATATACCCTCTAATCTGGATATAGACGTGGGGAAAACGTTGTGGGAATTATTATATTATGGCTGATATTTTAGACGCCGCTCAATCAAATACGCCTGCTCCGCCAGATGTCGGACCGCCTGTGGAACCCCCGCCTTCGCCAGTTGGTGAACCTCCTGAACCGCCGAGCACTCCGTCAGAACCCGTGATTCCCCCTCCGCCTCCGGCAACAAGTACTGATTCTCTTATTATTCCCCCACCGGAAGAACCCATAACAACGACAACTACCACTACAACTACCACTCAACCCGTACCACCCCCGCCGGAAAAACCGAAAAAGAAATCGCGTCTCGGCGTCCTGATTGCGGGATTGTTGATTTTGGCAATTACGATCCCCATTCTCACCGTCTTTGTGCGGCAACAAGTCGAAATCCGGAGCCGGGCCGCATACTGCCTTGATCCTTGTGTAAATAACATTGATTGTGGAGCTGGTTATTATTGCTACAAACCGGCTCCTCCGGCCTGTCCTGTCTGTAAACCAAATCCAACCCCCACGGGAACACAAAACTGCAATACCGGAAATTGCTACAATGACTGTGTTTGTCACGGTATACCTCCGAGCACGTGCGGACAGCAATGTGCCGGAACTCCGACTCCAACTCCGGGCCTTCCTTTCTGTCCAAACACAGACTGCATGATTCCCTCTACCGTACCGGGCGCTATTCATTGCCAATTATCTAGCGGCGGTAACCCTACATATTGCTGCCCAACAAATAAACCGCTGTATCAAAACGGACAGTGTGTAGTACTACCACCAAACTGCAATACAGGAAATTGCTACAATGACTGTGTTTGTCACGGTATACCTCCGAGCACGTGCGGACAGCAATGTGCACCAACTCCCGCTCCAATAACTTCAACCCCCACACCTGGACCGTTCGTAAAATGCTGTCCGAAATATAATACCCCATACTCAATAAATACCTGTACCGGGGCAAGCGAAAGCGGCTGTAATATTAACATTAACTATTGTATCCCATGGAACACAAACACATGTCCTGCGCCGAGTCCGTCACCCGGCACAACCCCTCCCCCAGGCGGTGGTGGCGGCAATTGGGTATGTAATAATGGAACCGGTTCTCCGCCTCCTATTCCTGTTGCATGTACCAACGGCGGGACATATAACGGCAAATGTATCATTTACCACTGTCCTAACGGGTGCGGTGGCACGAAATGCGATGAAAATTCCCCCAATGTATGGTGGGAATATAAATCCTGTAGTACGGCAGCTCTCACCGGTAATGAGTGCGGCCAGATTGACACAGTTACGGATGCCGGCAGATATTGCTCACCACAAACCGGCTGTGATGTGAAGGCGCTCCGGTGTACTGGTTGTTCCGGCGGACCAACGCGTCCTACCACACCAACACCGCCGCCGCAGTGTATCAACATATTAGTGTATAGATGCAGTCCTTATATCGAGTGTAGTCCTAATCCGCTCACGCCATCCGAGCTTGCCGCACTACATCCCGGTGATAAAGTTGAACTAAGATTCACAGCGGGCGGAGGTGCTGCTACGAAAGTCCGGTTCAGAATAAATAGCACCAATGATAGCGATTGGATAGAAACATCAACGAAAAATCAAAACAGTCAGTTTGTCTTGGAATATACGCTCACCAATACACCAACCTTTACTATTGAAGCACAGTGGTTTGACGGGAGCGCATGGCATTAATATGAATTACTTGAAAAAACACTGGTATCTGTTCATCATAGTCCTTCTCACCATCGGGCTGGCGGTGCTTGTCCTTTTAACCAGCGGAAGGCTCTCACAAACTAAACAGGTCGCCCCGACAGTACCCCAAGAGCAGCCTCAGGCGGCAAATTCAGCGTGTACATTAACATTTCATATAACGCTCACAACCGGAACACCCACGCCGACGCCGACAGGAACGCTCATTCCTACACGGACTCCTACGCCAACAGCAACGCCGACACTTACGCCGACGCCGACAGCAACTCCGACACCGAATCCTACGGCTACACCGAATCCTACGGCTACACCGAATCCTACGGCTACGCCGACACCCACGGCAACACCCACACCCAATCCTACGGCTACGCCGACGCCCACGCCAACGCCGCAACAACAGGTCGGCTGCAACAATACCTGCACGGTCAATACTGACTGCCAATCGGGATTAATTTGTATCAATAATACCTGCAGGAACTCCAGCTGTACGGACGATGCCACGTGTCAATGTCAGATCGCGGCTAACCCGACACCGACGCCTATCCCCCCGGTAGGGTGTAACAATACCTGCACGCTGAATACCGATTGTACCGGCGGACTTGTATGTGTCGGGGGCATGTGCCTTAACGCATCCTGCACATCTCAAACTGATTGTGTCTGTCCTGTGGCGGCTGCCCAACCTACACCGGAGATTCCTGTGTCGGGCTCTGGTTTCTCGATCTGGGGTGCTTCGATTATCGGTGCCGGACTCCTTATCCTTCTTCTGGGGCTTGCTCTCTAAAGCTGGTTCTTAATATATAGGTGCACATCTCCCCAACTTGTCGTGGGGACTAACACATAGAGATTGTTATATAGATATGCCGGAGGATTCTCCAGCAACTGATCAAAAGATATTTTTTTAATCTGGTCCTGATTCACAGATGCAAAGCGCCTACCGACCGTAAGTACCCGGGCAAAAGTCATATCCATATCGGTCGCATCATCAAGAAGTTTCGGTAATGCCTGCAGGCGTGACAATGTTATCCATTGTAACGGGTGCGTAAACCGATCCTTCAGTGCGACCATGATAATCTGCTGACGTCGGCCGCGTGCAAAATCACTCCCCTGGTCCCCTTCCGCGTGGCGGCTTCGTGCGTAAATAAGCGCACGTGCGCCGTCCATATGCTGGATCCCTGCATCAAAATGAACGGTTTCGTAGACACAGGCGTTGGTCGGATCATCCGGACATGTTGCCTGTTCCATGCCGGGTTTCGGGTATTTGGTATCCGTAAACGCCTCAGGCACATTCACATCAATGCCGCCGACCGCGTCTATTACTTTGGTAAAACCGGAAAAATCTATAACCACTGCATAATGAATAGGCATCCCGATAACATCCTCCATAATGACTTTCGATAACAATAAACCCCCGTCTTTTTGTTTTAATTCTCCGTAATGATACGCAGTGTTTACTTTATCCTTAAGCGTATCGCTCCAGATATCGCGCGGAATTGAAATAAGCGCAACCGCTTTTTTCGCCGGATCAAGAGACAGCACCATAATCGTATCGGTTAAATCAGCCCCCTCGTGCGCCCCCCCGCCTACCCCCAGAATGAGGATGTTTGTGCGGCCGCCGGAAGAATCAAGTGTGGATTCACGGATGAACCGGGAGGTCCAAATAACCGCTTTCGCAAATAAAAAAAGAACAAGGACAAATAGAGCGAGTGCTATAATTTTTTTCATCTGGCGTTAGTTATGAGTGCAGCAAATATTATAGGGTCCAGACTCGCTCCACCGGGAAGAACCCCGTCTATGGACGGCTGACGTACAAAAGAAGCGATATTATCAGCCGTGACGCTTCCTCCGTAAATTACCCGTGTTCCTTGAGATTTTGCTTTGATGCTGGCGATAACCGTATTGGCATTTTCAGGAGTATCAGATTTTCCGGTGCCTATTGCCCATACCGGTTCATATGCGACCACATCGACACCATTCGGGACAACGGTATGATCGTCGGGTACACAATAGATGATTTTTAATCCCGCGCTTTTTGCCTGTTCAGTCTTTTTGGAAAGCATCTCATCGGTCTCTCCGAAATTTTTCCGGCGCTCCGAGTGGCCGATAATCACCCATTCGGCAAATTCTTTTATCTGACGGGCATTTACTTCGCCGGTATACGCACCGTCCCCGAATGCCGAGATGTCCTGAGCTCCGAGTGATATGGGTAATTTTTTCGCCGCAAGTAAACCCAGGAGAGTGAACGGAACGCAAAGAATCACGGATATGTCGGTGTCCCATGTAGCATGGAATGACACTGTCCAGTCTTCTGCCTCCTTACCCGTCTTATTGCTCTTCCAGTTCCCAACAATGATTAGTGATTTCATATGGTACTATTATATGTTATGAGTGATGTCCTCCTCAATGATTTAAACCGCGACCAACAGGAAGCCGTCAAACATATTGACGGACCTGTACTTATCCTTGCCGGTGCCGGTTCGGGTAAAACCCGCGTTCTCACCTACCGGGCTGCATATCTTATCAGCGAAAAACACATATCCCCCCACAATATCCTCATGCTCACCTTTACCAATAAAGCAGCTAACGAGATGAAGGAACGTATACGTAAACTCCTTTCGACACATGACCTCCCTTTTGCCGGAACGTTTCATGCTCTCGCCGTCAGAATACTGCGCATTGACGGCAAACACATCGGCATCCCCGATGATTTCGTCATATATGACGAGCAGGATCAACTGGATGCGGTTAAAGACATCATGAAACGTCTTGATATTTCTTCAAAAAATTTTAGCCCCGGGGCAGTACTGCACACCATCTCCGAAGCAAAAAATGAACTTATCTCGCATACGGAATATCCGCAGTATGCTCGGGGATATTTCCAGGAAACGGTCGCCACTGTCTATATCGAATACCAAAAGCTGCTTGCACAAAACCATGCACTCGATTTTGACGATTTACTTTCCAAAACCGTCGACCTGTTGGTAAAACACTCTGATATAGCAGCTAAATACCAGGAAAAATACCGGTATGTCCTTATTGACGAATATCAGGACACTAATAAAGCGCAATATGCCATGAGCAGACTCCTCTCAGCCAGATACAGGAATATCTCCGTTGTGGGCGACGCATCGCAAAGCATATACCGCTGGAGAGGCGCGGACTTCAGAAATATCGTCAATTTTAAACATGATTTTCACGGTGTTGCCGAATTTCACCTCGAGCAAAACTACCGTTCCACGCAAACCATACTGGATGCCGCCTTCGGTGTGATATCCAAAAATACCTCACATCCGATACTCAAACTCTGGACAAATAAACACAGGGGAGAAAAAATTACACTCTACGAAGCGCGGACGGAACACGATGAGGCTGCCTTTTTGGTGCAGACAATACTGCAGGCAAACCGTTCATTCAAGGATTTTGCGGTCCTTTACCGCACCAACGCCCAGTCGAGAGTGCTGGAAGAGGCGTTTTTACATGCCGGCATCCCGTATGTACTGGTCGGCGGCACTCGCTTTTATGAACGGAAGGAAATCAAGGATGTACTTGCATACCTCCGTTTAATTGCCAATCCGAAAGATACGGTTTCTTATCATAGAATAGAAAAATTGGGAAAAGGCCGCCTGGAAAAATTTCTCACGTTTGCCGGAAATGTTGATAAAGATACTAAACTCGTTTCCCTCACAACGCTGGAGCTTCTGGATCAGGTTATTGAAGCCACACGATATCTTGAGCTCTATGATGCCAACATCGAAGAAGAGGCCTACCGGTTGGAAAACATTAAAGAACTGCGCTCCGTTGCAACGGAATTTCCCAATTTAACGGAATTTCTGGAAACAGTCGCGCTCGTCGAGCAGGAATACGAACCCGAGACACTCAGGAAACGCGAGGCTAACCGGGATTCTGTAACACTTATGACGCTGCATGCGGCTAAGGGGTTGGAATTCCCGGTAGTATTTATGATAGGCATGGAAGAAGGCCTCTTCCCTCATTCCCGGAGCCTGATGGACAAGGATGAAATCGAGGAGGAGCGGCGGCTCTGCTATGTGGGCATTACCCGGGCAAAAGAAAAATTATATTTAACATTTGCAAACCGGAGGTTATTTTTCGGCACCCGGACCCAAAACATGATTTCAAGGTTTATTGCTGACTTACCACAGGACGTATTGGACTACAACGTATCGCTTAACAGCAGCCGGGGGTTCAATGAGGATGATATGCTTCTATAATACCGTCAGAAGAATTATAGAGAGAGTTCCGAATACTATTAACACAGCAAAAATCATTTCTATAGTTAAAAATATTCTTGCCACGCCCTGAACACGGCCGAATGCAAAAAATGCGCCGAATAGCCTGCTGTCTACCGGCATCCACGGAATCGGTTTCTGCCTTTTACGTGCCATTAATTGTATAATACCACTATGATTATGCATCCGCTACAAACTCCTGCGTGGGGCGAATTCCGCAAGGCCATGGGCATTGATGTCGTACGGGTCAATGGTTGGCAATTGACCTTCCATACTATCCCGCATACTCCCTGGACCGTCGGCTATTTCCCTAAAGGCCCGGTACCCACCAAAAAAATGATTGATGAGCTGCGTGTCCTTGGAAAACAAAAGAATGCTATATTTATACAACTGGAACCGGATACGACGTCAAAAATAAACTTACAGCCTTCCCATCACCCTTTATTTACTAAATATACGTTTATATTAGATTTAACAAAATCTGAAGATGAATTATTGGCAGCGATGCATCCAAAAACCCGGTATAACATAAAAATCGCACAAAAACATGATGTTAAAATTGCGGAAGACAATTCGCCCGCAGCGTTCAAAGCATATCTCAGGCTCACGGAAGAAACCACTTCGCGCCAGGGTTTTTATGCGCATAATATGAACTACCACAAAACCATGTGGGATATCATGCATAAGGCCGGCATTGCACACCTTTTTACGGCAACGTACGAAGGCGAAGTACTATCTGCCTGGATTATGTTTGTATGGGGTGACACGGTGTATTATCCGTACGGATCCTCCAGCCGCGATCACCGCGAGGTCATGGCTCCGACCCTCCTCCTTTGGGAAATTGCCAAGTGGGCCAAACAAAAAGGGTTGAAATATTTTGATCTGTGGGGAGCCATGGGTCCGAATCCTGACACCCATGACCCGTGGTACGGGTTCCATCGGTTCAAACAGGGGTTCAATCCGCGGTTAATCGAATTTTCCGGGTCATTCGACCTTGTCATCAAACCATTTCTATATTCCTGCTATACACTCGCAGACACCCTGCGGTGGAAATTCCTGAAACTCATACACTGATCTCATGGAACTTCAGCAATCACCGCTCTACTCAAAATATATACAACTTCTTGGCTGGAAAATTATCCGTATAGAAAATACACGGATGTTTTACAAACATATCCCCCTTGCCGGGGGCTTACTTAAAATCCAACGGCCGAGGCCGTTGCCGCCGCTTACCGGCCTCGCCCCGATTCTGAAAGAATACCGCATACGGATGATCGCAATCGAACCGCATCCTAAAGAAAGTATTGCTGCCTATAAACGCTGGTGCGCGGGTCTTGCTAAATATTGCAAAGTGGTCCGTTCATCCTACCAGCCGACTAAAACACTGTATATCGACGTGACATCTCCGGAGGACAAAATCTTTTCCCGGTTTACCGAAGCAAAACGGAGAGCGGTACGGAAGGCCGTAAAAAACGGCGTCACTGTGGAAGAATCAGATGATATTCAAAACCTCATCAAAATCAAAAATAAATCTTCCGGGGCGTTCGGGTTTATCACTACGTTCGGCATTGACCGCTTCTGGCTCATTATGACACCTGAACACGCGACTGTATTACTGGCCTACACCGATACGCGTAAACTTATCGGCGGAATATTGCTTATTTTTTGGGAAAAAACCGCATATTACTGGATTGCAGGAGCCACGAAAAACGGAAAAAAACTTTTTACCCCGACACTTCTCGTATGGGAAGCATTACGGATTGCAAAGAAACACGGTATGAAACAATTAGATTTTGTCGGCGTGTGGGACGAACGGAAGCCCAACGAACACCATGATTGGTTGGGGTTTACCAAATTTAAGGAAGGGTTCGGAGGGGTACCGTTTTATTATCCCCTGTTTTAAGTCCATGCCTCGCAGATCAAGCGGAATTCACAAAAATCGCAGTATTTCCCAGGGGTTGGCTTAAAGTCACTTCGCGAAATTTCATCGGCGCGTCCGGCAATTTCCCGGCGGGCCTGCGCCAGCTGCTCCTTTGTGCGGGTGGCGGATACCTTCATTTGGTCTTCAAAAAAGTAAAATGAGACAATCACTTTTTTCGACCCGCCCGCCATCGCATAGACAGTCAGTTGTAAATCTTTCTTCGGATCCCGCGCCTTTGGCGCCGTCCCGGTTTTATAATCAATAATTTCCAGCGTTCCGTCTTTTAACGTATCAATCCTGTCAATCTTTCCGCCGAGAGTGAGCGAGGGTGTAATTTTCAGCTTAAACGGCTCTTCCAGACTTGTCGGTACAACAGCCGGATCGTACCCTTTGTCAAAAAACCCTTCAAGAAGATCCCTACCGTGACGTTTCATTTTCTCCTCATATTTTTTATCACCGTATCCCACCCGCGACCAATGATCATCCAATAGCCGCAGCAAATCATCTTTTGTAGGATGCGCGCCCTGTCTCACAGTTTCATAAAACGCGCGGATTGTTTTATGCATGGTATCGCCGAAAGACAGTGCCGCGGACGGCGGAACGGGAATACGGAGGATATACCGGTATCTGTATTGCAACGGACACGTCATGAATGTAGAGAGTTGTGAATAAGAGAGGTACGATATATCCCGTTTTTGTTTTTGAATTGGCTCCTCAGTTTTCTGCCAGTCAAGAAATGATAATTGCTTGCCCTCCGAAGTTTCAAATAAGGAGGGTTGTTTTCCAATAGCCTCTTCAATAAACGGAGATAATTTTTTCTCGCGTTTCCCCTCCCCGTAAAATTTCGCGCCTGTGAAAAAAAGGAAATCCCGCGCACGGGTTATCCCGACATAGAACAGCCTGCGTTCTTCTTCCTCGTGATAATCACCGATAGGAAGTATTTCTTTTACTAATGCGTCGGGAATAGGAATTTGCTCTTTCCTCTCAATCGTCGGGAACCGCGCGTTCACGAGATTTACCAGAAACACAACATTGAATTCCAGGCCTTTCGCGGAATGGACCGTCAGAATATTGACGGCATTATTTTCACTCCAGTCCATATCGGCGGCAAGAGGCGATTCGCCGAGAGTCATGGACAGATCTATCCAGTCCACGACGGTAAATACACCCGCGTCCTCATGTTCTGCTTCGTAAGTTTTCAGTTTATTAAAAAACTTGGCAATATTTTCCGCAATTTTTTCCTCTTTGGCGCTTTTGTATAACGTCAGCTGTTTCAATAATCCGGTGTCTGCCAAAAAGTAATACAATAGTTGCCCTGCTGACTCTTTCTTTATCATCCCTAGGTGTTTATGTATGATCGAAACAAGTTTTTTAACCTGTTCCAAATCCGATTGTTCGCACGCTTCAAACAGGGACATTCCGTATTTTCTCGAGTAATTTATAAGCGCTGCGACATCCCTGGCGCTTACTCCCGCCCAATCCATCGTTAATACCCGGTACATCGCCACGTTATCTTCAAAGTTATACAGCACTTTAAGGTACGCGATAAGATCTTTGATCTCCGGCTGCCGGAATAGTTGTCCCGGCCCCAGGAATTGATAGGGAATCCCTGCATGAGACAGCGCCCGTGCAAACGGTTCAGCGTGGTTGTTAGCCCGGACGAGGATGGCAAAATCAGCGTATGTGTAGTCGGTATGTTCACTAAGAAGTACTTTTATCTTACCGGCTACAAGATCCGCTTCATGCTCGACGCGCTCGGCATACAACACCTCGATCGGTACCCCGTTTTTCCGCCGCATGCTTTCGAGTTTCTTATCCAGCTTTTGGACTACCTCCAGACGGTCGGGATTATTATGCTGGATAAGATCATACGAGCGATCAAGAATTTCTTTCGTCGACCGGTAGTTTTTCGTCAATACGACAATCTTTGCTTTGGGGAAGATTTTTCGGAACTGGATGATATTTGAAATTGCAGCTCCCCGCCAGCGGTAAATCGCCTGATCGTCGTCTCCGACAACCGTAATATTCTTCTTTTTACCTGCAAGAAGGACTGCTAGTTCATTCTGGGCGAAATTCGTATCCTGAAATTCATCAATGAGGATATATTTGAACTGCTGCTGATACTTTTTGAGTATCGCAGGGCGGGTCCTGAATAGTTTTAGGGTCCAGCTTATAAGATCCGCATAGTCCGCCATGCCCTCTTTGACCTTCATCTCTTCATATGTCCGGAATGCATTGGCGAGTTCCAGATATTTTTCTGTGTCCCCCGTAGCTTTGGCGGAGGGGGACTTTATCCATTTAAAATACTCCTGCGGCGTTACATCCTCGTCTTTAAGTCTGCTAAAGTGCTGGATCATACCGCTGATGAATTTTGAGGGGTTCCCTAGCGGCCGGAAATATTTCAAATCGAATTTGAAAATATTTTTTCTGAAAAACAAAATAGTTTCCGCTTCCGTCATTAACTTATAACCCGGATCGATACCGATGTTGATTGCCTCCCCCCGCAGCACCCTGTCGCAGAACGCATGGAACGTGGAAATCCACATTTGCGTGACGCCGTAGGGGAGTGCGATATCAACACGAGTTTCCATCTCACGGCTGGCTTTTTCTGTAAATGTGAGCGCAAGTATTTCCGGCGGTTTGGCAATACCGGCAGCAATGAGGTATTTTATGCGTTCCGTGACAACGGTCGTCTTCCCCGTACCGGCGCCGGCAATAATCAGAAGCGGCCCCTCCCCAAATCTCACCGCCGCCTTCTGTTCGGGATTTAACTGTCTTTCTTCCACAGGAATCTTTACCATTGTGGAGTCATTATATACTTACTCCAAAATCTTTTCGAGAATTACAGGGAACTTATCATAACCGGGAACTGTTGATAAACTAAAATGTTTCTGCCATTTCATAAGTATGAGGTCACCGCCTAATTCGTTATGTAATTTATCACCGTGATACGGCGGAACAAAAGGGTCATCGTTTGAATGAATGAAAATAAATCTTTTTGATTTAGATTTAATCTTTTTCCAATCAAATGGTTTAACAAAAAGCTCTTTTACCGGATCATAATTCAGGTCATCAGTAAACCCGGCAACCAGAATTGCTTTATTAATTTGAATTGTATCGGGTAAAGTCTCCAAAATTCCCAATATCTCAACAGCACCGGAAGAATGACCTACAATAATTGAATCTTTATCAAACTTCCATCGTGAAAAAATATAATCGTTATATCGTTGTATATTTGGTCTCTCAGCGTGGGGTAAATCCGGCACCCACACTTTATATCCACGAGTTTCGAGTTCTTTTCTCAACCATGGAAACCAATTTTTTGTAGAGTTATCTTCCGTTCCGTGTAAAATCAGGACATTCTTCACTATTCCTCCAACTGTTTTTCTTCGCGGCCGGTAAAGCGTTGGGTTTTGGAAAGTTTCTGACCCAGGACGTCAAAGGAGCCGGAGACGCCGCTCATGGTATTGTAGGCATTGCCGATATGCCGGCCTAATACCCCCAGCTGTTCCCCTGTTTTTTCATAATCTTTTTGAATAGCACGCAGCAACCGGAATACTTCTCGTGATTTCTGTTCCAGTTCTTTCCCCTGGAAACTCAAGAGCAGCACCTGTAAATGTGCATACAGCGTATTGGGAGAAACGGGATAGACGCGATTCCGGCGGGAAAAATCCATAAGATCTTCAATCGTTGCTATTTCGTAGTACACCGATTCCGATGGAATATACATGAGGGCAAAATCCATGGTCCCTTCCTCCGGCAGAATATATTTTCGGCTTATATCCGTAATGTGTTTTTTTACATCGGCAATAAAATCCCGTCTGGCAGCAAGCCGTACAGCTTCCGTTTCCCCTTTGTGCATCAGGGTAAAGTTTTCCATCGGGAATTTAGAATCGATACACAATAACCCCGCGTCGGTTTTGAGAACGGCATCAACTTTTACTCCGGATTTAAACGAATACTGCAGATGAAATGAATTTTTCGGGAATGTTTGCCCGATCATGTCTTTAAGCACCTGCTCTCCGATATTACCGCGGAGTTTTGGCGACTGAAGAAATTCTTGTAAACTCCGGATTCCCCGTCCCATCTCGGACATTTCTCCGACGTGCTTATTTAAAGCTCCGATAACTCTGGCCGCTTCGTCCAAACGCCGATTCATTTCAGATGCAGACCCACTGACGGTAGCCTGCATGCTTTTAAGCCACTGTACAAGCACCCAAATGACAATTCCAAAACCGACGGCAATACCGATACCGAGTACGATTTCCATGCAGAAACAAGATACCACACTTGCTATACTAATTCTATGAACCATCCGAAACGGAACATTTTATGGCTTATTTTGGGCATGAGCGGATTGAGCGTTCTGGGCTGGTTTATCAACACAATTCCGCCCGAACATATCGTCCTCCTTGTCCTCTTTTTTGTGATAATCGCTGCAACCACGTTTTTCTCTTCCCTCTTCATCTTTAAAATTGTGCGACGTGCAGTGCTGGTGACGATCGGCATGGTCGTATGGTTTGGTCTCCGACTTCTGGGACTGCGGGAACTTTGGTACCCGCTGCTTCTTATTCCCTGCCTCATTTCCCTTGAGATACTCTTCCAAAGAAGATAGAATCAGCTCATGAGTAAGTTCTACGTCACCTGCGCTATCCCCTACGTCAACGCTCCTCCCCATGTCGGGCACGCCCTCGAATTTGTGCAGGGAGACGTGATCGCCCGATATCACGCGTTATTAGGAGAGGAAACCAAACTTCTTTCCGGCGGCGACGAAAATGCCCTCAAAAACGTGCAGGCTGCGGATCTGGCCGGCATACCGGTTAAAGAATTTATTGATGCCAACACACAAAAGTTTTTTGAACTTACCAAAGCCTTAAATTGCCGCTTTGACGTCTGGCAAAAAGGAAGCGACAAACAGCACCACTTCGTCTCATCGCAAAAACTCTGGGGCCTTTGCAAAAAAGACATCTTTAAAAAATCATATGAAGGGCTTTACTGCACGGGATGCGAACAGTTTTATACAAAAGAGGAATTGGATGAAAACGGGCAGTGTTTTGAACACCCCGGCAAGAAGCTTGAAATGGTAAAAGAGGATAATTATTTTTTCCGGCTCTCAAAATATCAGGATCAGCTTATTAAACTTATTTCTGATGACACGCTCAAAATCATTCCCGATTTCCGCAAAAATGAAATGCTATCATTTCTCAAACAGCCGCTCCTCGACATAAGCATCTCGAGAAGTAACGACCGAGCAAAAAACTGGGGCGTGCCGGTGCCGGGAGACGACTCACAACGGATGTACGTATGGTTTGACGCGCTGAACATTTACCAGAGCGGTATCGGGTTCGGATGGGACGAGAAACAGTATGAAAAATGGTGGCCCGCGGACGTCCATGTCATCGGCAAAGGTATCACCCGATTCCATGCTGTTTACTGGCCCGCATTCTTACTATCCGCGGGACTTAAACTCCCGAAATCCATCTTTGTCCACGGATATTTTACGGTCAACGGACAAAAAATGAGCAAATCCGTTGGTAATGTCGTTGACCCGTTTGATCTTATCAAAAAATACGGCGCGGATCCCCTGCGCTACTATTTACTGCGCGAAATTCCCTCTGCCTCCGACGGCGACTTTTCCGAATCGAGATTTAAAGAACTATATAATGCTGATTTAGCCAACGGTCTGGGAAATTTAACGGCGCGTATTGCCAAACTCTGTGAGCTAAACCAAATAAAAGTTAGTGCAGCGCCGGTCAAAAATTATTTTTCAAAACATCTGGCAAGTTATGAATTCAGTCTAGCTTTGGAAGAGCTCTGGAAAGACATAAAGAAACTCGATGTAGAGATTAATAATGATCAACCTTGGAAAACAAAAGATACGGGTAAACTAAAAAAATATATTAATCAATTGATACATATAGGGGTTGCGTTGCAGCCATTTCTTCCCGACACGGCTCAGAAAATTCTTGAGCAATTCAAAGGACCCACGATTAAAGCGTCGGCTCCCCTGTTCCCGCGGCTCACGTAGTATGTACATCGATACCCATTGCCATCTTACGTTTCCCGAATATGATCCTGACCGCGCAATGGTCATCGGCAACGCAAAAAAGGCAGGGGTAAAACTATTTATCAGCCCGGGAGTTGATCCGTTTTCTTCAAATCAATCAGTATTGCTTGCCCAAAGGAATCCTGATACTGTATTTGCCGGCATCGGCTATCATCCGTACGAAGCACAGCATACCCCGCCGGTAGCAACGCTCGAACAACTGATCGCAACGCATAAAGAGAGAATTGTCGCTATCGGTGAAATCGGGCTGGATTATCATCAATATAAAAACGAGGAGGCGGCAGGAAAAAAGCAAAACCAGAAACTATTATTTGAAGAACAATTGCGGTTAGCCCGAAAAAACAATCTGCCGGCTATCATGCACGTGAGAGATGCGTTTGAAGATTTTTTTACTGTGTATGATTCGATCCCGGTAAAAGGAGTCATCCATTGCTTTTCCGGAGGAATGCAGGAAGTACGAAATGCTCAGGAAAGAAATTTATATATCGGTCTGGACGGTAATATTACCTATTCAAAACAACTTCAGTCCATAATTCCGGATATCCCTCTCCCGATGCTCCTTCTGGAAACCGATGCGCCGTATTTAACCCCGGTCCCCCACCGCGGGCAACGCAACGAACCTAAATACATTCCCCTTATCGCAGCAGAGATTGCCCGGCTCCAGCACATTGATACACAGCGGGTGGAAGATCAAACAACAGCAAACGCCAAAACCCTTTTTCGCATATAATACATATATGACAATATCTGTAGTTCTTCCGGCATATAACGAGGAAAAATATATTACCCACACACTGGCATCAATTCATAAACTTACCCGGAAACCGGACGAGATCATTGTTATCGACGGCGGCTCGACTGACCATACAAGAAAAATAGCGGAAAAACACGGCGCCCGGGTGATCACCATTGCACACCGCGGCATCGGGTATGCACGCCAAAGAGGTCTCGAAGCAGCATCTGGAGACATTATTGCATTCACGGATTCCGACACGGTCGTGCCTGCCGACTGGCTCTCCAAAATAGAAGAAACGTTATCCCGCCCCGGCGTAGTAGCTGTCTATGGCCCATACTTCGTGGACTTCGGATGGGCTCCGTATGTACTATTCAGTAACTTCGTCCAACCGTACTTATGGCTCTTTTTGCAACTGATTGGCCTCCCAATTGCCCCCGGTCAGAATTCGGCATTTATCAGGGCTAAAGGTATTGAGGTCGGCGGGTATCCCGTCGATTTCAAGGCTGCCGAGGATATCGAAATGATCCGGCGACTGAAAACCATAGGTAAAGTAGTGTACCGTCTCGATAATAAGGTATTATCATCGGGACGACGGGGAAACGAAGGTTGGTCTATGATCACCAGAATGATAAAAGGGCTCGCTCTCTATTACACTACACGGAAAGCAGACACATTTGACTTCCCGGACATCAGGTAAATACCGCTTTATTCGTGCTATAATAACAGTTTAGATTGTCATTATGCGCCAATTTTTTTCCCTCTATCCGAATAAAACTCAGCGGCTTCTGGAAATACTTGTTCCCGGACTCTCGTGGATACTTATTACCATGCCGTTCTGGTTGTCATTTTGGCATCCGGCTCTCGTTGCATACCTCATTATTACATTTGATATCTACTGGTTTTATAAATCATTTTCGCTAGCGCTCTTCGCCATCCAGTCTTTTGTTACGCTCAACGCACATATAAAAATCAACTGGCTGACGCTTGCGGCCCGGCTCCCGGATTTTAATTCGCTGTATCACATTATTATTATTCCTGAATATCATGAGCCGCTACACATACTCCAGCGGACATTTGATAATCTGACGAAACAGGATTTTCCAAAAGACCGGATTATTGTTGTATTGGCTACGGAGGAGAAAGACCCCGATGCTAAAGCAACTGGAAAAATTCTTAAAGATGCATACGGTAGCCGCTTCGGCCATTTCCTTGTAACCCGGCACGTCCTCCATACAGGCGAAGTCGCGGGAAAGTCCAGCAATATGGCGTGGGCGGGTAAACGGGTCGTAACGGAGATGAAAAAATGGGGCATTAGTCCGCAAAGCGCGACAGTGACTTCATGTGATGCGGATGCGCTCCTGCATCCGAAATATTTTTCCTATTTATCACATTCATTCCTCACGGACCCTGAAAGGGAAAAACATTTTTATCAGGGGGCTATCTTGTTTTATTCCAATATCTGGCGCATTCCCCTCCCAGGCAGAGTCCTCAACACAATTTACAGCATATCCAATCTGGCACTCCTTAAACAAAAACAGCGGCTGATAAATTTTTCCACCTACTCACTCGCCCTGACAACTGCAATGAAAGCGGGATACTGGGCAGTGGATGTCATACCGGAGGACTATCATTTATTCTTTAAAGTATATTTCCTCTACGGCGAACAGGTTGCAACCAGAAGTATTTTCCTTCCGATTTTGGTTGATGCCGCTGAATCACACGGATTTTGGCGCACAATGGTCAACCAGTACGAGCAATCCAAACGGTGGGCATGGGGCATCTCGGATATTCCGTTCGTCATACGCAATATGTTCATTCATAATGAAATTCCCCTGTGGGACCGGCTGCGGCGGCTTCTCCTTTTGATGGAACAACATGTGTTCTGGTCTTCCAACTGGTTTATTCTGACGCTGGGAAGTACCATTCCACCCATCATCAATCCCGCTTTCGGACGGACTGTCCTGGGACATAATCTCGCACAACTCTCCTCGGGAATCCTCACACTCGCCATGGGGTTCCTGCTTGTCGTTCTTATTATCGACTGGCGAGCAAAACCTCCGCGTCCTGCCGAATTCAAAAAATGGCACCTTCCGTTTTTATATATCCAATGGCTGACATTGCCCATCGTTTCATTCTTCCTGGCGGCACTCCCGGGCCTGGATGCCCATACGAGACTGCTTCTGGGAAAACGATTGGAATATCGCGTGACGGAAAAGGTATAATAAAACGGCATGCTTCAATTTCTTATCCAACATTCACCCCTCCTGTACCTCACGCAGAGTCTCTGGCGAGACGAAGCATTTTCCGTGCTGATGGCATTGCGGCCGGTTTCATTCATTGTTGCACAAGCCGGTTTTGAACCTCCTTTTTATTATCTTCTTCTTCACTTCTGGATCAAACTATTCGGGACGAGCGAAATTGCTTTACGGAGTCTGTCGCTGGTCGCATTTACCGGTGCCGCTGCTATCGTCGTTGTATGGGCGGAAAAACTATTCCGTAAACATTGGCTCTCCTGGTGGTTGCCGCTCTTTTTCTTTTTCAATCCGATGCTTCTGTATTATGGTATGGAAGGAAGAACATACGGGTGGTATATATTATTCGCCGTCTTATCGCTGTTTGCGTACACCGAACGCCGATGGTGGCTTTTAACCGCCGCAACAATTCTGGGATTTTATACCCATAGTTTTTTTCTTATTGTACCGTTTGCGGAGGTTGTTCATTACGTGTTAACCACCAGCATACACTGGAAAAAAGATCCGATGGTGCGTGTTGTAGCAATTTCTGCCGTATCAATCGCACCATGGTTTGTAGTGCTGGCGCGGCAGGCAACTATGTTCGGACATTTGTGGTACTTTCCGGTAGATACCAATCTCGTAACGTCAGTCCTGGGAAATCTGTTCGTCGGGTATGAAGGCACACCGTGGTATGTATGGAATTTCACGAAAGTACTTTCACTTATTTTTTTGGGTTTTAGCTTCCTTGCTTTCCGGTCGGAAAAAATCCGTAAAACTTCAAACATATTTCTCATTCAAATTTATCTACCGCTCATTATTGTAATCGGTATTTCTTTTATCAAACCGTTATACGTCAACCGGTATGTTATTCCTGTCACAATTGCCCAGGTCATGATTATTGCACTCGTGATATATGCAATACGAAACAGATCGGTACAAAAAATAGCTGCCGCAGTTTGCCTCCTCTTTGTCTTAGGATTCAATATATGGTACCCGGATAAACATGCGAAATTGGACATCCGCTCAACCGTGACAGAAATCAATATGCTTAAATCCCCGACAGACGTGGTTTTCGCCGACAATCCTCTCATCTTTTTTGAAACCGTCTATTACAGTAACGACCGGGCACATGTGTACCTGTACAACCCGAGCAACAGTCCTTTCCCGTGGTATGTCGGGGGGTCGCTCGTGTCCCCGTCTCAAATGGTTTTAACCTATCCTCCGTATCCTATACGTGCGTTCATTGTACACACCAACGGCACCTTCGACGTCGTCTTCCGGACTGTCTTATGAATATATTCCCTCACATACCTGCCGAAACTCATAGGGTGACCGCAACGTGGAACGTGATAAAAAAAAACTGGTTAATCAGCATTGTGCACAAATTTGTCATCGTTCTTTTTATTCTTTCCGTCGGGCTACTGGTATGGCGCTTCCCAGAGCTCCCACCGAGTGTTCCCATATGGTTCTCACGGCCATGGGGGGAAGACCAGCTGGCTTCGCCGTATTGGCTTGTGCTTCTGCCGGCCTCAAGCATCGTGTGGTACGGAATAGATCTCCTTATAGGTATTTATATAACTGCGGAATACCTCATCTTCACGCAGATGCTGTTCTTATCATCGCTTATTGTAAGCATCCTTTCATTCGTTACGCTTGTTAAAATTTTGTTTCTTGTAACCTAGCACCATGGAAATCATCGCGCCGTTTGTTGTTGCAATGCTTACCACACTTGTCGTAACCCCGATCGTCATCGGGCTGGCCCGCACGTTACATCTCGTGGACAATCCGCGGGTGCGTTTCCATCCTGCACACACCCATACAGGAATAATCCCCAGGGCCGGAGGACTGGCTATTCTCATCGGACTGGTTGTCGCGGTTGTCCTCTTCATTCCGATGACAAAACTATATACCGGCATGCTGATCGCGGCAATACTGTTGGTGATTGTGGGACTCTTAGATGACTACCAGGATGTCAATCCGTATATCCGGCTTGCTACCAATGCCATCGCTGCTCTTATTATGGTGGGAGCCGGAGCCGGCATCCCGTATATTACCAATCCGTTGACCGGCGGTATTATCCACCTCGATACGCTGCGCTTGACGTTCTCATTTTTCGGATCCCATTCTATCCTGGTTTGGGCGGATCTCCTTGCGTTCGTCTGGATTTTATGGACGATGAATATCGTCGGATGGTCTGCGGGTGTCGATGGACAAATGCCCGGATTTGTGACGATTGCCGCCCTCACCCTGGGGCTATTATCGTTGCGTTTCACCCTGAAAGATCCCAGCCAGGAAGCTGTGACCGTCCTGGCATTTATCGTAACTGGAACATTTTTAGGATTTATTCCATGGAACTTTTATCCGCAAAAAATCATGCCCGGGTACGGCGGAAAAACACTCGCGGGATTTTTACTGGCAATCCTGGGAATTCTTTCCTACGGTAAATTAGGAACGGCGCTCCTTGTTCTCGGAGTACCGACTATCGATGCCGTCTATACGCTGCTTCGGAGGGTCGGTTCGAAAAAATCCCCGGTGAAAGCTGACCGCGGACACCTCCATCACCAGTTGTTGAATATCGGGTGGGGGAAACGCCGGATCGCCTTGTTTTACTGGGGGGTGTCGGCTATACTGGGGGTGATTGCACTCACGGTCACAAGCCGGCAAAAAGTGTTTGCGCTGCTGCTGTTGGCTGCCGGGATTGGAGCATTTCTGATATGGGTACAATTCTTTACGCAATTTTCCGAGCCGCAAGACCCAGACAATGGGTAAAAAACCTCGCGCTCTTTACGACGATCCTGTTTACCGGGCATTTTTTTGACCCGCGGGCGTTTCACATAACTATTGTGGCGTTCGTCGCGTTCTGTTTATTATCGTCTTCAAATTACATTTTTAATGACATATTGGATGCGCCGCACGACCGGAAACACCCGTTCAAAAAATTCCGTCCGATTGCTAGCGGTAAACTCCCCATTCCCCTTGCGGCAATTGTCTCGATACTGCTGGCTATCACGGGACTGATGTTAAGTCGAACGGTCTCCGAATCGTTTTTTATGATATCCATTGCGTTTGCATTCGTGCAATATTCCTATACCCTGGTCCTCAAGCGCTTCAGCGTAATCGATATTCTCACTATCACCACGGCATATTTTCTTCGCGTCTATGCGGGTGAAGCCGCAACAGGCTATCACATATCCATCTGGTTGGCGCTTGCGGCACTCTCCCTGGCCCTCTTTTTGGCTATCGGAAAACGCCGTGCGGAACTCACGCTCCTGCAGAAATATGACGGCGTCGTACCACGTGACACCAGGGAAACGCTCTCTCATTACTCGGAAAAACTTCTGGACACGTATACCGCGATGTTTGCCAACAGCACGTTTATTACCTACGCGTTCTACACGTTTCTGGAGCGTCCGGTAAACCAGGGTATTTTCTTCAGGAACTACTATGATTTTTCCCTGGACATCTCCAGCAGGAAATGGCTCATGATCTCCATACCGTTCGTTCTTTACGGCATTATGCGGTATATGCAGCTCATTTATGAGGGAAAGGGAGAGTCTCCGGAAAAAGTGCTTATGTCCGATCTGCCGCTTCTGACAACCGTTATTTTCTGGATCCTCTCCATCTTCGCCGTGGTATATGGTATTGGGGGATAAAAAATAACGAAATCATTCAATTTTATCTACGTACTGTCCCGACACCCATCCGGTATTGGTGCCGTCATAACTTATTTCGTACCAGCCGTTTTGCGTATCCAAAATAGTGAACTTATCGCCGGGGTTAATGCGCGCTGCTTCTGTCGCGCTGGTTGACGGATCCATACGTACCCGTAAAAACCCGGTAGGGGTATCTTTCACGATTAAATACGGCTTTTCAGGATTTGCCTGAGCGGAAGATGTCGCGGTCTTGGGAGTCGGGGTCACTTTGCCTGACGGGGTTGCCGTCGGACTTGCTGTCGGAATTTGCGCGCCGGATGAAAGCCCTAATTTCATCTCTGCAATAAGTCTGTATCCCGGCGTGGTGCGGATTTTGAGGGTCCTTGTCAAAAACCCGACACTGCTTACTGTTACCGTATGATCCCCCGGCGGGATATCGGAAATGGAAATCGGCGTGACGCCGCGGGTTACGTCGTCTACCAGGACGCTGGCCCCATCCGGATTTGTCGTCACGGACAGCTCAGATTGTTTGCTGGATATTTTTTCCAGCCATAACACATCAACGGCGCTTGATAGTTCTGATTCGGTCAAATCCGCGTTCACGTAGGTAAGTAATCCCTGTCCCACCGCTATTTTTCCTTCCCATGAAGCAAGTTGCGGGGTTGTCGTATCGGGCACGAGTTTGATCGTATAACTGCCGGCGTTTACTTTTTCAGACGGAAACGGGGTCCTGCCGATGTTTTTGTTGTCCAAAAATATGGAGGCTGCAGGGTTGCTGTTTACTCGAAGCTCGCCCTGTTTCGGACCTCTGTTGGTAAGAAGCCGGACAATGAGGGCAACCGCGGCAACAAGGCCTATGAGAACAAGGATAAACACTATTTTGCGCTTCATTGCCTTACGATGATAACACACCGAGGCAATCCCGTAAACTTGACCTCAACCTATAGTTGGAGTATAATTTCCCTTCTTGTATGAAGAAACTGTTAAAATGGCTTTCTTCAGATGTCCACGGCAGCAACCGTCTGAGCCACGAAATACGAAGTCGTATTGAGAGGCTTCACTTCCGGCAGTTTGTAGGGGTAAACCTTGCCGGTCTGGCGTTTGCCGTGGCTATTGTCGCCCCTCAGACATCCGCCGCCGTATCAGCCTGGGAAGTTAGCCACGATCCGCCCATGGTCACTATCCCCTACGGTCCGGAAGAATCAGAAACCCGTTGGCCTCTTACAACCTTCGGTATTTCCCAAAACTTTCGGGTGGGACACCCCGGCATGGATCTTACCGCGCCCCTGGGGACTCCCGTGTACCCCGTGGCTGACGGCACCGTAGCATGGACATCTTTCCTTTCATACGGGTACGGAAACCACGTATTTATTACTAGCAACAACCAGTTACAGTCTCTCTATGGCCATCTTTCCAAAATTCTGGTACGGCCGGGTGAAACCGTCACCAAAAAAACGGAAATCGGTCTGGTCGGCGCAACCGGCTGGGCGACGGGCAATCACGTGCATCTTGAAGTGTACCAAAACGGCGTGGCCATCAACCCAGATGAAGTCCTGCCGGAGATTAAACAGTAAGTTTAATGGCCGCCGCAAGCATCACTCCTGCGGCAATAAACCGGATCGCATACGTTTTCATCGTATGTTTCTCCAGTAGAGTCGGGACAAAAACGGCAAATAAAAATGCCAATACCATGGAAACCGGCAGAGAAATAATCGTGGAGGCAATCCCCACATTTCCCGTATACGCCTGATTTGCCGCAAGCATACCTATGGTCCCGGCAATGGAAAGAATTGCGAGCGCTCCTATTTGTTTTTTTGAAATCTTCCCGATATCGCGGCTGAATTTCGGCCAAGTCAACACAAGCATAATCTGGGCAACAACATACACCCATACTGTAGTTGTCCAGTAGCCGTTGGCCGCTATTGCTTTATTGATGTATATGCCGTAGGCCGCAATCACCACCATCGCGATCATCGCAATCAAAATCGGCATCCGGAAAAATGAACGGAGTTTAAAGTGTTCATCAAAGCTTACGAATAATCCGGCGACAAACGTGATACCGATAAGAATATATTGCTGCGTGGTGAGCAGTTGCCCCAGTAGCCATACTCCCAAAAGCACGCTAAACACGGTGCGGAAGTTAAACAGAGGCGAAAGCACTGACACATCCAGCAAATACAACGACCAGGTATAAAATACACCGGATAATGCGTAAAATGCCCCTGCAATAATGATGTTTTGCCATTGACTGGGCCATCCGACGTGATAGAAAAGCGCGATAACAAGCGTATACAGGAGGATGATAAAACTCCAGACAAAATTAAACATCCAGGGATTTTTGATCGCGTATTTGCTCGTGAGTTTGGCGAGGATTCCCTCAACTCCCAACAAAATCGATGCCATCCAGGCAAACACAAGATATGATTCCATGAGGCGAGTATACCAGAGCTATAATTTCTTGCCCATCCAGCGGAAGAGATAGCCTTTTTTAAATCCTTCTTTACGATAAAACTTCTGAGCTCGAGTGTTCGTTTCTTTCACCAGCAGTGCGAAATCACGATACCCCTGTACTTTCAGATTCTCCGTCATTTTGTTCAAAAGAATAGTTCCTATCCCCTTATCGCGGTATGCCCGTTCCACGTACAGGGAGGCAAAATATCCCCATTCCCGCATGCCGTGTACGAGACACATGCCCACGAGTTTTCTCCCGTCACGGGCCACAAGAATCGGGTCGTCTTTGGGGTTTGCAATCCACTTGCGCAGCACCCCGAGAGAATACCAGGTATCGTTTTTAGTGTCTTTCAGCGCCGTGCTTTCCCGTCCCCATATAACCATGGTTGGAGCGTCAGAAAGCCGTGGTTTAGTGATAGTAATGTTCATAGGGATGCCCTCCATGGTACCACAAAACGAAGCTAAATCAAAAACGGGAAGATTTACGCGCTTTGGGGGGATTCCTCAACATTCCTGCGCCTGTTTAACACGACGCTGTAAACCAATTCGCGCCTCCGTTCCCATGTCTTTTCCTGAATTCCGATTCCTTTGCTCACACCGGCTGCAAGATGTAAGCTTGCTGATGCGGCATCAAGTTGGGCAATATCCCCGCTTGCCACACGGGCTTTGTGTCTTGCTATATACGCAGTTTTGTGATGTTGTGCAATCTCGTCATCTGTGATTAAAGCCGCGACAACGGGGAGAACAATACCTTCCCTCTTTGTGTTGTGATCAAGGTAATTTAATCCGCGCTCCACAATTGTTTCTCTAATATTCATATAGCCATTGAGTAAGATTGGATTGTATTATAACCACATTTGCCCCTAAATCAAGGTGAGTTTAATGGGTAGTATATCTAATTTTTTACTTTGCTTCCCTGAAGTGCAGGCGTCTTGGATATAATGACTTCCTTTGTTCCGATTTTTTTATCGTCATCGAAACAATCGATCTTCAAAACTCCCTGTTCCGTTATCGGAAGGTTATTGAGTGTCGCGATGACATTAAAATTTCCTTCTGTGTTGGTTTTAATGGTGATCGGAATATCATTTATTTTATTTCCTGACGGACCGGTTATAACCAGTATCATTTTATGATCGGATCCGGGCGCCCCGTGGGCCACAACGACAAAACACATGCTCGGATGCTGGGCGGGGAGGTTTCGCACGAATATCCGGTCGAATATCCCCATGACGGATAACTTGCCGTCCTGCGAAATCATGGCATAATCGCACGTCTCAAACCTGTTTAACTTTAGATTAGTCATAATTAATTCTACCTTCAGAAAGAATCCCGCTTTCGCGGGATTCTTAAGTTAATATTTTAATAATCCATTCCACCCATGCCGCCCATGCCGCCTCCGGGCATGCCGCCTCCGCCCGCTTCCTTTTTCTCAGGAAGATCGGTGATCAGGGCTTCGGTTGTGAGTATCATCATGCCGACCGAGACTGCGTTCTGCAGGGCAATTCTCGTAACCTTCGCCGGATCCAGGATACCTGCCGAAACCATAGACTTGAATGTCATATCCATGGCATCAAACCCGAAATCCGCGACTTTGGATTCCTCGACGGTTTTGAGAACCCATCCATCATCGGCACCGGCATTGCGTGCTATCCACCGGATCGGCTCGCCCAGCGCTTGGTAAAGAATATCCACGCCGACTTTCTCGTCCGTTGTCGCGAGTGAATCTTTGATTTTCGGCAACACCAACCGTGCGCGAAGCAGTGCGACCCCGCCGCCGGCAACAATGCCTTCTTCAAGTGCGGCTTTTGTTGCGGCCACAGCATCGTTGACGCGCTCTTTCTTGTCTTTCATCTCAACTTCGGTTGCAGCCCCCACATTGATGACGGCCACGCCGCCGGAGAGTTTGGCCAACCGCTCCTGCAATTTTTCTTTATCGAAATCGCTGGTAGACTCGTCCATCTCGCGCTTAATCTGCGCAATACGAGCAGAGAGCGCTGCTTTGGCACCTTTGCCGCCGATAATCCTGCAGTTTTCCTTGTCTGCCCAGACTTTATCAGCGCGTCCGCAGTCTTCAACGGTGACGTTTTCAAACTTGCGTCCCGTATCCTCGGAAATTACCGTTCCGCCGGTAAGGGTTGCGATGTCCTCAAGCATTTCGCGCCTTCGGTCGCCGAATCCCGGCGCCTTCACCGCGAGTACATTCACGACTCCCTTGAGGCGGTTTACTACCAGTGTCGCGAGTGCTTCGCCTTCGATATCATCGGCGATAATCACCAGGTTCTTGCTGACTTTAATCAGTTTCTCTAAGAAAGGCAGAAGGTCCGCTATGGCGGATATCTTCTTGTCGGTGATAAGGATATACGGATCCTCAATTTCCGCTTCCATCTTGTCCGTATTGGTCACAAAGTAAGCGCTGGCAAATCCTTTATCAAACTCCATGCCTTCTTTATAATCAATGTTCATCTCAAGACCTTTTCCTTCTTCAACCGTCACCACACCGTCTTTACCGACTTTATCCAAAGCCTCGGCAATAAGCGCACCTATCGTGCTGTCTTGGGCGCTGATCGTGGCAACTTTCGCCACATCCGCGGCCTTGACGGTCTTTGCCATCTTCTTAATTTCGGAAACCACGGCATTCATGCCTTTTTCCATACCCATTTTAAGAATCATAGGGTTGGCGCCTGCGGTTACGTTTTTAAACCCTGCATTCACGATGGACTGGGCCAAAAGAGTCGAGGTCGTAGTTCCGTCCCCTGCCACATCATTGGTTTTTGAGGCCACTTCCTTGACCAGCTGTGCACCCATGTTTTCAAACGGATCCTCAAGGTCAATTTCCTTGGCAACCGTCACGCCGTCATGAACGATATTGGGTGCACCCCACTTTTTATCGAGGGCGACGTTGCGGCCTTTGGGGCCGAGCGTCGTGACCACTGCCTTGGCGAGGATGTTCACCCCGCGGATCATGGATTGTCGTGCTTCTTCAGAAAATTTTAGTTGTTTTGCCATAGGTGTCCTTTCTTATTTGACGATTGCCAATATGTCTTTTTGTTCTACGATAGTCCATTCCTGTCCGCCGACTTTTACGTCATTACCGCCCCACTTCTTATACATAACCTTGTCGCCGACTTTCACAACCATTCCGCAATCACAATCTTTGTCTTCTTCATCACAGCAACACGATTTTCCGGGGCCGACTGCCATGATTTGGCCGATCTGGGGTTTTTCTTTTGCGCTGTCCGGGAGAATAATACCGGACGGAAGTTTTTCCTCCGCCTCGAGGGGTTTAATGAGTACGTTATCAAATAACGGTGAAATATTTTGTTTTGCCATGGGTCCTCCTTTATCACTCTTTTACGATGAGTGCTATTTTAACTTGCGTAGAAAACCTTGTCAAGGGGTATGTGGAACCGCCTCAGGCGCGTTCCCAACCTCCGTTTGATCCAAACACGGGCATCCCGCGGATGGAACCGAAGGGTCGTATCCGTAATGATCTCGCGTGTCCGATGGCGTGCCATATACCACAGCTGCAACCGCTTGGCAGGCCATTCGAACAATCTCATGACAAAAATAACCAGAGGAAAACTCGTACACATCCGGTCAACCTTGGCCATCTTTTTCTCATTCCATGCATTGGGAAGATACTCGGCAACCCAGCGGTTGGACCGTAAGAACCGTTGATATTCGCCGTTTTGTTCCCACAACGGCACCATCTGAAGCACTTCATGAGCGGTAAAACAATCGCAGTATTCCGTCTCAAGCGCAGTATGACTCCGTGTCATGAACATATTAAGACACACTTTATCGGCAACCGACGTATCATTGGGATGCCGCCGAAGCCCGAAAATATCCATAAGCAATGTTGCCAGCATCCGGCTCACCCACAGCGTTCCGTCAGCCACGACAAGAAACATATCTATATCATCCTTACGCCCGGCATTATTCATCGCCAGCCCGCCTGTGACGCCGACCAGTTGAATTGTGGGAACAAGAGAGAGCCAACGGCCAGCCCGCTTCGCTATGTTCCATTTCCCTGACTGCCATGAAGCTTCTATACGTTTGGCGGGCAGACCAAACCCTTTTGGTACAGCGCGGATCGGATAAAACAAAAACCACAATACCATTTCCCGGCGGGTAAGGGGGTAATTAAAAACATCTGCATACGCGAGCGTTGCGATTGCAGCATCATGTTTGGATATACGGGACATGGATTATGGCGTCACTGGCGGGGCAGCACCGGTCGTTATTCCGTAACTTGTCAGTACCTGGGAAAATCCGGCGGCCGCCGTCTGCAGGGCAGAGGTGGGTGCCGTCCCCTGACCTACGGCATTCACCGCATCCGTCATATACTGGATAAGTTTATCGTTTATTCCGTTATCAAACGTCCGCGACGCCAACGGGAATGATTTTGCCGTCGGAGCTTCTTGAATGAAGGCGCCCAGATACGGATCGGCAGTCAGCGTGGTTCCCAAATCCACCCGTGCATAGGGCTCGCCGAACAGGCGGGTTTTAGACTCCTCTGCATATAGTTTTGTCATGGTATTCTTATCAATGAGATATTTGAGAAATGTCCAGCCGGCCGCCTGGTTCTTCGACTTCGTCGAAACTCCGCCCACCCAGTATGACGCCCAGTTAACGGTATTTCCGGGCAGCTGCGGAACCTGTGCTATTTTGAAACGGAGGTTGGCATTGATTTGTTTAATCTCAAATGCGCGCCAGGACGGGGCAAGAATCATTGCAACTTTGCCCACCGCAAATGCATAAACGGAATTATCAAGCGTTTCGTTCCATGTGTAGACCGGATCTGTGGGGTTGGCAAACTTCCGGTAAAACATAAGTGTATCCTCTGCTTCTTTGCCGGTCGGATTGGTAAGTCTTGCGCCGTTCTGCATCATCATAAGTCCTACAATATCGCTGAAGTTTTCAACATTACCGGTCGTGCCGAGGGCTATGGCGGACTGCTGGATCTGCGTATCCGTTTTCACCGTAAGACGCGGCACGAGTTCAAGCAGTTCCGGCCAGGTTGTCGGCGGGCTCACTCCCGCCGCTGTAAACAGATCTTCATTATAGTAGAGCCCCAACCCGTCAAACATAAGCGGCGCTCCGTACATCGATTGCCCGCCGACTAAATCCGATGATGCTACGGGATAAAACGTAGAACTGAATTCGGAGGTCGTCATAAACGTCGCGGGGGCTGCAGATAATTCACTACGGAGCATCGGCACCCACGTATTATGGAATTGAAAGACATCCGGACCGTCACCACGCGCAATGGCTGCCTGCAGACGCTCACGGTATTGACGGATTGATTGTTTCACATAAGTAACTTTAATCTTGGGATTTGCCGTTTGGAATTCGGCAATTGCCGTCTGTAAAGTAGGACTATCTTCCCATAGACCCCAATAGGTAATGGTTCCTCCGCTTGTGGCACCCATCATTCCCAACACGTATTTAACACCGACGCCGATACCTGCCAAAAGAAGAAGAATCAGAATAATTGTTATGAACCGTTTTATAAATGAACTTCCGGCCGGCTTGGCAGATTGTCCGGACGGTCCGCCAGCTGGCGGAGTAGAAGTTTCCTGCGGAATAAACGGGTTTGTATTTGATCCTTCCGGCGGAATGACGAGCGTCTCCTTGTTTTCCGGCGGCATCGGCACCTCCGATAATGGCGGAGATCCAGCATATACGTCCGGGCCGGGCGGCGGCATCGGTACTTCCGATATCGGAGCAGGAGGCGGAGATTCCTTCGGCGTAATACCCCAATTTAACGGACCTGAATCGGGTACAGGAGCAGGAGGTAAATCAGAGACCGGAGGCACAGGCGGCGGAGGTTCCGGAGCCGGAGGCTCAGCGGCCGGGGGTTCGGTAACCGGGGGTTCCGGTGATAGAAGTCCTGCCGGTGCGTCTCCTGCTGTCAATGGCTTTGTGTCATCCATAAAAACTCCTACACGCATTGCGTGACTCAGGTATAATTATCATATCATGCGTAAGTCAAAGCACAAGACGGAGTGGTGGATTCGTGTTGGTATGTTTGCATGCCTGATTATTATTCTCTTAACGCTTAGCTTGGGGTTTGCGTTTGAAACAAACTATCAGGGACGGATCTATCCGCATGTGTCCGTCGGGAATATTGATGTAGCAGGCAAAACCCCTAAAGAAATCGAGGCCTATTGGATGGGAAAAAACACACCGTTTAGCAGCATGCAGTTTGAACTCGCCTACGACGGTAAGATTGCCACCCTTTCCGGAACGGATTTGAATCTGGGGTATGATGCGACACTTTCCGCAACACAGGCGTTCCTTGTCGGCCGTTCGCGGCAGTGGCTGTCGGATGTCTACTTTAAATTGTTTCAGACCCCTGTGAATCTCGCACCGTATTTCCGCTGGAACAGATCAGTTATTGACAGCACATTAAATGAAATCGCGTCACAGGTTGATGTCCCTGCAACAGACGCGCTTTTCCAATTTCAAAACGGGAGGGTGTCAAGTTTCCGTCCGTCAGCTGACGGCAGGAGTCTCAATAAAGACGAGGCAACTACCCGGCTGTCCCAGGCATTCACTGCGGCGGCGGCTACCGGACAACAGCGCATAACAATACTCATGCCCATCGATATGGTCAAACCCGCAGTCGCAACTGATCAGGTAAATACGTTTGGTGTTAAAGAGCTTATCGGTACCGGGTATTCGGAATTTGCCGGGTCCATAGCCGGAAGGATTCACAATGTAGCACTGGCTGCCGGAAGGCTTAACGGCATCCTTATCAAACCCGGGGAAACGTTCTCATTTAATGACGCCGTAGGCGATATATCCGCGGCCACCGGATATCAGTCTGCCTACATCATAAAAAACGGGCGAACGGTGCTGGGTGACGGCGGCGGAGTCTGTCAGGTGTCTACTACATTGTTCCGCGCGGCCCTCTCCGCAGGTTTGCCGATAGTCGAACGGCATGCCCATGATTACCGCGTCCATTATTATGAAGAGGCGGGGTTTAAACCCGGCTTAGATGCCACCGTCTATGGTCCTACGTATGATTTAAAATTTATTAACGATACGGCAACATACATTCTAATCCAGGCAAGAACTGATGTGACAAACCTGTCGCTTACGTTTGATTTATACGGTACGGGCGACGGGCGTACGGCGCAAATTTTGAACCAGAAACTCTGGGGCGTTACACAGCCCCCGCCGGATCTGTATCAGGATGACCCGACACTCGCCAAAGGCGAAGTAAAGCAGGTCGATTTTTCGGCGTGGGGCGCTAAAGCATCGTTTGACTATCTCGTCACACGCGGGGCGCAGGTTCTGCAAAATACGACGTTTGTTTCCAATTACCGCCCCTGGCAAGCAGTTTTCCTGAAAGGAACTCTATGAAAAAAATCATACTCGTCGGCGGATGTTTTGATCTCTTGCACTTCGGTCATATCTCGTTTTTGAAACGGGCCAGATCACTGGGAGATTATCTCATCGTTGCACTTGAATCGGACGAAAATGTGCGGCGCATGAAGGGTGACGCGAGACCGATCCACACGCAGGCACAACGGAAGGAAATGATTGAATCACTATCGTGTGTCGATGAAGTCATCACACTTCCTCCCATGCACGGCTACCCGGATTATTTGGAGCTGGTTAAAAAAATCAAACCTGCAGTCATCGCCGTTACCGAAGGTGACCACGCAAAAATTAAAAAAGGCCAACAGGCAAAAGAAATAGGGGCACAGCTTATCGAAATACCGAAAATCCATACCCCCTCGACCAGTCAACTGGTGAAACTCCTCGGCCTCGAGTAAAATAGCCTCATGGAGCGGAATATCAGGCTATTATCATTATTTAATTTCTTTACGGACTTTAAATTCCATAGTGCCGTCCTCATTATCTATTTTGCCCGCGTGACCGGTTCATATGTGCTGGCAACAAGCCTGTTTTCCGCTGTAATGTTATCCTCTGCCCTCTTTGAAATTCCCACCGGTATTTATTCCGACATCATCGGCAGGAAAAAAACAGTTATTCTCGGTGCACTGACGGCTACACTGTCTGCCGTTCTGTATGCCGCCGGCCACTCATACTGGCCGCTGTTTGCCGGAGCAATTCTGGAAGGTTTATCACGTGCATGGTACAGCGGCAACAATGACGCGCTCCTCTATGATTCCGTCCGCGAGTCGGGAAAATCCGAAACGTTCGCGCATCACTTGGGAAGAACAAGTTCTATGTTCCAGTTGGCGCTTATGTTCGGCGCGGTTATCGGAAGCATACTCGCACAGTGGTCTTTCTCTCTTATCATGTGGTTGTCCGTCATTCCACAGGTCATATGTTTCGGTATTTCATTTTACCTACGGAATCCGCAACATATCGTGAAAGGCGAAGCAAACATTTTTTCGCATATAAAAATATCCGCGTTTCATTTATGGAACAATAAACGACTAAAATTATTAACGCTTCAGGATATATTTCAGTTTGGTTTTGGAGAACCCGCTTTTCAATTTAATTCAGCGTTTATTGCCACTATTTGGCCGATCTGGGCGATCGGATTCTCCAAAATGTTATCTTACGGAACTGCTTTTATTAGTTACTGGTTCAGCGGAAAAATTATTAAAAAATTGGGAGAATATAATACATTAATATACGCAAATATATTTTCCCGTATTATTAACAGTGTTGCATATGCCGTACCCACTGTTGTTTCTCCGGTATTAACCGGAATGACCGGTATATGGTATGGTGCTAATGAAGTCTCTAAAAATGTCCTTATGCAGCAAGAATATACCCAAGAACAACGGGCGACGCTTTCATCGATAAGTGCTTTTTTGGGAAATATATTTTTTAGTCTTTTCGCTCCAATCCTTGGTTTGTTTGCCGATTCATTCGGGCCTGCAAAAGCTATGATAATGGTTCAATTTTGTATGCTTTCAGTGTTAGTTATTAATATTAAATTGAAATATGAACATTCTCGCAATTGAATCATCGTGTGACGAAACCGCTGCGGCGGTAGTTACCGACGGCGTGACCGTTATACGCAGTGTCATCGCAACGAGCGCCGCCATGCATGCCAAATACGGAGGAATCGTACCGGAGGTGGCAGCACGCGAACAGCTTAAGGTGATTATTCCCACGATTAAAGAAGCAACCGATACAACGGACTATGATGCAATTGCAATAACGGTCGGGCCGGGACTGATCGGGTCGCTCTTAGTCGGCGTGGAGACCGCAAAAACCATGGCGATGGTTACGGGCAAACCGATTATCCCTGTCAATCATGTGCTGGCACACATGTATGCGAATTTTATCGGCGGTACGAAGATTGAATTTCCCGCTATCTCACTGGTTGTATCCGGCGGACATACGGAATTATTTCTTATGAAATCTCCGAAGCAATTACATTGGCTCGGCGGGACACTCGATGATGCCGCAGGCGAAGCCTTTGATAAAACCGCACGGCTGTTGGGTTTTGAAAACCGCGGAGGGCCGGCAATACAGGAGTCAGCCGCCAAATTTCAGGTGGAGAAATCCGCATTCAAAACCAAACTCCCCCGGCCCCTCCTCCATGACGGGTCGCTTAATTTCTCTTTTTCAGGACTCAAAACCGCAATCTGGCGGGAATGGAATAAACTCACGGATATCGATGAAGACGTAACCAGTGCATTTGCCAGCGAAGTCCAGGAATCCATTACCGATGTGTTGGTTGCCAAAACTATAAACGCAGTGGAAAAATACAGTGCCAAATCCGTCCTCGTTTCCGGCGGAGTTGCTGCCAATCTTAGGCTGCGTGAAAAATTTTTGTCTGTCACGGGATCTTTTAATGCCCCGCCGGTACCCTTATGTACGGATAATGCCGTCTACATCGCCAGTTACGCATATTTCCGGGGGGCTCCCGCCGACTGGCACACCGTTACCGCAATTCCGAACCTTTCTGTTGAAGAATAGCCGCTTCTTCGACACACCACGGGGAATATTTTCCGGGAATATTCTGGATTTCAGCTAAAAATTCCAGCCACCCCATCCATTGCCACTCACCCACTTCGTTCGGATCGGGTTTGGGGTCTTCCTGAGTATGACCCACAAGGACAGGGCAAATTTCATTTTCCATAATGCCGTGGAAGTCAGTAAACCTATACCGGTACGGAGCAACAACTTTAATGTCTTCTGCGACAATTCCTAATTCGTCTTTCAACCGGCGTTTGGCCGCTTCAACAACATCTTCCTTCTGCCCGGGATGTCCGCAGACCGTATTGGTCCACACACCCGGAAATGTTTTTTTTGTGTCCGCGCGGCGGGTAATCAGAAGGTCATGGTTACGGTTAAATATGAAGAGTGAAAACCCGCGGTGCAGCGGTGTCTGAAATGAATGTACCGTACCTTTATGCGCGGTTCCTATTTCGTTATTTTGTTCATCAACTAAAACAACAGAGTCCATGTGGGGCCGCTTGGAATCGGACCAAGTGCATCGATCTTATAAGGATCGCGTTCTACCGATGAACTACGGCCCCCTGTATTCCGTATTTTATCAAAAACCGAAGATATTTATCTAACAGTGGTCAGACGGCAGGAAGAAGCTGTATCATTTTTGCTTCTAGATCGCGTGCGCGTTTCTCGGTTTTTCCGAATATGATATATCCAAGCTGATGATACGACAGAAGATTCTCCGAAATAATAATAAGTCCTTCACGGGTTTGTTTGTTAAATAATACCGACGCGAGTATTGTGAGCATTTCATTAAATGTATACGTCTTCTTTTCCGTTAATTTATACGCGTTATTGGATAATATGTACGTGAGATACATAAAGTCTTTTCCGAATAATTTCTCCGCAGTGGCGAATACATGGGTGCCGCCGGTGCGTCTGACGTTTGATTCCGTCACATACAACTGTCCGTTTTTGGACGCCACAAAATCCACATCGAAATATCCGCGGTACCCGTTAGCCCGGTATTGCTCGCCGATAAAAAACCCCGTATCTACCATGCGGACCGCAGCCTGCTCCGAGATGGCGTCATTATGTATTTCCATGCCGCGGAATACACCGTCTTTTGTCACACGCATGCCGCAGTAATACAGAAATTCCACGTGCCCGTTTTTCAAAATCTGAAATTCAACGTTCGGAAATCCCCCTCCGACCGCAGGGTTGACGGAAAGAAGCGATTCGATGACTATCGGAAACAGTTTCCAGTACTCATCTTTTGCCAACTTGTTCAAAATCGCTTTTTGACATAACGAATACTCGGATGGCAATTCTCCCTCGCGTAATAACAGTACTCCTGCTCCGGAATGACCCTTATTGGTTTTGAGGACCACGCCGTGTTCACTCACGTATTTATTTGCCGCGATACGCGACGCATCAATGATGCCGCTGGCGACTATGCCGTCCGGCATAATAAAATCCGGTTCAGCCGCACGGCTCTGCTGAGACAGTTGCCGTATACCGGATTTGCTTCCGAAAAAGTTTACCGTCCAGGCATCTTCTTCTTCCGGAGCTTCCGGCGTAAATATTGTCAACCCGCGCTCCCGAAGCACCCGTATGAGATCAAGGAATTGCTGGGATGTCGTATAACTCTTCACGACCAGTCTCTGGTGTCCGTTGGCCGCCGTAACTAACGCCTGCATGACTGCGTCATCATGAAGGATATCCTCACAAATAACGCCTGAGTGTTTTTTGGGAACCAGCACCCGGAAATCCCGTTTCCCGAACAGCGAGGTAACATAATCAAAAAATACCCCGTCGACAGGACGGGGCAGCACAAATATCATGCTTTCTTCCGCACAAAATGAAAAAAGATCCCGGTCCCCCAAATCTGCATTTTCTTCTATTTCCAGCATTCGCGCCTCTTTATCAGACATGGCGCTGATGAACGGCCACACGTCTTCCGACATGTTAAAAATATACACTGTGGATTCCGGAAGTTTGGGTAAACTAAACGGAGGATCTTTGCTATCCATGGTACATACTGTAGAATACTGCAACGGGCGGAGAAGTAAATAGGTAATTTACAATCGTGCGCGTTGTGATATCTCTGCTTCAACAAGATCCTGTGAACGGCCGTATTTCAGACGCGACAGCTGGATGATTGCGTCGGCGATTTTCTGGCTGCGTGATGCATTTACTTTTGTCATGTCTTTCGTGAGATCTATGCTGAATGGTTTGACCGGTTCATTGTGGACATTTGTTTTAACATAGGCGTTATATTTATCAATGTTAATGAGATCCGCCTCATTAAACGTCGGCTGATATTCATGCTGCAGATAATTTGCATCTGTCACGCCAACACGGAATCCGATGAGCGTCCCGACGTTGCCGAACACGGCGTTTTTCACTTCTTCCTCCATCTGACCGATGAATTGATTGGCAACGATTAAATTTAATCTGTATTTGCGCGCCTCGGACAATATCTGGGCGAAATCCGGCGTTGCAAAATTTTGGAACTCATCAACATAGAGATAAAAATCCCGTCGTTTCTCTTCCGGTAATTCCTGCCGGCTCATGGCCGAAATAAGAATCCGCGGCACTAAAATAAGTCCGAGGAAATTACTGTTCTCTTCGCCGATTTTCCCCTTTGCAAGGTTCACGAGCAATATCTTGCCTTCATCCATAACTTTTCTAAAATCAAAACTCGATTCTGACTGACCGATGATGTTGCGCATCAACTTGTTTGTGACAAAACGGCCGAACTTCGACACGATATAATCCAATACTTCTGACTTATGAAAGTCGGCGGTCTGCGCAATCTGATCTGTCCAGTAACGCCGGACAATCGGATCCTGAAGCCTGGGCAACAGTTCCTGTACAAAGGTACTGTCCGTCAGCACACGAACAACCTCAACAAACGTATTCCCGGGGTCCACCATGACGGTAAGCATGGCATTCCTGATCGCGTGTTCAAACCTCGGTCCGATAATTCCGGTCTTCATCGGATCGTACAGTTTATACATGAGGCCGACGATCGATGTCACGACAAAATGTTTCTGTTCTTCCGTCCGTGCTTCGAGCATATTTAACCCCATCGGCCGCTCGGTATCCGACGGATCAAAATAAATGACGTCCTCCGCGCGCGACGGCGGAATTCGGGAGATCACGCCGTCAATGAGGTCTCCGTGGGGATCGACGACTGCAACTCCTTTCCCTTCATGAATGTCCTGCACAATCATTTCCTCCAAAAGCTGCGATTTACCGGTACCGGTTTTCCCGATGATGTATATGTGCCGCCGGCGGTCTTCGTCGCTGATATAAATCGGCCGTTCAATGCCCCGATACCGGGACTTTCCTAAATACAATCCCGTTGTCGGAATCTGGGATGGAGCCGGGGCCCGTTTTGCATTAAGCCAAAAAATGTGCGCGGTCTCCACCGTTTTATTGGGAAGATGATACAGGGTAGCTAGTTCATCACTGTTAAGTGTGCTGAACTGGGGTAAAAACGGAAAATTAAGCACCGGAAAATACCGGTAAATAAAATCCATCATAAATAATTTTTTCGTAAACAACGGGAATTTCACTTTTGTAAAATAATTGTTGTCGGACGAAAACTGTCCGAAACTCGTCAGTAAATTATCAAGATGCATTTTGGCGTTTTCCTGGCTCGTGGACGACACGACAAGCCGGACGACCGTGTTGAATCCCGGCTTGCCTGTTTTTTGCTCTATCGCTTCCAATGACTTGGGATCCACTTTATAGCTCGCTTTTTCCGGATTGGACTCGTCTTTCTTCACTTTCGATACGTAGGAACGTCCGAGAGACCGCCACTTGCTGTCCGTCGGCTGAATCAAAACCTGGATGACTGCCCCTTCTCCCGGACCCATTTTTGCCAATACCGATGTTATGGACGAGAGCGGATCTGTGGGTAAATCCCGGAAAACCCTGATCGGCAGATACTGTGCATATTTTAACCGGAGCGCTGCGAACGCCACGCTCCCCTGCGGTGAAAATATGGAATATTCTTCCACCTCTTTAATATCCGCCCCGGGATACGCACCGTGAACCTGTTTTTCCACAAGATCCATAAATTTCCGCGGAACTGCTGCGTAAAAGCGTATATCTTCCTGTTTCGCGACAATTTCAAACGATAAATGAGGCTGGGGGCTAAGGAACGACCAGAAACCGGACTTGCGGATATTGTACAAACTGGCAAACAATTGTTCCGCTGCGTCAATCTTTATTTCATTTTCTCTTGGTACTGCCATCTGAAGGAGGACATAATCAAGCGACCTCTCTTCCCGGTCGCGGTATTTCCACAAAAGGAATATTGCATACGCCAAAAGACAAAATCCTCCCAGAAGAACGACTATCAGGAGTGTACTTATTCCGAAAACTTCAATTCTATAGAAAACATCCAATGCTTCTGTCGGCATACCATCATTGTCTCACACGTGTGAGTCCTCCGTGAATACTTTTAAGTCCTTTGTGTAATTGTTTTAAACGGCGCTCACACCACTTGGCCAGCCAATGCCAGGAACTCTGGACGCTTTGTTTTAATCCCATTGCGATCTGGTCATCGGATAACGGTACTGTTACGGCCGGTGCCGTCGCGGGAATATTTTGCCCTGCAGGGCGTACTCCCAATTCGCCTATCTTCGGCGGGACAGGGAGTGACATGGGCTGTACTTTGACTCCCGATGATGCTACTTCAGGTGACAACTCAGTTTCAACAGCCGTAGGACGGATTGGTGCTTCCGTTGCGGGGACGGCTTCCTGTTCCTTGTTTATTGATCCGCCAGCTGGCGGACTCCCCACGGGCAAAGGCAGGTCATTCATAGTCTTATCATATCACGGATGGAGTATTTTTAACCTGGGGCGGAGTGCTTTTATCAGTGCGTAGCTTCCGAAAAATATCGTGACATACGAAAAATCTCCGAGAAGCGAATTCCTGAAAAACGGCAAGGCCATGATATAGGAATCCATTAAACCGGCCAGCGTCCCGGGGTACATGGATCCGGGCATGTACCAAACGGCAAAATTAGTCACGAGATAAAAAAGAATTGAAGAGGTGAACGTAACCCCTGCAATACGAAGTACAGATTGTTTCCGCAGCAGCATCGTAGCCAGCAGTACTGAAAGAGCGATACTTCCATATGTTGCCCACATTACTGCATGGAAACCTAACACCGCGTCGGAAAGAAGCATTGTTGCAACTGTAATACCCAATGCTTTTCCGGCCCCGTATTTGCTGCCGGAAAAAACCGCCAGCGCACCGACGGCAGTGATGTTTGCAGGATGCGGTGCAAGCCGTGAAAGTACACCGAGTATGATTAAAAGCACAGTGTCCATATTATTCTATCGCGGGCGTGATATATTTCCACTCTACCGTATCCCCGGCATTGAGATTTTGCTTGTCCGCTGCAACGGTTCCTGATGTTCCGTTGACAAAATAAATCCAGGATTTTTCTTTTGTATTGGCAAACGTTCCTATTTGTTCGACATATACACCGAAATCGTATTGTTTAGTTTTCAGTTCAAGATTTTGTTTTTTGGCGGCTGTTGAAAGAGCCTGAAAGGCGTTTTGAGCTGTGACGCCTGAAATAGTGGCAACCGTCGTACCTGTATCGAGTGTCACTGATACCGACGGAGCTGTAGGTGTCGTGGTTGTTGTAGAAACACCGGGCGGTCGGATAAATAGGGTTTTCGGGGTAAAAATAAACAGCGCAGCAAGTATGATTGCTACAATAATGATGATTCGTTTCATAGTACCTCCTGCTCGGAATTAACAGCAAGGACGAGTTCCGGACTATAACCGTTGCGGCACAGCGTCTGATTTACACAGACTTCCTCTATTCCTTACTTTTTGGAATACCGGACCAAACCGTTTCCCTGACTTTTCCTTGCATATTTATAACCCTTGCACACGTAAATAGCAAGTCAGACAAACGGTTGAGATATTTGATAATGAGAGCGTCCGCATGGTTTTTTACCGCTAAGCGCTCAACGCGGCGGCAGACGGCGCGTGCAACATGCATCGCCGCTGCGCGGTCTGTGCCACCGGGCAAAATGAAATGTGTAAGGCGCGGGAGCTTTTGGTCCATTTCATTAATCCACACCTCCATCTCTTTAATTCTCGGCTCAACGGTTTCCAGATTTCCTTTCCACCCGGCAAGAAAACTTTCAATCGTACATAAATCCATCTGGATTTTCAGTAAACGTTGATCCTTAAAAAATCCTAACCAGCTGTTCAGTTCATCCAAAGCGCCATACAGTTCAACACGCGGATCGGATTTGGAAACACGTTTCCCGCCAAAAAAAGAGGTTGTGCCGTCATCACCTGTGCGGGTATAAATTGGCATAAGCGGAATATTAACACTCAGAGTAGCCGCAACTGTAGCACTTTTTGCAGGATTCTTCAAAAACCAAACTTGCTTCTCCGCACTTCGGACATAAATCAACCGTTACCATGCGTTTGGATGAGGCGACTGAGGCTTTTGATTCTTCTGCCGCCGGTGCAAATACGGGAGTAGCCGGGACGGCAGATGTTAATTTTGCTACCGCCTCCTGAACCGTTGTGGTGCTTTGATGTCCGTTCCCGTTCCCGTTAGCTGTCAGCGGGGGCGCAACATCTACCCGGTGTTTCTGGAAAAATCCGAAATGTCGATCAATAACTTTTGCAATTGCATCGGGTAAACTCCGGACGCGGTTTTCTCCGAATCCTAAGGAACGCGCCCCGCCGATACCGATAAGCATCGAGGCAATTTTATGCGCCCGTTCCATCGGCGGAATGGGTGATGCCATGCGAAGCGTCAGGGAAATAATTTTCCCCAAGGCCTCCGCCATTGCTGTTACATCGCTGCCTGCTTTCCCGACACTGATAAACATTTCTACGGGTTGATTACCTCCGTTGGTGTTAAGCGTCACATACGCGTCTCCGACCGGCGTCTCCACACGGTAGGTAGACCCGTGCAATACCATAGGCCGCGGTTTTACTTCCGGAGCCGCAAGCAACTGCTTCACTTCCTCAACTTTTTTCTCTTCCTTACGCGTCAGCACTCCTGCGCGGCTGCCCTCCCGCATATACGCGATACCTTTACACCCCTGTTCATATGCCAGCGTATACAGCCGTTTCACATCCTCAACCGTATGGGTGGCAGGGGCATTCACCGTTTTACTGATGGAGGCGTCCACATATTTTTGAATGGCCGCCTGCACGTAGACGTGGTCTTCCGGTGATAAATCATTGGCGGAGACAAACCACGCGGGGCGGTCTGTCCGGGTCGGCTCCCTCCCGTGGGTTTTTTTGAATTCTTCAAACCAGGCGTCATATAACGGGTGCCGTAATGTATGTTCACCAAGCCGGTCCCGCCGGATAAACTCAAATTCAAACACGGGTTCTATACCGCTTGAAACCCCGGCCATCAGTGACGTACTGCCTGTCGGCGCCTGCTGCAAAATAAGAGAATTGCGGATGCCATATTTTCTAATGCCTTTACGGACTGACTCCGGTAATTGTTTGATGAAGTATGCATCTAAATGTTTTTTAATCTGAATTTTGGGGAACGCACCTTTCTCCTTGGCAATTTCCACTGATGCTTCATATGCCGCATCCCTGATGGTTTTGTAAATTTTGTCAATCACGGGAAGGCTTTCTTTGCTTCCGTAGCGGAGTTTCATTTTAATAAGCGCATCACCCAACCCCATGGTCCCCAAACCGATCCGCCGCTCCCCATGCTTTTGCACTTTACGGATTTCATCAAAGACATAAAAATCCGCGTCAATCACATCGTCCTGGAACCGTACGCCGGTTTTGGCAATATCTGCCAATCTTACAAAATCCATTTCTCCCTTCTCATTGACAAGCGCTGCTAAATTTACCGAACAGAGGTTGCACACACCCCAACTCGGAAGCCCTTCCTCGCCGCACGGATTGACGCAGTTCACATGCTCGTAATACGAATTATTAAACCACTTATTATACCGCTCCATGAACACTACGCCCGGCTCGGCAGACTTCCACGCCGCGGTGGCAATAAGATCCCACAGTGCCCGGGCTTTGAGAGTTTTTTGAACAATGACCTTTTTTCCCAGTTTAATCCAGTTGGGCAAATACCCGTCCCATTTCGTGTCGTACTCCGGATCCGTTTTATCGGGGAATACCAAATTCCAATCTTCGTCATTCCTCACCGCTTCCATAAACGCGTCCGAAACACATACCGAAAGATTCGCCCCGTTAATCCGGGACAGATCCTGTTTCACGGTGATAAACTCTTCGATATCCGGATGCCAGTCCCAGAGCATAAGCATAAGTGCCCCGCGCCGTGAGCCGCCCTGCTGGATAATATCTTTGGTGGCTACACTGAAAAGTTCCGCCCAATTACACGGACCGGAAGAAAAACCGTTTACCTTGCTCACCCGTGCCCCGCGGGGCCGGAGACTCGAAAGGTTGATACCCACGCCGCCCCCGCGCGACATAATTTCCACCATCTGTGAAAGAGACTTGAGAATCCCGCCGCGTGAATCGTGCGGACTGGGTATGACAAAACAATTATAAAACGTTACCTTATATCCGGTCCCTGCTCCGGAAAGAATCCTGCCGCCCGGAACAAAAACAAAATCCTGCATGGCAGAATAGAATTTTTCTTCCCATGCCGCGCGGTCTTTTTTGTGTTCGGTCTGGGCTATCGCATGAGATACCCGCCGCCACATTGCTTCCGGCGCGTCCTCAACCGGTTTCCCCGATTTGTCTTTGAGGGCATATCTGTCTAAAAATACAGTATTACGGATGCCGGTAAGTTCCATAAATTTTTATAACAATTTTTTTAATTCCTTATCAAAATCTTCTATATCAACGAATTGTCTGAATACGCTTGCAAACCGGATGTATGCAAGTTTGTCTAATTTTTTCAGCCGTCTGGCTACCAATTCTCCGATTTTTTTACTTGGCACTTCCGTCGTATCGCCTGCAATCAATTCCCTTTCTACCTCATCGACAATCCTATCTACGTCTGCTGCTTTGATGGTCGTTTTTCCGCTTGCCCGCCAGATGCCGCGTTTCAGTTTTTCCCTGTCAAATGTTTCCCGCCGTTCATCTTTTTTAATGACGGTGATCGGTACCGATTCCACCCGCTCGTATGTCGTGAAGCGCTTCTCACACTTAGTGCACGTACGCCTGCGCCTCGTCACTGACAAGTCCTCATTGTCCCGAGTCTCTATGACATCTGTATTTTCAAACCCGCAATATGGACACTTCATTTTTGTATGTCGGACTTCTCAATATATACGTTTTTGTGAGGTTTTCAAGACCCAAATTTGCCTCTAGCTATATTTCACGAATGAAATATAAAACGCTATCTGTGGTGCTTAAAATTATACTAAGACACTAAATGGAGGGCGTCAACTAGCAACTTCTATATCAGAAATATGCAATATTTTTCTTTGAAGCTACTGGGGATTCAATGAGGAAAATGTACGGGAAATTATCGGGGTCATACGTACCCTATACTTTCGGCGCAGACGTTTTGTGTTCAACGTTACTTCAATTTCGAGAGGTCTGCCTGAAGTTTCGTCACCAAATCCAAAGATCCGGTGAGGCCCTGCTTCAACGCAGCGTCGGTGGTAGTTTGTATCTGCATCGTGATCACCTCTGCGTGTTTAGCAAGCGATAAGGTCAGGTGGTCAATGATATATACCGGAACACTTTGCCCCTGCGCTTTAAGGGCAAGAAGAGTTGCCACCGCATTGTTCATATACTTCTCCCCTTTGGAGATGGTTTGTTCTGAAAGAACTCCGTTCCCGCTGGCGCCCAGCATGATTCCCATTGCTACACGTTTGTCTCCCTGCAGAATGTAAAATTCTGCTTTCTTTACCGGATCCACAATCAGCTTGTCAAGAATCCAGTCCCTGACTTGTTTAAGAACATACAGCGGATTATTGGGCAACATGCCCGGATACGGGAGTTCGTACTTAACGGGTGCGGGTGTGGGCGTTGGTGACAAGCTTGGCTCACCGGCTGCTGTAGAGGTTGCGGCAAAAACCATGGCCGGAAAAAGAAGCGTTATAAAAAACAAAACAATATTTTTCATAGTGGTACCTCGGTCTTTAGTATATCATCAAGCGATATTCTTGCAAGTCTGAACACTTCTTGTTCCAAATCCTTTACTTTCGGGTAGCTTCTATCCAAAATGTTCTGCTCTTGCGCCGGCAGCTTTTCAGCATTCCACAGGGCAAACCGTTTATCAACGCCGACTATATCATACTTGACCATCTTATCCGCAAGAAATAAGAGCTTCTGTTCCCAGGTTTTGGGGGCGATTGCAGGATCTAAAATCGCGTGCAACGGATGGGTCACAACCACATCCGCCACCTCATGCATCCCCTCTTCCCGAAGGAGCCGTACTGCGGTATCGGGGTGCCGTTCCCCGGGAAACTTTGGAACTGCTTTATCGATATCATGAAGAAGTGCGGCGGCATGTAGAAGCTTTTTATCTACCTGAAATTTTGATGCAAAATACATCGCAACTCCTGCCACCAGTTTCACATGGATTCGTTTGGCATCGGGCAACGTGTACTTCTCCCATAATGCTAATACCTGACTTTTAGTCGGAATCATACAATGTATTATAATATATCAGCAATGATGAAGCCGGCAAAAAAGAACATATTTTCCAATGTTTTTTCCATCGGATTATTAAGTTTTTTCGGGGGCATCAGTCAGGATATTTTTGTCCCGGTACTTCCGTTGTATCTTGCGAATGTTTTGCATTTTGACAAAGCATTTATCGGTCTCACAGAAGGATTGGTTACCAGTAGTGCGAGCATCTTTAGGATTGTTGCCGGCTATCTGTCGGATAAATTGAGGAAAAATAAACCCATTGTGTTTGCCGGATATTTCCTGTCCTTCGTCAGCCGCCCGCTCTTGGCCCTCACGACATCGGGAATCGGAGTTGCGGGCTTGCGGTTTCTGGACGGCGTCGGAAAAGGGGTGAAGGATTCTCCGAAAGATGCGCTCATTGCCGAGTCCACACAGGCCGCCTCCCGCGGAAAAGGTTTCGGTGTTGTTCGGGCACTGGATACACTCGGGTCAGTGGCCGGTCCCTTAATTCTTTTTGCCCTCTTATACGTATTAAAAAATAATACGCTCAAATATCATTACATCTTCTTTATTGCCGCCATTCCGCTGATCTTCACATTGAGCATCTTATCTTTTTTTGTCAAAGAAGCTCCGGTGCAAAAACCGGAAGTATTTGAAAACGTGCAGAAATTACCAAAAAGGTTTTTTTTGTTTCTGGCCATCGTCCTTATATTTTCCCTGGGGAATTCATCGGACACGTTCCTCATTTTGAGATCCCAGAATTTGGGCGTCAGCCTTCTTGGTATACCTCTCGTCTACGCATTATTTAACGCCGTCTATGCGGCGGCATCCATTCCTTTGGGGAGTCTCTCGGATAAAATCGGGCGGGAAAAAGTCATTTTCATCGGATGGTTTTTTTACGCGCTCTCCTATGCGGGATTCGGATTGGCGAATAAAAGCTATCAGGCCTGGCTGTTGTTTGCGCTGTACGGAATTTATTATGCAACGACGGAAGGTGTCGTTAAGGCATATATCGCCGACCAGGTGGCATCGGGACACAGAGGAAAAGCGTATGGATTATATAATTCATTGGTCGGGCTTATCACGCTGCCTGCAAGTTTTATTGCCGGGTTTTTGTGGGATAAAATCTCCCCCGCCGCGCCGTTCTATTTTTCTGCGGGAGTTGCGCTCTTTGCAGTAGTATTACTTTTTATCTATACCCGTGTCGTTAACCCCGCGAAACAGGTCGGTTGACGCCGAAGTACCCGAGCGCCTGGAGAACGAGATCGAGGGTTTCCAGAGGTCCGTGCGAGTACGTGTTGATAACGAGGTCGTAATATTTCGGATCCCAGAAATCCGTGACGCCGTACATCCGTTTCCATTTGGCTAAGTTTTTTTCTTCACGCTGGCGCAAATGCTGTTTTGCCTGATCTACGGAAATGGTATCGCGGTTGACTACCCGATCGATCCGCAGCGCCTCGTCACACATGAGAAGAACTTTCAGCACATGCGGCAACCCCCGCATATTCCATCCTGCTATCCATGACTCTACTGCCACATGAATTTTAGGGTTGCTGAGTTTTTCGCGCATCGCTGCGTCTATCTGATGATCAACCTCATCCCCGTAATCCGTTGCAAAATGATGCGTGATGTCGCCGGCTTTATGTTTACCGGTTTTAATGGCAAATTGTCTCGCCCAATCTCCTCCGGAAAATATTTCCCACCCGAGAGGTTCGACAATAGGTTTTAAATTTTTAAGAAGTGTCGAACGGCCTGCTCCCGGTCTTCCGGAAATTGCAATACTGGAATATTTAAGGATTTTTCCTTGACCCATGGACTGATTATAGTATAATTAACCATGGCTATCCACTATCTCCCCGTCTCCTGGAAAAACTACCACATAACCGCACGAAAGCTTGCCACGAGCATCCTCACTCATAATAAATCAATTGATCAAATCGTAGCAATTTCCCGCGGAGGGCTGACGCTGGGACATCTTCTGGCTGATTTACTCCGGGTGCCCATCTCGGTTATTTCCATCCAAAGTTACACGGATATTCAGACAAGCGGCGAAGCGGTATTAACCGCAAAACTACAAAACCCGATTAAACATAAACATATTCTTCTGGTGGATGACGTTTCGGACTCGGGAAAAACACTCCTCCGGGCAATACGGTATTTAACCCGAGCAGGCGCAAAAAAAGTTACCACTGTTACGATGTTTTTCAAACCGCGCTCGGTGTACCGGCCGGATTATTTTGCCCGGCAAACGACTAAATGGATTCTTTTCCCGTACGAGCCGACGGAGATGATCCTTCTTATTACGAAACACATGCAGGAAACCGGTGCATCCAAAGCAGATATCCAGAAATTCCTGCAAAAACTTGACTATACCGAAGATCAAATCGGTTTTGTCCGGCAGCACTATCCGGCCGACGCCAGCGTATGATTCTGGTTATCGATTTCGGATCGCAGACCGCACACCTTATCGGCAGACGTCTGCGGCAACTCGGTGTTGATATTCAATACGTCACTCCCGACGAAGCTCTACATACCATCCGGAAAATAAAACCAAAAGGAATAATATTGTCCGGCGGACCGTCCAGCGTGTATGACAAAGGGGCTCCAGCAATCTCCGGAAAAATATTTTCTTTCCATATTCCCCTATTGGGCATTTGTTACGGGTGGCAACTCATGGCTTTAAAACTCGGCGGAATCGTAAAAAATACGGCAAAGGAGTATGGACTGCAAACGCTGTCTCTGGTATCGCCCAGAGGAATATTTGCCCTGCCGAAAACAGAATTCCGGGTCATCGTCTCACACGGCGATACCGTCACCAAACTTCCGGACGGATTTATCGTAGCGGGATCAACACAGAAAGTACTCCATACTGCCGTCGTAAACCAACAGGATAAATTATTCGGTGTTCAATTCCACCCCGAGGCGGATCATACCCAATACGGACAGGAACTTTTACGGAATTTTGCCGTTAACATATGCGGAGAAATTCCGCATCCGCTGCAATTGAATCCCAAAAAAATGACTGCGGAAATTGCAGCGGCCGTCGGGGATAAAAAAGTCATCTGTGCAGTATCCGGCGGTGTAGATTCCACCGTCGCCGCATTCCTTATCGGTAAGGCAATTGGAAAAAACCTCATCCCGGTATATGTTGAAAGCGGTTTAATGCGCCCCGATACCGATAAAAAGGTCCGGTATATTTTTACAAAACTTATCCATGCGCGCCTTGTCATCGTACAGGCAGAAAAAAGATTTCTTGATGCCCTCCGGGGAATAACCGATCCCGAAACGAAACGCAAAACCGTCGGGAAATTATATGTTGATATATTTCAGGAGCTGGCAAAAAAACACAAAGGCGCAGCATTCCTCGGACAGGGAACAATTTATTCCGACGTCATAGAATCCAAGGGGAGCAAGCATGCTTCACATATTAAATCCCATCACAACGTCGGAGGTCTTCCCGCATCACTGCACATGAAACTTATCGAACCGCTTCGTCATTTATATAAAGATGAAGTTCGGCAGATCGGCAGGCTTGCGGGATTACCGGATGATATAGTCAGCGTACATCCGTTCCCCGGTCCCGGATTTGCTATCCGCATCCGCGGGGAGGTTACCCAAAAACGCCTTGCACAGGTAAAACAGGCGGATGCTATCGTTCTTGAAGAAATTAAAAATGCGGGTTTATATGAAAACATGTTCCAATGTTTTGCCGTCATGACAGGAGCGTACTCAACGGCAGTGAAAGGTGACGGCCGGGTATTTGCCGAAGTAATAGCCATTCGTGCATACGAATCGCGCGACGTAATGACGAGCCGGTGGGCGCGCCTTCCCTACGATGTGTTGGCGGCAATTTCATCGCGGATTGTCAACGAAGTGCCGGATGTTTCCCGTGTGGTGTACGATATCACCACCAAACCCCCTGCGACAATGGAATGGGAATAAATTACTGCGGTTTATTGAGGACAACGGGCTTGAGGCGCGAAAGGGCTTCCAATGAATACCGTACGCCCTGCACACCGAGGCCGGAATGTTTGACTCCCAAGAACGGAAAATGGTCAGGGCCCCGCTGGGGCGAACCGTTTATCTGTACCGTGCCGACGTTCAGCGATTTTGCATAGACTATTCCCGTTCCCTCATCCTTGGTAAATACACAGGCCTGCAGCCCGAACCGGGTTTGATTTATTATCGTTGCCGCGTCTCCCATATTCGTTATTTCAATAAACGATACCACCGGACCGAATACTTCGTTAACCACAACCGGCATCGCAGGCGCAACTCCCGTCAGTATTGTCGGTTCAATAGTGGCTTTATCGTGTTTCCCGCCAACCACAATTTTTGCACCAAGCTTCACTGATTCATCAATCCATCCCTGAATCTTTTCGGCAACTTGCGGGGAAATTACGGGTCCAACGAGTTTCGTTTCAGGACTCCTCGGATCCCCGACGTGAATTAATTCTTTCATCTGAGCCAAAACCACAGGAAGAAGTGCGTCGAGAACTCCCTTTGTCCCCAATACATATTTAATCGCGGTGCACCGCTGACCGGCGTACGAGAACCCCCCTTTCACAATTTCTTTAGCGGTGAGATTCATATCCGCATCAGGAAATACGACCGCCGGATTATTGCCGCCGCACTCAAACAGTAACGGTTTCATCGGAGCTTTTCCGGCAATCGCCACACCGGTGTCGGAACTTCCGGTAAACGCCACGGCGTCTACCTGTTTGTGGGAAACTAAATAATCTCCGATTTCGTTGCCGCCGCCTGTCACACAGGCAATAACATCAGGCGGAATTCCTGCTTTTTCAAATATACGCGCAAGGTGAACACCGCTTATCCCCCCTTGGGTCGGTGGTTTAAACAAAACCGTATTTCCCATAAGCAGTGCCGGCACAATTTTACTGGCCGCAAGGTTTACCGGATAATTAAACGGTGCAATACACAGAACAACGCCGTGCGCCACCCGCTCAACCATCGCCGTCGTACCTTTGTCATACCCGGGGAAATCATCACTATTGATTGTTTCACCGTGAATTGACTGCACTTCATCGGCAAAATAATCGGTAAGATCCGCGGTCCGAACAATTTCACTTTTGGATTCACTCACGGACTTGCCGATCTCGCGGACGAGTAATGTTGTGAGATATTCCTCGTAGTGCCTCACCCAATCGGCGACCAGATGCATGATCTTTACGCGTTGATTGAGGGGTTTGGCTTCCCACGCGGGTTGCGCGGCTTTTAATTTTTTTAATATGTCGTCAATTTCTGCTGCGGTTGCTACAGGGAGGTTACCAACAGCACTTTGGTCAATGGGAGAAATTATAGGAGTTGTTTTTCCGCCTGTCCCGCTTACCCACGCAGACCCGTTAAAGAATTTATATGTCGGCGGGGTTTTTGTATCGGAAAGTTGATCAAAAAATTCTTCGGGCATGGTACATCCATCATATCACGATCCGTTTGACCATACACAGAGATGTTGCGCCGTTACTTCCCGCGGCTTTTGCCGTATCTGTCAATGTGTCCAATGCAGTAGTGAGCGACGCTGTTGTCACCTCCACCTTTTCCAAAATACCCCGCATTTCTTCCTCACTCACATAATTGGCTATACTGTCACTGAGAAGAAGAAGGATGTCGTTCTCTAAAAATTTCTCCGAGTGTGTCGCGGGAATAAGCTGATGACGTGCAAATCCGACTGCTTTGGTAAGCATTCCGTCCTCATCTACATCGCGGAGGGTAAGAAGATCGATAAGTCCTTCACGGTACAAATACGTATTGCTGTTTCCGGCTGACCCGAGCCAAAAATAATCTTCTATGACGATGAGCACTGAGAGCGCGGCGGCCAACCCCGCATCGAATCCTGGATCACGGCGCTTCTGCCAAAGCCTGAGATTTGTAGACCTGAATATTCGTTTTAAAAACGATAACTTTCCTTTCCAGTAGAACGGCCGCTGGCGGACCATCCTGTATGCCCAGAGAGCCGTCTCTCGGGTCAATTGTTCCGCTTCCAGCGCATGCGGCAGACCGGGGTACCCGTCGGCAATGATGAAACACTCGTCCTGCGAATGAACGAAGTTTTTTCCGGCATACAAAATAACGTCTTTAGGTTTCCCGGAACGGGGTATCACGAAAAAATCGTCGGGTTTCATTATGCGAGAGCCTGGAACCGCTTAGTGACCTCAGTCCAGTTCACCACATTCCACCACGCTTTTATATACTCCACCCGCATATTCTGATATTTAAGATAGTATGCGTGTTCCCACACATCGATCGTAAGTATCGGAGTTTTCCCATCGTTCACCGGACTGTCCTGATTGGATGTATCGGTGATAATCAATTGCCCCTTATCGGCAACTAACCAGGCCCAACCGCTACCGAAATGATTAAGAGCTATAGAGCTGAATTGCTCCTGAAATTTTTCGAAACCTCCAAATGTGGTATTGATAGCGGTGGCAATATCACCCACGGGACCCACCCCGCTGCTCGCGAGCGGCGGGGCCATTATTGTCCAAAAGAAACTGTGATTTGCGTGACCGCCTCCGTTGTTTTTTACTTTCGTGCGGATAGCTTCCGGCACGCGGGATAAATCTGCGATAAGTTTCTCTACAGGCAGTGCCAAAAGTTCATTTTGACCCAAAAGCACATCGTTGAGATTTTTCACATAGGTTGCATGATGCTTATCGTGATGGATATGCATCGTCGTTTCATCAATGTACGGCTCCAGCGCGTTGTACGCGTATGGTAAATCCGGAAGAGTAAACATAGGGTACCTCCTTTTATATACGAATATTTGTGTCTATATTATACTACACACTGTCATGTTCCATTCTTGATATAATATGCACATGAATCGCCCGATCAGCTCACGGCTAAAAAGCAATACCGCTAAAATCAAAAATTATTTACTAAAACCTACGGGTAGAAAACGGAGGAAAAAAATTCCCCGCTGGGCATGGGCGTTCTGGGCCTTACCCTTTCTTATGGTGTTACTGTCGTATCTTTTAATCTTTAAAGATCTCCCGTCACCTGCAAAATTAGCACAGTACAATATTCCTATTTCAACAAAAATTTATGACAGGAACGGCCAATTGCTGTTTGACATTTATGCCGACCAGAACCGTTCACCTGTTCCGCTATCCGAAATTCCTAAGTACCTGCAGCAAGCGACGATTTCCATTGAAGACAAAAACTTCTATCAGCATCAGGGAGTCAATATCATCGGCGGCATGCTGCGTGCACTTGCTGCGGATATTACGCGCGGACAGTTACAGGGTGGCTCGACCATTACCCAGCAATTGGTAAAATCCGCCCTTCTGTCTCCTGAGCGCACTGTCACGCGTAAAATCAAAGAGATTATTCTCGCGTTATGGGTGGAAGCGTTGTATCCCAAAGATAAAATACTGGAACTGTATCTCAATCAGGTCCCCTACGGGGGTACTGCCTGGGGCGTGGAGTCGGCAAGTGAGCAATATTTCGGTAAAAAAGTCGAGAACCTGACACTTGCGGAGGCCGCACTTTTGGCAGGACTGCCGCAGGCTCCGACACAATATTCCCCGTTCGGAGCACACCCGGATCTTGCCGTAACCCGCCAGAAAGAAGTGCTCGCGCGTATGGTCGAAGATAAGTATATAACTCACGAGCAGGCGGATCAGGCCGCAACCCAGCCGCTGGTGTTTAAAAACGAAACCGGCATCAAAGCCCCCCATTTTGTCATGTATGTCAGAGAACAATTGGTACAAAAGTACGGAGAAGCACTGGTGGCAAAAGGAGGGTTGAAAGTTACGACCACACTGGACCTGGATCTTCAGGATTATGCCCAGGCAACCGTTGCCGCGGAGGTAGCAAAATTAAAAACGTATCACGTGACCAACGGCGCAGCACTCATTACCAAGCCCGCAACAGGAGAAATACTGGCTATGGTCGGTAGTGTGGATTATTTTGCATCACCGTCGGGAAATTATAACGTCGTTACGGCACTGCGCCAACCCGGATCCAGCATCAAACCCATTAACTACGCAATAGGTCTGGAAAAACATATCGTGACTCCGGCTACCATGTTTATTGACGAACCGACCTGTTTCGGAATCGGTCCCGGAAAACCCGCATACTGCCCCGTCAATTACGACGGAAAATTTCACGGTCCTGTACAACTGCGGATGGCACTGGGCAATTCATTTAATATTCCTGCGGTTAAAATGCTCTACATGAATACCGTGACCGACATGGTTGCCTCCGCCAGCGCCTTCGGCATTACGACATTTAAGGATCCCAGCCAATACGGACTATCACTCACATTGGGAGGCGGGGATATCCACATGACCGACATGGCAACGGCATTCGGCGTATTTGCCAACGGCGGGATACGGCACGATCTCGTGTCCATTCTCAAAGTGGTCGATAAAAACGGCAAAGTACTTGAGGAATATAAAGACCCGAATTTAGGAAAAGACATCCCGTCACAGCTTCTCATGACGGGGCCCAGGGTATTATCCGCCGAAACCGCATTCCTTATTTCCCACATTCTTCTTGACAATAATGCGCGTCAGCAGGAATTCGGCGCTGCCTCAGAGCTCTATATTCCCAACCGCGCCGTGTCAGTGAAAACCGGAACAACCAACGATCTCCGCGACAACTGGACCATCGGGTTCACGCCGCAGGTACTCGTCGCCACATGGGTAGGAAACAACGATAATTCACCCATGAATCCATATCTCGTGTCGGGCATCACCGGTGCGGCTCCCATCTGGCATATACTTATGGTGGAGGCCTTAGCGGGTAAACCGGACATCTGGCCTAAACAACCCGACGGCATTGTCGGTGCACAGGTCTGTGTTATAACCGGCCTGCTGCCTCCAAACCCCGACCCCAATGCAGGAGATAAGGGGTGCGCGACACGATTTGAATACTTTATTAAGGGAACTATCCCTACCCAACGGGAAAATCTCAAACAATCGGTACTTATCGATAAAGATACCGGCGATCTCGTTGAGCCCAATAAACCAAATGCAAACGTGGAAATGCAGGATCATCAGGTAATAAGCGATGGTATATCACGCTGGTGCCTGGATTGCCAGCATCCCGCAGGAAAGTCCGTATTTATTAAATAATTTCTTTCCCCTTGTCCCGAGGCTGACGTTTGTGATATAACACACACGATATGGCGCGCCGGAAAGAGCTAAATTTAAATACCCCGCTGAGGGAGGTTACCCTTGTTTCTTTTTTGTTATTTCTTCCGCGTGTACTGATTGCTATAGGAAACGCAGTGCGCTTCATTGTATCGCTCATATTTCATGTTCTTGCGATATCAATAGTCACCTCCGGTATTGTCATCCGCAACAGCCTACGCGCTATCCCCCGGCCCAAAAAGATACAAAAAGGCCCCGGAGTGCCTAAAATTACGGTACCGAAAATCCGTGTACCGCACATAACGCTGCCGGTCATACATTTCCCAAAACTGCCTGCATTCAAAAAACGGTTACGGCCGCTTCCTCCGCCGCCGGCTGTCATCCGTATCTGGCCAGCCAAAACAGAACAAATAAAATCATTTATCGCAGGTATATGTGTGACGATCCTGTTTTTCTTACTACCGTATAATGCATACCAATGGCTCAAATCTCTCCCCGACCCCCAGCTGTTAACCCGGCGGGATCTGGAAGTAACGACAAAAATTTTTGACCGCACCGGTGTACTTCTATATGAAATTTATACTGATCAGAACCGCACGCCCCTGCCGCTGGCGCAAATTCCCAAACTCATGCAGGAAGCAACCATCGCCATCGAGGATAAAAACTTTTATCAGCATCCGGGATTTTCAGTTACCGGTATTATACGGGCGGCACGTGAAACACTCCTCAACAAACAGATTCAGGGAGGCTCAACCATTACGCAGCAGCTTATAAAATCCGCCCTGCTGACACCTGAAGTAAGCATCCCGCGGAAAGTAAAAGAAATCATTCTTGCGTTTTGGGCAGAACGCCTGTACAGCAAAAATCAGATTCTTGAAATGTATTTAAATCAGGTGCCGTACGGCGGTACTGCTTGGGGTATAGAAGCCGCCAGCCAGACCTATTTCGGAACGCCGGTGGGCTCACTTAACCTGGCACAGATGGCAATCCTTGCCGGACTGCCGGCAGCACCTTCGGAATATTCCCCGTTCAACTCTCATCCGGAAAAAGCATTTGAGCGGCAGAAAGAAGTACTCCGTAGGATGACGGAAGACAACTATATTACCCCCCAGCAGGAACAAGAGGCGCTTGCCACACCGATTAAATTTACGACTCCCCGTATTCCTATCCGGGCTCCGCATTTCGTCATGTATGTGAAGGATTTACTCGAACAACAGTATGGCCCTCGGTTGGTTGAACAAGGGGGTCTGCGGATTACCACATCGCTGGATATTACGATGCAGGAAAAAGCGGAAAATATAGTGCGTACCCAAATAGAGTCGCTTGCGGGCCTGCGGGTCGGGAACGGCGCGGCTTTGGTCACAGATCCGGCGACCGGAGAAATACTTGCCATGGTCGGGAGTCATGATTATTTCGACACAGCAAACGACGGCAACGTCAATGTCACGACGAGTCTTCGCCAACCGGGGTCAAGCATTAAAGTCGTCAATTACTCGGCGGCGCTCGAAAACGGATTTACCGCGGCAACAATTCTTGACGATTCTCCGGTGGTCTATCAGACCGCAGGTAGCCCGCCGTACGCTCCTGTTAATTACGACGGAAAATTCCACGGCTCAGTCCCGCTGCGGTATGCCTTAGGCAATTCCTATAACGTACCTGCCGTCAAAACGCTCGCAAAAATCGGGGTGTCCGCGATGGTTGAAAAGGGGCAAGCAATGGGTATCAGCTCATGGACGGATCCGGGCAGATTCGGGCTTTCACTCACACTGGGCGGCGGAGACGTCACCATGCTTGATATGGCTAGGGTGTTCGGGACACTTGCCAACAACGGATCACGGATGGACCTCCAGCCGATTCTGGAAATCACCGATTATTCAGGCCACGTATTGGAAAAAAATACAAAGAAAACCGGGGTTGCTGCCGTGAAAGCAGGGGTTGCATGGATAATCAGCAACATATTAAGCGATAATTCTGCGCGTACTGCAGCATTTGGTCCCAACTCAAGTCTTGTTATCCCCGGGAAAACCGTATCGGTTAAAACCGGAACGACAGACAGCAAACGGGATAACTGGACCATCGGATATACTCCGTCTCTTCTGACTGTTGTCTGGGTGGGCAATAATAACAATGCGCCGATGGATCCGCAGCTGACATCCGGAGTCACGGGTGCAGCCCCGATCTGGCATGACCTTATGGCGGAATTTTTGAAAGATAAACCCAATGAAGTGGCTGCAAAACCGGATGATGTGATTTCCGTTCCCTGCTACTTTAACCGTACGGAGTATTTCATCAAGGGCACGGAACCGGTAGGAGGCAAATGTGCACCGATCCCCACACCGTCACCAACGCCGACTCCGGGCGGCTGATATTATTTCGACGGAACCCCGCCTTTTTCCAATCCGTTTCCCGTGCTTCCGGTAATATTTTCCGGCGATCCCAGATTCGAACCTGCCGGTGTCGGAGTTCCCTGTACGGTTTTGTTTACCGTTGCCGGCGTAACGGTTCTTCCTTTGAAATAAAACCATCCGATAAGTACTGCCGCAGCAAATAATACGAGCCCGAGAAAAATCCTGTTATTCATGTATATAGTCACCTCCCCTACGTATATCTGTCCGCTACTTTACTGGCTGCATAACTCTCCGGTTTAATTTTCACCCGGTATCCTGACCCTCTGATCATACCGGTGATTTCATTGATCATCTCGTGCGTATCGCCGAATTTGCCGATATCTACGTGGATCTCGACATCATATTTCGTGATGCCGTCCCGGTGCAGTAACGCCAATACTATCTCTGCCATTTCCAAGGACATCGTTGCTTCTTCATACATACGGTCTCGGAGCACATAATGTTTCTTATTCACCGTCCGTTTCCAGAAGTATATCCCGCCGGTACCAAGCCGGTGAATGACGATTGCCGTGACAAAATCCACGCCTGACCCGTTATGCGGTTGAGAATCGGTCCCGACCACAAGTTCATATTTTCTTTCGGGATCTTTTGCGAGGAACAGGAGAATTTTTTCCCTGACTTGGGCCAGCTCAAGCTCCCCGTATGTGGGACTCTGGAACATAAGAAGGCTATTGTACCACCAAAAACCCCGGCTGTAACGTCGGGGTAGTTGGTTAATACACGTAATAACTATTCGTTATTGTCGTGGTCGCTCTTCGCGAGGTCTCGCTTCGTTTACGACCAATGCTCGGCCTTCAACGTCTTTGCCATTGAACATTTCAATAGCTTTCTTTGATTCCTCTTCGGATGCCATTTCGACAAATCCGAAACCGCGTGACCGTCCAGAATATTTATCTGAGATCACTTTGGCGCTCGTGACAGTGCCAGCTTCCGCAAATAATTGCGCAAGTTTGTCATTGTCCATAGCATAGGGAAGATTCCCTACAAATAGATTAGTTGCCATATGGGACTCCTTTCTCCTTAGGACTTAAAGGTGAGATATCTCGCCTAAAGAGAAAGTCAAGAGGTTTAATTCTCACTTTCACAGGACGGTTCCACACTTCTTTCCTAGGTCAACAAGGAGTATACCACATAGGGAGCTACTGGACAACTTCTTCCTCATCAACCGCGTCGCCGGAGGATTGCCCGGAAGCAGCTGACGACGTGTCAGGAGTAAAGGCAAACGTTTTTACAATGCCGTCCTCTATCGTTTGCCAGTACGCTTTATCCGTAAGGGTCCCGTCAACATAGAACAGAAGGCCCTCGCTCACCGTACCGACTATGAGTTTCGCGCTGGGACTCGCAACGAGAATTTTCTTTGCCGGCTCACCGCCCAGCGTGGTATCAATGGACGTCCCGGTTGCATAAAGTTTTTTCACCCAGCTATCCAGTGTCGTTACGCCCTTTGGCAGGTCGCTTGCCCAGACAATAATACTCCCCTGATGATCTTTACTCGTCAGTTCAACGTGAGCGTAGTTGTCCGGATCTTCCTCATGTTTATTGACGGATAAATCTTTGGGGTACTGGAATGAAAATCCCGCCGGATCGTCCCACGTTGTAAGTTCAACTAATGGCGTTGGTGTTGGTGAAGTAACTACGGCTTCTCCCGGTGAGATAACTTTTGTACTACGTTGCCAAAAGAATAATACTCCCCCGGTTATAACGCCTAGAACAATAATGACTCCCGTTATAATCCATAATTTCTTCATGGCACAAGTATATCATGGTATACTATTGCCATGAAACGAATAGTTTCCGCGGTAGTTATAATTCTTCTTTTAATTATTTTTATTAATCCTCCGCAGGTATTTGCCCTCAAAAAACGCATTCGCGCGGCGCGGGCGGTCTATTCTTCCGTAAAACTATCCCGCGCAACGCACAGCGTCATCGCAACGTTTTACGCACTACGGGGGGTTGCTAAATTTGATTACGTATTAAGTTATTCGGCAAACGGCATTCCGCAAGGCGTGGTCGGTGCGTTTGTGCCAAGCGGCAGCAACGACTCACGGGATCTCTATTTCGGTACCTGCAGTAAGGGCGTCTGCACGCCGCATTACGGTATTACCAATGCCTCGCTCACGATCACCGCCACTACGACGGGAGGCGCCACATACATCAAACGGTACGTTATTAAAAATATCTAGAGCCGCATGAACGTACTCTCCGCAATCATTCTTTCTATCATTGAAGGCATTACGGAATTTTTACCAATCTCCAGTACCGGGCACATGATCCTGGCCGGTACGTTACTACACATTGCGGAAACGGATTTCGTCAAAAGTTTTGAGATTATTATCCAGCTCGGAGCGATACTCGCCGTGTTACTGCTTTATTGGAGAAAGTTATTGACGAATAGGAATACGTTTATACACGTGGCCATTGCGTTCGTCCCGACGGCAATCGTAGGACTCGTATTCTATAAGTTTATTAAAGACGTACTACTGGGAAATCCGTGGATTGTCGTCTGGAGTTTAGGAATCGGAGGAATACTGCTCATACTTGTTGAAAAATTATATAAGGAAAAACAACAAGAAATGACTTTATTCCATGCGTTCCTGATCGGATGTGCGCAGTCTCTCTCTGTTATTCCCGGTGTCTCCCGCGCTGCAGCAACGATTGTGGGCGCGCGCCTCTTGGGAATGAAGCGGGAAGATGCAGTGGAATTTTCATTTTTACTTGCCATCCCCACGATGGCAGCTGCCACGGGACTGGATCTTATAAAAAGCGGCAGGAATTTTACCGGCGGTCAATATGAACTCCTGGCAATCGGCTTCATCGGCGCATTCATCACCGCGCTTATCACGGTGAAATGGTTCATCGCCTTCGTTAAAACCCACACCTTCATCCCCTTCGCCATCTACCGGATCCTCGTTGCGGTTGCCTTTTATTTCTTCATACTGAGGTAACCACCAAAAACCCCGCTTACGCGGGGCTCTTGTTTTTTACGCTTAATTCCTCTTTTTACCTGGTCACGGAGATATCCTGAGCGGCAATTTCAGTTGCCGGTGCAGTCACCGTTATGCGGTTATCGGCAGTACTTTTGACGACCGTATAATTGGTGTCATACCCACCAACCTGCGCACAATCAGATACCGGCGTTCCGTTATTGGTCAACGGATCGACCGGAAGCGCGGCAAGATATTGGGTAACCAAAGCCGAACACAGATCAGCCTGCGGCGGAGTGGTCGTCTGATCAGACCCTATAACAGCCGCTCCCGTATCCGTATCCGGTATCCCATCCGGCAACGCACCTTTATTATCAGCGGCGTACTGGTCAATCGCGTTTAGAATCGCGTTGACGTCGCTAGCTCGCTTTGTATCATTTGCCTGCGAGAACTGTCGTGCAGGATTTATGGCGATTAAAGTAATTGCCAGCAGGACCGCCAAAATCCCGATGACCACCAAGAGCTCAATGAGCGTAAAACCACGACGCTCGGCGGGCAAGTAATGTTTCATATGTTTCTACCGTATCGTACCTATCAACTCATGTCAAGGGCTAGTGGCGGGTAAATATAACAACGATGAGGGCCAACAGGAGAACGCCGAATATGCTTACCATGATCATAAGACGGGGATTGTTCTTCTCTGTCGGTCCATGCGAAACCGGAACAACCACGTTCGGCTGGTCAGATTCCACCATGTTTTGTGACACAAGCGCATCCAGGTGTTTGACGATATATGCCCCCATTTCCTTATCCATCCATCGTTTAGCCGCAAGGGTACCCAATAAGACCGCGGGAACTACGGCGGTCACATGATATCCCTGGAACATAAATGCGTGCCGGAGGCTTTCTATAAAATCGCGGTTCACGGCAACAGCGTGTTTTTTACCATCTATGGTCAACACCCGGGTTGCAAGTTCCTCGAACGGGACGGAATTATAAAAAGACAGTATATCCGTCTCCTGACGGCTCTCCTCGGATGCTGTGATAATGCGTTCAAAATATGTCAACGGCGACAGAACAAAAAACAGCTGGGCGCCGCCCAGATTATTCTTGCTGAGCCACTGATTAACAAGCGTATAAAACCCGTCTTTATTGACGATATCCAGATCTTTGGAAAATGTTGCGGGAATCTCAAGTGATAAAATGTCCGGCATCCTGCTGCTGTAAAACTGCAGGCGGTTCCGGTCGATAAAAACGACAACGCTGGATGGACTTTGTCCCAACATTAAAAAATCTCCTTCCAACTCGTGACAGTAAATATTCCGCTGGAAAATGTCCCCTGTACTTGAATTTTCCTCGTGAAGCTTCCATTGACACCTGTAGAAAAAATTATCTTCGTACTTCCCCCTGTTACTACCACTGTTGCACTCCCTCCGTCTATCGTCAAGGTTTCACCGGCGTAGTTGGGATTTCTGATAAGCCTGATAAGTGCATTTTGTGCTCCTGCTTCAGCAATCTCCAGGGCGTGAATACTTTCTTCCGTACGGGTGACGGATAACGAGTTTGACGCCACCACGGCAATGGCGGTCGTAGACAGCGTAATGGCAATGATCATAAAGAAAAGCAAAACAATTATGGCTTGTCCTGATTGATTTTTCATACTTAGTATTGTCCGATAGTTGCCGTAAAGTCTTGTGAACGAATACCGCTTGATGCGCTCACTACACCGGTCAGCGTTAAAAACACACGAATACTGGGTTTGCCGCCCACATTTCCATACCGGCGGAATGAAACATTGGATACTGTCGTCGCGTAACTATTCAGCGCTCGGCTGCCGGCCGGATCCGTTGTCGTCAAAGCAGTTCCCGTAAGCGCATACGTATACGGAAGTCCTGCAATAGTCAATCCCAACGTCTGTGCCTCTCCCCCGATAGAACTCGGAATCTCGATACTGCTAGCTCTACTGATATCATAGGAAAGACGCAAAAAAATATACCGGCTGTCCTGTGTCAGGGGACCCGTGGACTCGCTTACCAGTTGTGTATCGAGAATCTGGGTAAATAAATTCGTCATAATGAATAAAAATATCATAAGTAATGCGCAATATAGGAGAAATTCTACAATGGTAAATCCTCTGCGGTTCATGGTGAAAAATTAAATAGAATATCCGTAAGTGTCGGTGTCACGTTGTAATCCGTCGTCAATAAGTAGGCTCGATATTTAAGACATCTCCCGGGATTTTCATACCCTGCGCCGTCATTATTTAACGGCAAAGCGCTGGAAGTGGCAAATTTGGTATTTGATGTCCCGTCAGGGCCGATGAAGACGTAGGTTGCATCCGAACATTGTCCGCTGACGCCGGGATCTGCTATGGCAACCTGATACTGGATTTTTGTTTTTGCCGGATCCGGTAGGTCTGCGTTTGCATCAAACCGGTTAAATGTCGCAGACGAACCGATATCAAAAACCGATGACTCATAGGTGCCGGCTTCCAGATACGGGCCGTCCGGCCCTCCCTGAACGACTTTGAGCTTCCGCGGGTTGTCACCGGTAATGATATACGCATATGCATCTCCGTCTGATTCCCGCACTGCGGCTACACCATAAAGTCCTGTATTATACTGCATACCACCGCAGCGGGAAGGATTGTTTTCATTCGTCATATCCAGAACCTGATATTCTTCCCCATTAAGCCCAACGAGGATAACGCGGTTTTCCTGCAGGGAAACAACGACGGATTGTTCCGGATCCATACCATTTGATTCGTACCCTCCACCGTTGGTACACGGGGGGTTGGTCGCGATACCTCCGGCAAGCTCAGGAGCCGTTTTGTTTTCAGTCTTGATAACAAAAAACTCCTTGAAGTTTGCATCATTGGTAGAAGAAATATACACGCGGGTTCCTGCAGGATTCACAAATATGGCTTTCCCTGACTCTAAGGTACTACAATTATTCGGTTCTATGTTTATACTGCCAACGATTTTCCAGTGATTATTATCATTCGAATTGGTTACCTCGGCTATTTTAAGTTCTTCCACGGTACTACCCTGTATGGCTATAAATGCGTAAATCGATCCGCTGAGGTTTTTAACATAAATTCCTCCTGCAGTGTCCCCAGAATTGGCAAATTGAATCCGCTTCCCGATTTTGGTATGGGTACCGCTTCTCGTCGTAATATCAAATATATACAAATAATTCCCCGCGGTCAGATACGCACGGTTTCCTAACACAAAAACTGTATTCGCGTCAGTGGAATCACTATTGCCACCATCCGTTGTCGTATTGAGATATCCTTCTTGGTGATAGATTTTATTTGGTTGATCATCAAAGGTATTCAAGTTAATAATGACTCCCTCTTTCGTGTCGTTGCTTGTCGCAACATACGCCCACGATGATTCCCCAAAAACGTCATTGGTTTTGTATCCTTTGATTTTTCCGGCCAGACTGAATGTCGGCGGATCCGTATTGGCAACGAGGATATGGGCAAACGAATCCTGAGACGAAACCGCCTGTGCACCGGTCGACACATAAATATGGCCTTCCACAGCTGTTACTGCATTTGGAGTACCGGGAAGATCAATCGTAGCACTAGAAAGCTGTGGTTTACACCACTGTCCTTTGGTGTTAGTTGAGATTTTCACCTCTCCACCTTGAAGATTCGTCACCTGTACGTTGGTCTTGATTCCTACATTAAAATCGTCGTACGAGCTTTGAATTAACGCAGTATTATCCGTTCTGCCCACAAAATACGTGGACTGAACACTCGATGGAATGAATGAATTCCATGAAACAGTAACTGTCACCTTTTTTGTAGAAGGATCCAGTATCCCACCGAAGGACACAATATTTCCATTAGCATCACGATATACATCTTCGATGGTAATATATCGAGAAAATCCATTGACCGACTCGGTTCCCGATGCGAGTGACCAGGTGTTATTGATAAGTGCTGGGTGATACGTTCCGTTTGTAGAAATAAACGACCACCCTAGTTCTGATACCGTACGCACCGCAGTCTTTGCTTCCGTCGCGAGCATAGTCGCATCCAACCGTTGATTTTGCTGAACTTTCCCCTGCCGGGAAGCCACAAAAGAAAGAAGGAGTGCCGGCATCATAATTGCAGTAATAGCAAGCGCCAGAAGCACCTCTACGAGCATTTGGCCGTATGAATGATTATTCAACCGATGTGACAACACCATATTGGTTAACATGTATTGTTTTGGACACAAAACTGTTCTGCTGATAGACGGTAACGCTCGCCCGACTTGGGTCAAATCCCACAATCTCCCCGCTTTGTGATGCAAAAACTATGCTTGCGTTAGGTAAATTAATAACACTGAATATCGTACGTGTATCCAGCGCAATACTGCTATTGGAGGTGTCCGATGGGTTATATAGCGCCCCATGAAAAAGGATATAGCGGTTTGATTCAAACCGTACGCCGTAGGGAGTCGCACCTGCTCCGGCTGTAGTACTGGTCATTGCTTTGGTCTGTTGGCTTGAAATATCAACTACCACCTCATCAATAGTTGCCGAAAGAGTAGCGCTGTTTTTGAAACCCAACAGATTGATACTCATCATACCCAAGAGGGCGCCAAACAGCGCAAGTACGACAACGAGCTCAATAAAGATAAACCCTTTCTTCATGTGCATACCTAATGTCCGCCAACCTGGCCGATGAGACCATATATCGGCGAAATGATAGCAAGCATCATCCCACCGACGAATATGCCTACGACAACCAGGAGGATCGGCTCAAGAAGCGCCGTGAGGGTTTTGAGTGTGTTGGTGACTTCATAATCGTAATATTCCGAGATATCCTGCATGGATTTATCAAGTGTGCCGGTTTTTTCCCCTGCTTCCATAAGCTTAATCAT
>CAWEKC010000002.1:0-56822 GCA_963809665.1 Candidatus Gottesmanbacteria bacterium
GGAACTTCCTTTAATAGCCCGGTCATACGCGTCGGCCGGAATAATCTTTTCAAACGATTTATTGTTTTCCGCGATAGACCGGAGCCGGTCCGTTATGTTCGCGTTAAAACCGAGTTCCTTTATCCTCTGTTCATTTGCTAACCTGACCATAGGCGGAAGATGATCAATAAGTGTTTGCGTAAACGGTTTATGCGTGTATGCCGCAACACCCATTTTTATCTCGAAAAATGTTACGCAGAGCTCGCGGTAGGTATGTGATCCTTCGGAACTTTCCCTTCATTCATTTCCTGATTCATAATGATATACTTTAAGGAACTATTTAAAAGGTACCCGAAATCATACCATGTACCCGCTTACTAATCCATTGTTCTGGTTTTATTTTTTATATTTTTTCGTTGCGGTCTTTCTTGCATTTTTTGTCCCCGGGAACCTCATTATCCGCAGGCTCAACGTCTCCCTCCTTACCGAAATACTACTCAGTATCGTAACGGGGTTTGTCTTGTGGTCTCTATCGGGATTTATTCTCGGCTATCTTCATCTGCGGATCCTCATGTACCTGTACCCCCCGCTGTGCCGTGATTTTGTGGTTAAAGTCTAAACACTACCGGATGTTCCTTTATATTAGCAAACCGTATAAAACCTAATATCGCTCTGAGCATTGTCATACTCGTCGGAACACTTATACAACTCGCATCCATATGGGCAAACGGTATCAGCGTACCCGGCGGCGTCTATTTCTGCTGTGGCATACCGGATACGATTACGCACACATCGTTAACACAGGAGCTTGTGCGGCGAATTTCCTCCGAACGAACCGGGGTTCAGCGGAATCGCGCTTACCAACTACCATTATCTTTCGAACCTGGGGGTGCCGACCTCGTACGTGTTTTCAGCCTGCCGCTTATCAGCACACAGTATCAATACATGACGGTTCTGTTCTCAGTGCTGCTCGGCATATCGGCGTTTGCACTAGCGGAAGCTCTATACTTAGGTAGACGGTTTACCTTCTGGCTGACATTTTTCCTGTATTTCTCCGGTGACATTATTTTTCTTTTACCGCTCATTACCGGTCACGGCATTAATTTTTCCTTAACGACGCTCGAAAATGCTTCCAACCTCTGGAAGCGTCCCAGATTTTATGCGCTTATCGTCCTGCTTTCCGGTCTGACTTTATTTGTATATTGGTTAAAAAAGAAGGATATCTATTCAGGGCTCATTATGGGGGTTGTACTCGGAAGCATCATTGGTTTTAAGGTATATGTAGGATTGTTTGTCCTATGCGGGTTTGCCATACTCGGAATCATATATTTCCTGAATAAAAAATATTCAGCAATAATACCAATACTTCTTATCTTTGTGGTTTCCGGAATTCTCTATACTCTTGTGAATAGAGACGCAGGCGGGTTGGTGTTCTCGGGTTTCTGGCGGTTCGAGGATTTTGTCGTTCAGCCGTCACTCGGCTTATCACATTTAGAGTTGGCTCGCAGATCGTTATTTGAACAATACGATGTCATCAGGGCATCTCTCTATGATGTGCTTTTCGGATTCCTATATATCTTCTTTTCAACAGGAACCCTTCTTATGGGTCTTTTACAAACAAGGGGTTCATTACAAAGAATCCCGAAAGATTTCATTACTCTGCTTGTAGGAGGGCTCCTATGCACAGGTATTTCAGGATTTTTCTTTCTTCAGCAAACCGGCGGTGCAAATTCATCGCAATTCCTCATATCAATCTATATCGTAGGTACGATATTTGCCGCATTATCAGTTTCATGGTGGCTGAATAAATTCCCCCGCTTGATTGCCCTAACGGCGGCAATTGTAATAATTCTCTTAACTTCAGCCAGGACTGTATATGCCACTTACAGGCAGATGGAAAGAACAATAACGCGAGAAGGTTTATTGATACCAAACGATATATTGCAGGCTTACATATATTTTTCCGGTACAAAACAAGGCAGTGTGATCATGGTATACGACGATACAAATTTGGATTGCCTGTTAATCACAATATTCGGGAATCGCCCGACATATACTTGTACTGCCGGATTGCCGGGGGTAATCAGCGACGAACTACTTTTACAGAGGTATGATATAAAGAATAACATCTTTTTCGGAAATAATCTCGACCAGAGGTTAAAGAGAATTGACATACATCCAACGGAATTTCTTACATATATATTTCAAAAAATAATGTAAGGGAGACCAAAATCGGAAAACTGAATTTAATTAAAGTATATGAAACGGAAAATAATGTCATTTATAAGGTCCGGAATTAAACGCAAAGATCTAACAGCAATTATTTCTTGATATAATTCCTTCATGCGCAGACTTTTGTCTGAAAAAATTCATCTATCATCCGACTTCGTACTTTCCTTATTTCTTTTTATCCTCACATTTGTCATCGCCGGCAGTTTTTCCGTCATCGGTATTGATGCCCGCCATGACGGGGCTATGTTAAAACCGGCATTGGATGTCTCACGCGGCCTCATGCTTTTCCGGGATTCATTGACTACGTACGGGGCTTTAGCTACGCTTATGCAGGCCGGCGCCCTCATGCTCTTCGGCAGATATCTTGTAACGCTGAAACTGCTCTCCGCTGCGTTTTACGGGGGTATTGCCGTATTGCAGTACCTTATATATAAACGGGTTCTTCCGGGATCAATGGCATTTATAACCGTAATTCTCTGGCTGTTTTTAGCTCCCTATTTTTTCTGGCCGTTTCTTATCTGGTCATCGGTTTATGCCCAGTTCTTCCAGCTTGTCGCCGTATATCTTCTTATTCTCTGGTTGGAACATAAACGGATGTCGTATCTTATTTCTGCCGGTGTAGCAACAGCGTGCGTTTTTTATACCCGTCAAACGGTCGGCGTATTTACCGCGTTCGGAATAATCGCATTTTTTATAATTCTCGCTATTGCGCGCAAACTGTCCCTGAAACAAACGGTGAATGATATTGCCGGGTTGATGTCGGGAATTATTGCCGTCGCCCTTCTCATTACAGTTTGGCTGGCCGCCAATCACAGCATACCGGATTGGTGGAAACAATCATTTGTGCTCGGGACATTGCTTGCCACCCAATTTAACTCAATCGGTGACTTACTGAACCTCCTCAAAATCACGTTCTTCCCACTGTCAAACCCTATTTTTGTTACCAGCCCGGTCGAATTGTGGGTACTACTCCCCGTTACATCCGTTATCGTATTCGTACAGTATTGTTTTTTCCGTAAAAAGGGTAATCAAAACCACGTATCATACGTCTTGTTACTTACGCTTGTTGCGCTGGCTTCGTGGACCCAGTATTATCCGATGATAGATTACCGTCATATCTACTGGGGAAGCACGCCGATGTTCGGGGTTCTGGCGTTATTTTGTTATGAACTTGGTGCGGTTTATCCTGTCCATTTTTAAGAAGAACTCAGTTCTGCTTGCTACTAGTAATTACAATCGTAGGATTATGTATTCTTTTTTATCCCGATATTTCCACGAGGGTTCTTGCAGGAAAAGGAAAAACTATCCGCGTCATATGAAACGCTTTCGTATCCGGCGGTTCTTCAGGGCGTACGGGTTACTGCCCGCGAAAAACAGTATATTACGGATTTTGACAATTCACTGACGTCATATTTCAAAAATAATCCCGAAGGCTCAGTCGTAAATCTCAGCGGGGACGGACTCTGGCCGTCACTATACGATCACATGACAAATATCCGTCCGTTATATTTGTATGCGGCCCAATTCATGTGGGCAGTCTATCCTGATTTTCTTCCCCGTACACTTACATATATAGCAACAAATCACCCGCTTGTTGTAACAGACCCGACATCCATTTCTTCCGGCGGGTTATTGTCCCGATAAAATATCTGGATTCCGTCTACAAAGCGTACCTTGCCCTGCCCTGCGGCGAAAAGTTACCTTTATGAAACGCTCAACAATTACAGGTGTAAACGTAAACCGGAAACTTATCACGATCATTGTGGGTGTCATTATTTGCTTACTTTTCCTTTTCTTCCGGGTTTATGAATTCAAACAACGTACTCAAATATCGTTCGATCAGGTAAACAATGCGTGGGCCGCCTACCGGATTATTGCTGAGCACAATTTTCCTTTAGAAGGTCCGGCTGCCAAAATGTCATCGATCACCATCGGCCCCCTCTATTATTACTACGTTGCCTTTTTTTACTGGATAACGGATTTACATTTTATTGCTTCCCCGATTATTGCTCTTGTAACGGCTAGTATTAATTTCGGTATATTATATGCCGTTACCCGGAGGTTATTCGGATCAAAAACGGCATTGATAGCATCGGGTATAAACGCTATATCAGTGTATTTTATATTTTCCGACCGGGGGCAGGTGCCGATAAATTTTATTCCTTCTGTCGGACTCCTGCTGTTTTATTATTTATATGAAGTTCTCCGGGGAAAGGGTGATAATATCCCATGGCTTGCCGTCATGTTGGGTTTATCTTTTCATATCCATTTTACTTCCGTATTTTACCCGGTCATTATCGCGGTGACGCTTCCATGGTGGCCGAACATAAAAACAAATGCTAAATATTACCTGTATGCGGTTGGGCTTCTTATCGTTTCTTTTTCTCCCATGATCATTGATAGTGTGATTAAAAAACAACCGTTTTGGCAGGCGTCGGGAGCGTACATCAGTTCTTCAACCCACGGATTGCACCTACGGAGAATTCTTCAGCTTTCCCACGATGCGTTTATTGAGTTTGAATCCATCCTGATGTTCAGGTTCTTCCGCCCGTTTGTCTATTTTGTATTACCGTTGTTTGTGTATATATACAACATACGCCAAAAAAGAAAAAACCTGTGGATCGGGATACTTCTTTCCTTATGGATTATTGTCCCCTGGATAGGATTTTCACTGTATACGGGCGAAATCACGAGTTATTATTTTTCAGTCAGCCGATACATCGTACTGATGATTATTTCCTATTTGATCTATTGGTTGTGGAATACACATATCATTTCAAAAATCTTCCTGTGCATATTTGCGGTTAGTTTCCTGTTTTTTAACACTCAGAAGTTCTTTACCGCAGGTAAGGGAAATCTCATTAAATTGGAAAATGAATTTAAAGTAAACAACCAGTACAAAAACTATATCCCGTATAAGGAGGGCGACCCGAGGTCATACTTATATACAATTTATATAAGACAAAGATAACCCTATTTTTGGAAATTTGTGTTTAGCCTGCTATAATGCCTCAAACATGAACACCGAACGGGGCAGGCTCTATAACGTGGAAGGACTGGATGCGGCGGGAAAATCAACACTGGCTAAGGAATTACAGAAGAAATTTGACGGTGTTATGACATACAGCCCGCCGGACTGGATGAGACCGTACCGGACGTTTTCAACAACTCGCCAGCCGATATTCGGTTCCTGTATTATGCGTATAGTAATTTCTGGGTTGACAGGGTTATGGTACGTCCTCTTTTGGAACGTGACGGGAGATATGTATTCCAGGACCGGACATGGCTGACGACGTTATCCGCACATGAAGATATGGGAACATCACGTATTCTGCTTCGGCTCGGATTAACAGCTCGCGAAAGCCGCAACCCGTCCCGATATCGCCTTTATTATTCACGTTGATAACGCGGAAAGACGGCAGAGAATGATGAGCAGGAATGTGATTACCCCTGATGATATTACCAGTCTTGAAAACCAGGATGAAATGGAAAAAAGTCTGGTGTCATGGGTCGGTCGTCTCGGGTGGAAGACGGTTATCTTTGATAATTCGCACTTCACGCCCGATCAGGCGCGGGAGGAGTTAGTGCGGTATATCAGTGACAGAAATCTTAAAACGATCCCGGTAAAACCTCTTTGATTGATATGTGTTGGGACTGACCCTTCGGTATATGGTATTCGACATTATCCCCTGCGTGCTTCCCCAGAAGCATCGTTCCTAACGGCGATTCATAGGAAATCCACCCCTGTTTGTTCTGAGACGCATCATCGGGGCCCAACAGGGTGAATGTTTCGTCTTCAGTCTCACCGGCAAACCTCACTGTAATCGTATTTCCGACGCCGATGGTATCTATTTGTTTGCGCGGCTCAATGATGGTCACGTCATAGAGCTTGTCTTTAATCTCGGAAAGCATCCGCGACGCCAGATCTGCCTGCCTCGATGCTTCTTCATACGCAAAGTTGTCATGGTATTCGTCGCCTTTCTCGATTGCCGCGCCCATTTCCAGCTGGAATCGTTTGTGTTGTTCCTGAAGCTGTGACAGCCGCTGCTCAAGGGCATCTTTGGTAAATTGCGTCATCAAACGGGATCCGGTACGGTTTTCCTGTTCAAATTTGTTATTCATAATCACCCTCCGATGTTATATGCTCCACGCCGAATGCCGAGACGGAAAGGGAAGCCAGGTTGACTGCCTTTTCCAGTGCGGTTTCCACAGGGACTCCTTTCGCACGCTGTGCTAAAAACGCACCGGCAAGTACGTCACCTGCGCCTGTAGTCTCAACGGAAGCAACAACCGGCGCCGGTATCATTATTATATCGTTCCCGTGAATATATTCTGCACCGGATTTTCCTTTTTTAAGGACAATCGGTGTATCAAATACCGTCTCACCAAGCTCACGGACTATATTAAATTCCGCCTCGTTCGCAAATATCAACGAAGCTTTCCGGAACATCTGCTTTGTTAAATCCGGAAATTTTTCGACGAATTCCTCAAAACTATCAACGGAAACATGTGTATGGCCGGATAACATCTCCAGCCATGTTAAAGCATGTTCCGGCAATTGCGTCGGCAGATGGATAAATTTTGCAGATACATATGCATCAGGGAATATCGCTGTCTCTACAATCCCCGCCACGCCCCTTTGAGCCGCAAATTCTCTCGTATTATCCGGGTGCTGCGTTATAACAAACCTGCACGTTGCTCCGTTCTCCTTTATACGGATCCCTTCGATATCAATACCTTTCTGCGTAAGTACTGTTGTATCAAAATCCCTGCCGATCTTTGCCACCACACCCACTTTATCACTGTAGCGTGACGCCCCGACCGCAGCATAATACGCGGCCCCGCCGGGTGAAACTTTGCTTCCCGAGGGCGTAATGTCCTCATTCCATGCAACATCGCCGATAATCGCAACATCCAGCTCTCTCATAATTGTATTGGTTGGTTAATCTGACTTCCGTCCCTGTACACGGTAATGTTTTTTAATCCCATGCCGTGCGCGTTGATAAAAATATCCAGAACATCCTGCACCGAAGCCGTTGACGGTAAATTCACTGTTTTGGAAACGGCTTCGTCATAGACGCTGCTTACTGCGGCAACCATTTTCAGCTGATCGATGGACTGATATCTCTTTAACTGTTTTAAGTACATCTTTGTCCGGGAGTGATCCGTTTTGAAACGTTCCACACGCCTGCGCCTGTTTCATGACACCGGAACTTTCATCGCCGGTCCTCTGCCGTACAAACGATTCTATGACTTTCCGGGTTTCATCGTTCAGTCTGTGCAAAGAAAACAGCGGTTCTATGCTCGACGTTACTCCCAAAAGAATTGACGTCCTTCCTGTGGGTGGCAACGTCGTCGTCAATATATTTCTCAGGTATCCGGTATTCTTAATATACGCGGCGAACGATTCCCATGCCTCACGCGATACGGATTCAGTCGGATTGGCAGCATACCGGGACTCGATAAATCCGTTATAATATTTATTATTCTCCCGATCGGACATCGCACCGCACGACCCGCGATGCTCCGCCAGTCTCACTGATGCAACTTTCGATGAATAATTTATTGATGCAAGAATATTTTGCGCCGTTAGTCTTCCTTTGTCGGAATCGTAGGGTATTCCCAACTGAATAAGAGTATCCGCGAGTCCGCATACCCCGATACCGATTTTCCGTTTTAACGTTGCGAGACGTTGACTCTCCTCATCGGGAAAGCCATTCCGGCTTATTTCTATTGCGTTATCAAGCGCTCTCACCATAACCGCCGTTGCCTCTGACAATTTTGTATAATCCACTCCATCCTGTTTCACGAATTTTAACAGATTTATGTATCCGAATTGGCAGGTTTCTCCCGGGGCTAAACCCATCTCGGAACACGGAGGTGTTGACGTATATGAACTGATGGTTTTAATCGGATTATCCCTGTTCATCCGTTCCAAAGAAATAAGGCCCGGATCTCCGTTGTGATGCGCACACTGGGCCATTTCCTCCAATAATCCATAGGCATCTATATTTGTACCGTCCGACAATCTATATGATCTATGCTCCGTTGCGGATGCCATAAAGTCTTCGCTGACATCCACAGAAATATTGAAGTGCTTCATGGATGAGTCTCTTTTCGCCCGGATAAACTCCCTGATCCGGGGATGGGAAACATGCAGGCTTCCCATATTGCCTATATACCTGTCATACAGTCCGGTTGCAGTTTCATTCGCTGAAAGTTCGTTTAACCAATGCAGGAGGCCGACGGGATCTTCGTATGATGTAAAATCAAATCCGGATCCCATATTTTGTCTGTAATACTTCCGTATTTTGACCGCTGCATCATCAAGTTTTCGTAAATCAACGGGTATTACGACGCAGGATGACAATGCGGCGTGAGAATATTCCGGTCTCCCTGCGTTGGTAAGCGTCGGTGTTCCGGGAGAAAGCGCACCTTCAAGCATATAACTGGCAAATAGGTCTTTGTTTCCCTGCGTTTCCCACTGATCAATACCCCATGAAGATTCAACGGAAAACAGCGTGTGTACGACACGCTCAAACATATGCTGAGGTGTTTCTTCGGGGGCTAAAATTTTCCCTCCGGCTAACATTTTAGTTACCCGTTGGGAAATTTCGAATTCTTTCATATATCATTCTTTACGTGATATTGCCGGGAACATCGGGCGTAAAAGCCTATAATACCTTCCAAACACAACTATGTCAACACACAACGTACAATAAATATGGGGAGGTATAAACCCTTAACTTCTCTGCCTCAGGAAGGCGGGGATATCGAATTCGTCCTCTTCCGGCGGCAGCTCATCGTTTTTTATCGGCGGCGGGGGAGCCTGGTTGGACGTCTGGGCTACATGCGTCTGCGTCGGCTGGGCCATGGTACTGTAGCTGGGTTGGCCGGATAACTCCCGTAAACGTTTTTTTGTCTCGTCAAAGCCGGTTGCAATCACGGCAATCTTCACCTGATCCACCATATTCTGGTCAATGGTTGCGCCGAAAATTATATTGGCGTCCGGATCAACGGCGGAAGCAATTTGTTTTGCAGCCTCATCCACTTCGGCCATTGTAAGGTCCGGCCCTCCGGTTATATTGAATAAGACTCCCTTTGCCCCTTCAATAGAAATCTCAAGAAGCGGCGATGCAATAGCAGTACGGGCGGCCGTTGCAGCCCTGTTTTCCCCGACACCGGTCCCGATACCCATAAGGGAACTTCCCGCATTGGTCATAATTGTCCGTACATCGGCAAAATCCACATTGATGAGGCCGGGCATCGTGATAAGATCGGCAATACCCTGCACCCCTTGGCCCAAAACCGAATCCGTCACACGGAATGCGTCCAAAAGCGTCATTTTTTTATCAATGACTTCCATAAGCCGCTGGTTGGGAATGACAATAAGCGTATCCACTTTATCTTTGAGGTTCATGATGCCTTCTTCCGCAGTCACCATGCGTCTCGTACCTTCAAAATGGAACGGTTTCGTAACAACGGCGATAGTGAGGGCCCCTAATTCTTTAGCAAGTTCCGCGATAATCGGCGTGGCCCCTGTTCCCGTGCCACCCCCTTCACCGCAGGTAAGAAATACCATGTCCGCATCGCGCAGGTATTCCTTGAGTTTTTCGCGCGATTCTTCCGCGGCTTGTTTCCCTATTTCCGGATCGCCGCCTGCCCCGAGCCCGCGGGTGAGATTTTCTCCGATCTGTACTTTCGTCGACGCCTGGCAGGTAAGTAACGCCTGTGCGTCCGTATTGAGTCCCACAAAATCCACGCCTTTTATCTGGCTGCCGATAATCATGGAGTTTATGGCATTGCAGCCGCCGCCGCCGATACCGATGACTTTAATTTTGGCAAACCGCGCAATGTCTGGTTTTATAAGCATAAGACCGTTTGGGGGCAGAAGAATAATTGCGGCAGATTTATTTCAGGGCATGAATGACTTTACCAGATCAATGACCTTCCCTGCAAGTCCCTTAATCTGAACCTTCTCTCTTATTTTTCCGAAACCTCTGAACATACTTCCCGACTCACCCGGTTCTCCCCGTGCGCCGAATAATATAAGTCCGACGCTTGCTGCATACGCGGGGGTCATTATTTCATCAACCAGTCCGGTAATTTTCTTCGGCTCTCCGATATGAACCGGCATGGCAAGGTTGCGGCGAGCCGCCTCAACGGCTCCGACCGTCAGTGCTCCCCCGCCGGTGAGTACGATTCCCGACGGTGTCATCCCGCCGAAACCGCTCCGTTTAATTTCGAGTCCCACCATGGTGAATATTTCGTTTAATCTCGGTTTGATAATTCCCTCGACGAGTGTTTTGCGTGACAGCATCCGCAACTCTTCCGGTAGTCCTAAACCGGATACATCCAACTCGTCGCCCTTTTCTCCTTTAACCGTTTTTACCCCCGCCATCGGTTGATCATCATCGGGGACCGCAGGGATACGCGGAGCCTTTCCCAATAACAGTTTAATTTTTTCCGCGCTTTCCAGAGATACTCTCAGCCCTGCCGCCAGATCTTTGGTAATGTTTATAGCACCGATCGGTATCACGGATGAATAAGACAACGCACCTTCAACAAAAATCGCTACGTCGGTTGTCCCGCCCCCGATATCGATAAGTACGACCCCCAATTCCTTTTCCGTATCCGTTATGGTTGCAATACTTGATGCCAGGCCGCCGAACGCCATGCCTTCCACTTCAACCCCCAGTTCCTCCACGCATTTACGCAAATTGCGGGTCGCCGTGGCGCCCCCGGTAACCAGGTGCGTATCAACCTCGAGTCTCACGCCGGTCATGCCTATCGGGTCTACAACCCCTTCCTGACTGTCCACGACATATCCCCGCGGCAGCACGTGAAGAATTTCTCGAGATGACGGAAGTGATACGGCTTTTGCCGCTTCGATTACCCGTTTAACATCGCTCTCTGATATTTCCTTGTCGGGCTCTGATACCGCAACAACCCCGTGGGAGTTTTGCGATGCAATATGCGCGCCTCCGACCAATAAAAACGCCCGTGCGACCTGGGTGCCGGCCATTCGCTCGGCTGCTTCCAGGGATCCGGAAATTGCAACAGTTGCTTCCTCAATATTGACCACCTGGCCCTTCCGCAGGCCGCGGCTGGGTACCGAAGAAACGCCGATAACACGAGCGTCCCCTTCTTCGGGAACAGTCGCGATGAGGGTCGTAATCTTACTGGTTCCGACATCTATGCCGGATACTATGTGGTCTCGCGCCATAACTAAAATTTTAATATTGGTTTGTTAAACCGCAGATCAATAAACGTGGGCAGTGTACCTTTTATTCTAAACCCCGCAAGAAGCGTTTGTAAAGTAGCCAGTACCGTGGCAGTGGGCGCGTCCTGAGGAAAAATTATATCTAGTTTGCCGCTTTTGGCCCGTAATGACCGGTCGTCTTCAACCGAAACTTCGCTCACCGGCAGGATACCGCGCATACCCGTTATAAAGGCTATACCGGCGGTAACCCGCGGGTCAGAAATTTTTTCACCGATACGAACGACCGGGATTGCTACGACAAGACGGGGGAGTTCCATTGACCCGGAACCGGTATCCCCCAACACCACAGCGCCGGCATCCACCAGTACATCGCGCGCCGGAAGAATCAAACGGACAACAGCAGAGCGCAGCGTAGGCATAATTACCAAAGTATGAGGATATTTTATTTGAAACTGGATATCGGCAAGTATGGGATTGTCTTCCAGAAGTTGCGTCCGGAGTTTTGAAGCAGGAAACAATAATAACGTTTTCGGTAACCTCCCTTCATCAACCTCAACGCGGATATTATTCCCGACAACGACAATATTGTTAATGGTAAATATTTTTATGCAGGTCCAATAGACCGCACCGGAAAACAATAGAAACATTACAACGAATCCCACCGCTCTTCCGAATTTTCTTAAAAAAATAGACCGTTTGGATTTTATCATGGCGCTGGTAGCAGGCGTTCGATTTCACGCACCAATCGCTTCGTGCCGTCATGCGGGATCAAAGCTGCAAACGCTTTAGCCCGTGGCTGTAGCAAGGGAATCCCTGCCCATATTTTTTCAATTTCTTTTTTCAGAATCTCCGGGGTTAGGTTCTTCTGGGTTAAAACTTTTGCACCCCCGTTATTCGCCAACCAAACGGCATTCTGCTGTTGTTCTCCTGCTCCTGACCACGGGAGAGGAATCAGAAGCGAAACCTTACCGAGCGCCGCAAGCTCCATAACGGTATTGGCACCGGACCTCCCGAGGACAAGCCCCGCGCGGGACAATACCCAAGCCAATTCCGTGACGGGTAGATATGGCCGGACGATATACCTGTTTCTATATGCAGCATCAAGAGCCGATCTGATATTTTGCGCCTCTGCGATCGATGTATCGCCCACCTGATGAATTATAGAATATTTCCTTACTAGTGATGGCAGTACCGGATACAACAGACGGTTCAACGATTGGGCGCCTGTTCCCCCGCCGGTAACATATATGAGCGGGTACGTAGATGTTTCAACCGCATACGGTGCTTTTTTTGGCGGTTTGAACAACTCCGCACGCATCGGTAATCCGGTCAGGACCGCCTTGCCTTTCGGGAAATGTCTTACTGACTCGGGAAAGGTTACGCAGACGCGTTTCGCAATGCGGGCAATTATTCTGTTGGCGAGTCCGGCGGTAATCGTCTGTTCATGCGTAATAACGGGAATACGGCACAAACCTCCTGCTATGGCCGTCGGAAGGGCCACGTATCCGCCGAAACTCAGTATGAGAGACGGCCGCAAGCGAATACAATGCCACAATGCCTGAATGCATCCGACAGGGATCTTGAGAAGCGAAGGTATTGTCATCCGCGTCAGTTGACGCTGCAACCTGCCGGTAGTAATGGAAATAAACGGAATATTCTTTCCTGTAATCAGCCGGTATTCGAATGAAATAGTTCTGCTGCCTTCCATCGCATACTTTCTTCCGAAAAATACGACGGATACATCTTCCGGAAGTACATCGATAACCGCAAGTGCCGGTGTGATATGTCCGCCCGTCATGACAATGGTGTTGGTATGATTCATGATGCTTTACTTATATTTAACAGAACGCCTACTGCGGCTAACATAATAATAAGGCTGGATCCGCCATACGAAACAAACGGAAGAGGTACCCCCGTCAGAGGCATGAGCGCGACCATGGCCGAGAGATTGATAATAGTTTGCACGGAAATCCATGATGTAATACCGATTGCAAGTAGCCGTCCGAAACCGTCCCGCGCGCGTTTTGCAATCCGGAACCCCCGCCACGAAGCAAATACAAACATCAGAATGACGGCAACCGACCCCACAAAACCGGTTTCTTCTCCAATAATAGCAAATATCGAATCGGTATTTGCCTCCGGAAGGTATTCATACTTCTGGCGCGATTGTCCTATGCCGACTCCAAACCACCCGCCGGATCCCAAACCCAATAACGCCTGCCGGATGTGATAGGAAGATCCCAACGGGTCCTGGTTTGGATGTAAGAATGTCGTTAAACGCGCCATGCGGTATGGGGAAATAATCGCAAGGAGCAGAATTCCTGCCCCAAGTACCGGAATAATGACTGCAAAATGGAGAACCGGCGCACCCGAGGCGAAATACATAATAAGTGCGATAGCGATAATTATGACACTGGTTCCTAAATCAGGTTCCAGAAGTACTAAACCAACGACCATTGAAACAAGTAATGCAAACGCGGCAAACCTTCCCTTTTCGCGGCCGGAAAACCAAGCGGAAAGATACATCGCCAGAACCAGTTTGGCAAGCTCGGCCGGCTGCAATACGAAAAATCCGAAATTAATCCACCGATGCGCACCCAACGCTGATACACCGATGACCGGCAAAAAAACTGCTATGAGCAATACAAGTGTTCCCAGAAGTGCCGGCAATGCAATCTTGTACCACGCGTGGTAATCGATGAAAGAGAATACGGTGAGAGCGACAAAACCGAGGATTAGCCACTTCAACTGGTCCCGGAGGTAATAGTATTGGTTTCCGAAATCCCGTACGGCAATAGCCACCGATGAATCGTACACCATCAGAACGCCGAAGAGCGATAATATGATGACCGCAATGAGCATCCATCGATCTCCCGGACGCCTTTTTACTTTAAAGGAGGGAAACTTCATGCTTAAATAATTTGCCGCGTTCCTTATAATTTTGAAACATATCAAACGATGCACAGGCGGGAGAAAGCAGTACCACGTCGCCCGCCGACGCCTGGCCGGCGGCAAGCGTTACAATATCATGCATGGACCGGACATCGGTAAGGATTTTTCCTGTGAATCCCGCGTCTTTGACGGCTTTGACTATCCTGTCGGTCATCCGGCCTATCGCAATAAGTACCCTGACCGGATTGGCGGCAATTATTTTCCCCAGTTCGGTAAAATCCGAACCTTTTTCAGACCCACCCGCGATAAGAATCATCGGCTGTACAAACGATTCTATCGCGGCAATCGCGGTTTCGGGAACGGTAGAAAAAGAATCGTTTACCCAGAGGACTCCATTTACTTCACGGTATATTTCTAGTCTGTGTTCCAAACCCTCAAAGGACAACGCCGCTGCACGGATTGACGCGAAAGATGCTCCTGCGGCTCCTGCTGCAAGGCTAGCCGCTGCAATATTATCAAGATTATGAATTCCCCGGAGTTTAATTTCTCCCAGAGAACAAATTTTTTGTGCGTTATTTTGCAGCCGCATGTACACCGCCCCGTCGTGAACGTACGCATCCCGGGTTTGATCGGACCGGCTGAAGTATGCGATATGCGCGGGTGTTTCTGCTGCAAATGACAGGCTCGTCGGGTCATCGGCATTCAGAACAGCTGTATCGGTTTTTTTCTGATACCGGACGATGGATTTTTTTGCGTCGACGTAACTTTGACGGGTTTCGTGAAAATTCGAGGCAAGAGAATCCTGATTTGCTAAATGTTCCTGTGTCGTTTTCAGAATGACTGCAATATGCGGACTTTGCCTGCTGTCCTCAAGCTGAAATGACGACAGTTCCAATACGACTACGTTCGACGGTTTGATCGTTCTCACTTTTGAAAGTATGGGTATACCGACATTCCCTCCGAGCCAAACCTTTTTTCCGGCGGTTTCGAGCATCTGTGCGATAAGTGTACTCGTTGTCCCCTTCCCTTTTGTTCCTGTTACCCCGACGATCGGGGCAGTACATAAGGAAAAAAATAATTTTGTCTGGCTGGTAATTTCGTGTCCGTCCCTCCGGACGGAAACAAGCTCCGGCAGACGCAGCGACATACCCGGCGTGCGTACGATAATATCAAACCGGTTAATACGATTTAAATACCCCTCGCCCAACTGAAATCCCTCCGCAAGGGGAACAAGTTCCCCGTACGTATCCCCGAGTTGTTCTTTAGATCTGCGGTCGCAACACCAGATGCGCGCTCCTTCATTGTGGAAAAAAATCGCAGAGTCTATTCCTTCGACCGATAATCCTAAAATCGCAACTGTTTTTCCTTTATATTGCTGCATATTGTACCTGTACACCCGTATCCAATAACGTAGAGGCGATTCCTGATGCCTCCGGCCAATTCCTCGTCGAATAAAATATATGGTCGACTCTGTTACCATGGGCCAACATATGATTCTGCTCCAAAATCCTCCTCACATGCCGCGCCACAGCACCTCCCGAATCCAAAATGGCGATACCATCTCCTACTATAGCACGGATTTGTTCCCTCAAAAACGGGTAGTGAGTGCACCCCAATGCGATAACATCAACATTCCGGCTCACTACGGGATCAAGGATTCCATGGAGTTCTTTTTCCAATACCGGTCCCCGCAACTTTGCTGCCTCAACGAACGAAATAAGGTTCGGGCAACCGAGATTGAAAACACGGCAATCACCGGCAAATTTCCGGATAAGTTTTTTCTGATACAAACTTCTGGCGGTTAACTCCGTTGAAAGGACGATAAACTTTCTTGTTTTTGATACGGCAGCTGCGGTTTTAACAACCGGTACGACACCGATAATCGGCATATCGGGAAACCACCGGCGGTATCTGTCAATACCTGCGACCGTCGCCGTATTACAGGCGATGACGATCAGTTTGACGTGCTTTAAAGTTAAGAACTGTATAATTTTTTTTACACGGGAGCGGATGATTCGGGGGGATTTTGTGTTATACGGCAGATATGCATGATCACCGATATACACCGTTGATTCGTGCGGAAGTAAACCTGTAATACTTTGGTACACGGACAATCCCCCGAAGCCGGAATCCATAATACCGACCGCCGCTGTTGGTTTTTCCATAGAAGAAACCCGTTATAGGGCAGGTACTTTTGTGAGCATCGCAATCCATAAACCGAAAATGGCAAGAATAATTGAAATTACCCACAAGCGCATCACGATCTTCGGCTCGGGCCAGCCGTTATACTGGAGCCATAAATGAAACGGCGCTACTGAAAATGCCTTTTTATGCAGGAATTTTTTCGATAACAACTGGACGAGTGATGATGTAACCTCGACAACAAAAACACCCCCAATAACGACGAGTGCGGGCGCTTTCCCTAATACGAGCCCGACGACCGCCATAGTCGCACCGAACGAAAGGGATCCGACATCGCCTAAAAAGATACGGGCCGGAAAAATATTGAAATATAAAAATGCAATCAGACTCCCGAGCCAGATAGCAAGAAACACGGAAAGCGGCGTGTCCAGAATCGACGCTGAAATGATCCAGAAAGCCCCGATGGCAATCATGAGGAGCCCCGGCGCAAGCCCATCCAGACCGTCGGTTATGTTAAATGCGTTGGCAAACGAAATGATGACAAGAGTCGCAAACGGTATGTACCACCACCCTAACCGAATGATGCCAAAAAGAGGTACGTAGAAAATATCAATCCGCAGGTCATGAATCAGCCAGAAACTGATGATACCTGCCAACAATATTTCCAACAGTAATTTGTGCCGGAGCCGCAGACCGAAAAATGTCGGCGTGATCCCTCCGAACGTTTTTTTGATATCATCCAATAATCCGAGAGCCCCGAATGAGACAAACGTAAACAGAAGAATTTTAATTTCACTGGCGATAGGATACACAGCGGTGATGGGAAGCCAAAAATAATACATGATAAGCACCGCAAGAGGGAATAAAATTGTCGTGACCGCGATAATGAGTGCTCCTCCCCCGACCGGTGTCCCCGCTTTATTTTCATGAAAACGGTCAAATATCGGCGTCCGTTTATTAAACGCGTCCAGGGTTTTTTGATGGAGCCTCTGCATGCGCCATTTATACAAAAGCCGTATAAAAGGAAAATAGAGAATGCTGCTGACGAGCCACGAAAATAGCACTAAACCAAGTAAAAAAACCATAGATATTATAGGTACGGCAAAAACACGAAACCCGCAACAACGACGGCACCGACAGCCACGGTCAGCATCATACCGGCCGCTACATCTTTGGCAATTTTGGCTTCGGCACGCCACTCGTGGGTAATAAGGTCCGTCATTGATTCAAGCGCAGTATTTATAAATTCAGCTGTAAGCCCAAGAACGATCGTAAATATGATGATAGCCCATTCGGTCCGGGTAATACGTAAATACCAGCTTAATAAGAGAGCGAATACGGCAAGAACGAGATGGATGCGGAAATTCGGTTGTGTACGCAGTGCCCATGCAAGGCCGGAAAAGGCGTTTTTGAACGAAACCGTATGTTTCCGGATGATTTCTCTCATAACTATATAAAAGTATAACGGCTCAACTGTAAAAATACAAATTAGTACCCTTTAAGGTGTTTGCGTACGAGTTCTATGGTTTTCGGGATCACATACAGGGGAGTTACCGGATAATCCATCGCATGTATAAATGACACCGTACGCCCCCCGAACCCTGTTTTGAACAACGTTATACCCCGCCACGGATGATTTAGTTTGTTGTCCGGCGCTATACCCCAAAAATTGTACAATTTTTTCCCCCGTTTCCTAGCCTCACAGACTGCCTCCCACTGAATTAAATAGGACCCCGGAATTTTACTTGGTATCGAGGCTCCGTGATGGTAAACGGCCTCATCACCGAAATAGACAATAATTGCCGCGGCAAGTATTTTTCCTTCGAACGATGCAAGGTACAGCTGTGCGTCGAGTGTTTCCATCTCTTCACGGATGCCTTTGTGCTGCACAAAATTATGCCTGTTTGATGTGTCGCTGTATAAGTCAAGAAACTTAGATATATCATTACTTTTTACAATTTTTACTCCCATTTTTTGTGCTTTCCTGATTTCATAGCGGGTAGTTTTACGCATCCCCGCCAGAAGGTCATCTTCGGTTTTATCCAAGTCCAGCACCCAGCAGACTTCCGCATCCATCGCATGAATCGGGGCGGGCACAAATCCCATATTTTTATACAAACCGGGTTCTGTTACTTGCGGGCTGATGCGGATAAACCATGACCGTTCATTTTTGGCGAGTTCTTTAAGATCAGTAAAATTTATGTCACCTACCGGTCCGTGGCGGATATGGAGAAACATTCCGCGCCGGGCTGATACTTTAATTATTTGCGCAACACCGACAAGCGAGTTTTTGTCAAACCACCCCCACCGCCAAACATGATGACCCATCTTCTTCTCCACGTCTCCCCATGCCCATAATTGAAAAAGTGCATGAGGGGAATGGCTGAGAATAAACGCATTCCATACATTCTCCGATATAATTTCCTTTTTCAGTAGAACCATGCCGTTTATTGTACCAGGCTGTGTAAAATCGTGGTTATGACGGAGAAAAGTATGGATCCCAATAGTGCGGTGAGGAACCCGTCGATTTTGAATCCCGGCGTCAGGGCACTGGCGAGCATAAGCATGAGCGCGTTCAGGACTAATGCAAAAAGTCCGAATGTGATAATGGTTACGGGAAGCGTCAGCAGAAAAAGAAGCGGTTTAATAAGAGCATTCACAAAACCGATGACAACGACGGCTATCAAAGCACTTCCGAAATCTAACAGGTGAATACCCGGCAAAATCTTTGCGACAATATACAGGGCGAGCGCATTGAGAACCCAGCGGACGAGTATGCTTATCATAGAGAAAACTCCTTTCCGTGACCCGGCAGAATCCGGGTATCTTTCGGGAACGACATAATTTTTTTAAGTGATACCGTAAGCTTCTGCCGATCGGAGTAGGAAAAATCCGTTCTTCCCACGCCGTTAGCAAACATAGTGTCTCCCACAACGAGTATATCATTGAACTGCAAACAGATACTACCCGGTGTATGTCCGGGCGTGTGAATAAACGGCAGATTTCCAATTTTCGACGGTACCGGCGGCGGATCAATTTCTTGTATCCCGAGAAAATGTTTTGCGGACGATTGCATTCGCGAAAGGAGAAATATATCGTCATCGTGAATATAAAACGGAATATTGTACGCCAATTGCAGCGCATATGCCGCCATAATGTGATCAAAGTGCCCGTGCGTTGCCACAATCATTGTAGGTTTGGTAGTGAGATGGGAGATTATATATTCCGCGTCATCCCCGGGGTCAATAATGATGGATTTATTTTTATCGATTACTATATAACAATTTGTTGCCATCTGGCCGACAACAAGAGTTTCTACAGTCATAGGACGCTGAGGACTTTTCGCGCTTGCCGCACGGAAAGCCGCGTAGGAAGATTGATAATATGCTTTGCCGCATCTTCCGCCCGCGGGCAGCTGCCTCTCTTATAGCCGACTGTACCCAAATCGACATCTGCCGGGTCAATTACATTATGATACCAGTTACCCAACAGTATCCCCCGTTTTTTAGCACGCGTACTCACCTGCCCTGGATTTTCAACTAACTTGGGAAAGCGTAAAAACGGTCCGTCAATTCCGTACATACGGGATATTTCCCGGCGCTGACGCGTGAACCGATCAAGTTTTTTCAGCTGTTTGAGGAGAAGGGACGCAAGCGCATTCGGATATTTGGCAGGAAAATCATCCGGCCGCCGCCCTATCTTTTCTTCGGCATATACGGGGAATGACAATATCCGCAGCCGTTGAAGAACGACTAGGATTATTTTTCCGATTCCTATCCGGTAGAGCGGTAAAATAACAGAAAATGCCACAGGATGTACAAGTTGCCGGAATGTCCAAGCTGCTGATGGGATCCCAAGTTTTTTATGATATGCTTTCAGTGCGGCAATCTGTTTTTGATGATCAGCCCGTATGGTAGCAAGACCGCCGAATACGCTTGAAACTACCTTATCTCTGCCGAAACTGAAAAAGGCCGCATCTCCCGCCCTTCCTGTTGCACCGAGCGAATGTGCGCAGTCTTCGATAACAACAAGGTTGTGTTTCCGGGCAATTCCCATAAGCTCGTCAGTTTTTGCCGGGCGGCCGAAGGTGTGCTGAATAATGATCGCTTTTGTTTTTGATGTGATTTTTTCCTCCACAGAAGCCGGATCCAAATTGAACGTTTCTTCAATATCCGCGTATATAGGAATAGCTCCTGACCACCGGATGCTGTTAGGCACGGCAACGCACGTAAATGCCTGGACGATTACTTCGTCACCCTTGCCGATAGCAAACGCTTTGAGAATAGCCAGAAGCGCAGACCTTCCGCTGTTAAACGAAACCGCACATGAAGTCTTCTGATACGAGCGAAACCACGCTTCTACTTTTCCGGGAGCTGTCCCCCGTTGCCACGCCCAGGGAGCAACCAAAAGCCTGAACGAAAGCCATACATCATCAACCTCTGTGTTGGGCGATAAGGAAGCGGAAATTATTCGGCTCATAACGACTGAATCCAGGGCACAACCGTTTTGGCAAACAACGCGGGATTTGTAAACGGAACGTTATGGCCTTCGTGGGGCAATACAGCAAGCTTTGAACCGCGAATGACTTTTTCCATCCGGCGGGCAATTGGTTCCGGCACGATAATATCGTTGGCGCCCCACACGAGAAGTGTCGGAACCCGGACATGTTCCATGCATGTAACCAACGGTTCCTTGACAATATTTTTGAACGTTTCTCGCATGACGCCTTCCGCACGGTAAAAATCCCGCGCACCGATGATATAGTAATACCAAAGCCGCACACGGTCCTTCAGCCTATACAGAATAGGCAGAGAAAAAAGTGTCCCGCCGATTTTCGCCACGGTGATAAAGAGGGCAAGCTTTTTACGGGAAACCGGCGTAAAACCGGGCGCTCCTGTGAGGATGAGCGCGGTAACGTTTTTCGGATGTTCCAATTGATACTTCAGCGCCACCCTGCCTCCGAAAGAATGACCCACAAGAATAGGTTTTTCAATATGATGTTTTTGAAAGTAGGAATCTACAAAATCCGCGTAATCTGTTAACGTCAGCGGCCGGGGAGGAATATGGAGCGCGTCAAACCCGGGAAAGTCTGGGGCAATTACGTCCAGATTATGTTTCTTCAGTTCCGAAATAAGCGGCGCAAAGATTCTTGCGGACAATGCCCATCCATGCAAAATGACAACCGGATATTTCATATACGTTAAATTCTCTGTTTAAATGCTTCGCGGGATAGAGGTGCGGTTTTTAAATTTCTAGTTACCGTAATCCCGGGCCGGACCGTGCAAAATGAATCTTCAGGCAGATCGCGATCCAATACAACTCCCGCACCGATAAACGAATTCTGCCCTATTTTTACTCCGGGCATGACGCTTGCATTAACGCCTATCCTCACACTCCTGCCGATCATGGCCCCAAGTTTATTTCTGCCGGTTACAATCTTGGTTCCCGCGACCATGGATGAAATTACACCGTCGTCCAGTCGGAGATTGGCGAGGTTTGCCCCCGATCCCATACTGATGTGATCATCAAGTACGCTGTCGCCGATATAATTGCTATGGAACCAGCAATCGTTGCCGATGTAGCTACGCGTAATGTCCGTATTAAATCCCGTAACACAGTTGGCGCCGATATGTGACTGCCGGATGATATTGTTGTTACCTATAATGGTATTTTTACCGATATAACACGGACCCAAAATTTTTGAATTCTCAAAAATTTTGACCCCGTCTTCTATATACACCGGCCCCTCTATTACGACATTATCTTTAATAACAACGTCTTTCCCTTTATGCGGCTCAATACGGCCCAAAAACAAATCCATCACCCTGAGGATATGCCACGGATATTTTATCGGCTGCCACGGACCCGTATAGGCAATCACCCGCACAGTATGGGTAGCGGCATACGAACTTAATGCTATTTCATACACATCATCTTTTTTACTTTGTGCCGACTCAATCGTTTTGAAAAAATCCGTTGGGGCCGGAAAATAATGAAATACTAAATTAACGAGGTCCGAGGGTTCACGTCCTGCTTCCGGTTTTTCTGTAATACTCATCAACCGGCCGTTCTTTACCGTCAAATATCCGGCGGGAAAATGTGAAGAAACCCTTTTTCCGACCACCAGTGCATCGTGATCATCCATTTCCTTTAAAAGTCCTTCATACAACACGTCATCCACAACATCCGCTGCATTCATAATAAGGCAGGGACTATCCCCGACGGTGGTTTTGGCAGAAAGTACAGCGTCGGCCATACCGGCAGCATGCTCCTGAACGACGATATCCAGTTCCATTCCGGGGATTTCAAGAGATCTCACAACGTTCGCATCCCCGGGATTGGTCACGATTATTGCATGAGCAATACCAGCAATCCTCAATGATTCAAGAGTATGTTCAAGAAGTGTCCTTTCAAAAAAACGGAAAACAGATTTTCCCGTCGTGATGGGCCAAAACCTTTTTCCCTCCCCGCCCGCCAATAGAAGTGCAACCAGATTATTTTGTTTCATCATTCCTCCGTTATCCGCTGAATATGTGCTCCTAACGCGGCAAGTCGTTCTTCTATTTTCTCATATCCGCGGTCAACCTGCTCAACGCCGTGTACTACGCTTTCACCGGGGGCTGAGAGCGCTGCCAGGATAAGCGTTGCGCCGGCACGAAGATCATTAATTTCCAGGACAGCATTGTGCAATGGGGTGGGGCCTTTAATTTTTATCCCTTGATGGTCCCCGTCAACGCGGTCCTCCCAATTAAAATTATAAAATGCTTCCGGATTGGCGATGTTCGGGTCAAAAAATTCTATATGGGCACCCATCTTCAATAACTGCGACACGTAAGAAAACCTGCTTTCGAAAACAGTTTCGTGAATTGTTGATATTCCGCTGGCCTGCGTCATAAGTACCGCCCAGGGGGCCTGCCAATCGGTCATAAATCCCGGGTGAGGCGACGTTACGATATCCGTGGATGTCAGTGGCCCGTCTGCATAATACCGGGTTGTGGTAGTATCCATTTCTTCTAACTTCCCGCCTGCTTTACGGTACGCATCAAGAAATGGTCCCAGATTACGCCGCGAAGAATTTTTAACAATGATGTCTCCTGCTGTTATCACACTTGCTATAGCAAACGTCACTTCTTCGTTGCGGTCCGGCATTATTGAATATTCGGTTCCGTGAAGTTTAGTCACCCCATCTATAACAATCGTTCGGGATGCAGTCCGCCGGATTTTTGCACCCATTTGATTTAAACATGCAATCAAATCGTCAATTTCCACTTCCTCTGCTGCATTTTCAAGCACCGTTCTGCCACGGGCAAGTACAGCCGCCAAAAGAAGCGTTTCCGTACCTGTGTGGGTATTTTTGGGAAACCGTATAGTGGCTCCGTGGAGTTCTTTCGTTTTTGCATAAAAATAGCCGTCGTCCGAATGGTACTGGATATCCGCTCCCATGTCTTTCAGGGCAGTAATGTGTCTATCTATCGGCCGTGCGCCTAACCTGCATCCGCCGGGATTCGGCGTTGTTGCTGCTTTGTAGCGTGCAAGAAGCGGCCCCAAAACCAGCGATGATGTCCTTAGTCTTGCTGCTACATCCAAAGGAACCTTCGCATTATGGATGTAATTGTGCGTAACGTGGATTGTATGCCCGTCGCGTCTATTGTTCACGCCGAGTGCCCCCAAAACTTCCAGCATCAGGGTCACATCGCGGATAAGCGGTACGTTTCGAATCACTATTTCTTCATCCGTCAGAAGTGAAGCTACGAGAATTTTGAGCGCAACATTTTTTGCTCCTTCAACAGCAATTTCCCCTTTGAGCGGCACTCCGCCGCTGATGATAAACTTATCCATAGTTAAAATTCCCCCACGCGGATAATTTCTTCACTCAGTATCACACCGAATTTTTCTTGTACTTTTAGCCTGACCAGCTCCAGTAATTGTACCACGTCTGCGGCTGTTGCCCTCCCGCGGTTCACAATGAAATTGGCGTGAATCCCGGATATTTCTGCGTCGCCGACCCGCGTGCCCTTGAGTCCGGCGTGATCAATGAGAAACCCCGCGGATGTCGTCTGATTGGGAGTCGAAGCTGACAGCGCCTCGGCCTGCGAAATATTTTTAAATGCGCAGCCTGCCGTGAATACCCCCTGCGGCTGTGTTTCTCTGCGGTATTGAATGCTTTCGTTGGCAATACGCCATAACCGGTCTTTGGAATCAGCGCCCAGGGCGAAAACTACGTGTAGCACAATATCTTTTGTCTTTTGGATAGAGCTCGCGTCATACCCGAAGTGAAAATATGATTTGGGAACGGTGACGCGTGTATTTTCCGGTGTTAAAATTTCCGCCTGATAGACGGCATCACCCACATACCCGGGCGGATGGGTCCATTTGGAATTCATGAATATGGCGCCCCCGACCGTACCGGGCAGTCCTAAATGCATTTCAATACCCGAAAGACCCTCCTCGACGGTAAAACGGACAAACGAGTTGAATACGACTCCGCTCGCAGCCTCCACAAATACCAGGCCGCTGCGTGCCGTACCCCCTTTTACCTCTCCTCTCATTCCTTTAATCCGTATGGTGTTCGTGCCGTTTTTTATAACAAATCCGCGGATACCGCGGTCCCCGATAAGGACATTGGTCCCGCCCCCGAGGATAAAAATGGGCATGTTGAGTTTCCGCCCGAGCAAAATTGCGCTCACAAAGTCGTCTACCGTTTTCGCATCATAAAAATAATCGGCCGGTCCTCCGATTTTGAAGGTTGTATGCCTGCCTAAAGGCTCATTTTTCAATAAATCGTTTACTCCAACCATAAATATCTCCTGCCCCCATAAAAATAATAACATCACCGGGCTGCATATGTTCACGAAGCAGTGCGGCAGCGTGGGAAAAATCGGGCGCGTACAATACATCGGTATGGTGTTTCGCCGTTTCTTCTACTAGCGTTTTTCCGGAAATGCCCTGTGAACCCGATTCGCGGGCAGATGAATAAATATCGGTGATAATTACTTTATGAGCGTTTGTGAAAGCTCGGGAAAATTCGCTCAGAAGCGCTTTCGTCCGTGAGTACGTGTGTGGCTGAAATACCGCAATTATCCTCCTGCGGGGGTACCATTCCCGGACAGCTGCGAGCGTTGCTATGATTTCTTTGGGATGATGCGCATAATCATCATAGACACGTGTTTCACCGATAGCCCCTACAAATTCGAACCGCCGTTTGGTTCCGCCAAAAACCTGTAATCCCTTTTTAATATCCTCCCAGGGTACGCCGAGTGACCTGCACGCCAGTGCCGCAGCGGCGGCATTAAGTGCATTGTGACGACCCGGAACCTTCAGCGTAAACTCGCCGACCGCCATACCCCGCTCAAAAAGTGTGAAAAATGTCTGTTCCGCGCCGGAACGCACATTGGTCACCCGGAATTCCGCTCTGGGCGAAAATCCGTATGTCACAGAAGATTCAAGGACACGACTTGCGGGATCATCCGCGTTCACGATCGTCAGTTTTGATTGCTTTTGTAGCTTCACAAATGCATCCTGTACCGCAGTCAGCGAGGCATACGCATCCGGATGATCAAAATCTATATTGGTAACGACAAGAACGTCGGGGTGCTGCCATAAAAATCTCGGCGTTGAGTCGTGATTGGGATCCGTGATGTATTCGTCTGCTTCAGCCACGAATATGCTCTTTTTCCCTTTGTGTCCCGGAAGTCCCAATCCGCGGATTTCTCCGCAGCCGATTGCATACGATGCATCCAAACCGGAAGAGATAAGGATTGTAGCAATCATTGCGGACGTGGTTGTCTTCCCGTGGCTGCCGGCAACCGACACTTGTTTATTATCTTCCATGATAAGTCCCAGCGCTTTTCCGTGCGGTAAGACCGGGATTCCTTGAGCTTCCGCCTCAACAACCTCTTCGCTATCGCGACCCCCATGTGCGCCGGTATAGATAACGAGGTCCGGCCGTATGTGTGTTATATTTTTTGGACTAAATTCTAAAGCGGTAATACCACCCTGAGCCAGGACTTCGTCCGACGGAAACTCTTCCGAGATATCCGAGCCTGAAACGTGATATCCCGCTTCTGTTGCCCACACGGCAAGTGCCGCCATGGCGACTCCTTTAATGCCGACAAAATGTATTCTTTTTATCTTTTTCCAATTAATATTCATGGTACTTAAAAGTGTATTATACCGAGTTGGACGCCAAAAGTTTTTTTCGTGTCTTTTCTGAATGAATTAAACTCGCTGACCTGGCATGATGTACAGGTCACCGGAGCATCAATATGTTCTTTTTTAATACCTGCGTTGACTAACTGCAGATAATTTACATACCCGATGTCCAGATGCCATCCGTCCCGCTCCCGCGCTGTGATCTTCTCATTATTGCCGAATATTTTTTGAAATACTTCGGCCCTGTCATCCGGAACAGTATAGCAACACATACCGATATGCGGACCTATGGATAGACGGATGTCACCGGGTGTACAGCCCGCGGCAACCATCGAACTGACTAATTTTCCTGCAATCCCGTTTGCCGTTCCCCGCCATCCCGCATGCGCCACACCAATTGTCTGAGTTTCAGGATCCACTGCCAACAAAGGAACGCAGTCCGCAAACGAGACTCCCAAGCGCTACCGGCGCACCGTCTTTCCTGTACACAAGTCCGTCGGTTTCTGGGAGAGTCTTTCCGCGATCACTTGCTGTTACCACCGCAATGCGCACACCATGAATTTGCCGCGCCATTATAAGATCTTTTGCTTGCGATCCGGTTAACCGGAGGAACGCGTCCCTATTGTCTGCCATTCGCATATCACCCAATATACGGCAGGAATACCCGGCCGAGATTGGTAGTCCGGTAAACGAAGAAATTGTATAGATCCCCCGCGGGTCTTTATGAATCATCTAAAGTAATTTTACCGCTTTTTTCACCGCTTCCTTATCACTCCAGGGGTATTCGTGACGGCCTCTGGCTAAACTTTGCTCGTGGCCTTTGCCCGTAATAATAACAACATCACCCTTTTCGGCAAGCTTTACGGCAAAATCAACGGCATTCTGGCGGTTAGGGAATCGGTACACCTGCGGCCCCGGCTCAATTCCCGCGGATATTTCGTCCATAATCGTCTCAATGTTCTCCGTTCGGTAATCTTCTTCTGTGAGCACAATGACATCAGCATATGTTCCTGATGCCTTACCCATAAGCGGCCGCTTGCTCGTATCGCGCAGGCCCGCGCTCCCGAACACATGAATAAGCCGTTTTTTGGTGCTTTCGCGTGCGGTTTTGAGCGCCCGGTCAATGGCATTCGGGGTATGCGCAAAATCTACAATGACAGTAAACGGATCGTGTTTGACAATTTCCATCCTGCCCGGTACACCGGAAAATTCAGCAACGGCTTTCTGGGCGATTTTTTTAGGAATTTCAAGCGCGGAGGCCACGGAGAGGGCTGCAAGACAATTATACTGATTAAACTCACCCGGAAGCTGCGTTGTAAACGGGTATGTTTGCGGGGTAATCATCGCCTCCCTGTGGATGCCATAGGTGATGAGGTTTTTGCGCCGCAACAGCGGAATAGCCCGCGTGTACAAATCCGCTTCATCCCGGTTAATAACCGCAATAGTCGCCCGGGTTAACAAAGATAATTTTGCGGCCAGATACCTGTCGAACGTCCTATGCCAATCAAGATGCTCATGTGTAACATTGGTGATCACTCCAATAACAAATCGGATTCCTAGTACCCGGTGCTGACTTAACCCATGAGAGGTAACTTCCAATACCATATGCGTGTCACCGTGCTCTGCGGCTTGGCGCAGATATTTTTGCACTGAAAACGGGTCCGGATTGGTTACGTGAAGGCCTGTATCATAGGATTTACCTGCAATTACCGCATTCACAGTTGTTATCATGGATGTTTTATATCCCGCAGCTTTAAGAATTTCATAAATGAGCGTGGTTGTTGTTGTTTTCCCGTCCGTACCGGTCACACCGATTACTGTAAGGTTGTGGCTGGGAAAGCCGTACCGGATGTTGGCCGCGATTGCCGAAAGTAGATGATAGAGCCCTTTAAGGCTTCGTAGCATGATAGTAATTATACCACTTACAATGAGGAGGGGATGCTGTAGTAGGTAAATAAGTCTTTCGCGATCTTGAAGAAAAGCGGTGCGGCAGTCTCCGATCCCCAGGGCGAAGTTGAGGGTTCCGTAAAGGTAACGAGCATAACGAACTTCGGATTATCGGCAGGCCCGAAACCCACAAATGATGCTATTGTCTTCGTAGCGTCATAATGGCCTGCAACCGGAATCTGGGCCGTGCCGGTTTTGCCTGCAATGCGGTAACCGGCTGGTTTTGCCCACTTGGCCTCACCTAAATCAACCGCAGATATCATCATTTCAGTCAGGACGCTTGCAGTGCTGCTGCTTATTACCTGACGGATCTGCTTCGGCGGAATTTCGACCTTCTTTCCCGTACTATCGACGATTTCACGTACCATATGCGGCTCCATAAGCCATCCGCCGTTGGCAATAGCTCCGACAGCCCGGACCATTTGTATCGGCGTTACGGCAATTCCCTGTCCGAACGCAGCTGTGGCAAGGTCTATATTTTTCCAATCCCGGTCGTCACGCAGCTGCGGCGAGCTTTCTTCCTGCAGATCTATACCGGTCGGGGTCCCGATACCAAATGCATGGAGATATTTGAGCATCATATTTTTCCCCATTTTTTGCTCCACCCGCACCATACCGACGTTGCTTGAATACTCCAGAATCTGCGCCATGGTAATCGGACCATGATACGAATCATTCCATGTATGAATGACATAATCGTCAACCGGTACGGGAGCGTCTTCGTCCACTTTGGTATCGCTTGTCACCTTGTGTTCGTTGAGGGCCCCGCTCATAATAAGCACCTTAAACGTACTCCCCGGTTCATATGACTGGGAAACAATCGGGTTTTTGTATAATGTTTTATCAAACGATTGGTAACTTCCCGGGTCATAACTGGGATAAGAGGCCATTGCAAGGATCCCTCCGCTTTTAGGATCCATAATTGTCACCGTGCCTGCTTTAGCCCCGTACTGGGCAATTCCTTCGGACAGACGTTTCTGGGCAATCTGCTGGACCGTCCTGTCGGTCCATAATACGAGCGACCTGCCATCCTCGGCTTCTATCCGTTTTATGTCTCCGACCAATATAGCCGATCCGCGAACGTCCTTTTCAAGCTGGATGCTGCCGTCCCGGCCCCGGAGCTCCCGGTCATAATACCCTTCCAGCCCGAAATATCCCTGGTCATTACCGTTCTGGTCGGATCCCACAAACCCCAACAGCTGGGCGGCCATTGATGCTTCGGGGTAATACCGTTTTGCCTCCGGTTCAAATCCCAGACCCTTGAGATTTAGTGCGGTAAGCTGATCTTTTGCGGTAGCATCAACTTTATGCGCCAACGGCACCCACATCCGTCCGGGAATGGTTAATATTGCCGATATCGATGCAGTTTCCTGATCCAATACCGGAGCGACTACCTTGGCAAACACATCGATATTATCTATTTCCTTTGGCTGCCCGTACACCAAAAAACCCTGCTGGTTCATGGCCAGCGGACTTCCGTCGGTAGATGCGATCGTACCACGCATGGCGGGAATAATAAGTTCCAGATTATATTGTTGATTCGCCTGGACCCTGAGAGTATCGCCTTGTAAAATCTGCCAGTAAAAAAGACGTGCGATAATCGCTAAAAATAGAAGTATGATGATGCCAAACAGTATCCAGATCCTCCACATGTATAGGTTATTGGGGGCGGTTTAAAGCAACGGGCAACGTTTCATTCCCTATCATAACAAATTGGCGGCTTGTTGGTTCGACAAACCCCATATCTTTTGCTTTAAGGGCAATTGTTGTCAGTGATGAGGCGCTCGCTACCTGCTGGGCAAGCTGTTCATTTGTCGCCCGCAGGGCCATGATCTCAAGATCGACCGAGCTAACCTGTTTTCCTGTTACGACAAACGTGTTGGACCAGAGAATTTCAATGACAATGAGAATAATGACAATTCCGGGTATGCTTTTGGCTACTGTTCGTAGTATGTTAATCATATTTTTTCCGCAATCCGTAATTTCGCACTTCGCGACCGGCTGTTTGCTCTACGTTCAATATCACTTGTCACTATTGGCTTCTTGGTTATCAATTTCCATGCATCGGTTTTCAAAAACAATTTCACGATACGGTCTTCCAATGAATGAAAACTGATGACCGCCAGTCTTCCCCCCGGTGTGAGCAATTCTTTAGCACCTGATAGACCTTCTTTCAGGGCGCCCAACTCGTCATTGACGACAATGCGTAACGCCTGAAATACCTGAGATGCGGCCCGTTTATTAATTATTTTTAAAAGATCTCCCGTCGTTGCGATCGGACTCACATGACGGGCGCGGACAATAGCAGTAGCAATTGCCCGACTATGCTCTTCTTCACCAAACGTTGCCAAAATTTCATACAGTTCCTGTTCAGTAACTTTTTGTAACAATTCAGCGGCCGTTGCCCCTTCGTCCTGGTTCAGTCTTAAGTCCAATGATGCATCTTTGAATCTATAACTAAAACCTCTTCCCGCGGTATCGAGTTGGTGGCTCGACACACCCAAATCAAATAAAATCCCGTCTACGGTATCAAATCCGTTTGCCTTCGCAATATCCGCAATATGTCTGAAATTCCCCTGTATGACCTTCCAGTCCATCCCTTTATTCTCTTCAACCGCATCCTTATCCGTGTCTATTCCAAGTACCACTGCACCCCGCTTTACAATCTCCCGTGCGTGCCCTCCTCCTCCTACCGTTGCATCAATAAACCTCTTCCCTGGGGCTACCTGGAGCCCTTCAATGACCTCTTTAACCATTATCGGCGTGTGATAGGGCATATTTCCTCCAATTCTCTTTATCCCAGATCTCAAAATGGTCTCCGGCACCGATAACTGTAACTTCACGGGAAATCGAAGCATATTCCTTGAGCTGGGCAGGCAAAAGAATACGACCAAGCTTGTCTATTTCCGCTTTTTGCGCCCCGCTAAACAGGTACCGGCGCAAACCCCTGGCTTCTTTATCGGTCACCGGCGTTTCAAGGTGCTTTCCCGCTTCCCGTTCCCAACTGGACTTGTCGAATCCGAAAACACATGTATCAAACCCTCTCGTAAGTACCACTTCCTTCTCGTTTAGTTCTTGCCGGATCTTTCTCGGGAGCGTTATACGGCCCCGATCGTCCAGTGCATGATCGTATTCCCCAAGGAACAACTTCATTCCCTTAATCTACCATATCTTCCCATCTATATCCATAGTTACCCATTTTTCACGCTCTGTCAAGGGGCATTTCACGCGGGAAGAGCAGTAGAATAAGCCGTAGCGTTACGTTAACAATAGCAACACTAATGGTAGAGTGAAAAGATGATTACAGCGTGTAGTCTTTGGAGAACTGGCTTTGCTTGCCCGCGGTATCGGTAAATACGAGGACTAAATTCACCTTACTGACCCCAAGATGCGGGGTACAGACATTCCGCGAACACGTACCCAGATAGAGATCCCGTTCAAACGTATCTTTTCCGGCTACATCCACGCTTTTTCCGGTAACTCCCTGCGTGACTCCTTTGCTTTCATACATCAACTCATACGCGATGCTCGCCATTTTCCCGTTCATTCCTTTTGCGGAAATAATAACGGTATTGGCAGCAGTTGTGCTTTTGACCAGGTTCACGCTGATGGACGCATCGACAGGAGGAGCCTCGGCCGGTATGATATCGGTACTGGCGGCCGGAGCCGGACTTCCGGAAAACACTGCTTTATACACCACAAAACCGGTTATAAGTAGTAGGACAACTAAAACTCCGATAACAATTTTCATTTTCTTGTTCATATAGCTCCAGCTTACAGTCTCCCCAATTTTTCGTCAATATAACAGGAAGTTTGGAAATATTTACCCTGTCCTGTTTGGTTGTATCGCGGTCCCGGACCGTAACCGTATCATCTTCGAGTGTCGTATAGTCAATGGTTACGCACATCGGCGTCCCCGCCTCATCCTGCGAGAGATATCGTTTGCCGATATTTCCCCGCGCATCCCACGCAGTCATATACCGGGTTTTGAGTCTCTCATACACTGCCTGAGCTTTCGCTGTAATGTCTTCCTTGTTGGCAACCAATGGAAATACGGCAACCTTTTTCGGCGCGAGTCTCGGATCGAGTTTCAGTACGGTACGCTTTTCCTCCTCGTGATATGCCTCCAGAAGGAAAAACAAAGCCGCTCGGTCTACCCCGCCGGATGTTTCAATCACCCACGGTGTATACACCTCACCCGTTATATCGTCGTGGTACGTCAACTTGTGGTTACCTAAATCAAAATCACCGCGGTTATGGATTCCTTCAAATTCGCTCCACCCGAACGGGGCGTTATATTCTATGTCCGTTGCGGACCTGGCATAGTGTGCGCGTTCATGTTCTTCATGATCCCGTAACCTCAGATGGTCTTTTGACATTCCCAAAGACTCATACCACTTCATCCGCTCTTTTTTCCAAAAATCAAAGCGTTTTTCAGCCTCCCCCGCGTCTGGTTTAATGAAATATTCAAGTTCCATCTGTTCAAACTCGCGGCTGCGGAACGTAAAATTCCCCGGCGTAATTTCATTGCGGAATGCTTTCCCGATTTGTGCGATACCGAAGGGAATTTTTATCCGGGTTGAATCAACGACATTCCGGAAGTTTACAAACACCCCCTGGGTAATTTCTCCGCGCAAGTACACTTTCTCTTTCGGTTCGGTTACCCCGAGATACACCTCTGTTAATAAATTAAACTGTTTTGGCTCTGTCCAGCTGACTTTTTCCTTGTGAGTTTTTTCATGCACGAGGAGAATTTCTTCTTTATCAGCGCGGAACCGTTTATGGCACACCTTGCACTCCACGAGCGGATCCGCGAACACTTTTGTATGCCCTGAAGCTTCCCATACCTGGGGATTCATGATGATTGCAGCGTCAAGCCCGACCACGTCTTCACGCCTCTGGACCATGGACTTCCACCATTCTTGCTTAATATTATTTTTGAGTTCGACCCCAAGCGGCCCGTAGTCCCAGAATCCCGTTATCCCGCCGTAAATCTCACTGCCGGGGTAAATAAATCCGCGGCGTTTGGCGAGTGCGACAATGTTATCGAGGTCGGTCATAGTGAAATTGTATCAAATGTTGAAGTGTGAAGCCAGCCGTACGGTTTTGAGGTGCCGCTCCAGGAGCTGTTCAACATAAGAGTCCAGAGACCCGGTCGGAGGCTTTTTCCCCCGTTCCAAATAGCCCAACGCGCGAAGGAGGGCTGCCGCAAAGCGTTCCCGAAGTACTTCAATCCGTTCTTTTTTAACGTTGGCAAGAGCCTCAAGCGCATCGCAAAGGAGTATAAACACGTCTTCATGGATCTGGCCTTCCGGCAAAAGTCCGTCGATAAGCTCGCAAAGATAATACGCCGCACCGACGCGTTGAAGATCTTTCCGGATAGATTCATACGAAGCGACAGGAGAAACTTCCGTCAGTGTCTCCATTCCCCGTCCTTTATACATTGTCAGCACGCAACGGTTAAATACTTCAATATGCGGACCGCGTTTACTTGATATTTTCCTTACTCCGCGGGCAATTATACGAAGTTTTCCGTACTGTTTCGTAAATACGGTAAGAATTCTGTCAGTCTCGCCTGTTGACCGACGTTTGAGAATAATAACTTCTGCGGTATAGAGGCGCATGCGTTAAAAAGTAAATTCCGTATCAGACAGGAGCACTGCGTTGACTTTTTCACGGCCGTTGAGCTTTATAATTAAGTTCTGATCGGATGACCCCGACTGCCGCTGAATTAGCAGCCTGTATTTGCCGTCTGTTTTCTTCACAGGGGAAGAATACGACAATGTAAGTTGTGCTACCCCTAATGGATTGACGACGACGAATCCTTCAAACACCGTCTTTCCCAGACTTTGGGATGTCGTCATCGGGACGGCTTTTCCACCTTTGGGCGATTGCGTCCCTTTATTGTCTTTCAGAGTACTGCCGGCCGGCACATAGATCCGAATCCAATCCCGCAGCGGTGCATTGAGGCACAATCCTCCCGACTCCAAACCACAGTCACTACCGGGATAGGGATTTTTATAGTCAATCGTCAGGTTAGTCGTTATCGTGCCGTCACTGTTTACCGTTGTGTCTTTAGTTATTTTTTCCGTGACAAACATATTCGCCTTAGCTCCTCCCATGTTGGCTTCGTTGATATGAAGATAATCCCACCCGTCACCGTCCTTATATTTCAGAATTGCTGCGCTATCGGACGCGGTCATAATTCGGCCTGCCATATTAAAGCTTTCAGCGGCTTTTTGGATCGTGGCGTCCGTAAAGTACGCCTGAACATGTTTATTCGATATTTCCGTCAGGAGCATCTGAAAAAGATTTCCCCAATATTTGGACGGGGATACGCCTAATGCCATCTGAAGCATTGCGCGCATCAGTTCACCAATCTCACCTTTCCGGTCGGTACGCACGTAATTGACGGGCCGTGAGGAATAATCCTCAAGTTCGTAAATTGCCCCAGCACAATTACAGCGTTTATCAATTTCCGCGCTGAATACACGGCCGCTGGCGGTAATGGGTCCTAATATTTTGAGGGTTTCCACAAGTACATGTGTATCCATGGTAATAATACCGTCTATATTATGTTCAGTCCCTGCCGTATTGTTGTACATGGACTGAAATTGCTGCATTGATATTTTAAAATCGGGGGATAAATTCGAATCCCTGATGTTCAAGTTGGATACACCCGGAAGATAGGTAAGGATTTCCGGCGGTGCGGGATATCTTTTTGTCAGTGCCGCGTCAAGCGCATAGATATCATCGGATTTCTCCAAAATTGCCTTTCCGCCGACAAACCGGAACTGTGCGTATGCCGTCATGAATCCGCCGGTTGGCCGCAGTTCCTTATCATTCTGGAAAATTATCAGGTACCGTTTCTCCTTCGGATACCCGAGAATGCCCGGTAAGTTGGTTAAGAGCGGCTGGGCATTCACAAATAAGTTTGCTGCATTTTCTATAACGTCTTTGGCACCTATAAGCTGCGGGCGGATGGATGTTTTGCCAATGTGGTCCGGATACCGGTTGGGATCTATATAATCAATTTCTTTTCGCAGCGTATCGATCGAAGCCGCCATTGCGTTGATTTTAGGAACCAATGCGCTCATGGTTTTGACTGCCGTCTGAATACGGTCATCAGCCGTTCCGGAAACGAAATTACCTTTGCCTTTGAGTCCCAAAAGGTCTGCATTCGGCTCGAGTGCGGCAACTGCCGCATCCCCGGCGTCGAGCGCCGCATACCCTGCTTTTATTGCATGATCGCCGTCGGAAATATATGCGCCTAAGAACGGAACAACTTTGAGAACGAGCACTTTGTTATATTCAGCGCGCATCGCGGCAAGGTTAGTCCTGGTAGTCGCAAGCCCTTCTTTCGTTTTAACAAGATCCTGTTTCTTGACCGCTGCACCCGTTTCCCTGGCGGCTGCGATGAGTGCGGGGGCTTTCGATATCACTCCCCGCAGGGGTAAAAGCATAATACCGATGATTGCAAGAATCAAAACCAGTATCCCCAGCGGGATTCCGATAAATTTCCATTGAAATGTTTTTTTTGCTTTCATGGGTGGTATTGTCGGAGTTGTCTTCAACTCAATTTTTTTCAGTTCATCGGGCATAGAATAATTATACCGCACCTTTACCGGAGATCATAGCCCAGGGACTTTGAAGAAGAATTGCGAAATCCATCGCGAGCGACCGCTTCTTCACATAATCCGCATCCATTTTTATCCGTTTATCAAAATTGACTTCACTCCGGCCGGATACCTGCCAATGTCCGGTAATGCCGGGTTTTGCTGATAGTACGATTCTCACGAGATCCTTGGTGTGCGGGTATTTCCTTTGCTGTTCGACGAGTTCGTCGGGATAATACGGCCGTGGCCCGACGAGGCTCATATCCCCTTTCAGAACGTTTAGCAGCTGCGGGATCTCGTCTACGGAATGTTTCCGGATAAACCGTCCGACTCTCGTCACCCGGGGGTCATCCATAAGTTTATAACTGTTCCGCTTGTATTCCGTGTAGAGTTTTGCCAGCTTAGGGTCACTGCGTAATTTCTCATGTGCATTTATAACCATGGACCGGAATTTGAATAGTTTAAAAAGTTTCCCGTTTTTACCCACCCGTTGAGGAGTATCAGCAAATACCGGCCCGGAACTATCCAGAACAATTGCAATTGCCGTAACAATACAAACAGGCAGAAACAATACGGCGAGAACTATGCTTCCCACCATATCAATACATCGTTTAACGAATGCGTAGATCATAACGTGTCAGGTAAGATGCTCGTTTTCCGTACCTTTCAAACTCTCGACGAGTTTCTTTATTTTCGGGACCGAAGATTTACTGCACACAAGTATAACATCATTCGTTGCGACGATAAGCGCATCTTTTACATCTATGGTGGTCACGAGCGATCCCGTATAATTATAAACCAGTGAATCTTCAGTATCCGTGAGGAGTACTTTTCCTTCCGTCACGTTTTTATCCGACGCTTCTTCAAGTGCCTCTTTGAGCGCCTCCCATGCGCCTATATCGCTCCACTCTATATCCTCGGAAATGACATACGCATTGGACGGATCCAGTTTTTCCAATATTAAATTATCAAAACTGATTTTTTCCAGCGTCGGGTATACGGCATTAAGAGTTTCCGCATATGTTCCGCTGTGCCAACTCTCTGCAATCCGGGAAAGGCCCGGATAGATATTCGGTGCAAATTTTTTATATTGCGCCCATAAAAATTTCGGCGTGGTGACAAAATATCCCAGATTCCATGCATGATGGCCGCTTTCAAAATATCGTTTGGCCGTAGCCGCGTCCGGACGATATTGAAAATCAACAAACGAATAAATCGGTATGCCGCCGGAAGAAAGCATTTCCTTGCCGAATTCTATCCATCCCAAATTTTCGCTTGCGAATCTGGGTTTTTGGGCAACGAACACGATCCGGTCGGGATCCTTTTTGACGACCTCGCCCGCAGCCAATAAAATTTTCCGGAAGAGCGATTCTTTTCGTACAAGGTGATCGCTCCATACTATCACCATCGGCTCCAAAGGATGTTCCCGGACCAGAAGTGATGTAATGAGACCGACGGCCGGCCCGACGTCACGCATCTCCGGTTCTCCTATCACGTGATCCGGGGGTAACTGGTCAAGTTGTTTCTGGACAGTTTCTACGTACGCTCCGCCTGTGGATACGTACATATCTTTCCAACTGAAATCAGGCAATAACCTGTTGGCCGCCAGCTGCAACGTCGACTGATTGCCGATAATTTTCTCGAATTGTTTTGGGGATTTTTTGCGCGACAGCGGCCATAATCTGGTCCCCACACCTCCTGCAAAAATGATTGCTTTCATATGTTTTTAGATAATCGCCCGACCGCCGTCTTCATCTCTGTCCGAAAACGGTCTACCGAAAATTTTTCTGCGTTCTTTCTGCACAACGCGTTATCATACCATTCTTTATTAAACGTCATCAATGCAGCGCTCAATGAAGATACGGATTGCTTATTAAAAAACTTTCCGGTCTTTCCTTCAACTATTGTTTCCGCCATGCCTGACCCGCGTAAACATACGACCGGTTTGCCGCATGCCTGTGCCTCAAGCGACACAATACCGAAATCCTCATCCGCAGCCGAAACAAAAGCCCGGCACTTTTGATAATAGGCAGCAAGCTGGGTATCTGTCAAATCACCGCGGACAAACCTGACGTTATTGTTTGCGCACTTTTTCAACTCACTGGCACTGCTGCCGGATCCTATAATGGTCAGCGGCCACCCGAGTTTGTTAAACGCATCAATGACAATATCCACCCGTTTATACGGCACTAGTCTTGAGACACACAGAAAATAATCTCCTTTTGTCTTTGCCGGTGTAAATGTATCCACATCTACCGGAGGGTAGATTATTTTTTCAACTTTCCTCTGATAATATTTATCGATTCGTTTGGCAACGTGGTTGGATATCGCTAAATAATAGTCAGGACGCGCTGCAGCAACCATATCCCAACGCTTGAGTGTGGATCGCCATATTCCAAAAAAGAATGAAGAAATACTATCAGAGTATTTTATATATTCTTTCTCCCCGCTCCAAAGATATCGCGTCGGTGTGAGGCAGAAGCAAATATGTACAGTACCCGGCTTAGTAATAATATCTTTGGCTTCCGCACTCGTGACGGAAAGAACCACATCATAATTGTCAAACGAAAACGACTCAAACGCCATCGGGGTAAGCCACGGATAAAACTCGTGATGCCGCTTGGCAAAAGGCATGTGTTGTAAAAATGACGGATTGACGCGGAAAACATTTGCCCATGATGCGCGGCGTGAATCGTACACCGCCGTATAAAGAGGCGCATTCGGCCATATATCGTGGAGAGAAAGCAACACCCGCTCGGCTCCTCCCCATTTATTGACCCGGTCGTACACGAGCGCTATGTTCATATACGGATAATGTCTCCTTTCCCATTTTTTGCCAACTATATCTTTGCACAATTCGTTTTATTTTTTCCTGAAACAAATTTGACCGTTGAGGCGGGTTTTTCAGACATTCTGCCAATGCTTCTTCATCATGCGGATCAAAATATTTCGGAACATCACCAAGAATCTCGTGAAACACAGGAATGTCGCTCACGATCACAGGACACCCGTGTGCAAGGGCCTCAAGCGCCGGGAGTCCGAATCCCTCCATAAGAGACGGAAACACGAGCGCCTCTGCATTTGCATATAAATTCGCAAGTTCAGAATCATTTACCGTTTTCGGTATGATATGCAATTTTCTGTAAAAATAATCATCTTTCCCCACATAAACAATATTCACTCCGGCAAGAATGGCGGACCGTATGAGCGTTTCAAGATTTTTATGCGGATACGCGTTGCCGACGTATAAAAAATATTTATCCTTCATAAATAACCTTTATATTTTCAGGAAGTACATCAAAATGATTAAGAATTTCCTTTTTTGTCGTTTGTGATACTGCGATTATTTTTTCACTCCAGAAAATCGCTTTTAACAGTGAAACATAATATCCGAAACGCCGGAGCTGGTAAAAAATATACGGAAGCGTCGTCGCTTTTCCGGTATCAAAATGCAAAATCGTCAAATCATGGATGGTGACAACAAACTTCCCGAAGTATAACAGCGGTACGTTAAAATACGGGACGTGCAGGAGATCAAGATGTTCACGATTAAAAATCGCCGGCATGAACAGTTGTTCAGTTACACTGTGCCAGGGAATGTCCGCGAGCCGTGCTTCCCATCTTTCGTTCTTTGGTATAAACGTATGGAATTCGTCTTTCCGCAGAAATATAATATAGGAATTATCCCTATCAATCGTACCCAACTCCTGAATCAGGTTCCGTATATATCTGCCGACTCCGGTTTCATGTATGAGCCGTCCGTCAATGCCTATTTTCATATGGAATATTGTTTTAAGAAAAATAGCCGGACCGTATAGAACAGGTTAATAATGGCGGAAACAAGCGCGCCGTATTTTTTAGCATAATGTTTTGTATAAAACAGCCGGTTATATGTATGGAAATAGATCTCCGTAGTAACTGCGCGAGAACGGTTCCGCTGACTTCTGCCGCTTTGCTTCTTTTTGTGGAGCACTGATGCCTCGGGATTAAACCATATTTCCCAGCCCTTCTGTTTAAACCGGTACGCCCAATCAATATCTTCTGCATACATAAAAAAATCTTCATCAAGCAGACCGACCTGGGTCACCGCTTTCCTGCGTGTAAGGAAAAACGCACCGCTGATACAATCCACCTGGTGACGGATTGACATGTCTTTGTACCCCATGTGATACCGGCCGAACAGGCGGGATGCAGGTATTAACTTTTCCAAACCCGTCATGTACGTGAAAGCAGCCCACGGAGTCGGAAATCCGCGGTGACATGCGGGATCAATTGCCCCATCAGGTAAATCAAGCCGGCACGTTGCTGCGCCCGCTTTCGGGTGCCCGTCCATAAACCGAAGCATTGTCTGGATCGAGTCCCGGCGGATTTCGGTATCGGAATTTAGAAGTAAAATATATTTTCCCTTCGCAATTTTTATTCCTTTGTTATTTGCTTTGGCAAACCCCATGTTCTTCCTGTTTACTATTAGCGTTATATCTTTGAATGTTTTAAGCATCTGCCGGCTGCCGTCCGTAGAACCGTTATCAACAACAATGATTTCCCACGCAACCCCCTGTGAATATTTCCGTATCGAATCCAGACAGGCATGTGTCAGATCTTTTGTATTGAAACTTACAATTATTATAGAGAGGTCCATACGTGATCTAATTTTTGTGCAATTATTTCCCAGGAATATTCTTTTTCGATAAGTGCGCGGGCGTTTTTGACTAATTCGGTTCGTGTAGTATCGTTACGTAAATATGCTATAGAAGCAAGTACGTCGTAAGCACTTTCAGCAATCAGAAAATGTTTTTTATCCTCCCCGTTCATGCCCTCGATTCCCTGTGCAGTTGTAATCACCGGTAATCCTGCTGCCATAGCTTCCAATATTTTATATTTCGTGCCGCCCCCCACCCGGATCGGTGCAAGCATAATGTCTGCTTTATGCAGTTCATCCGCAATAGAACCGACCTCGCCGATAAAATACTCTCCTTTCGGAGCATTTTTCCCTACAATCCGGAGATTTGCATCCGGGTATTTTTCTTTAATGGCCGGCCAGAAGTCCCGTATAATGTTATCAGCTGCATCGCGGTTTTCTATCCAGCGGAAATTCCCGACGTACAAAAAAGTAGGGTTTTTGGCCATTCTTTTTTTCGGACGGAATGTAAAAGATTTTGTATCCACACCGTTCGGAACTACGGACACATTCAGTTGTTGTATATACGCTTTGTCACTTTCGGAAACGGTAATAATCCGGGCTGCCCGCTTCCACACATGACGCTGCCACGTTTTCATTTTTATAACATCACGCAGGAGAAACGGCCGGAGCATACCGATTCTGAAGCGCTTCGCATATGATTCATACACAGTGTGTTCAATATTATGTTCACCTACTACGGTGGGAATGCGGTGTTCCGTCGGGATCGACGGCCATACATATCCCGGTTCAATATGAATGAGATCATAGTTACCCGTGGATACTTCATCCGCAAGCGCAGCTAACATGTCACTGTTATGATAACTGGCCCACAATAGCGGATAGGAACCCGTTAGCGCTTTCAACAAATATTTGGATTGCCACACACGACCCCGTAAAACCGGGGTAACGGATTTGCAGAATGACAACTCAGAAAGATATTCCTTCTCACCCGCTGAACGGATAAACGCATACAGGTGAATTTCATGTTTACTACTTAATCTTTTTAGGAGATTATAAATGCGGATTTGTCCTCCGGAATGAAGAGGATAAGGTAGTACCGCAGATACAAAAAGAATTTTCATTTTTTTAGCTTCGTCAAATCAATAATAGCGAACTTATCAGTGCGGACTAATACCGTGTATTTTGCCGCCAGGTCGCGGGTTTCAGTATCCGCGTCAGTCGGCGATACTGTAACGTATGCGGTAGCCCCCATGGCAATTTTCTTATCGATGTCAAACCCCAGGGGCCAACCCTGACGCTGCGTCTGGTACAAAAATGTCGTGTCACCGTTATATGGAGCAATTACTTTCGCGTCTTTCGGAAGAATCGCGTCGGCAACTTTTCCTGCTTCAACAATTTCCGGACGGTTAATCCAATAGTATGTCCGTATGGTAAACCACGAAAATCCTAACATCGCAACAACACTTATGAATGCCACTATCTTACCTGATAGATTCTGCCGCAGAAGGAATGCTAATCCTTTTGCAGCGTAAATGCAGACAACAGGAATGATGAGAATCTGGTAATAGTCATGCTGAACATTTCCTGTTGCAAAAATAATAAGATACAAGAGCGCCCCAAAAATCCACCATCGGAAAAACCATCCTTCTTTTTTTACAGATGTAACTGTCAGCCCTATACCGAAAAGAATAAGCCCCCAGAACCCGAGAATAAGATCCCCCAGACGGACCGCAAACAACCAATGGAACCATGCGCCTTTGAAGCGTATACCGTTACCGTTTAAAAGCCATGTGCTCACCGGAATGCCTTCCGGGAACTGCAGAATCCACCGCCGCCACAGCAAAAGAGGAATAAGACTGATAATTCCATACAGTAATGTTTGCACCACCATCCGCTTGGACCATCCGTAATTACGGATGAGAATCCATACCGCCGGTAAAAGAAGAAATACGGCCATAGGTTTGGATAAGAGCGCAAGCGCCCCTGAAACAGCGCCAAATAGAGTCCACCAAAAACTCTTTCCCCGCCCGATGAACCAGAGACTTAAGAGGGACCAAAAAACCATGGACGGATCCGGCAATATGGTTCTTCCGTAGTACATACTGTACGGAAGTATCGCAAAAAGCAGTGCAGTCAGCACGCCGGTAAACTTATCTATATATTGCGCAACCAGCAGGCCCAACAGAATTACCGTTCCCGCAGAGACAACTATGGTAGCAAGACGCAGTATTACTTCCAGCGGTATGTCCGGAAAACCCAATTTCGCCGATGCGCCAATCACCTGATAGAGCGGAAATTCCACCATACGCCATCCCTGGGGGTTATCTTTACCGGATTGAATGTTAGAAAGGTCATCATACCGCGGGTGCAGGGGGTCTATGCCGAACCGCAAAAAATTCCTCGCGACCGCCGCGGTATCCGCCTGACGCCAGCTATGCCAGTCGGCAACAGGATACGTGATGTGATACAACCGCGCTGTGAACGCCACAATACCTATGCCGATAAGAAGAGCGACAAAATATTTAGCAATAATTTTTTCCATTATTTCTCAACTTTCACAAGTCTTTTTAATTGATAGTTTTCAAAAATTAAAATATCCGGCGTGAACCCCGCCGGGACAGGTGCACTGTACGCGGCTTCGGGCGTGAAAACATTGGTCGTTGTAAATTCCCACGGATTAAAATGAAACACGTGCCATAGCGGGTCCGCCATGCCAGTAGGAAATATCCATGCGCGCCCGTACCGGATCGGGGTGTTGATAAATATAAAGCTTTTATTCTCACGGAGAGGGAAAAACTGCGTGCTCATAATTGAGAGCGTTTCCCGGGAGGTGGCGCTTGCTTTCTGCCAGTCACCGCCCACGCGGACTACTTCCGAAACATTCCAGATAATAAGACCGCATGTGATAACAGCAACTACGTATTTCCAAATACGGCGGCCGGTGACTGCCCACGATGTTGATACAAACGAACCGAACCCGGCGATAAAAAACCCGCTGGCAGCAAAGGCGTACCGCTCGCTCATATTCCCTAACCCGACATACGCACCGAGTGACACGAATCCGCAGATAAGCCAGAGAATCGCAGTCCGGTATACGGACAATACGTTCTTTATTTTGAATAAAATATAAACAAGAATCACTGCGATACCCAAGCCGGTAATTCCAGCAGTCACCCGGTGCACACGAAGGTACCCGCGGGCCGTACCCCAAAATTCGAAAAACCGCGGGCCGAAAAACGTTCCGAAGAAATACCCGATGCTGTTACCCCCAAAGTTAAACGGTAATGCAGAGAGTTTATACCCGTAATCTCCGGATGGCGGCACGGCTCCGGCTGCAGTACGGAGTATCCAGTACAAGGGTATTGCCAAAAGCGGAATAAATGCGGTCCAATTTTTCTTGCGTACGGTAAACCATGCTGCGGCGCAAAGTATGACGGGTGCCACAATCATCCCGTCATACGAAAGCATTGCCAGTCCCATGAGAATCATTGCTGACGTAAACAGTAGGCTCCTCCGCAATCCGGAATACCGCTGCTGCACGATAGTTATATAGACTCCTGCAAACAGAAATACGGCTGAGAGTACACTGCTCATCCCGGAAATCCAAAACACGTTTTCGTGGTGAACAGAAAGGACGGTAAATACTATGGCTGCAATAAGAGCAATAGTCCGTTTCACTCCCGTTACTCTCATCAAAAGATACACGAGGTACGCCGCCAGTCCGTACAAAAGAATAGAGACGACATGATATCCCTCAGGTTTTAGCCAAAAAACCGCGTACAGGATAAAATACAAAACCTTCGGAATAGGCCGGTAGAAAAATCCTGCCGCGTTTGTAAAATATTTGGCAACATCGGTGAAGGACGAACTTGCGGCCCATTTGAGCCACGTAAAGTCGTCGGCAACAAAGTAGTTGGAGACGGACGAACCAAACAGGACAACCGCTGTCACGAATAAGTACCCGAGATACGCGACATTCGAGGTCAGTGCTTTGCCAAGTAACTTAAAATAATCGGTAAGTGTCATCCCCTCCGTAGAGAGAACGGCAACCGCGGCACCCAGAAGAAGCCACAGAATAAATGCCACCTTCGATGCTTCAAACACGTCAATAAGAATTCCGTTGAACATGAGACCGGTCAATCCGCCGAATACGCCGACGACAAAAGCCTTTTCTATCCCGTTCAGCTTGTCTTTTCTTCTGAAAAACAGCGTGTATGCAGCAAGTAATATTCCTAAAAAGCTTATGGTGCCCAATATGCCGGTCTCTCCCAACATCCGGACATAATCACCATCGGACGCGACTGACAGTGTCGAGTAGCCGCTGCCCAATACTATGTTCCGTTTAAACGCGTCGAGGGCCATCGGCCATTCTCCCTGCAGGCGCGTTGTGATGGAAATATCGTAGACGAGTGCCTTTTGGATAAGAAAGCTTCCGGACACGGTTGCAATTTCGCCTGCGCCGCCGGATAGACTTACGCTGGTGTACGAAATTGTTTTCACCTGCCCGGATGCACTGGCTTGCGGGAGCCCGATATACTGGCTGCCCGTCGGTAGATTTTCAACAGCCGGTGATTGGGACTTTTCAATGACTGCTGTCGTCCCTTCGAGTGATGCTAAGGTCCCCACCGGTTTTCCCGTGGATATGTCAATGATCACATCGTTGTATCTGAATGTTTTATAAAACCGGTCTGAAGCGTCGTTAAAATAATTCAACAGGAAAAAGCTTGCGAGGATGACCGGAATAATAAACCACTTTTTCTTATACCACAGAAGCGTTACGCTTATTCCTACCAGATACACGATAAACGATGTTCTGGATTGCGTTAAAAACAACATGACCAGCGATCCGACGGACAAAAGGAAAAATATGATTTTCTGCCAGACATACTTGGCTGCAAATACAAACGCGGCGAATATCGGTATGGTTAAAACCACAAATGCCGCTAAATCATAGTGCCCTGCAAATGTGGACGGTATACGTGCGGTCGGAGGAAGCCTGAGGGGTATCCCCTTTGCAAACTGCTCGTTCATCGTCAAAAATGCCGGCCATCCGAAAAACTTCTGCCCGAGTCCGTAGAAAATAATTGCCATCATCGTCCCGGCAAGCGTCCAAACTATCGCAGTCACAAAAGATTTCTTTCTGGCAACGACATCAAACGCCATGAAAAAAAGCATCATGTATTCTATACGGCGCAGAAAATGAAGAATAACAAGATGAGGGAAATATCCGGTCAGCTTCGGACCGATGAACAGAATAGAAAATACGGCTGACGTAATGCCTACGCCCCAATACACAAGGATCGGCCATGTGAGCGGCGTCCTGGGAATTTGGCGCTCACGCAAACGCTTGAGAATATACAGTCCTATTGCGAAGGCAACAAGAAAATCTTCCAGTCGAATATATACGAACGTCCGGATGACATTTATTAACGGGACCTTCGGATAGAGCGGGATGAACGCCAGGAAAAATAAAATGGCAAGGCCGCTGATGTTACTCGTTAACCAATGAAAGAGCTTCTTCATAAGTATGAACCAAGTCCTGTTTTCCGAATATTTTACCGATTCCGATTGAAATTCCTGCTTTAACAGTCAACATAAATTTTAACACAGACAGCTCCATGGGCGTGCTGTGCTTACGGTAAAAATACATGAGTCCCAAAAAGATGTTTTTCACGGGTGCACGTTTATTTCCGCTCGAGGCGGCTCCCGTATGAATAAAGCGCGCCTGGGGCGTAAAGTAAACCGTATAGCCTTTCTCACCGGCCCGGTATAAAAATTCTATTTCGTCCATATACATAAATATCTCCTGATCAAATAACCCAACCCCGTAAAAAGACTCTTTTTCTCCTAACAAACACGCTCCCGATACCCAACCAACATGCCTCACATGGTTCGGCGAATACCGGGTAATCGAATGCTTGTCCCCGCGGCAGAACAGCATAAGAAATACATACCCGAGGGTAAACATAGGCCCGCATGACGGCTGGGCGGAACCGTCTTCGTTGTACAGCTTTCCTCCGACAAAAGATTTAGGATGAGACACGGCGAATGCGTACAGCCGTTCAACAGACCCGGCAAGGGCTTCTATATCGGAATTAAGCATAAGTACGTACGTACCTTTTGCTTTATGAAGCCCCATGTTATTGGCAGTACCATAGCCTGCATTTTCCTTATTGAGTATTTTTATTACCTGAGGAAATTGTGTATTCAACATTTCAACCGTACCGTCATGGGAGGCGTTATCTACGACAATAATTTCGTACGTCAATTCCGAACGCTTCAGTGTTTCAATAATCGAGCGGAGACACCGTTCTAATAGGTGTTTCGTATTATAACTGGGGATAATAATCGATACATCCATACATCACTGGAAGAGCCGTGCAAACTTTAGCGTATAGTGAAGATTTTTAGCCCGTTCCCTGATGTGTCTGGCAGGTACACCTGCGACCACTTCAAACTCTTCTACATCGCCGGTAACTACCGCCCCTGACGCAATGACTGCCCCGCGCCCTATATGGACCCCGGGTAGAATTGTTACTCTCGAACCTATTACCACATAGTCATCAATAACAACCGCGGCTCCTACTTCAGCAAAATCAGGAGAGTCGATATCGTGTTCCATAGTATAAATCCGGACTTCCCCTGCGATAGAAACATTGTTACCGATTTTTAAAGGAGCCCCATGATCTTTTCGGTACGAAATAAAATTTTTCATCCGTCCGTCGAGGAATGCGTCGTTACCGATAATTGTATTGTGCCCGATTTCCACTCCTGCCGGCTGGTTAAACTCAGCGCGCCAGTGAACGGACGAATCCTTCCCGATCTTAATCCGGTAGAGTGTCCGGTAAAGAAATAACCGTATGGAATGACTCGGAATATACCCGGTGAGCGTGCAACAGTATACCCAAAAATCTATGAGTGTTCTCATGAGGCGCCTCCTACTTGTTCGAGAACTTCAAGCGTCTTCTTTGCGGCTTTGTCCCATGTAAATTTTTTCATTTGGGTTAATCCTTCATTTACTCGGGTTCTTCCCTGTATTAAATTTCTCTCCCGCACTGCAGTGAGAAGCCCGCCTGCGATACTTTTGGCGCTATCCGCATTCACATAAATCCCCGCTTTCCCTGCTATTTCCGGCAGGCTGGAAACATCAGAAACTACCACGGGGCATTTGTATGCCATTGCCTCCAGAACCGGCAGCCCGAATCCCTCGTACAGGCTGGGCAGGGCAAAACAAACAGCGTGCTGATAAAAAGAGGGGAGCTCACTATCCGGTACAAAATCCAGGAATTTCACATGCTGCGCGACTCCGAATTTCTCCGGGGCGGCAAGTATATCCTCATACAGCCAGCCTTTCTTCCCGATTATAACCAACTGAAGATCAGAAAACTTCTGGCGGTTTAGCTTCAAAAATACACTGAAGGCTTCGATCAATCTTGTATAGTTTTTCCTGGGCTGAATCGTCCCGACGGATAGGATGAAATTACGGCTTATGCCGTATTTAGCTGGAATTGGCGACACTTGGGCCATAGTGAATCCGGGATACGTCACCACGACGGTATCAGCCGGAACGTGATACTCTTTGATTATATCATTTTTACTGGCCTCACTTATTGTAAAAATCTTTCTGGTATGGGCTACGGCATATGCCGTCCAGTGCCTCAGCTGATATAAATCTTTTGTTCTGAAAAGATCCGGAAATTTGAGATATGACACATCCATGATCGCCATTACCCGCGGAACCGAATTAAACCGCGGTATATAGTGTGTCGGGGAATACATAACATCAAGATGCTCTCTTCTCATGGCCAGGGGTAATCCGATTACTGTCCAGAGTTTACCGGGCCCCGTAACACGATATTTCCAAAAATCCGTTTCCGCAGGCATATCAGGGAGCGGCGCAGTCGGTAAAAAAACTACGACGTTAACATTTTTTTTGTTTTCGATTATACGGTAGATATGCCGGAGCATTTCGAATGCATACTGCCCTATTCCGACCCTCCTGGTTACATTAGCTTCATACCCGTCAATACCGATCATCATAATGAAATCCCCGGATAAACGACATGGAGTCTCGTGTCAGGGATATGCAGTAACTGCGCGATGTCATTTTTTGTAGACTCGCTGTCGCAGAATATCGCTTTGCATTCTTTTTTTACCCATCCCAGGCGCCGCGAATGTGTGGCGACAATACGTGCGTCCATCTCTTTTGGGAATACCATGGTTGAAAGATCGTGAATAGTCGTCACGCCTCTGGCCGCTTTAAGCGGAGGTTGTGTCCAGTCGCTTGACCAAAATACGTCAACCGGGCCGGTAAATGTTTCGACCGGGATGATGTGGAATTGATTCCAGAGAATATCCAGTACGACCGGTGGCAATGGAATGGTTACCAATTCCGCTCGTGAATGCGGCAGCGTAGAATAAAATGTTTGAAATACACTTCTCCGCCTGACAGAAGCCCCGAACAGTACATAGTCGTTTTTTGTATCACTCCTCAATAATGACGTAACCACGCTACGTACGTATGTCCCCACGCCGGTACCCTCATACACTATCTGGCTGATATCAATACCTATTCTCATTTTGTTTTGTACCCGTTCGGATGACTTTTGTGCCATTTCCATGCCGATGAAACAATCAGCTCTATATCGGAGTATTTTGGCTGCCACGTGAACTCATTTTTGAAACCGTGTGGCATCGGCGACTAAACTATGCGGATCTCCCGCCCGGCGCCCTGACTTCCGGACCGCAAAATCTATACCGGTCACCTTTTTAACGGCTGCAACCATTTCCATATTTGTTGTCCCATGCCCGGTTGCAAGATTATATACGTCAGTTTTGTGCCCCTCTTTTAACGCTTCCAACGCCAGTAGGTGTGCTTCTGCCAGGTCCTCAATGTGGATATAGTCACGCAGACACGAGCCATCCCGTGTCGGATAGTCGGTGCCGTAGAGCAAAAATTCTTTCTGGCCTCCCATTGCCGCCCGGATGGCAACCGGAATGATATGGGTTTCAGGGTCATGTGCCTCGCCGTTTGCACCATCCAATGCTGCACCGCACGCATTAAAATACCGTAGGCTGATGCTTCGTATATTGTGTTGATAATCCGTAACCCGCAATAATTCCTCAAAACACCATTTCGACAGACCATACGGACTCGTCGGGTTTTTGGCATGGCTTTCCGGTATAGGAATAACCACCGGATTTCCGTACACCGCTGCGCTGGAGGAGAAAATAATTTTATCAACACCGTGCTCCTGCATGACGGCAAGGAGATTCATAGGCGTGATAACATTATTTTCCATGTATTTGACCGGGTCGCGGACGGATTCTTCCACCATGAGATACCCTGCAAAATGGATGACCGCGTCGATCTTATATTTGGAAAATACCGGATCCAGTGTTTGTTTATCTTTGATGTTACCTACTATAAGCGGCACGCCGACAGGTAACGCCTCTTTGTGGCCGTATTCGAGGGAATCCACGACGACCGGCGAGTACCCACGGGTAACAAGCATCCGCACCATATTGCTTCCGATATAGCCGGCTCCCCCGGTAACAAGAATATTCATGGATAGTGTTATTGTACCCTATCAGGTACGAAGAAGGAAAATAGAAGAAATGTAAAAACAAATGCCGCGCCGAACCACGTCAGGCGCTCTGCAGTAAAAAATATCCACCCGGCAAAAAGCGGAATTGCCAGCATCCAGCTTATGAGTCCGGCAATTAAAAATATCCGGGGTTTTCTGAGTATAAGTAGGACAATGAATACCAGAAAAAAACCTATATCCTGTACCTTCATTTTTTGTAGAACTCTATGGTTTTTTTGAGCCCGTCTTCTATGTTCACTTTCGGCTCCCATTGCAAGCGGGTTTTTATCTTCGTAATATCCGGCTGACGCCTCGTAGGATCATCCTCCGGCAGGGCTTCGAAGGTAATTTTAGAAGAGGATCCTGTCAGCGTTAATATTTTTTGGGCGAGGTCTTTGACCATATATTCCCCGGGATTTCCGAGATTGAATATTTCACCTTTGAGATTGTCCCCGAACATGACGGCAAGAATTCCGGAGACAAGATCGGAAACATAGCAAAATGACCTGGTTTGGGTCCCTTCCCCGAACACCGTAAGAGGTTTCCCTTCAAGCGCCTGATTGATGAAGTTTGAAACAACCCGTCCGTCGTCTTTCCGCATCCTGGGACCGTATGTATTAAAAATCCGGATAATGCGGGCATCCAGACCGTATTTCCGTACATACACCATGGTGATTGCCTCCGCAAAGCGTTTCGACTCATCGTAGCAGGACCTCACCCCGTTTGGATTCACGTTCCCCCAGTATGTTTCTTTCTGCGGATGCTCGGCCGGGTCTCCGTATACTTCCGACGTTGATGCTTCCAGATACCTTGCCGTATTGGTTTTCGCCAGTTTCAGCATGTTTATCGTGCCGCCGGAGTTCACCAGTGCTATTTCTTCGGCAAGGGTTTTAAAATCCATCGGAGAAGCAGGAGATGCCAGGTTAAAAACATAATCTACATGGACGGAAATATCGGGAACTGATTCAATAATGTCGTGCCGTAAAAACGAAAAATTCGGATTTTGTCCGGCTTGAGCAATGTTCGTTTCCGATCCCGTGACAAGATTATCTATACATATGACTTTGTGCCCTAACCCTAATAGTGCCTCGCACAGGTGTGATCCTATAAATCCGGCTCCTCCTGCGACTACGCTTGTCTTCCCGTCTGTCATATGTTTATTGTAGCATACGAATACGGATTGCTCCCGCAAGCGACCGTACGAGTTCTTTCAGATTTGCATTAGAGGCACCGTATTTTCTATCCCGGAAAGTGATGGGAACTTCCGTGATAAGAAATCCGTTTCGCTTCAGTCTATATGCAATTTCCGACAGTGCGATAAATCCGGTTTCCCGAAGGTGCGCACGCAGTCAGAAATTCAGCTGCTTTCCGTGAATAGAGACGAAAGCCGTTTGTGTAATCCGTAATTTGTAATCCGAGCCATACATTTAAAAATGAATTAATTATCCTGCTCTGAATCAACCGGCGGCCCGGCCATTTTACGATACGACTCTGTTTCAGGTAGCGCGATCCGATTACCAGATCTGCCCTGTTAGACACCGCCAGAAATCGGCCGAACTCTGCCGGTGAATGCGCCAGATCCGCATCCATTTCGAAACAATACTGAATCTCCTTATGCGTGAGCGTTTCCGCTAATCCCGCTCGTACCGCGCTCCCCCTGCCCAATTTTTTCCCGCGTGATATAAGGACAGTTTTCGGAAAATCCCGGCGCAGCATAGCCGACAATTGCGTTGCTTCGTCTGGAGAAGAATCGTCTACCACTACCACAAAAGCGTTAGGCAGATATCGGCGTATCTCTTTTAACAAAATCCGTAAACTTTGCCGTTCGTTGAAGGCCGGAATAATCACTGCGACCCCTGGTGTATTCATGCTCACGGTTTTGAGAAATAAAAATGCAAATGCGGATAGACATACAAAGCGTTTTGTTCATCCTGCAAATCCGCGACCAGATCATCAATTGACCGATACCTCTCAATTTTTCCTAAAGCCTCCCCGTTGTGCTGAAAAAGAAACAGCGCAGTCAGTAATTTCCGGATTGGCCACGGCATACGGAGAAAATATGCCGGTTCACAACTTATCACCTGCTGAAGTTTATATCCGGCTGCCTGAAGAGAGCGAAGAACCTCGATGGACTTTTTTGCATGGAGGAAAAATGCATGGAATTCCATTATGATATGCGCATTCCGTAGTTGCTTCAAAAACTGCATATTTCCGATGATCAGATTATATTCATACCCTTCGATATCACATCGCAATATGACATCACGTTTTGGAATATTATACGTAGAAAATAGAGTATGAAGGGTATACAACGAAACGATTTCCGTTTGTTGTGTAGTGTCGTTTACGGTAGATGTATCATCCTTGATTTTTGACAGGTTGTGCTCCGGCATGATGATCATTTCTGCTGTACCGTCACGATTACCGGCACCGATGTTTAGCGCCAGTATGTCTCTGACTTTATTTAGTTTAATGTTGAACCGCAATTCTTCAAATGTACTCTTTACCGGTTCCAGAGCATAAATATTCCCGCGGCCGCCAGCTTTCCGTACCGTGTCGCGGGTTAGCAGGGCGTAATAACCAATATTTGCACCTATACCGATATACGTTGCTATCGAATGTGCATGAGTCCCGATATAATTTTTAAAATACAAAGCGTTCGGATATTCCCGTAGGCTGTTTATATAAAGATCCTGTGAAATTCCGCCCAACCTGGCATTTATACGGAGCTTATACGATATGTCATCAACAGTAATGGTCTTTATTAAATGAGTGTCCCTCGTACGGGGACGCATGATTACCTTATACGGGATGTAGTAGAAAAGAAAATAGAATAGTCCGCGTGCGTACAGAGCAATGCGCTGAAGTATTTTTTTCATATTACTGGACTCTAAATACCAAAAAATCTGTGTCTTCGTATACCACAGAAGAAACTGACAACAGCTTCGCTACGTCCACGTGATATGGAAAATCTGTCTTAGTAAATCTGGGAACAAGTATATAACCAATACCCTCACGTTTAGCCAGAGCTATGTCTCCTGAGTAAATACGTTCAACCGAATCCGTCCGGATCTTCCATCCTATATTACCAAAAAATCCGAAATAATTCTTCCGTCCCGCGAGTACGACCGGATCAATGATGTCCGCATACGATACAAATACATCATCCTTGATCGTATGAGTATGAATCCATGAAATTATTGGTAAGATCTGTTTATTGACGATAGGAAACGCAAATTCATTTTTAATAGGCATCAGGTCAATAACACCGGATACGGTGAGTACCCCAAAAATTAAAATTGCCGTCAATTTCAATACCCGTGAACGCATTCGCCATATCCACACGACACCTATTGCAGCAAGGATATTAATACCGATAATGAGGAATGAATAAAACTTCTGATCGAATCCCCGTTTTCCGAATCCTGCAAATATGCACTCCAATATAAAAAGCGTAAAGATCGGGAAGAATAAAACCCGTGATTTTTTAGGAAGCACCATATATCCAAGCCCTGCTATTATCGGAACGATTCCGAGATTCTGCCAAAGATAATCGATTATGGTCCATGTAGGCGTCTGCATGGAAGGGGTTTTGTTATTTATAACAGCTTTTACACCTAAATAGGACACTTCAGTTAATGCATGCATAATATTCGGCAAATTAATTATAAATCCGGCACCTGCTGCCGTAATGGCAAATATAGCAAACGCACTCCATTTTTTGTGTGAAAGCAGCAATATGGAAATAGTAAGAAAGACAAGGGGGCATATTGCAATATTCCAGAGAAACAAAAATCCCGTAACGGCGCCGATCAATATGCTTACTTGGTATCGAATAGTCTTTTCACCTAAGGCTCTCAGTGTCAAAAGACAAAGAAAGAGCCCCAGAGCAATGGAAAATGCAAGGTGCCGCTGGTTCACATAATTATTGAGTGTTATGAATAGCGAAATAGTTGATCCGTCGAAGGGCCCGGCAAATGGATACCCGGGTAAATTCCAAATGGTATTTACCAATTTCCAAGATAGTCCTTTTTGCATAAGTACCTGCAAAAACGTCAGCGAGCTGTTAGTAACAGTGAGAAGAACCGCAATCCATCCGACAAAAGGTTCTTGCTTTGCTGCAATCTGCGGTAGAAAATATACGACAATCAGAAGTGCGGCAAAGGATAAGACACTCGGAATATTTACCGCCCATACAATAGGTACTCCGAAGTATTCCCAAATTGCGACAAAAAATAAAAAGAAGAAGTTGTAAAAAAAGGGAGATCCTGACTCAAATGGCGATGTAAGCGGAATATTTGATCCCCACGAAAAGGAGCGGATGATCCCGAGGGCATGCCCGGAATCAAATATATTGTTACTCCCGACATACAATTGTCCGCTTGAGTCCCCATGAAATGTTTTAATCATCATCCACGAACTAAATGCGAGCGACAGAACGACAAGCGCAATATCGCTACAAGATAATCGTTGTTTATGAGTGTTAGGAATTTTGTTTTTCCAAAAAAATAATAGCAGCGCAATAAGTACGGTACTTAATACGGTCCCTAAGAAAATCGGGTAGGCGGTTTTGGCTACTAAGCAGGTTATTCCATACGTAACAGGTACCCCGATCCCTGTACCGACGAGAAAAGCCCCAACAACGTTCAGAAGAACCGGAAAACCCGGCAACCATATTTTTATCGCTCTCGATCCCAGGGCATAGAGGGATATAAGATAAAGTACAAGAATACCTAAAAATGCAACCTGCATAATTATTTCGTTCTTAGAATTACCAATATCCCCGCGCTTGTTACTATAAATAGTACACTAATGATAAGGCCGATATCCGTAAATAGCTGCTGCCGTACCAGCGATGCCGGGCGCTCCGATATAAAAGTAAATTGTGAATTTTCAAACACTGCGATTGAATGAAAAGCAGAATCCTGAACGAGCCGGGTATGCTGAAGCGATTCAATAAGTGCACGGCGCTCTCCTGCATCAAAACGGTAGTCGGTTAGAAATAACCGCCGCTCTACATCCTGCGGCACTACGACATACCGCACACCCGCACCTTCAAGTATAGACATAAAATCCTGCGTTCCTGCAAGTTTCATGATAGCCGACATCGACGCTGCCGGAAATAGTTGGTCTGCATACAACAGCGGGTGAACGTCCGACTCGAATGCAAATTTTTCCTGCTGAGGAATCCACAGTGTTCGGGAAGGAACCGGATCTGCCGTCAATAGATTTTTAAGTTGCACATACTCCTGCGGAAGTTGCAGCGGTCGGAAGTTTCCCCTCACCCCGCCCAAAAATACCGCTCGGATGGTGAAAATCCAGAAAATAACAAATAAGACGGGCAGGATCTTTTTATTTATACGCTGCAGGACAAACGGAATAAGTACGGAGTACCCGATGGCAATACATACATAAAATTTCGTCGGGTCACGGAACATGACAAATCCCGGTACATGGGTAAACATCCATTGATAGACTGAACCGAACGGTTCCTGTACGCCTTTAGACAGAAATGCTCCAATGAGGGCCAGCAGGGCAAAAAAAGCTACCGGTTTTTTGCTTTCATATATTCGGTTTGACGAAAAACAATGCTGAAAACGCGATGACCGGTAGCAATAGAAATTCCGGTTGTAAAAAGTAAACTTTACCGAACAGGTTTTCCGGCCAATTCGGATGCAGGAACGCCAGTGTATGCGAAAAGTCGGCAAAACTTAAAAAATGGAGCATTCCCGGATTGGTAAGGTCATTATCCAACCCGACCATTCCTCCCGCCTGCCAACATACCGGGTAAAATCCAGAATGCGTGGATTCCGGCGGCTATTATCAGAGGCACGCTGATGTCAAGGATAGATATCCAATAAATCTTTTATCCCGTGCTTTAACCTGAATATCAGGTGGTACAATGCGACCACGCCTATTAGCAAATACGTAAACCGGAGGTCAAAGGCAGTCAGAAGTGCAAGAGCGAACCCGCGTCGTATCGAATCTGTATAGGAAAATCCGCGCAGCCCATCAAGCGATCTCATAAAAGCAATAAGTACGAGCGGCATGTATGCATATGCCCACGCGACGCCGAGTTGTCCGCCGGAAAACAGCAATAAAAAATAGGTATTGGTAACGTACACTATCGGAACGAGATAAATATAGGGCTTTTTGAAAAAGAATTTCCCGAACGTGTATGAGGCGTATAGGGCAAGTACAACAGCACCCATCCACAAAAGTTTGTCCATCCACCACCAATTAAAACCCACGGATGAAAGAATTTTTATGACCAGCTGAAGCGTGTAATCGTACCAAAGCCGGAATCCATGGTTCGCACCGAACCCTTCATCCGCACGCCATATAACAGGAAGCCATCCCAATTTTCTGATTGTTTCAGCAAAATAAAACGGTCCGTCCCCGGCGGAAAA
>CAWEKC010000003.1:0-203538 GCA_963809665.1 Candidatus Gottesmanbacteria bacterium
ATGATCAGGCACTCCAGGCTTTTACCATAGCCACACAGATTAATCCGAATTTTTCCGAAGCGTATCATAATCTCGGTGAAACATATTTTTCCATGAATAAATATGACGAGGCTGTACCATATTTTGACAAGGCACTATCGATAAAACCCGATTTGTGGCAGTCGTATCAAGATTTGGCTTTAATCGCATCACAGAAAAAAGAGTATCAGAAGGCGCTGGGGTACATCGAAAAGGCATTGGCAATTAATCCCGCCGATGCCAACCTGCAGCAAAATATCCAAGTGCTGCAGCAGCTTATCCGCGGAGAATAAGGTAGCATCGGATCACGAATCTCACCAGGAATTTTTAATATCCTGATTTCCGGGACCGTGTGGTTGAAGAATAATGAAGGAACCGACTTTTTTATTATCATCGTCCGGAGGATCACAGAGTTCAAATCCCAGAACTTTATACCCCGGTTTGTGTTCGTCGACGAGTTTTTGTGCCTCCGGCAGGGTTATTCCCACCCGGTGAACATGCAGTATATATTGTAAGTCGTCATATCCGCGAAGACATAACCATTCAACGCTGTTTTCTTCTATCTCATAGGATGAATGAAGTTCGTGGTGCGCCCGAGGGCCCATAACACGCTTGTTCAACCGTTTCTCAAATCTGCTTCTCCCGTATGATTGTTCGATTGAATATGCCGGCATATCAGGGAATAATACGCAGTAATGCCATCTTTTGTCAAATGTTTTCATGGTACAATAGCTTGCATGAATCAGGATCATATCAGGAATTTCGCCATTATCGCCCATATCGACCACGGGAAATCGACGCTGGCCGATCGTTTATTGGAGATGACGGGGACTATAGCGCACCGCGATATGCAGGCACAAATTCTCGATAGCAATCCCATTGAGCGGGAACGCGGGATCACAATTAAACTTGCACCAGTCCGGATGCATTATAACGGGTATATTTTCAATCTTATTGATACTCCGGGTCATGTTGATTTCGGCTACGAAGTGTCGCGGTCTCTGGCCGCCTGCGAAGGGGCACTGTTGGTTGTTGATGCGACCCAGGGCGTGCAGGCCCAGACGCTGGCAAACTTACATCAGGCCCGTCATCATAAGCTGACGGTTATTCCGCTTGTGAATAAAATTGATATGCCGACGGCGCGTATATCCGAAACCCGCAGGGAACTTATCGAATTGGGATTTACCGATGAAGATATCCTTGAAATTTCTGCAAAAACCGGAGAGAATGTTGCAGCAGTTTTGGACGCAATTGTTAAAAAAATACCGGCGCCAAAAGGGGACCCGGAAAAATCTCCGCGGGCTCTCATATTCTCGTCACAGTATGATGCACATAAAGGCGTTGTCGTGTTTGTGAGAATCGTTGACGGGCATATTCCGTTTACCTCGTCGACACGGCTCCGGTTTATGGCATCCGGCGCGTCAGTAACGCCTATAGAACTGGGGTATTTTGTTCCTCAGATGCATACAATCGGCTCTGGGAGCACATTAAGTGCGGGAGAAGTGGGGTATATCGCAACGGGTTTGAAAGACGTACGGTTTGCTAAAGTCGGGGACACGATAACGCTCGACGGCATTTCCGCCCAGTCACTTCCCGGGTATAAAGAACCCAAGCCCATGGTGTTTTTAAGTTTGTTTCCGATTAACAGCGAAGAGTTTTCCTATGCCAGGGAAACGATGGAAAAATTGCGCCTTTCCGACAGCGCGTTCACCTTCCGGCCGATTTCCTCCCTGGCCCTGGGCAACGGGTTCCACTGCGGATTTTTGGGACTCCTTCACGCGGAAATCGTACAGGAACGGTTATCCCGCGAATTTGATCTCAATATGATTGCGACCGCCCCGTCGGTTGAATATAAATTACGGGTGAAAAGTGACAAATTAAAAATAGAGCCGGATGGATTTATGCATATCCAGTCGGCCAATGAATATCCCGATCCGACATTTATTGACGGGACACTGGAACCGGTCATGCGCGTGACTATTTATACGCCCAAGCGGTATGTCGGCCCTATTATGCAGCTGGCACAGGAAAAGCGGGGAACGTTTATAGATCTCAAATATCAGGCCGACCAGGCGGAGTTTACCTATCACGTTCCGCTTTCCGAGATGATTATCGATTTTTTTGACCGTCTTAAGAGTGTCACCGAAGGATATGCAAGCCTTGATTACGAATTTTATGAATACAGCCCCGTAGATGTTGCGAAAATAGACATTTTAGTCAACAAAGAAAAAGTCGACGCGCTGTCATTTTTAGTGGTCCGGGAACAGGCGCATTCGCGGAGTATTGAGATTACCGACCGTTTGGCCGCCGTCATTCCGCGGGCCCAGTTTGAGGTGCCTATACAGGCGGCAATCGGCGGGAAAGTGGTTGCACGCTCGGATGTGAAGGCATTCCGGAAAGACGTCATCCAGAAGCTCTACGGAGGCGACCGCACACGGAAAGATAAATTATTAAAAAAGCAGAAAAAAGGGAAAGCCCGGATGAAAATGATCGGCCGTGTCGAAATCCCCCAGGAGGCATTTTTCGAGGTGTTGAAAAGGGAATAAAACGCTTATTCAGGTTTTATCGCACTGATAGCTTCGCGTATATATTCCAAATTGTCTTCAACGTGAACATTTGCAACCGGAAGAAAGCTTAACGATCCGTCTAGTTCTACCCCAACCTGATGTTTTCCAAGTAAAAATGTTTTGCTAATTATTGGTTTATCACCTTCAGTATGCTCTTCGTCATAGAATTCCGCCCTGATCCAGGCACAGATATCCTCTTTTGTAAGATCCTGGTCTTCGTTCGGTTTTCCAAACGAGACGACAAGATCGACTAAGGGAATCGGTAAAGATCTGGTGGCAATTGATTTATATTTGAATTGAATACCCCGTTCCGTAATTATATTGATTGGGTAGTTGGCGTAAGTAATAGCATACATATGGTCGATATCGCCGATATATTGTGCAAGTTGTTCTTCCCGTGTAGCTATTTTTTTCGCTTCTTTGATAATACCCCGCGCCTTTTCACCGTCTTGTTCCAACATTTTCATAGAATTCCTTTCGAAGGCAGGGGAATAGTTCGGACTGTATCATATGATTTTTACTATTGCAAGAATACGGAATCTTTAACGCCGGATGAGTTTTCTGTGCGTGATTTTTTCCGTGAGCACCATGAGTCCTTTGATAAGGATAATGCCGGTTATATTAAGAACCAATACGATTCCGAGACTTTTTGTCAGTGAATCAAGTATTTGAGTGCTAACCGTCTGAGCCGTTCCCGTAATTCCTATCCGGAATCCTGCAAAATACGCAGCTGCAGCCATAATGCCGAGAGTCACGATAAACGGAATGAAGCCTTTGAGGTCCTCGGCCGAGGAAAACATGGCGTTTGATACGGCAAGCAGGAGATAGAGATACAGAATCGTCAACGGAGTTACCGAAGTCATTTGTTGTAAAAGAAAATATGACAGGATGCTGATGGCAACAAGCCCCGTCACCATCGGCGCCAGGCCAATAAAGTACCGCCGGAACGGGTCGGATTGTGCGATCATCACACTACCGGCTTTAACTTCATCACTTTGGATATTCTCCGGTACCAATGTCAATTTTCCCGTCCGAACCCCCAGAATTTCCGCGGTAAACAGGTGAGAAAGTTCATGAATAACCGTACCGGGGAAATTGAGGACCGTAATAATGGTTATGGCAACCGACCGCGCGCGGAAAACCAGGAGCGAGAGGTTAAATACGGATTGCGTTAGCCGCTGGGAAAGTAAAAAGAGGACAAAAAGCTCCGCAACGAGAAGCAAGAGTAGGATCATGACTGTAGTATAAGACATGCCTGCTGATACGGGAAGAGGGTCAGCCGTTCGAATGCAGATAATGGGTGAGGCCGAGATTGTGTGTCGGCGAAGGGAAAAGTTCTTCACCCAGTATTTTTCCTGTGATTTTCCGTTCTTTCATTGACCGGAATGTCATGGGGATTGTCAGGATAGTCTTTTTCCCTGTATTTTTTATAAGTTTACCCGCAAAGGACTTTTCTCCCACAACTGCCTGCGTGGCCAAAACAGCAAGAAGTGCGAGTATACCAAACCGGATAAAATATCGGATTGTTTGCAGTACTGTCGGTTGAACAGAGAGTTTGGGAGTTGTCAAGAATACAATAATCGTACGTTTGCGGGTTATCCGTAGTGACGCGATAAGCAGTATGGTAAAGGCGTCCGTCCAGAACCGGCCGAAAAGGTCGGGGTGAAATAAAACGCAGACGGCATGGGTTTCATGGTTATAAATAAGGCGGCTGATGAGCCGGGTAAGGGATTGGGGCTTCCCGACAGCCCATGCAGAACGGGTAATCAATCCCGTACGCGGTTTTTCATCCGTATCATCCGTCAACAGGAGAATTTTTTTCGTTTTGCCAAGCTGCCTCGCAATCGTATGGACTAGGATTTTTGCAATTTGCGGCGGGGTTGTGCTTCTCGCATGGCGGACGCGGTGCACCCCTTCGGGATAGTTGGCAATGATGAGTAGGTCCGGGTGTTTACGGAAATACTTCATAGCCTATATTATACCACTTCGACCGAAATCTTAGGTGCTTGGAGGTTCAGGAGTTGTAGCCGGTTCTGGCGTGGGTGTCAAAACAGGAGCATCGGGGGCTGGAGTCGGAATGACAGGAACCGAACCATAGGAGGTTCGTTTTCCTGGTTCTCTCGGTGCTTGATGACGGTGACGGTAATCTTCGAGAGCGAGTTTAATATTGTCCAAATTTGTAATATGAACGTGTCCGTCCGGAGTAATGTCAAAATCGCCATTTTTAAATCCCAGAAAAGTCATTGCCAATTGGAAATCTTTTACAGCTTCGACATTATTTACCGACAAGTTTTTTAGTTGGTCTAACCGCCACGAGATCATATTTCTAAATGATTCTTCGTTGTCCGGAGAGATGCGCGCAACAGGGGAAATCATCGTTAATAATTCTTCAAGAGGCGCAGTTTTGAGTCGTATATTTAATTCTTCATCGGTAAACGATTCAGTATACGCGCCTTTACCAGTAATAACTTCATTGATAAATCGTCTAGGTGATGAATCACTTCGAGTGGAAACTGTTCCTACCACATCAAGATTAGGGTTTTTTCCGTCTCCGCGAATCATCGAAATTTTTTCGCCGATAATTGTATCCTCACCCATGGTGAGTCCGGAATCATGGCCTCCGATTAACGCGTATGCTTCAGCGGTGTACCCAGTATTCCAGCCCCCCGTAATTGTACGGTGCCACCAATTATGCCAATTAGGATTATTTTCAGGACGATATTTATTGCGTCTCTGAAGCATCGTGCCTGTAAAATCCCAGAGTCTTCTATCTAAGAACAGGTAGTCATTTTGCATAAGTATTTCTGGGTAGCGGTCTTGTATTCCCGAAACGGCATCAAGGTGCGGATTAGTGTCGAGCTTTGTAATTAAATTTGTTACAGTATGTGGGTCCACGCGTATTAGGTCGGCGTCTTCGGTTTCGATATATAACTGTTGTGTAGCGCCTGTTCGTTGAAGCGACCGTAGGAGTGCCAAATCTGTAATAACTTTTCTTGCATGACCTACGTTATTCTTTGGCGGGTCGAATTCGACATCTACATAATTAATTTTAAAATTTTTACCCTGCGACTTACGTTCATCAATAAATCGTTGAATTTCCTGAACTGTATTGTCGGAAGGTGATCCGGTTTTTCTGTTTATAATGATATTGATTTCATACGCGTTTGGATTGAGAGGACTTCCCGATTGATCAGTCTGTCCTGTATATTCTGTAAGTGTATGATGAACAATCTTCCCTTCCATCCATGCAGGAATATTTACCGATACTCGGCATTCATCCTGCATAGCCGGCATGGTTGGCTCCTGAGATAAATGGGTAAGGTATTCAAAATACTTCGGATCGCTGTTTTTTATCCCCTCGAAGTACATTGATAAAACGGCGTGTTCTCGTTTAATATCCCTCATAATGGGTTTACCCTCTTTATCAACCCACCTAAATGATCCATCCTCAAGTACTATCTTTCTGTATGTCTGTAATCTGTTTGGATTTTCTTTGAGCCATTTTTGTAATTCCGGAAGCGATACTCCGTTTGCGTACACCTCTCTTGGAGGCGTTTCAGGAATTTTGGGGATCAACATATTTGACTGTTTTCCCGGCTTCATGCCTTCACGCGGCAGGGGAACAACGGCAGGCAGCTCGGTCACCAGAGGTACTGCCTCAGGAACGGCAGTTGTTACCTGGGTTGCGGTTTGATTGATAATCCCCTGATACAATGTCGTCGTGGTAGGCATGGTAGTTACGGTTTTTATTGTGGTTACAAACGTCGGTATGGTTTCAGGCGGTGGTACCGGGATTGGGGGGGCGCCGCCTAGATGATCCATGAGATACTGGAGATCATCTTTCGTAAACATGTCCTGTTCCCGCCCGAAATATGCTTTGAGGGCAATTTGATGCAAACGGTCCATGCTGGCGATAATCTGATCGCGTGCCAATCCATGTGCCAGTCCGTCAGTATACGATGTTGCTGCCTCATCGGTGATGTGAGCAAGGCTTGTCATACCCTGGTCGGAAAAAAGAGACGCGGGAACATCATGGATAATAGCCGACTGCGGTAATGCATTGTAATACATTTCCGTACCGCCCATGGGTGTCCCGGGAGTGGCATGATACGGGATGGTTTGAGTAATTCCTGACGGCGGATGCACATCGACATTGGTAACGTGGTTCGTTCCGTCCGTTGCAAAGTTCTTCTCATAACTACGAAGTGCGTTTTTCACCGAATTGATGGCAGCCTCGTGATTCTTAAACGTTTCGCCGCCCAACCTTTTTTCCGCCCATCCCCAGAAGCCGCGGTCGTCCCAGTCGGACGCATGGAGATCAAGAGTAGAGGAGGGAGCGGAAATATGTTCTACGGGGGGTGCTGCTGCTGTGGCAGGTACTTCGTGTATTTCCTGGATATGTTGTACCGTGCCGGGTGTGGTTACCTCGTATGAATTGTTTCCGAAATGCAGACCGTGTTCGAGAGCGTCGCGGCTGCTATTGAGAGCATCCGTATTGGCGATCTGTCCGTGGGTATCGATTGCGATTCCATGAACAAGTGCATGGTTATTGGCATCCATAAGAGTAAATGTATGTGCTCCGGGGTCGGCCAGTAAGCTTGTGTGTTCGGGTATGGATGCATTGAGCACATGATCGATCCCCTGCGAATCGGTGAAATGGGGGATTGCCGGGATATCGGTTAGATGGCCGACGACCGGAATTTCAGACGTTACCTGCGGCCCGATATGCAGCATGTGCTGAATATTCGTCATGACCTCATCATGGTGGGCAATCAGATATCCGCCTTCGGAAAGCGCAGTGCCTATACTGGCGCCTATGACTGCCGTATTTACGCCCCGCCGGACCGCCTCCAGCCTGATTTGTGTTTTGATTTCCGCGAGTGCGTCATTCAATCCCTGTACTTCGCCTTTTGCCTGAGCCTGACCGTAAATCAGCAGCCTTCTCCGGTATTTCGTAACAGCAGGGTCATGGTCAGAGACGGCATTAAGAGCTGTTTTTAAAGGGTCAGACAGCGATACTGCATCACGGCCCTGGGAGAGCACTTTTGTTTGGACATCAGTAAGTAGTTTGGTATAGTTTGTTATATTTTTGTTTTGTAATTCCGGTTGGGTAGTAGGACCGAATTTAGTCAGAAGGTCTCTTTCCAATTTATCTATCGAAAGATCCAAATTTGTCCGTTCGACATCAACAGCAGGCCCCCACCGTATCAGGCTTACATTTTCTCCGCCGCGGGCAGAAAGCGATCTCCTGGCTTTCGCATCGGCCAGATACGCAAGGGTTTTTGTGAGGTCCTCACCCGACAGATCCGGTTTGAGCGTACCGTTTTCATATGCCGTAGCCGTAATCCTGGAGGTCAGCTCCGTGACCGAAACCTGCGGAATTTCGCGTTCGGCCATCCACGTACGCAGTTTATCTCCGGGTTGGGGAAGTCCTGCGCCTGTTTCGCGCTGCCGCATAAACTGGAACCATTCGCGTCTCATGCGTGTATTTTCTTTTACGCCGGCGATGGCTCCTGCAACCGCACCTCCTCCTACCGCTCCGCCTGCCAATCGTGCAAATTTACTGACAGTTACACGCGGGAGAATACTTAAGGAGATGGCCGCCGCAACAGCCGTACCGAGTGTCGCCTCGTTGTTTATTACCGTGCCGACGATATTTTTCTGCATGAGCCAGTCTACGGTTTTTTGGGTGGTAGTCCGTTCAACCTGCGTTGCTTCCCCGACTTGTGCCCGGCCGATACGGATTTCCATCGCGTCCAACTGCGTATCGATTGCCGACATTGCTTCACCGCTTGATACGCGTTGTTTGATATTTTCAGCTACACGATAGAGAGATGACGCATACAGTTGCGCCGCCCTGCCGGTTTTAGGGTCAGCTCCGATCGTGTAGGTTTTAGCAAATTCCGTAAGGGCGCTGTCCAACTCCGCTTTAGTCGCGATTTCTCCGCCGGCATATTTATGGATAAGATCTTTGATACCGGTCATCATTTCCTGATGCTTGGGGTCGCCGGACGTGAGGATTTCCCGATATTCACCCAAATTTTCGCGGATGACGCCGTCGGCATCCAGAAAATCCTGTTCAAAACGTTTCCGGACAGCAGCTAGTCCATCCTCGTATTGCTGGATACCTGCTAATTCTCCGGCGGCGTACATCTCACCGACCTGGGCTATTGCGAGATTTTCTTTTGACGTATAGCCTCCGACGTTCCGGGCTACGGCATCTTTAAATTTTATCCACGACTGGCCGAATTTATTTTTTTTGTTCAGTGCTTCGGTATACGCGGAATCCGCCCGGGATTCAATTGCAGTTATGGTCTCGTCGGACATAATCATATGCGCGGCGTCCGTTAATTTATGCCGGAATTGATAGGCGTGTTCCTCTAATAATTCGTGGGCAACGTTTCCTTTCCAGATACCGCGGGTAAGGCGTTGGAACCAATTACCGCCTTCGGCTGCAATTTTTTCCATATCTTTTCCCGCCTGGGATAGGATTATCTGTTCCGCGTCCAAACCAATGAGGCTTAGAGATATGGGCATTTCAGTTGCACGATCCTCCAGGGTACGCAGTGGCGTAGGAGGGACTATTGGTTCTCGTGTAGTAGGTTCCGGAGTTGATATTGGCTCTTCGGTGGGTACCGGCGTACCTTCAGGCATCGGTCCTGGTTCCGGTGCGGTAGGTAACGGAAGAACGGGGGTGTCAATTTCTTCGCCAAAGTCTTCATGAAGCGCTGCATCGCGGCTCGGGCTGAATATTTGAGGTTGGCCTTCTCCGCTAGGTTTAGGTTTGCGGAGCGTCAGTTCATTTCTCGGGATGGTTATTTTATCACCGTTGTTGTCAATAAAACTTACTGCTCCGACGGTCTTCCAGACAAATTCGCCTCCGTCATCCGGTGTCTGCGTGAGTGTCGTCTGATAATACCGGTCATTTTTTTTAAACAGCAATGAATGCAGTCTGCCGCTTTCTATGCCGGTGTCTTTAATGGAGCGGTTGCCGTAAATTTGAAACTCTTTAATCGGCTGAGTATCCATCGTGAATTTATCCGGATGTTTGACATATATTTTTGTTCCTTCGGCACCGGATCCCGCAATATGGATGAGCCGGCCAAGCCCTTTAAACGCTTCTCCAGCCGTAGGGCGTGTTGGTAGTCCTGTTTCTGCCATATGTTATCGTGTTGCTACGGTTTCTCCCAGATATAACGTCCAAAAATCGACGAGTGTCCGAGTAAAAAATGCCGTCGGATCCGGAATATTTTCCTCAATAAATTTCAAGATTACGGAGGGTTGGGTATCGCCCCGGGCGAGATCCTCGAATTGTTGGAGCGTGACAGGGGATTTATTCTCAAGTATTTCCATGGCCTTGAGAATCAGCCATTTTTCGAGGCGGGGTGAGAGTTCTGTTTTAATTTGGTCGCGGCCGGTGGGGGAAATATCTGTCCCGTGTTTTTGGGAAATGAGGTCGTCCAGAAATTTATTGAGAGCTGGGCTATCAATCATAGGAATATAATCCTATATCCACTCTCAGGGAATATACAGGGAGTGTCAAGTCCCACGAATATATATAAAACTATAACAAAGTGATAAATTATGATCAGATGTTAGGATTATGATATGTTTAACAGAAGGAATTTACGGTTGTCCGGATCCGGTATGTTGTATTTTGACGTCTTGGCTGATTGCCTTTTTCGCGAGTGCCGTCGCGGCATCGTATTGACCCTGCAGAATAAGTTCCGTAACGTTTTTTTGAATAGGTTTGACAATTTCGCGTTCATATTGTTGCATGAGAGGCAGAACAACCGGCGCCAGTTCGGCAACCACATCATCAAGTTCCCCGACAGCCTGGTACAACTCCTCATAACTCATGCCCGGGGTGAGAGTCGAGAGGACGATCTGCGACGCCTGCTGTGCACGCTCTTCGGTCATACTGCCGTCTGCGAGCTTCCTTTTGAGAAGGTTCACGATTTGCTGTTCTATTTGCTGGCGGATATCGTCCGGGGTCATGCTTTTAGTGTCAGGCGTCATCGTATATGTGTCAAGTGGGCAGATGTATGGTAAGATATTATCTTACATGAAACAGAATGTTCCTTTTGAAAAGATTACCCTTCCAAATGGTGTGCGTCTCCTGATGATTTCTATGGAAGGCGTTAATTCCGTTGCTACATCCGTAATGGTAGGGGTGGGTTCCCGGTATGAAATGCCGGAAATAAACGGCATATCGCATTTCCTTGAACATATGGTTTTTAAAGGGACGAAAAAGTACCCGACAACTGAGGACGTGAATACGATCGAACGCGCCGGAGGTTTGCAAAATGCGTATACGGACATCGATATAACGTCCTACCATAACAAAGTATTGAGTTCCGATTGGCAGTTGGCCCTTGATATCAATAAAGAGCTTGCCATATTCCCGCGGCTGGAGCAAAAACATGTGAACCGCGAACGGGATGTCATTATTGAGGAAATGAAACGGTATGAAGACGAACCGGCGGCAAAAGTGGGTGAGGTATTCCACCAGATGCTGTATCCCGGGACGAAGTTGGGCATGAAAATTATCGGTACCGATGCATCGCTGCACTCGGTAGCAGCTACTGAACTTAAAAAATATCATGGCCAATGGTATACGCCGGACCGGGTCGTCGTGGTACTTGCCGGAAATCTCAAGCATGAGGCATCACATATGAAACAAAAGACTGAAGAATGGTTTGGAAGGTTAAAAGGGCAGTCAAGAGAGGACATAGAAATTGTTACGGATCGTCAATCCGGCCCTAAAATAGATGTGGTCACCAAACCGGACGCACAACAGGCACATATTACGCTGGGCGTGCGTGCGTTTAACCGCGATTCGGAAGACCGCTTTGCCTGGAACGTGTTTAATCTTATCATGGGCGTATCATTTACATCCCGTCTGTTTCGCGAAATCCGCGAAAAGCGGGGACTCTGCTACCACATCCGCTCGTCAGCGGACAGCTGGAAAGATGTCGGGTACTGGTCAATTTACGCCGGGGTGGCGACGGTAAAAGTGGAAGAAGCGGTGAGAGCGATTATTCACGAACTGTCAAAAGTTGTTGCCCGCGGCGTAACAACGGCAGAGGTTGGTATTGCCAAGAAACGCCTTAAGACCATGCTGGCTTTCAGAAGCGAGGATCCGGAATTTTTAAATGAATATTACGGCCGGCAGGAGCTGTACGGACAGAAGATTATCACTCTTGATGAATATCTTGCTAAAATTGAGGCTATTACTAAACAGGACATTGATATACTTTTACCGAGATATATCCGGCAACAAACTCTCAATTTAGCTGTCGTCTGGAATAAACCCAAGGACGAAAAGCTTGTGACATTATTAAAGATATAATAAGATAACACTATGACAGAGCGGACCGTTGTTCTTATTAAACCCGACGGCGTAAGTAAACATATTATCGGCAAAGTTATTGAACGGTTTGAAACGGCAGGGTTGAACATAGTCCGCACTTAAAATGGTGCGGTTAACCCAGGAGATTCTTGATGTCTGGTATGCGCACCACAAGATAAACCGTTTTTCCCGTCACTTTCCCAGCAGATGATGTCCACCCCTGTAGTTGCGTTTATATTAGAGGGAGACGGCGCCATACAAAAGGTGTTTGACATCTGCGGGCCTACGGACCCGGCAGAAGCCGACCCCGGGACAATACGAAAAGATTTCGGAGTTGATAAGCCCCATAACGTCGTCCACCGCTCCGACTCGGCGCAGGCTGCGCAAAAGGAAATCGGTTTGCTGTTTAAACCGGAAGAACTGTATTAAACAATCCTGCGGCACACGGAATTATGACGAATGCTGTTGAAGCAGGGCACAATATTCAGACATGGGTGGATGCCGAACATTGTAGAAAGCCCCTTTCTGTACGTGCCGAGAGCAAACAGTTTACGGCGGTTGTGACGGAGTATATCGACATTTTAAGGGCAACCTTCCCCTCGCATTATCGGTTCGAAAGCTTTATTCCACTGAAGAATACCAATGTGGACGGCGCGGGCCTTCCGTTTTTAACAGGATTTTGTAGGGATTTCCAGGAGGACATCCAAACGGATCCCAAAGAAACATTTTCCCTTTCCGTTATCGCTCGTCATGATAATGATGGATATCTCATTGGTCTGGGAGCCATGAAAGACGGGCAATACTACGGGGGGTTGTTATTTGAGCCGAAGGACAATGGGATAGAATTTATTGTGAGTCCGACTGAAGATTTTTCACCCACATTGCACGATTGGGCGAAAGGATACGGAAGGAATGCGGCGGCATAGGCGGTTTCGAAAAAGGCTGCGCGCGGCGGACAACCTGTTTAAATTCATCGTTTCCCAAACGCCGAATAGATTCAGGGGAGAGCTACAATCCGGATTATAATACCGGCCCTTTGGGTCTGTTTCCCCTTGACAAACTATCATACGGGAGGATAGTATCAAAACCACTTTATGGCCAAACAAGAATTCGCAAACGCTAACGGCGAGCTAACCGCAACAGCTGATGCCCTTAAGAATTTAAAAGAGCAATATACTGCACAATTGAAGGAAGATATGCTTGCCATCAGGACAAGTATACACGCTCTTACAGAGGGGGATTTTATTGATATAAAAGAACCGATTAATTTTAATTCGATTATTCCGTGGTCGGGCCCCCGAAACGGTCGGAACGGAGTGATGCTTTTCTTGGGCGGTGACTATAATGAAGTTGATACTTTAATACGGATTACATCGTTATCTACCCGGGAGGATGGTGATGATGCGACTGAAAGTATGAATATAACGGTCAATCCGCAGATTGATGCTAATCGCCGGATGCTTATCATAAGTGCGGGGAAATCGCTGAAAATAGATGCTGATGAGGGAAAATATATGACGGCGCAGGTTGAGGCAGGAAAGGAAGATATAGACAGCTCCAACGGGCAGGATCCGGCAAGCGTATTTCACCGTATAGATCTGGCTACAGACGCAGTACGATTTACTCGCCAGGCGCTTCTTCAGGAAGTCAGAGCTATTGATATAAAGGCGAGGACAAGATTTAAAAGATCCCGGCCATAATTTTTCCCACTAAAGAATAATTTTTTGCTGGCGGAGAACGGGCAACAGCACTTCAAACGGAAGGCCGATGACATTGGTGTATGACCCGTCGATTTTAGTGACCAGGTCCCACGGTGCTTCATTAATCGCATATGCCGCGGCAAACCGGGTAAAATCAAAGCGCGACACGTAGCTGTCTATCTCGACCGGTGTAAGTTTACGCATGGTCACGCGGGTTTTGACGGTCTTTTCCCATGTTTTTTTCACTTTTGTTCCGTCAAAGAGGACTATATTCACGGCGGTTGCAAAAATGTGCGTGCGGCCCATGAGACTTTTCAGCATTTCGCGTGTTTCCTCGCGGTCTATGGATTTCCCGTATGTCTTTTTTCCGATAACCGCCATGGAATCGGCGGCGACAATGAGCGCCTCCCGTGTTTCCGGTAAAGAATAAACGCGTGAGTGACTCACGACCTCCTTCACTTTAGCTTCGGCTCGCATTTTGAGAGTTTTGATAGGGTCGCGGTCAACTATTGCTTCTTCATCCACGCGGGAAACGACAACGCGAAACCGTAATCCCAATTTCTCCAAAAGAATGCGGCGGCCGATACTCTGGGAGGCTAATATGACGTCTGGCAGGGGCGGGGGGAGGTCTTGGCCTTTACGGCTAAACTGAAGCTTCATGGGGGCTATTATACCGCAAATTCAGCGTATTTACCAGAGAGGAGATATGGTGGGATTTGTCGGGACGGAGAGACTTGAACTCTCGACCTCACGGTCCCGAACCGTGCGTTCTACCAACTGAACTACGTCCCGTGTTGGTATTCTACCATAAAAACCGATAAAATAACGATGCGTCCCCGTAGCTCAACGGATAGAGCAGAGGTTTCCTAAACCTCCGATGTAGGTCCAATTCCTACCGGGGATACACGTTTTACTCCACTCTTGCATTTTACCCTCGGATTATTATAATGGGGCGGCCACACAATGTGTGGCAGAAAAGAGAGGTTGTATGAAAGAACAGTGGAAGCAGGGAATACAAGTTTCAATCGCTGAACAGGTATTACAGACAAAGGTTCCGGAGGAGATTCAGCAATTTTTGGAGGTTCAAGGGTTGACAGCAGAAGTTATATCGCTGGCCAACGAGGATATCAAGAAATTTTCGGGTTCCAACAGAGATATGATAAATTGTGAACGGACAAAAGCAACGATTGCGTCGGTTTTCAATCGGGAATCCGAGCGCGCAACAGATCCTCTTGTTAAAAAGGCGTTTGAAAATATGTTTCGCCAGACGTGTACAGATATGGTCCGCGACATGCATCAGGTAGCGGAAGTTAAGGGATAAAAAGAGAGAAGGATTTGCGCTAATTTGAATTTATGGCAGTAATGCAATTAGAAACGGAAACGAGGCCTTTCTCTGTGTCGGAACAGGATGGGCTTCGGATTAGTAAGGAGTCAGTTTCTATTGACCGTATCGCTTACAAACATCTTCAGGCACAATTCCCAAGAGATTTCGATACAGCGATGTATGCGCATCTGGCACATGCATTGACAAAGGGGATTATAACTCCACATGCCGTTGTGGTGAAAGAGAAGATTGATGAGACAGGGACACATTACGATCTCTTGCATAAACCGGCAATGATTTTAGCCTACCGGCAATGCAATATTTCAGACATTGATGTCGTAGTTGTACATGATGATACTGATGCGTTTAGTTTTGAAAATGCTACAAATGATCAGCTTTTATATTTAGCAGAACAGGGAGCCCTTATTGATCATCTTCTTCAAAATGTTACGGTCCACTCGATTCTTTCCGAGGGTAGTATTGTTGATGAGGAACATCGGGATAAACTGGCGGATCAGCTTGCGTTTGGCCAGGAGGTACCGATTTGGGTGCGTGCACGTCCCGGCCTCAAGGGTAGTCTCGTTTATGACATTGTTGACGGATATCACAGAACAGACGCTCTGCGTAATATCGGTGCGCGCATGATAGAGGCAAGGGTATCCTTCGGAATGACGGATGAAGAATTATACGACCAGAGGGTTATGGCGGCCGTCAGAAGCGCGAAATCGGTGAAATTTGCCCGTACTGTCACTTTGATGCAGCAATCCTTCGCACAGTCAAAATGGTTTTCGGAGTACAGGTTAAAACTTTCACAGGTGATGGCTCTTGCAACAAATGCAAAAATAACCAAACAACCGGGGAAGAATCTCGGTATTTCCGAAGAAACCGGCCAGCAGGTGATCCAATGGGTCCTGAATAAGGCGGAATTATGGGGAGGGAACCTTGGATCGATATACCAACAGGTCCGTGCTGCTGAGGACTCGTTTCCGGAAATCATCCAGCAGGTCCGGAACCTCAGCGGCGGAGGCCATACAGGAGACGGTGCCCTTAATACGCTCAAGTTTATTTCCATGGTCGAACAACTACCGGGAAAATTCCACCTTCAGAGGATCATGGTTAACATAATTAGACAGCATAATCTGAACTCAGATCAGACCCGCGTCGTAGCCAGCGCTCTTTCCTGCATAGAAGATCAACAGGATGCTATAGATTTAGTTGTATTGAATCCGTTTGATACGGAAGTATTGTCGTCCATTTTGAAACAGGCAGTGACGGTGGAAAAAGGGAAATTTATCCTTCAGGATGGTCCAAAACCGTCTTCTGACCCTGCAGACGATGAGGAAGAAGTTCTGGCGTCTGATTTAGACCAGATGGCGCCGATTGAGGATGTTGTAGCTGAGGCACAGAGTGAAACTATTTTCCAGAGACCAAACGACGTGTATACTCCTGAAGATGCGGAATTGCCGGAATCATACAAAGATACCAATCTCCTTTCAGGCTCACGGCCGGTGTCAGTCATTGGTATCGGAAAAGACTACGGCCATCATCATGATTATGAAAAAATGCGGTCTTCAGAGGACTATGAAAAGGAAATAACGGAATTACAGGCGGCGCTTGAGATAGTAAACGCCCAACTTGCGCGGGGCCGCAAAGCGAAAACGGCCTGGTACGAAACGCTTGCTACACTGACTCCGCAGGAACGCGATGTGATGCGTAAAATTGCAAAACTTCACGAAAAGGGGTTTGATCTTATTCAGATAAATTCCTATCTGACTAAAAAATTTCATCTAACGCACAATCAGTTGTCGCAACTGAAACGGAGCGCATTTTCTAAATGGAATCTATTCCTGATTGACACGGTTCAGGCAGAGTACGACCATGTCATGGGATAATTACCGCAGGTTGACGGTGTAGAGGTTGGGGATGGAGAGGGCATCGCCGTTGAGATTCGTTAAAATTATAATCCGGCTTCCGTTACTCCATGGGGCGACAAAATGATCCACAAACGGGCCCGAATATATCGTTACCCAGTTGGTCCGGTCGAATTCCATGACATCGATTTTCCCTTTCAGGGTTAACAGTAGGTGTCTGCTGGTCGGGAACCATTGAATGGCTCCGGAAATTTCACTTTTATTTAAAAGGAAGTAATTTTTATCTTCTTTGCTGTCGTAGACATAATATTTTCCGGGTGTAATATTCCGGTCTTCCGGCGATGAATTTGTACCAATAAGAGGTGGTACGATAACTTGTGGGATAGTTGCAGATGCGGTTGCCTGATACAATATTTTGGTTTCGTCCGGCGAGAAAGAAATAATTTTAGCACTTGAGGTAGCTAGATTGACAATCGCCGGTTTAAACGCCGCCAGTTTCTGTTTTTCCGTATCGGCTTGGGCTGAACTCCAGTCGGCCAATAACTGGGGCTCCGTCACCGTTACATCGGCGTAGGTATTCGGTTTTCCGAGCGTATAGAGGCGGCTTGAACTGCTTGCCTCTACCAGCAGTTGCGTTGCGTCCGGCGACCAGGTTATCGTGCTTGCCGCAAAGTCAATAGTGCCGTTACTATCTACCTGGATCGGGTCGCGGTTACGGCCTAAAGGTCCCTCGGAAAGTTCGTAATACCATAAGCCCGCCTTTTTGGCGACAGCCGAATCCAGATTGTCGGCGGGAATGATGTAGGCTACCTTGGCTCCATCAGGGGAGAGAGTCGGATTCACGATTCCGAGCGTCGTAATCGGAGACAAACTCGGATTAGTCGGGAAAAGGAACGCACTCACAGCAGAGACGACCTCTCCCTGCACGCGTATTTTTTTCTCCCACGGGATATAGCTCTCTTTCGTTATACGGACTGTATAGAAGCCTGGATCGATATTGAAGGAGTTATTCGTAGCTGTCTTTAATGCGCCATCTACCAGGACTTGCGCCCCAACAGGATCACTGGTAGCGCTGATGATTCCTGTAGGTCTTAGTGAGGTATTATTGACGTCCAACCGGTATCCGCGGCCGTATGCAATAACCGCAACGGCGGCTCCAAGAATAGCACATAACGTAACAAAAGAGATAAGAATGGATCTAAATTTTGGCATGGCAACGGATATATTATATACCCATGTATGGTAGAATGCGAGTGTTATATGTTTTCCCGTTACCGCAAAAGAATAGGCATAGATTTAGGTACGGCAAATTCCCTTGTCTGGCTGGCGGGTTCGGGTGTTGTCGTGAATGAACCTACGGTGGTAGCCGTGACTTTGGATGACGGCCGGGTGGTGGCTGTCGGAAATGAGGCGAAGGAAATGCTGGGGAGAACACCCGGCAACATCATGGCTACCCGTCCCATGCGCGACGGTGTGATTGCCGATTACCGCATCACCGAGGCCATGCTTTCGTTCTTTATCGATAAAGTCGTTGGCCGGAACCGTATTTTTAAACCCGAGGTCATGATCTGTGTGCCCTCCGGTGTTACCCAGGTCGAGCGCCGTGCGGTACTGGATGCCACGCTTTCTGCCGGTGCCAATGTGGCATATCTTATAGAAGAACCGCTTGCGGCAGCCATTGGTGCCAAAATCCCTATTGCACAAGCCTCCGGCCACATGATTGTTGATGTCGGCGGCGGTTCGACTGAGGCGGCGGTTATATCACTGGGCGGCGTCGTTGTCCATAAAAGTGCGCGGGTGGCGGGCAATAAACTGGATGAGGCAATCGCCAATTACATCAAGAAGAAATGTAATCTGATTATCGGGGAACGGATGGCAGAGACGATAAAAATGACAATAGGGGATGCTCTTCCTTCGGCATCTCCTGTTGTCACCCCGACAAAAGGAGGGGTTTCACAAAAAGATCCCTCGACTCCGCTCGGGATGATAAATAAAATGGAAGTCCGCGGCCGCGATGCGGCATCGGGTTTGCCGCGGATGGTTGAACTCACGAGTGGAGAAATTGCAGAGGCAATTACCCCGACGTTGCACCAAATAATCGTTGCCGTCCGTGCAGTCCTTGAGGAGACACCGCCGGAGCTTGCCGCCGATATTATTGATAAAGGTATCGTGATGGCAGGGGGCACCAGCTTACTTCGGAATTTCGATAAACTCATGACGGAAATGACCGGCGTTGTTTGTCATGTGACGGAGGACCCCCTTTTATGCGTTGTCAGGGGCACCGGAGTCGCGTTGGAAAATATTGAGCTTTATAAACGAAGTGTTGGAAGAAAATGAAGACCTATAGAATAATAGTAATGAGTAAAAATCGAAAAAATACCGTAATATTGATATAGTTTGATTATAACTTATAATATATTTTTCTAAATCAAGGGATAGCATAGAATCAAATAAAATAAATACAGATAAATGTGTTCATTTTTGTTTCAGTTCTGTCATAGGGGATATATTTCATATCACTTCTTATAAATTATGAGATTAAATGCGGTAAAAGTGCTGGGAATATCGGTTACAAATACTTCCCAAAATGAAATCCTAGAGGAAATTCAGAAGTATTTGACTCCGCAAGCCAAAAATATCCAAAAACCGCTTAAAATCTTCACGCCGAATACCGAGCAGCTCGTCCGCGCGAAACAGGATCCCGCCTTCGCCGATATTTTGAATCAGGCCGATATATCGCTCCCGGATACAGTCGGAATAGCATTTGCAAGTAGGATTTTAACGAAAGACGGCATCCGTAAAACCATTCCTGGAGTTGATTTTATGGAAGACCTTGTACAACTGGCAGAAAAATGTCACGTACCAATAGGACTTATAGGTGGTCGTGATAATTTGGCAGTCGACACCCTCAATTGCTTACGCAAAAAGTATCATTTACTACAGGATAGCTGGGCTTTGGACGGACCGGAAGTATTAATTCAGAATTCGGTACTTACAATTCAGAACGAAAATGAAAAAGTATATTTTGAACGGCTTGCACGGCGTGTCGTACGGGAGGGAACTAGAATGGTATTTGTTGCGTTAGGGCCGCCAAAGCAGGAATACTTCATCCAGCGATTAACGCCCCTATTGTCCGGTGTCATTCTTATGTCAGTCGGCGGGTCATTTGATATTATCTCTGGTCGGTTGCGGCGTGCACCGGTTTGGATGAGGAATATAGGACTTGAATGGCTCTGGCGGCTTATCCTTGAGCCGTGGCGTATCCGGCGGCAGCGTGCCCTAGTAGAATTTGTTTGGATGGTCATCCGTGAAAAGCTTGTGTTTTAATTCCCATATTTAGTATACTTACGATATGGCAAACGGAGTGCGTCCGCGCGTGCTATTCTTTTATGATTTCCCCCTCCACGGCGGCGGATCCGGTGCGTATGTCAAATACCTCATGTTGCGTCTCGTCTCCGCCTATCATTATGAACTGGGAATCGTGCGTCCGGATACGGAAATAATTCATCCGGCGATCAAACATTTCGAACTGAAACTCCCGCAGATTCCGGTTTATGTGGGACGGCCGGGTCTGGAGAGTGCAAAAAAATACAGCGAACTTACCGACCACGAGATTGCCCAGATGTACGCAGCCAATATCGACGGGCTGTCCCATGCAATAGAAGAATTTCAACCCAATATCATTCATGTGCATCATTGTATGATTAATTCCTGGGCAGCCCGGTACGCCCGATCCATTTACGGTAAACGGATAATTATTACGTCCCACGGAAGCGATTTGGCTGCTATTGCTAAAGATCGGCGGTATGTGCGTATGACACGCGATGCGTTTCGGGCGGCCCAGGCCATTACCGTGGTCTCCGGCGACACGCGGGCAAAATTATTACGGATGTTCGGGGGCGATCTATCGGGCAAAACACGTACGATTCCCGGTGGAATCCGTCTTTCCCTATTCCCGTCAAAACGGCCTAAAGTCCCGGAACTCCGGCAAAAATTGGGATTGGAAGGGCAAAAAGTAGCGCTCTTTACCGGCCGACTGATAACAGAAAAAGGCGTGGAGTATTTTGTAAAGGCCGCGAAGAATATCCACGGCCATATCATCATCGCAGGAGACGGGCCGCAGCGTCAGCATTTGGAAGACATGGTAAAGCGTTTGAATTTAACCAATGTCATCATGCTGCCGTTTGTCCGGAAATACGAAGAATATCTCGATCTTTTTTATCTTGCGGACGTTTTCGTATCGCCGGCCGTATGGGATGAACCGTTAGGGTTGACGATAATCGAAGCGATGGGCGCCAAAACCCCGGTGGTTGTCACACGGCGCGGCGGGGTGGTTATGGCAGTCAAAGATGGGGTGACGGGTTTGTTTGTGCGTAGCCGCAACAGTACCCAGATTGCAGAAGCCGTCAACAAGCTGTTTGCAAATGATGAACTGCGACGGAAAATGGGCGAGCGGGGGCACGCGTTAGTTGCGGAAAAATTTACCTGGACAAAAATTGCTGAACGTTTTGACAAACTGTACCGTGACGTCTATCAGCGATAACATAAAAATTCTTACTGCAATTTTTCATACTCTTCGTATATGGTAAGATAAATTTATGAAGATCGGTATTCTTACTCCCTCAATATATATGTATACGACCAGGTACAAGGACCGCATATTTGCGCCCGGCGATTTGGCGCGCCATTTAGTATCCGGATTGACCCAGCGGGGTCACGAAATCCATTGGTTTACGGCGCCGGAAGTCGAATCAACAGCTGCAGTTGACCCGGGAGATACAGTACTTTTAACCGGCGACCAGACCATGCGGATGTTTCAGGATGTTTCGCCCGCGACCACAGATTTTGCCAATCTCTACGGCCGTAAGATGTACTATGAACTGGATCTTGTTGAAAAAGCCTATCAGATGGCTAAAGAAGGCAAGGTAGACATCATCCATAATTTCCATTCATTCGGGTATTTTGCCCATTTTTTCCAGGAGTTTACCAGCCTACCCACCCTCTATACCCTCCATGACCCCGTACCGACTCAGGACATGCTGGAGCACTGGCTTATGACTCGGTTTCCCACGCATAAATATATTTCGATTAGCAATAACCAGCGGGGGAATCTCGGCAACCATTTTATAGATACTGTTTACAACGGGATAGATCTCACCAAATTCCCGTTTGAGGCGAATGGAGGGAGCGACCTCATTGCTGTCGGACGCATGGTAGCAGTAAAAGGCCATGATATTGCCATTGCCGCCGCGCGTCAGGCAGGGATGCCGTTGACGTTTGCTACTTGGATGAGTGATGCAATTAAAGAGTCTCCTTATTATAAAGAGAAAATTGCGCCTTTTGTGAATGGGAAAGATGTTATAGTTAATAGTTTGATGCGGGGAGAGAGTCTCGCCTCAGCGTACCAGAGAGGCGCGGCGCTTATATTTCCGATCCAATGGGAAGAACCGTTTGGCCTGGTGATGATTGAATCCATGAGTTGCGGCACGCCGGTTATTGCCTACAATCGGGGATCGGTTGCAGAAATAGTGAAAGACGGTGTTACCGGATTTGTTATCGATCCGGACGACGTTGACCGTCCGGGTAAAGGGACGTGGGTGATCAAGAAACAGGGGGTGGAGGGACTGGTTGAGGCAATCAAACGCGTTGGCGAGATCGACCGTGCCGCATGCCGCAGGTTAGTTGAGGAAAAGTTTACTATTGCAAAGATGGTTGAAGGGTACGAAGCGGTGTACAGTAAAGTATTAGGAAAAACGTAGATTATACTGTTCCAGTAATCCCCGTATTTGTATATAGCACTCTTTATATATGAGTGCTAATTCTTTCTTCTTGCATACGAATCCTACCGGTCGTGTATGATAAATCCATGAGAGTTTTATTTGTCACGAGCGAACTTGCGGGTTTGTATAAGATCGGCGGGCTGGGGGATGTCTCGCGGTCGTTGCCGATCGCACTGAAGAAACTGCGGGTAGACGTGCGCGTGGCGATGCCGTACTACAAAGCTATAGAACTGAAAAACGTCCACTGTGCCGGGCAGATTGCGGTTGATTTTGGCGGGAAACGGGAGCTCGTATTTATTTTTGAATCTAAAGTTCCGGATTCTCTGGTGCCGATTTACCTCTTCCGCCACCCGAAACTCGATGATTACCATGGCGAAGACATCATTGAAAAGTTTGCGTTTTTTTCCTGCTGTATCGCCCGCCTGTACGAGTTTGCGCCGGCAGTTCTCGGAGGAAAACTGGACATTGTTCACTGTCATGATTGGCATACGGCACTCGTACCCCTTCTTTTAGGCGAAAGCAACAAGCTGCGGCGGGAAGAAGAAACGCTTGAGTCAATCCGCACCAAAACCATTCTGACGATTCATAATCTCCTGTACCAGGGTACCGCACCCGTTTCACTTATCAAAACATTGAACCTTCCTAAACGTATTTTTCACATCTTGCCGACAAATAAAGGCCCGAAGATCAAATTATTCCGGGAGGGTTTGGAACACGCGGATGTGATTTCAACGGTTTCTCCGACATATGCGAAGGAGATTCTGACCGGCGATTATGGAGAGCATGTCAATGATGTGCTTCGCCGCCGTCGTGGGGATGTGGTAGGCGTTTTAAACGGCATCGACGATGCCACCTGGGATCCCAGAGACGATATATCACTGCCGGTTCATTATAGCCGCGATGATATACTTACCGGTAAACAGGCAAATAAAGAATATCTTCAGAGGACGTTGAAACTTCCGGTTGCAAAGATGCCGCTGTTGGGCTTTGTAGGGCGTTTGGAGGTGCGTCAAAAGGGCATTGACATCCTTATTGAGGCATTGGGTCATCTTCTGCCGGATCGCGCACAGGTGATTATTTTGGGCACCGGCCCGAAAAAAATCAAGCAAATACTCGTCACCTTTGCCAAAAAGTATCCTGACCATTTTGTCTTTGTGCCCACGTTTGATGAACGACTCGCCCGCCGGATTTATGCAGGCGCGGATTTTTTGGTCGTGCCGAGTAAATTTGAGCCCTGCGGGCTGACGCAGATGATATCTATGCGATATGGTACGATACCGATTGTACGTAAAACAGGAGGACTTGCGGATACGGTTATGGATGGCAAAACCGGATTTGTTTTTGAAGACTACAATCAATCGGCGCTACTGGCGAAACTCAAAGAAGCGATTACACTTTGGGACACCAATCCGGGGAAGTGGCAGAAAATGGCGGTGAATTGTATGCGGCAGGATTTTTCCTGGCTTGTCAGTGCGAAAAAATACAAAATCCTCTATACCCGGCTTTTCAAGAAGTAGTGTATCTCAAATCTTCGTATAGTACACGGATCTCCCTTTTCCGTGCGGGTAGAGAAGTCCCAGAGACGTGAGGCGCGCAAGATCCCGTGATGCAGTAATTTGGGAAACCTTAAACCGCTTGTGTATATGCCTGTTTGTGATTGAAACCTGTGGATTGTCCATAAGCCTCATAATTTCCTTTTGCCTGTCCGAAAGTTCCCAGAATGAGGCAGGATACTCAATGTGGAACCGTGATTCCTGTATATCAGCCAGGAGTGATTCAAGGTTCGTTTGCATAGATTGGGCGATATATTCTATCCATTGGGTGATCGTTTGGTCGCTCCTGTAATCCGTCAGCAGCCGTGTATAGGTTGTCTCGTCCGTTTGCCATACCCGTTCGGGTGTTATATACCCGCGGATATCGTAGCCGTATTTGGTTAAAAACAGGTAATGGGTGAGTCTTGCAAAAACGCCCGGATCGGTAAATCCCGGAATCGTTAGAATATGTATGTGCGCAATCGCGGCCTGGATTACCGGATGATCTTCCTGGGCGTCAAGATAGGTGAGAAGTTCCTTCACCGGTTGTTCAACGGACGAAAATCCACTGGGTTTATCGGGATAACTTAACCGAAACAATTCTTCCAACGCCGGTAAACTGACCTGCTTAGGGTTGGCACGCCATTCGGAATGGATAACGTCATATGCGCGCCGCACCCCTAGGATCCGTGCAATTGCGTGGGTGGGTCTCACCGGATTTGCAAGAATCGTTGCCACTTCATGTTTCGGGGCATCCAATCCCGAAAGTGACAAAGTCGCCCATGTGCGGATTGCGATTCCTTCCCAGACAAGTTTTATTTCCGTTTTTTGAGGAAGGGGTACTACAAGAATTTGCGACCGGAGCCGGTTAATAGTATTGAGCGTTTCCCGTAATTGAAGAGAGATGGAATACGAGAAAGAAAGCATGTAATCATTTCTTATCACTATCGTATCAAAAAGTCAATTATTAAAAGATATTTTTCTTTAGTTTGTTTTAACAATCTAAATATTTTCATATGATAAGCAAATGATGTGATTAAATACCCTATTGACAGGACCGTCCTTTTTATTACATAGTAGATATAGTCTTGTGAAAACTTGTAACGCGCGAAATTATAAACTTGTAAGAACTTAAAATAATCGAGGCTATGGCTGCCACATACACCGTCAAACAGGTCGCAGAAATACTAGGATATAGCACAAATAGTATTTATACCTTCCTCAAAGAAAAACGCATCAAAGGCGTCCGGGTAGGCAAAGGCAGATTCCGCATTCCGCAAAGCGAATTGAACCGGTTACTTCTTATTTCCAAGAGTCAGACAAGCATGGCGAAAGAGCAGACAGGTATGGTTCCCATAACCGGGACTATTATATCGCCGGATATGGGAGGTATTCCGTTACACGAACAACACCACGTCTTTTCTCTTTCGGTATTCGGCACAACAAGGACGGTGACTGCGAGCATTTTCGATTGGTTTCTTGGTACTGGGGCGCTGGTTTCCGGCGTTGCCCTGTTCCTTTTCAACCAGACGTTCGACGTTGTACACGTCCAATCGGTGGCGCCGATCATGCCGGCAGTTCGTATTCTCCTCATCGGCGGTGGCATCGGAATACTCCTGACGAATCTTACCTATACCGCCCACCAAACATGGCACAGAGTATTCCATGGGATCCTGGGTATTGCCGGTATCATCATGACGGTACTTTTAGTATTGACCAGGGATATAGATGCGGTTGCTATCTATGGAACATTAACAGGTGTGATTATCCTTACTATGTTTGTCCGATTGGGGAAAGTTATCCCGTTTGCCCTCTATCTTACGCTCTTGGCGGCAACCGCACCTATTGTCGCGTTTATAGCACCAACTGATTTTCATGTGCTGGCCTTAACCAACGCACTGAATACGACACCTGAAATCACTACCATTATATTATCGATCCTGTGTATTGTATTCATTCTTCTCCTTTGGGTAGGTCTGTACTGGAAGAAGGTGCTGTTCTGGTTAAGCACCTATGCTGCGGCAACGGCATATTTTGCATTGGCGTTTTGGTGTGCGTACGACCAATTCTGGTCCCGTGCGTTCTTTTTCATGATTATCGCACTCACATGTATGTATCTGCCGTCGTGGAATGACCTTATCACGACCCGGAATAAAAAAGCGCACACAGTAGCCATCGGTGTTTTTTTAGCGATCATAATGGTAGCCCTTACGGGTGTCACGATTGTTCACGTGACCCAGCTTAATGTTATCGCGACTGTTGAGCGGGAAAATACTCAGAAGGTAGATTATGCCCGTGCGTCCATGGAAGGCGATCTTCGGAGTGTTAAATCCACAATATCGACAGCATCCATCAATCCGGATTTGGTGACCGCAACTGAGGAAAAAAACACGACATCGCTTATGGATTTGAGCCGCATCATGTTCGACAGCAGCAACAGTATTCAGAGGCTAGTCATATTGGACAAAGACGGTCAGGTGCTCTTTATGTATCCATTGGGTCAGTCTGGTGAGACGGATTTATCGTTCCGCGATTACTTTATCCAGGCGAGGGACACCGGCAGGCTTTATGTGTCCGATATTTTTGAAACGCGCGTTGATAATACGCACCGGAAAGTCGTTACAATCGCTTCTCCGATTGTTGACGCGGACAAGCAGTTCGTCGGAGTCCTGGCCGCATCCCTTGATTTGGAAGCTATCAGCGCCCGCCTGCAAAAAATTGCAGTGGTTGACCGCGGAGAATACATCATTGTACTTGATAGACATGGGAAACGGATCATACATCCCGTATCGTCTCTCCTCGGTACGGATACGGAACCCACTGACCCGACACTGTTAGCGTTTCAGGGAAAAACAGGAGTGGGAGAAGGCGATACGTACGATGGAATTCATTCCCTGATTGCGTATACTCCCATCAGCTCTCTTCAATGGGCGATTGCACTTAAAGCTCCATATAACAATATTTATGCGCTTTCCAGTACGGCGAACATTGTCGTTGCAGGATTTATCATCGTCAGTATCATAATTGCCGCTATCATATTCCAACTGGACTACATATATAAATATAAGCAGAATAATGACGGAGGTGGTCCATGATGTCCCGTGAAATCACGGGAGATCAGACGGTTCCGCCCTCGGGCGGTCTTGTCATTTTATTGGGACGCGTAAAATTAGCCTCAAAAACCGGAATTTACAAGTTTTTACAAGTATTCACCAAAAAAAACACCTGTTTGTACTACTTTTCCCAAACCCAGGGTGGCGGAATTTCGATCTTTGCACTTCTATTCATGACTATCCTACTCTTTCTGGGTATTACGGTTATGAAGAGCGGGATCATTATTCCTCAACAATTAACGTCGCTTGATATCAATACCTCACAGCAAACCGGTATTGCACCGATACCGGCTCTCACAGCTGACGTGTTCTCTAAAAGCGATTTTTCCGGACCGTTTCTTGTAGTGGTTACACGGGCCGACGGGTCGTATTCCTATGCAATAGTGGATCAGGGAATACTTGTGGACGGTCATTTTGAGGGAGATGTACGTCTGCATTATCCGAACGGCGATTATGGTGTCATGGTGGAGCAACCCGATAAGTCCGTTCTGTTTATGACCAAGAAAGGCGGACGAGAAACGGTGATCCTTACTTATCCGCTCATTGCAGCAATAAGATTGCCGGATGAGTCTATGGTGCCGGTAGAATTCCGTGATGCAACAATCCGCGACGGGGCATTGGTCGGCGATTTTCTTTTTTTTGAATACGCTGATAGAAAGCAAGTAACGGGCTACGTGACGCCGCGCGGGCAAAAATCGCAATTATCGGCGACACCGACACTGACATCGCCTGATCCGGCCACATTACTGACACAGCGAGAAATACTGAAGCTCTATTTTGATATAGTCGGAAACGGTGATGTCAACATATTGGGTGTTACAACAGAGAATAACGACACCAACGGATCGGTTAGTATTCAGCCGGGCGGTTTGGTATCAAGCGTCATTGTGGCAGAGCGCAATATCGATGAAGGCACCGTCCGACTCGTTTCGCCGCAGGGAGTCGCTGTAGGGGCCAACGTAAATATATCACAGCTTCTTCCCCAACTTACCGGTGTCGGAGGTTCATCTTTAACACAATTAATCACGCAACTCATTAATCAGGGCGGGAATATTTCGGGAATCGGTGGTGCTGGCGCTACCGGACCGACAGGCCCCGCGGGATCAAGCGGTACAAACGGTGCGTCTATTACCGGTCCGACGGGGGCTACCGGTGCCGGTGCAACAGGTGCAACAGGAATTCAGGGTGATTCCGGAAGTCAGGGACCGGTCGGTGCAACCGGAGAAGCAGGGTCCGGTGGCAGCGGCGGACCAACGGGTAGTACCGGAGCCACGGGCAACGCAGGAGCAAACGGTGATGCAGGCCCAACAGGATCAACGGGAGCAACTGGAAATGTAGGTTCAAATGGTATAAGCGGTCCAACGGGCGCCACAGGAATGTATGGCCCGACTGGTTCAACAGGAGGAACCGGTTCAGCGGGTGCAAATGGTCCTACAGGATCCACCGGAGCAACCGGATCAGCTGGTGCGGTTGGACCAACCGGTAGTACCGGGAATATGGGATCTGCAGGAGCATCTGGTCCAACCGGATCAACGGGCGCGACAGGGAATATCGGGGTTATTGGTGAAACAGGACCGACAGGAACAATAGGTCCTACCGGATTTGCCGGAGGAGCAGGTCCAACCGGAAGTACTGGTAATAACGGGCCAACAGGATCTACCGGACCAACCGGAAATGTAGGAGCTAATGGAGAAGTTGGTCCAACCGGAGCAATGGGTGTCACCGGAACTGCCGGAGGTGCGGGTCCTACAGGTCCAACCGGCATAGTCGGAGCCGTAGGAGCTAATGGTCCTACTGGTTCAACCGGAACCAATGGGAGTATCGGAGAACAAGGATCAACCGGCGCAACCGGAATTATCGGAACACAAGGTAGTTCCGGTCCTACCGGGTCTACAGGTGCAACTGGATTTAATGGTTCATCCGGTCCCACAGGATCAACAGGAGCAACGGGAACACAAGGAGCTGTTGGGAGTTCCGGACCTACCGGTTCTACCGGAGCAGGTGGAGCACAAGGCAATTCTGGACCAACCGGAAGTACCGGAGCCACAGGAACACAGGGAGCTGTAGGTTCTTCCGGACCTACCGGATCAACGGGAGCTACGGGAACAGGCGGAACTCAAGGGTCATCCGGACCGACAGGTTCAACAGGTGCAACTGGAAGTGCAGGGGCCAATGGTCCCACGGGTTCAACAGGTGCAACTGGAATTGAAGGGGCCAATGGTCCCACGGGTTCAACGGGGGCTACCGGAACGGGCGGAGCTAATGGTGCTTCCGGACCTACGGGACCTACTGGCGCAGGCGGAGCACAAGGATCCTCCGGACCGACAGGTGCTTCCGGTGCAACTGGAATAGGTGGACTACAAGGTTCATCCGGTCCCACAGGATCAACAGGAGCGACAGGAACACAAGGAGCTGTAGGTAGTTCCGGACCTACTGGGTCAACCGGTGCCACAGGTGGAGGTGGAGCTAACGGTCCTACGGGTTCATCAGGATCTACAGGTTCAACAGGAGCTAATGGTCCCACAGGTTCAACAGGAGCTACGGGTTCAGCAGGAGCAAACGGCCCTACGGGTTCATCCGGATCTACAGGTTCAACAGGAGCTAATGGTCCTACAGGTTCAACAGGAGCCACAGGAACGCAAGGAGCTGTAGGTAGTTCCGGACCTACGGGATCAACGGGAGCAGGAGGACTACAGGGAGAATCCGGTCCTACAGGCGCAACAGGAGCTACAGGAACACAGGGAGCTGTAGGTTCTTCCGGACCTACCGGATCAACGGGAGCAGGCGGAACCCAAGGTTCCTCCGGTCCTACGGGTTCAACAGGGGCCACGGGAAATCAGGGATCTATAGGTTCTTTCGGACCCACCGGGAGTACCGGCGCCGAAGGATTACAAGGGTCCTCCGGTCCTACGGGTTCAACAGGGGCCACGGGAAATCAGGGATCTGTAGGTTCTTCCGGACCCACCGGGAGTACCGGCGCCGAAGGATTACAAGGGTCCTCCGGTCCTACGGGATCAACGGGAGCAACCGGAGGTGCAGGAGCCAATGGACCTACGGGTTCAACAGGAGTCACAGGAACACAAGGAGCTGTTGGTAGTTCCGGACCCACCGGTTCAACCGGATCTACGGGTTTAGTAGGAGCCAATGGACCAACGGGTTCAACAGGAGCAACAGGAACACAAGGAGCAAATGGAGCTTCCGGACCAACCGGTTCAACCGGAGCAGGCGGAACTCAGGGTTCCTCCGGACCTACAGGTTCAACCGGCGCAACCGGAGATGCTGGCGCCAATGGTCCCACAGGTTCAACCGGCGCAACCGGAGGTGCTGGCGCCAATGGTCCAACTGGTGCAACAGGATCTACGGGTCCAGCAGGAGCAAACGGTCCTACGGGTTCATCAGGTGCAACAGGAACACAAGGAGCTGTAGGGAGTTCCGGACCTACGGGATCAACGGGAGCAGGAGGACTACAGGGAGAATCCGGTCCAACAGGTGCAACCGGTGCCACCGGAACACAAGGAGCTGTAGGGAGTTCCGGTCCCACAGGTGCAACCGGAGCTGCAGGATTACAAGGTTCCTCCGGACCTACCGGGAGTACGGGTGCCACCGGAACACAAGGAGCTGTTGGTAGTTCCGGACCCACCGGGTCAACGGGTGCAACCGGAGGTGCTGGTGCCAATGGTCCCACAGGATCTACAGGATCTACAGGTGCAGGCGGAGCTAATGGCCCCACAGGATCTACAGGATCTACGGGTGCAGGCGGAGCTAATGGCCCCACCGGGTCAACGGGAGCTACAGGAACAGGCGGAGGTGCTGGACCTACGGGTTCAACAGGAGTCACAGGAACACAAGGAGCTGTTGGTAGTTCCGGACCCACCGGGTCAACGGGAGCTACAGGAACAGGCGGCGCTAATGGTGCTTCCGGACCTACGGGATCTACTGGCGCAAATGGTCAAGAAGGCCCCACTGGAGCAACGGGTCCTACCGGTTCACAAGGTGGAGCTGCGGGTGCTTCCGGTCCCAGTGGTGCGACCGGTCCCACAGGAACTGCCGGAGCACAAGGTTCATCCGGACCCACCGGGAATACCGGCGCCGAAGGACTCCAAGGAGAATCCGGTCCCACAGGTGCAACCGGAGCCACAGGAACGCAAGGATCCGTAGGTTCTTCCGGTCCCACAGGTGCAACAGGATCTGCAGGATTACAAGGATCATCCGGACCTACCGGGTCTACAGGATCTACGGGTACGGGCGGAAGTGCTGGTCCTACTGGGAGTTCGGGCGCAACCGGAACCCAAGGATCCGTAGGTTCTTCCGGTCCCACAGGGTCAACGGGAGCAGGAGGACTACAGGGAGAATCCGGTCCTACGGGTGCAACAGGTGCAGGCGGAGCCAATGGTCCCACCGGTGCAACCGGAGCCACCGGAACCCAAGGAGCCGTTGGGAGTTCCGGTCCCACCGGGTCAACCGGCGCCGGAGGGTTGCAAGGTTCTTCAGGACCAACCGGGCAACAGGAGCAACCGGAACCGGAGGCGCTAATGGTGCATCCGGTCCCACCGGGTCAACGGGATCTGCAGGATTACAAGGGTCATCTGGTCCGACTGGAAGTACCGGTGCAACCGGAGGTGCAGGAGCCAATGGTCCCACAGGGTCTACCGGTACAGGCGGCGCTAATGGTGCATCCGGACCAACGGGCGCAACAGGTGCAGGTGGAGCCAATGGTCCCACCGGTGCAACCGGAGCCACCGGAACCCAAGGAGCCGTTGGGAGTTCCGGTCCCACCGGGTCAACGGGATCTGCAGGATTACAAGGGTCATCTGGTCCGACTGGAAGTACCGGTGCAACCGGAGGTGCAGGAGCCAATGGTCCCACAGGGTCAACCGGCGCCGGAGGGTTGCAAGGTTCTTCAGGACCAACCGGGTCAACAGGAGCAACCGGAACCGGAGGCGCTGATGGGTGCATCCGGTCCCACCGGGTCAACGGGATCTGCAGGATTACAAGGGTCATCTGGTCCGACTGGAAGTACCGGTGCAACCGGAGGTGCAGGAGCCAATGGTCCCACAGGGTCTACCGGTACAGGCGGCGCAATGGTGCATCCGGACCAACCGGGTGCAACCGGAGCCACCGGAACCCAAGGAGCCGTTGGGAGTTCCGGTCCCACCGGGTCAACGGGATCTGCAGGATTACAAGGGTCATCTGGTCCGACTGGAAGTACCGGTGCAACCGGAGGTGCAGGAGCCAATGGTCCCACAGGGTCTACCGGCGCAGGTCAGGCGGCGCAATGGTTGCATCCGGACCAACGGGCGCAACAGGTGCAGGTGGAGCCAATGGTCCCACCGGTGCAACCGGAGCCACCGGAACCCAAGGAGCCGTTGGGAGTTCCGGTCCCACCGGGTCAACGGGATCTGCAGGATTACAAGGGTCATCTGGTCCGACTGGAAGTACCGGTGCAACCGGAGGTGCAGGAGCCAATGGTCCCACAGGGTCAACCGGCGCCGGAGGGTTGCAAGGTTCTTCAGGACCAACAGGCAGCACTGGAGCAACCGGAACCGAAGGAGCGTTGGGCAGTTCCGGTCCCACCGGGTCAACGGGATCTGCAGGATTACAAGGGTCATCTGGTCCGACTGGAAGTACCGGTGCAACCGGAGGTGCAGGAGCGAATGGCCCCACAGGATCTACCGGTACAGGCGGCGCCAATGGTGCGTCTGGACCAACCGGGTCAACCGGAGCAACCGGAACCCAAGGAGCCGTTGGGAGTTCCGGTCCCACCGGGTCAACGGGATCTGCAGGATTACAAGGGTCATCTGGTCCGACTGGAAGTACCGGTGCAACCGGAGGTGCAGGAGCCAATGGTCCCACAGGGTCAACCGGCGCCGGAGGGTTGCAAGGTTCTTCAGGACCAACAGGCAGCACTGGAGCAACCGGAACCGGAGGCGCTAATGGTGCATCCGGTCCCACCGGGTCAACGGGATCTGCAGGATTACAAGGGTCATCCGGACCTACGGGAAGTACAGGCGCAACAGGTGCAGGAGCCAATGGTCCCACAGGGTCAACCGGCACGGAACAGGAGCAGTGGAGTCCAGGTCCCACAGGGTCAACGGGACTGCAGGATTACAAGGGTCATCTGGTCCGACTGGAAGTACCGGTGAACCAGGTGCAGGAGCCAATGGTCCCACCGGTGCAACCGGAGCCACCGGAACCCAAGGAGCCGTTGGGAGTTCCGGTCCCACCGGGTCAACGGGATCTGCAGGATTACAAGGGTCATCTGGTCCGACTGGAAGTACCGGTGCAACCGGAGGTGCAGGAGCCAATGGTCCCACAGGGTCAACCGGCGCAACAGGTGCAGGTGGAGCCAATGGTCCCACCGGTGCAACCGGAGCCACCGGAACCCAAGGAGCCGTTGGGAGTTCCGGTCCCACCGGGTCAACGGGATCTGCAGGATTACAAGGGTCATCTGGTCCGACTGGAAGTACCGGTGCAACCGGAGGTGCAGGAGCCAATGGTCCCACAGGGTCAACCGGCGCCGGAGGGTTGCAAGGTTCTTCAGGACCAACAGGCAGCACTGGAGCAACCGGAACCGGAGGCGCTAATGGTGCATCCGGTCCCACCGGGTCAACGGGATCTGCAGGATTACAAGGGTCATCTGGTCCGACTGGAAGTACCGGTGCAACCGGAGGTGCAGGAGCCAATGGTCCCACAGGGTCAACCGGCGCAACAGGTGCAGGTGGAGCCAATGGTCCCACAGGGTCAACCGGCGCAACAGGTGCAGGTGGAGCCAATGGTCCCACAGGATCTACCGGTACAGGCGGCGCTAATGGTGCATCCGGACCAACGGGCGCAACAGGTGCAGGTGGAGCCAATGGTCCCACCGGTGCAACCGGAGCCACCGGAACCCAAGGAGCCGTTGGGAGTTCCGGTCCCACCGGGTCAACGGGATCTGCAGGATTACAAGGGTCATCTGGTCCGACTGGAAGTACCGGTGCAACCGGAGGTGCAGGAGCCAATGGTCCCACAGGGTCTACCGGCGCCGGAGGGTTGCAAGGTTCTTCAGGACCAACCGGGTCAGCACAGGAGCAACCGGAACCGGAGGCGCTAATGGTGCATCCGGTCCCACCGGGTCAACGGGATCTGCAGGATTACAAGGGTCATCTGGTCCGACTGGAAGTACCGGTGCAACCGGAGGTGCAGGAGCCAATGGTCCCACAGGGTCAACCGGCGCAACAGGTGCAGGTGGAGCCAATGGTCCCATACAGGCGGCGCTAATGGTGCATCCGGACCAACGGGCGCAACAGGTGCAGGTGGAGCCAATGGTCCCACCGGTGCAACCGGAGCCACCGGAACCCAAGGAGCCGTTGGGAGTTCCGGTCCCACCGGGTCAACGGGATCTGCAGGATTACAAGGGTCATCTGGTCCGACTGGAAGTACCGGTGCAACCGGAGGTGCAGGAGCCAATGGTCCCACAGGGTCTACCGGCGCCGGAGGGTTGCAAGGTTCTTCAGGACCAACAGGCAGCACTGGAGCAACCGGAACCGGAGGCGCTAATGGTGCATCCGGTCCCACCGGGTCAACGGGATCTGCAGGATTACAAGGGTCATCTGGTCCGACTGGAAGTACCGGTGCAACCGGAGGTGCAGGAGCCAATGGTCCCACAGGGTCAACCGGCGCAACAGGTGCAGGTGGAGCCAATGGTCCCACAGGGTCAACCGGCGCAACAGGTGCAGGTGGAGCCAATGGTCCCACAGGATCTACCGGTACAGGCGGCGCTAATGGTGCATCCGGACCAACGGGCGCAACAGGTGCAGGTGGAGCCAATGGTCCCACCGGTGCAACCGGAGCCACCGGAACCCAAGGAGCCGTTGGGAGTTCCGGTCCCACCGGGTCAACGGGATCTGCAGGATTACAAGGGTCATCTGGTCCGACTGGAAGTACCGGTGCAACCGGAGGTGCAGGAGCCAATGGTCCCACAGGATCTACCGGTACAGGCGGCGCTAATGGTGCATCCGGACCAACGGGCGCAACAGGTGCAGGTGGAGCCAATGGTCCCACCGGTGCAACCGGAGCCACCGGAACCCAAGGAGCCGTTGGGAGTTCCGGTCCCACCGGGTCAACGGGATCTGCAGGATTACAAGGGTCATCTGGTCCGACTGGAAGTACCGGTGCAACCGGAGGTGCAGGAGCCAATGGTCCCACAGGGTCAACCGGCGCCGGAGGGTTGCAAGGTTCTTCAGGACCAACAGGCAGCACTGGAGCAACCGGAACCGGAGGCGCTAATGGTGCATCCGGTCCCACCGGGTCAACGGGATCTGCAGGATTACAAGGGTCATCTGGTCCGACTGGAAGTACCGGTGCAACCGGAGGTGCAGGAGCCAATGGTCCCACAGGGTCAACCGGCGCAACAGGTGCAGGTGGAGCCAATGGTCCCACAGGGTCAACCGGCGCAACAGGTGCAGGTGGAGCCAATGGTCCCACAGGATCTACCGGTACAGGCGGCGCTAATGGTGCATCCGGACCAACGGGCGCAACAGGTGCAGGTGGAGCCAATGGTCCCACCGGTGCAACCGGAGCCACCGGAACCCAAGGAGCCGTTGGGAGTTCCGGTCCCACCGGGTCAACGGGATCTGCAGGATTACAAGGGTCATCTGGTCCGACTGGAAGTACCGGTGCAACCGGAGGTGCAGGAGCCAATGGTCCCACAGGATCTACCGGTACAGGCGGCGCTAATGGTGCATCCGGACCAACGGGCGCAACAGGTGCAGGTGGAGCCAATGGTCCCACCGGTGCAACCGGAGCCACCGGAACCCAAGGAGCCGTTGGGAGTTCCGGTCCCACCGGGTCAACGGGATCTGCAGGATTACAAGGGTCATCTGGTCCGACTGGAAGTACCGGTGCAACCGGAGGTGCAGGAGCCAATGGTCCCACAGGGTCAACCGGCGCCGGAGGGTTGCAAGGTTCTTCAGGACCAACAGGCAGCACTGGAGCAACCGGAACCGGAGGCGCTAATGGTGCATCCGGTCCCACCGGGTCAACGGGATCTGCAGGATTACAAGGGTCATCTGGTCCGACTGGAAGTACCGGTGCAACCGGAGGTGCAGGAGCCAATGGTCCCACAGGGTCAACCGGCGCAACAGGTGCAGGTGGAGCCAATGGTCCCACCGGTGCAACCGGAGCCACCGGAACCCAAGGAGCCGTTGGGAGTTCCGGTCCCACCGGGTCAACGGGATCTGCAGGATTACAAGGGTCATCCGGACCTACGGGAAGTACAGGCGCAACAGGTGCAGGCGGAGCGAATGGCCCCACAGGATCTACCGGTACCGGCGGGGCCAATGGTGCGTCTGGACCAACCGGTGCAACAGGAGCCACCGGAAGTGCAGGAGTTAATGGTCCCACAGGGTCAACCGGCGCCACCGGAGGTGCAGGAGCCAACGGTGCATCAGGTCCTACCGGCGCAACCGGGGCTACCGGGGAAGTAGGAAATGAAGGGCAAGTCGGACGAACCGGTCCTACAGGCTCAACGGGAGCCACGGGCAATGCTGGAGCAAATGGTCCAACAGGATCTACCGGCGCAACAGGAAATGCTGGAGGAAATGGTGTTGGTGGGCCTACGGGTTCAACCGGCGCAACCGGAACTGGCGGAGGCGCCGGTGCCGGAGGTCCGACCGGGTCCACAGGCGCAACAGGTTCCGCCGGAGGCGGAGGAGCAAATGGTCCCACGGGTTCAACGGGTGCTACTGGTGGAGGTGGAGTAAACGGTCCCACTGGCCGAACAGGAGCCACCGGAGCCACGGGCAATGCTGGAGGCGCCGGTCCCACCGGGTCCACAGGCGCAACAGGTACTGCTGGCGGCGGAGGAGCCAATGGTCCTACCGGGTCAACAGGCGCAACAGGAAATGCTGGAGGAAATGGTGTTGGTGGTCCCACAGGATCAACAGGTGCCACCGGAACTGGCGGAGGTGCCGGTGCCGGAGGCCCGACCGGGTCCACCGGCGCTACTGGTGGAGGCGGAGCAAACGGCCCCACCGGTCGAACAGGAGCCACCGGAGCCACAGGGGTTGCAGGTGCGAATGGTCCCAGTGGATCAACCGGCGCAACCGGTGCAGCCGGAGCGATGGGCGCCGGAGGGACTGCACTATTAACATCAGTTGCCAACCTTATTCAACCCTACCCGGCAAATGGTCTCAGTTTTGCTTTAGGGAATACCGGCGGCGGAGATCTTACCAATGCAGCCACTTCTTCTGCGTACATCGTCTTTTTTGCCGCAAATCAACCCGGCGGTGGTGGATCAGCAGGGGATATTTATATGGGATCTACGTTGACGCTTGGTAATAATACGACGGGTGGAACTATTACAACTAAAGATGCAGGAGAAGCGTTAACGATAGATACCAGTACGAACGGATCTATAAGTGTCAGTACGGGGACGACAGGAAAAACAATTTCAATCGGTACGAACGCATCTGCTGCAAATACAATTGCGATTGGTTCTTCCAATGCATCAGCAACACTTGCTCTTAATGGCGGCGACGACTGGTCGGTTTCGACAGCAGGACTTGCGGTACTTGGTGTGACGGCAAACAGTTTTACTTTTAATCCCGGATCAGGTCCTGTGTATGCAGGGACTGCCCGGCCGACACGTAAAGTGACCCTTACACCCGAATATGCCGGTGCAGTGTTGACAGGGGCAGGGACAGGAACCATGACGTCTGATTTTTGTGAACAAGGGTATAGTGCCAACATCACGGATACTAATACGGGCGCGTGTGAATCCGGGCAAGTTCACAATTATTACACATGGACATCCGCATCCGGTTCAAATACGTATAGTATATATGTACGGTGGAGGGTACCGGACAATTTCTCTGCTACCGGTTGGACATCAGCAGGGACAATTACCAATCCGATTACAGTTTGGGCCCGACGGTCTGATTCTACTGACGGAACGGTTACCGTAACCCTGTATGATACTGCCGGTACAGCCGAAAATACTACCAGCGGGACCCAAGTGGCGGGGTCCAACAGTACGTGGACCCAGACGTCGCTTGAAGCAACACCATTTGAAGGAACGTATACCGCCGGTGGATATATCACCCTGAAGATTGATCTCCAAGTGACTGGTACAGATACAACCATGGTAGGTGAGATAGATATTGATTATCTGTCAACAAATTAATATGAAACACACAATAACGAAGTGGCTGTGTTTCATTACAATATTCAATGTATTGTCAGGGACTTTAATGCCCGTAGCAGTTGCGCAGGAGTCAGCTTCTACGTCTGCGACATCGGATATATCAAATCCCCCGGAAGCAACACCATCTACCCTTTTGGATCAACTTGAGGCAACAGATAGCGCATCCATAAGCGCCATAATTGACACACCGGTTAGTTCAATATCTGCGGATCTTTTGACCCCGACCCCGACACTGGAAATGCTCACCGGTCCTTCCGGGGTATTATCTCCGTCTGCATCTATGAAAGGCCCACCTCACTTCCGTGCGATGATGAGACACGCGTTTCGGGCAGGAGAAGTCCCGTCCGTCATTGTTGATGCCCTTACCATATCATCTATAAAAACAACTGTGCGGGATAGTAAAGGTACGGTTATAGACAGCACCCCTTCTATAGAAACGTATGACGGGGGAATACGTGTGTCCGTCATCCCGAAAACGTCCATGAAACCCGGGAAATATACAATAGTTATTGAAGACACCTCGACCGGAATGACCATTACGCAGGATTTTTTATGGGGGGTCTTGGCTTTCAATACGGATCAGGCGACATACAATCCCGGAGATACGGCAGACATTGCGCTTGCGGTGTTGGATGATATAGGTATGATGGTTTGTGACGCAGATGTAACCCTTACTATTCTCAGTCCGGCGAGAACAACAACAACACTTTCTACTGCGGACGGGACGATCCGTGTAACGCCGGCGTGTACACTTCATGATTTTACCCTCAAACCCGATTACGAGACCGAATTTCAAACATCCGATGAGGGAGTCTATCAGGTTTTGTTGTCTGCAACGACAAAAAACGGCACCAATGCGATTCAGGATTCATTTCAGGTATCATCCGATATGCCGTTTCAGGTGAAACGAATAAGTGCGACCCGTATTTATCCGCCGAAACCGTATCCGATGACTATCGATATTACCGCCAATGAAGATTTTTCAGGGATTGTGACCGAAACGGTTCCAGAAGATTTTACCATTATGCCTCTTGCCGGGGTACAGCCGTATGCCGATATGGGGGCGGCCGCTCCCGTCACGGAGCCGCAAACACCCATACTGCTGAGCATGCCGTTTGAGGGGAATTACCCGGTGACGCTCGGGTTTGGCGACCGTATTAAGGATCCGCAGGTGAAACAACTGTACGAGCAGAATGGTTTAAAAGGTCACGACGGAGCGGATTTTGCCATGCCAATCGGTACGCAGGTATTGGCAGTTGACGCGGGGACGGTTTCCCGTATTGCGGATAATCCGTACGGGACAACGGTTGTTATTGATCACCCGTGGGGACGAAGTTATTATGGGCATCTGAGTGTTGTGCAGGTTAAAGTTGGGGACATGGTCAAGAAAGACGCGCCCATTGCGTTATCAGGGAATACGGGTCTTACGACCGGAGCGCATTTGCATTTTGGCATGAAACTGACAACAAATGATGTGAACAACGGGTATTACGGGAAAATAGACCCGATGCCGTACTTGACCTCATCGGTGACATATCAATCCGAAAGCAAAGGAAAACAGATTTCCTGGAATGTGGATATCAAATCCGGTGAAAAAATTCAACTCGGTTATACATTTAAAGCGCCTGAGGTCAGCCCGCGATTTTATCTGATCGGACCGCTCACGTTCCGCGCGTCAAATCCCGCGGAGCCTGCTCCTGCCGTACCTGCGGATAATCCGTTTGTCCTGGGAATCGCTTCTGCAAGCGCGGCACCTTCGGAGGCGTCCGGGTCGGCAACAGCCACACCGTCGGCCGTTCTAGCAGCGACTGCTGCTGCACCAACAAATAGTATAGTGTATCAGGAGCCGCGCCGTTGGCAGATTGCGGCGGACGCAGTCGGTTTCATTGGGAGTGTCAGTAACGTTGGCAACACCAGTGGAGGCGATGTCACACTCACTCTCTCAGGTCTTGGGCTTCAAGAGGATGATCTTGTTATTGCTGCCTACAGTATCGCTGATGCTGACAATGTTGATATGGCTATGGCGGAGGTGGGCGGGATTGGGGGATGGACGGAGGTTGCCGACTTGTTCTCTGATGATACGTATGATGCTAATCTCGGCGTATATTACAAGGTGATGGGTGCGTCACCGGACGCATCGGTGATATTTGATGGTGTGGGCGGTACTGACACTCAAACAGGCGCGGTAGCGATGGCTTTCCGGGGCGTGGATCCGACGACCCCGATGGACGTGGCGGCGACCACAGTCTCGGGCGCCTCGGGTCTCAACACTATGCATCCCAACCCGCCATCCATTAATCACAATAATCCCTCCGGCGTCTGGACGGTTATCGCTGGCAGCAATGTCAATGGTACCCAAGGCGCCCGAACCTTCACGTTCCCGACCGGCTACACAACAAACGCGGTTCAGCGATCCTCAAATGATACCAGTGATGGTATTGTCGGACTGGGGTATCGGACGAATCCCTCTGATCCCGAAGATCCCGGCCAGATGACTGCCAGCGGCACCGATGGCACCGGTTACGCTTTTGCCGCCGTCACCATGGCGCTCAGGCCCGCGCCTGAAGTTCCCGGCATTGACGGGTCGCTGGGCAAAACGTCTGACGGATGGGCCGGGGCAGTACCGGTTTATGGGACGTTAACCGGTGGGTTAAGCCAGGGCGATTATCCGTATGCCAGGGCAGAGGTAACCACCGCTGCGAGCCAAACTTTCTATACAGATATGACCTGGGATAGCGGAGACAGCCGGTTTGAAGGCACAATTTATCCCGGTTCTAATTATTGTATGGGATGCGATGATCCGACATACGGTACGTTCAGTGTGACCGTGGAGTTGGATGATAATGCCGGTTTTTCCTCCATTGATTATTCCTCCGACGCAGCCACATTTTCAACGGTCAGAACATACAAGAGGAGTTCTATGGATAATGTAACAAACACTAACTATACTGATTTCAATCCGGTTTGGAGCACTGACCACTGGAATATGTCGATAAGTGATTTTGGGTTTGCTATGCAGAGCGGCACGGGCACAAATTTTGCCGTTGCCGTTCCTATCCATCCTGACACGTCATCCCCGAGCAATTTTACCGTAGCCTATAACGGCTCGAGTGTTTCTGCGGGTAGTGCCGAATCAACGTCTAACGCCTGGTGGTACAACAGCACATCCCACACACTATATCTGCAATTTGCCTCGCTGACAACCACACTGGTTGATGTGGATATTACGTTTGATACCGACACGGACCTTTTCGCTACCAGGTTCAACTGGACGTATACGGCAGACATGGGTTCCCGTCGTTACGCGAACGGCATAATCATTGCCAACCAATACCTTACTGCTCCCATATACGGACTGCCTCAAGCTGATTGCGCCAACGACAATGAGTGTGAAGCGGCCGGCATGCAGGCGGAGACGCGCGCCCATGAAGCAGGAGGACCCGACGAGTCCACCGACTGCATGGAACGGCCCGCGGTCCACGTGGATGATACGCCCGTAGCCGACAACAGGACGCTGGGATATCGGTATGATATCAAATGGAAACCAACAGAATGGGCGGACTGGATAACGGAACAGGACAATAATCATTTTGTCATCGTCGAAAATTCGGATGACACGGCAACGACCGGCTGGGGTCAGCAATTGGACAATGGTATTGCCGCGTTAAGAACCCAAACGTATTATGCAGGGGAAAGATATATCAAGAATGTGTACGCCTTTACCAATAATGATTCCTCATCACATAAATATCCGATGGTCTGGGAGCGCGAACAATGGCACGCAACCGACAGGCAGGCGAACGATCACGGAAGATTCCAGGGCGATACGTCGGATGTGGTCATGGAACAAAGGGTATCAATGTCAGGGTACACCTGTCCCTGGCAGACTGCGTATGACAGCGGGACATATATTAATATGGGATTGGTTTATGACAAAAACAACCTTCCGGATTATGGTATTTTTGCAGTAGAGCCCTTTTTGGCACCGGATACGGCGGAATGGCCGATCGGTATAACAAGCAGTCACGGTACCCAGACAACCGATCAGACCGGATTTGAAAAGACCTGGAGTTCGGTGGCTCCCGATGAAACAGTGAGTTTCACTTTCTGGCACGTTCATAACGCCGAAAGTTCCTGGGCAAACATAGAGTCTGCCATGGATGCAGATTGTGCAGAACTCAATACGTCTGCTCCGTCCGGTCCCACCACCGATCAGCAGATGCGCCACGGTAAATGGTTTGACAGTGGGGTAGAGCAGGGGTTTACATTCTAGCCTTGAATGTTACTTGTTTTTACAAGTATGTACCAAAAATTGATATAGTTTATACTTCTGGATTCAAACAGTATTCTGCACCCCCGGTATTGCAATTACACGTTCAGTCCCTATAATATGTCCTATGGCCGTACCGTTACTTTCCCGTAAATATATACTCATACTTGGGACAGTGATTCTTCTTATTGCTGCTGCCGCCCCGTCCGTTTATTTCTATCGTCAGTATCAAACCCTTCAAACACAAGTGACTAGAACGGAGACAAAGGATGACGTGGGCGCATTGACGGCCCGGGTCGGCAAACACATTTTGCTACCCACCGGTGAAACGCCGACGGTGATGACGGTAACGGATAAAGAAAAGCTTTCCGGTCAGCTGTTCTTTGCCAATTCAAAAAACGGGGATAAGGTGCTGGTGTACGAGAAAGCAAAAAAAGCATTTCTGTATGATCCTGTTGCGGATATTGTCATAGAGGTGGGGCCTATTGTGGTAACCGCTTCTTCCTCCGGGACACTTTCCACTGCGGTGCCGACGTCGGGGACAAGTTCGGCAACACTGACACCGGCGTTGCAAAAGACCTATACGTTTGCGCTCCTTAATGCAACACAAGTGTCAGGGCTGACAAAAACATTTGAAGTGAAACTACGGTCCGCCGTGCCTACTGCGCAGGTTGTATCGCGCGGTAATGCCAAAGGTGATTACTCCACATCGCTGCTTGTGGATGTAGCAGGGACACATAAAGAAGAAATGTCCGTACTTTCGCAGACATTAGGGCTGAGCGTGTCTCCGTTGCCGGCCGGTGAATCGACACCTTCGGCGGATTTTCTCATAATATTAGCTGACAATAAAGAGTAATCTTCTTGCTCCGGAGCCGCCGTTTTTTCTTGCAAAACGCTTTGTATCGTGCCATACTGTTTTTGCAACGTATGTCTGATAATTTGCCGACGAACCCCATATTTGCCGATTTAGCCACAGAGCATGTACTCACGACGTTTTTCGAGCATATGCCGCTGTTAGGCGTCGGGCTTGATACCCAGGGGAAGGTCACATACATCAACCCGTTTTTTTTGACCGTCACGGGTTTCACATCCGAAGAAGTGATCGGGAAAAACTGGTTTGAGACATTTATCCCGCAACAGCAGCGTACCATGCTTGTTTCAACATTTACGGAAATTCTTGCGAAGGAAAGTTTTACGCGGTACGAAAACGCTATTTTTACGAAATCCGGCGAACTGCGGCAAATCTCGTGGACAAATGCAGTTCTTAAAAACACTGCCGGGAAACCATCGGGTACGCTGAGTATCGGTGAAGATATAAGCAATCTGAAAAACGCGGAAGAATCCTTGCTGGAGAGCGAGGAACGGTTCCGGATCATGTCTGAATTGTCGCAGGAGGGTATTGCCATCCACGATCACGGCGTTATAGTATTTTGTAACCGGAAACTTTCGGACATGTCAGGATATACTGTTGCCGAAATGGTCGGCAAAAACGTTCTCTCATTCTTCCCGCCGGAGTCACAGGCCATTATGAAGAAACATATCGACGGAGAAATGGAAGGATGTTACAAGGTTATAGGGAATAAAAAAGACGGGGGAACCATGTCGGTCGAAATATGCGGTAAAATGGGAGAATACCGCGGCCACCGGGTCCGGATGACAACGTTACGGGAGCTTACCGGCTCAGACAGCGCAACATAAGGGGATCTTCTGCCGCATTGGTTTTTATTAGAAGATACGGTATAATTCTACTCATGAGTTTCCACGACGATAAACTTTGGCAGGAAGCATATACGTCGGTCATCGATCTGTGTGCCCTTACGGATGAAAATGAAGTGTGCAAGCAGGCACAGAAATTAGGACTTAAAACCCTCACAATCATCGCAGATGGCCTATCGCGACGTGACCGCAGGGAGCGCGACATGAAGCTTAGGGAAGCAGCCGGAAAAGTCGCCGGAGTACGGAGTTTACTCTCGGTTGCCTGGGCGCAGGATGCCGTGAATGATGATACGTTTGCAAAGCTTGACGGTGCATACGAATCCCTGGGAAATAAACTTCCAAAGTGAGCACAATTGATATTATCCCCGGTATTTTGGAAAAAGAGTGGGAAATGGTTGAAGAGCGGCTTCGCCTGGTGACCGGGCTTACGGACTGGGTGCAGATCGGATTTGCAGATAATACACTAGTTCCTACGACCACATTCCTTGATTTCACAAAATTTGCTCTGCCTGCAAAGACTATATCACTTGAAGCGCATTTGATGGTCACATCCCCTGAAAAGTATATCAAAGCAGCGTCGGATGCCGGTTTTAAACGGTTGATTGCCCATGTGGAAGCAGACGACCCCAGAGTATTTTTTGATCAGGTGAAATATGAACAATTGGAAGTTGGCATAGCCATTGACGGACCGACGGAATTTGAGACGGTAGAGCCGTTTTTAGAGGAAGTGGATTTTGTCCTGGTGATGACGGCCGAAGCCGGGTTTTCCGGCGGGACCTTTTTACCTGAATGCATTGATAAAATCAAATCGATTCACTCGTATTTACCCGACTTGCCTATAGAAGTATCAGGAGGAATACAGGATACGACAGCGCGTCTGGTTGGTGATGCAGGGGCCGCACGTTTGGTATCCTCAAGCTACATATTTAAAGACCCCGCAAACGTTGCCTCGGCCTTGGACCGTCTCAGGAATTTGTGATGATATCTATTGCGTGCGATGTGCCGATACGGGCAACACCGGCATCGATAAACGCTTTTGCCTCCGTATAGGTATTTATGCCGCCGGCAACTTTGATTTTCATTGCCGGTCCCACGGCTTCACGCACAATTTTTACGTCTTCAACCGACGGGCCTCTGGGCCCCATGCCGGAACCGATTTTTACAAAATCTGCGCCGGATTGTTGGATCGCCAGAGCCATTTGTTTCATTTGATCTGCCGAATTCAGGTATCCGGGATCGAGGATAAACTTCACGATTACGGGCCGGCCTACCATCCGCGCGCCTTCAACAATGGTTTTCATTTCGTTTAGAAATCCGTCGGTGTCGCCGGCTAAGAATGTGCCGATATTGGGGACGATATCCAACTCGTTTGCGCCGAGAGTAACCGCTTCGTTTGCAGCGGCAACTTTGGACGCAACCGTATCCTGTCCCAGGGGAAAAGATACGACCGTGCCGACCAGCGCTTTCCCGTTTAATAATTTTTTGGCAAACGCGATATAGGCGGCGTTGACAAATGCGGCATGGAACCCATATTTGATGACGTTTGCCGTCAGCTCTTCAATATTTGCCGGCGTCGCCGCCGCATGGTGATTGGCATAATCGAGATATTGGGCAAAAGGATGGGGCATTACGAGTAGTATATCAGATAAAACAGGGTGGGAATATTATTTCTTCTTGTATAGCCGTGACAGTAATTCAAGATTATTTTGTGCATCATCGGCATCCATACCGCGGATAAGTTGGCCCATATGACTGATAAGCTCTTTCGGATTTGGTGTCCGGAGGTTAATTTCGTCTGTTAACGCGCCGCGGATGTGTTTCAGGGCTTTTTCCGGATCAGGAAAAATTGCATGGCTGTAGGTTTTTCCCTTGAATTCCTCGTCCCGTAACCGGCGCATTTCTTCAACCGGAAGGTTATAAAGAGGAATCCCCTGATATTTTTTTTGTACCTGCTCGAGAATCAGGTTTTGAACTTTGGGACCGAGCTTTTTAAATCCAAATTCTTCCTGTTTCTCTTTTTTTTCTTCTGAATGGCTCATAGCAAAGACCTAAACATAGTCTGTACAGGTGAATTATATCAGAAAGTAACAACAAGTGTGTATAATACTATCATGTACCACCGCGTACTGGTTGCGGGCACGTTTGACGGAATCCATGCCGGTCATGAGGCAATCCTCACGGCGGCAGTCGAGGCAGGGGAACACGTGACCGTAGGCCTCACGTCTGATGTATTTGTCGCAAAATTCAAAAAAAACCAACCTATTGCGACGTTTTCAGACCGGAAAGCAGGATTAGAGCAGTGGCTGGGCGTCCATGGATACTCGGACCGCGCGTTGATTATCCCGATAGACGACCCGTACGAGCCGGCAGCCAGCCTCACCGACCTTGAGATGCTTGTGGTAACCCCCGACACCACATCGCGGGGCGAAGAGATTAACAGCATCCGTAAAGGTAAAGGCCTTGCGCCGTTAGGACTGCTCGTCGTGCCGCTCGTCCCCGCACAGGATTTAAAGCCCGTTTCTTCAACGCGCATACGTTCCGGAGAAATTGATACAACCGGCCGACTCATCCTTCCGTTGACCTTGCGGCCGGAGTTGGGCAAACCCGTGGGGAACGTTTTAATCGGCGATGCGATCGGCAGTTCCATCGAAACGCACCGCAGTGATGTTATTGTTGCCGTGGGCGATATTACGACCAAAACACTTCTTACAGCAGGTATAACCCCGTCACTTTCCATCGTAGATTTTCAGGTGAATAGAAAACCATACCCGGAACTGGACGGACGGTTTGCGGGCCTTGGCATTTTCCGCATCGTGGTACCCAGCGGTCCCGGTTTTATAGCTAAAGAGGCGATCGACGTGATTAAAAAATGGAGCACACATCCGGAAGAAAAGATCGTTCTGACGGTCACGGGTGAAGAGGATTTACTTGCCCTGCCCGCTATTGCCTACGGGCCGGTCGGAGCAATCATATATTATGGTCAACCGGGGCAAGGTCTTGTTGAAGTAATCATAAATCAGGAAAAGAAAAATCAGGCGATTGCACTCCTGGAAAAGTTTACGTAAACTGGAAGCATGGCAAAATACGTTCCCGACGTTAAAACACAGCGGTGGGTAATTATTTCCGAAGCCAGGACGAAGCGTCCGGATGAAGCTGCGGCTCCCAAAACAGGAGTTACAGTCTGCGCATTTTGCGAGGGGAACGAAAGTTTCACCCCGCCGGAGGTGTACCGGATCGGAGCGGGGGAGAAAGATAAACCCGGCTGGCAGGTGCGTGTCGTGCCGAATAAATTCGCCATCACGGATATACACGAAGTCATCATCCATTCTCCCAATCATGCCGATGATTTGGAACACCTGCCTATTGAGCACGTAACCCGGATTCTGACGGCGTACCGTGACCGGTACCGCGCCCACGAGAACGACGGGCAGGTTATAATCTTCTGCAATCACGGGTTCCATGCAGGAGCAAGCCTCATACATCCTCATTCGCAGCTGGTTGTCGTACCCAAACAGATTAATTTGGATTCGTTGTACCGTGAGCCTATTGCCAATATGATCGAGGATAATACATCATTTATCACGTACTGTCCGGATTTTTCGCAGTGGCCGTATGAGACGTGGATTGCTCCGAAAACCCAGGGGACAAAATTCGGCGATACGCCCGAAGGGGAACTGCCGGAATTAGCTAAAGTACTCCAGAAGGTTCTTATAAAGCTGGAAAAAATATATTTGTCGTCTACGATTAAACCCAAAGACCGTTCTGACAATGCGTTTGTCTATAATTATTACATTTACCACGGTGCCGATTGGTTTATCCGTATTATTCCGCGCTTTATCCACCGAGCCGGTTTTGAGCTGGGGACGGGTTTAAACGTCAATGTGGTAGATCCCACGGATGCGGCCAAGGAAATTAAAGAAACTGCGGTATAACTTCGTACAACTCGTATAACTCGTTAGACTGCGCCTTTTTGTTGAAGTCCCAGGAGCCAGAGTACCGCCTCCTTTTTATATCGGCGGTCGCCCCGCGAGTTAATACGTATTGCCGGCAACTTTCCCCGTTTGCCCCACCGCTTGATCGTAAGGGGAGACACACGCAGAATTTTTGCTACCTCCCGGACGGTTAATAAATCCGGCCATTCATCACCAAGTGCCATAGTACTCCTTTTCGGGCAAGAAAATTATTTTGAAGCAGGATCAATATTCATCACAACAGTACATCAGTAATCAAACGTTGTCAAGAGACATCAAATCTATGCAGCCAGTGTGATACATATTGTGATAGGAAACCAAAATGGTCTAAAAAAAATAAAAAAACTATCAATATCGTCCTGTTATCCGTGTTAATCCAAAAATTTTAGAGATTTGACAATAAAAACCTCATCGAGAGTTATTTGATAAAAGAATAGGAGGATTGGGCGACAGGAAACCGGGAAATTTTATGAAAAAATACATAGGGTAGTTTTCCGGAAAAAAAGTAGGACCCGGGGCTTAATGAAATAAAGGGGTCCATGAGTTTATATTTTCCGACGGGTACGTCAGAAATATTTTTAGAAAAACATAATTTTGAGAAAATTATTATAGCTAAATAATTGAATACTATTAGTGTTCAATTATATCCTCAATAGTGCTCAAACAGTCCGTGTTGCTTCGTTATACGGAAAAATGCGGAAAACACGAAGAATTCTCAAAAACACGAAATGTGAAACTGTATCAAATTTGATCAACCTGTAGTAAATGGGTCTATTTCATATGCTGGCAGAAAGCCCGATAGAGCGCCATATATACTTTTTATGAAGTAGACGCAGGCGGGAAACCTGCGGCAAATAGCTCATTTTAACGCCATTTTCTGGCAGATTCCCATGCCAAGCGCCACAGCCTCTGTATTGCCCCTAGAGGCTCATTTTTTGCATAAAGTGGTGTATTTAAGGTATACTACACCTTCTTACTATGCCACCTATATTGGAACGGCGCGCTATCTCGGATTCTCACGAAAACGTACACAGAAGTGTGCGGGTGTTTGCGGTAGCGCCTATATCGGCCGATAAATTGGCTTTTGAGCTGGAGGAGAGTTCCATTGATGACATTCCGCTTGTGGAAGTCATTTTGGGGAAAAAACCTTCTGTCGGACCAAGCGCAAACCGTCTTATTGCATTCGGGGGAGGAATTGAACCCGGCGAGTCTGTTGAGGAAGCGGCCATCCGGGAATTTGGGGAGGAAAGCACCATAACAGCCTTAAGTACCCAGGAAACCTTGCAGGAGTGGAGAACGTCCCATGAGACCCTGAAGTCTTTTAACTACACCCCTCCGAAACGGCCGGAAAATCAGGTATATTTTTTAACCCTTCCGGTTGCAGGACAAGATGTCCAAAAATATGGTGTCCGGGGGATGCTTAAGGACAATATGGACGATGTAGTCGTGGTTACGCCGCATGAATTTCAATCCTTAATTGAGACAGGGGAAGTCAACGGCTTCAAAATTGTCGGCCACATGAGCAAACATAAAAATGATCACATCAGAATCAGACCGGAAGACGAAAACGTGAAAAATGAGGAGCTGGATCGCGTTGTGGCTGAGATCCATGCATTTGAACGGAAATTCCGGGAAAAGATACTGCAGGAGGTGAATAAAACCCGGCATTTCCGTAATTTGCCATACCTTCAAAATCTTTCTGAGTGCGGCCCGGAAGATTTACGCCCGGCATATATAGGAGCCCAGATGAAGATGGATTTATCATGCGAGCGGCAACAGGAACGGGCACTAGCCGCGTCTATACGCGAAGGACAGGATGCGGACGCATTACGGCACACCTTCTCGGTGAGTGCACAGGATCCGCTGAAAGCAGCGCCGTACCTCTCACGGGAAAATTTTCTGAAACATCCTGAATTGTTGCTTTCACTCCCGACGGAAACGCTGGTTCACCAGGCGAATACTATAAAAAGAGCTGTGAAACAAACGCTGGAATCCTCATCCTTTATGCAGAAAGGAAAGGATATATTTGCTGATTTACCCTGGAGCTTCGGACTTACGCAGGTCATACTTGCAGTCCGGGACAGGTTGCAAACTTTACCGGCGGATTCACGGGCTGTCATTCTTTCGCGTCTCGATAATGATATGGCAGGAAATTTTGCGAGGTTAACCGGTGTAACGAAGGAAGCGGTCATCGAAGCGGTTACAGAAGGAGGAGATTTGTTATTTGATGAAGTTACGGCCAGCCTGAAGCGGAGATTCACCGTGTTTCAGGAACATCTTGCCGCGAACGAAATTGAGCATTCAGGGCTGTTCGGATACGTACTCCTAGCACTGCGTATTCATCCGGAATTGGTTGAACCTATGAATGATGCCCTCGAAGTGACGAAAAAAATGCAGTATGAAGCGATCCGTGAACTTGGACTTTTATTTCCGGCAGTCCGTGCGATCAAGGAATGGCACGCCTCTACCAATGACAGGCTGATTGATGTATTGTTTGCTGAATTTTTCGGTGTGCCGTTCGAGAAAGAAGAAGCGGAATTGGATGTAGATGGGAAGAAAGTGCCGCATACGATATATCATCGCCGCGCGAATATAGAGATAATGGGAACATTTCCGCATGTTATTATCGATGACCGCGCAAAAAAAAGTAAAGTCGGATTACTTCGTAAATACTTGCTTGATAACGGTCCGGTTCATGATAACCGTTCAACAAATATTGTCATTTCCGATGACAATTTCCGGAAAAAATTGAAGCTGGAAGACCGTTTGCAGTTTGCCGAATTATTGAGGGATGAAATGGTGAAGTTTTTCCGTAAGAAATTAGGGAGTAGTTGGAGCGTGCGGATAGAATGGGATGCGGAAGACGAGCGATATAAAAATGTCCGGAGATATGCAGCATTGCCCAAAAATGAGCGTTTTAACTATATCCGCGAACTTGTGCGTGCAGGAGGGAAGCGCCCGGGTTCACAAGGTTTCCGTTTTATACGCGATCAGTTTCGGCTGATAGTTGAGGGGCACAATACAAAGTTGGTGAGGGAAATTGACATATATCCCTTTGAGGATACGCATCATACGTTTACCCCGGACCAATTGCGCAGTGCGGATCTATACTGGCAGAAATTACAAACATACAACAGTCTTTCAGATAAAGTTTTTGCATGGGGATGGCGTCAGAAACTGGGCGATCATACACTGGGGAATTACGAGGCAGCCCGGTATTATGCCAGAAGCACACGGTGGCAGACAGAGCCGTCATTATATGAACTGCTGTGGGCGTCAGCATATTATTATTTCTTAATTGAGCGGGTCCGCCTGCAGCAGGTTAAAAAATAAAATCCCCCTTTCGGGGGATTTTTATTTATGTAAGTTCAACTTTTGCACCGGCTGCTTCGAGCTTTTTCTTTGCCTCTTGCGCGGTACTTTTATTGACTCCGGTTAAGACTTCTTTCGGTGCGCTCTCCACGAGCGTTTTTGCTTCCTGGAGCCCCAAGGTCGGCACGAGTTCGCGGACGGCTTTGATGGCGCCGATGCGGTTTGCTCCTGCTTCTTTAAGAACGACGTTGAATACCGTTTGTTCCTCTTTGGGTTCTCCGGCATCCGCGGCCGGAGCGGCTGCGGCAGCTGCGACGGGCGCGGCTGTGACACCAAATTTTTCTTCAAGGGCTTTTACCAGATCTGCGAGTTCTAACACCGTCATCTCACTTACTGATTTTAATATTTCATCTTTTGAAAGTTTTGCCATAATTGTGTGTCACCACCTCTCTTAGAAACGTTTAACGAGTTTAATTCGTTTTCTTCTCCTTTATCGAATTCAGTGCCCAGACGAGCTTGTTCAAATTCCAGTTGAGTGCGTAGTGGAGTCCCTGAATCGGGGCATTGAGCTGACTGACTAATTTTGTCAACAGGACGGGGCGCGGCGGCAATGCAGCGAGTGTCATAACATCGGTTTGCGTCAGTACTTTATCGCCCAGGAGCCCGCCTTTAGCTTTACCAAACCCGGCGGTTTTGAAAAATTTAAGAAGGACGGTCAGTGGGGCAACTTCGTCCGCATAGGCAAACAGTGCCGCCGTAGAATGTGTGAGTTGGGCCTCGATGGATTTGGCTTTATCGCCCAAGGCCTTTGCAAAAAGTCGGTTCTTCGTAACTGTAAAATCCGCGTTAGCTTTCTTAAGCGTACGGCGGAGCTCTTCCAGTTGTTTATGCTTGAGGCCGCTGTAATCCGCGAGCACTATGGATTTTGCCTTGGCAACTTTTCCGGTTAATTCGGTAACCGCATCGATTTTTTTCTGTGTAGCCATATGCAATAAAAAAACACCACGAGGGTGCTTTATACGCGTTTCCCTCGGTAGGATTTATTCAGCTCTTCGAGAGAGCTAGACCTACGGTCTTTAGGTTAGAAAGATTATATCAATTGCCCGGGTGTTATGCAACCTCAATTTTTACTCCCGGCCCCATGGTAGAGGCCAGTGTCGCCTTTGCGATTTTACCCCGACCGACGGCGTTCAATATTGCGGTTACGTTATCCTCAAGCTTTTTGTCATCAAACGATACTTTGCCTACGATCATATGGATAAGCGGCTGATCGGGCTCGGTTTTGAAGTTTACCTTGCCGGTCGTCAGTTCTTTTGCGCGTTTTACGGCATCTTCCGTTACGGTGCCTGTTTTCGGGTTGGGCATAAGACCTTTGGGCCCCAAAATCCGGGCAACTTTGGCAAGTTTCGGCATCATGGCCGGCGTCGCGACAAGGATATCAAAATTGATTTTTCCCTCCGCAACATCTGCGACAATGGTATCATCGGCAATAAGCACACGTACCTGTTTTCCTGTTCCGTGCGGCAGGGACACCGAGCCCCGCAAATCCTTTTTCTCGCCCATGGAAGCCGGATTAAGATTAATATGCAGTTCTACGGATCCGTCAAACATCGTCAGGCTTGTTTTTTTTACAAGGGAGACTGCATCCGTCAGGGGATAGGTTTTGGATTTATCCACGAGTGACGCTGCTTCCACATACCGTTTGGAGCGGACGCGCATCTTTTTCTGTTTTTTCGCTTTTTTTGCGGATTCGGCAGGTTTTTCGCCGCTTTCTACTTCATTGATAAGTTTTTTGAATTCGGGATTGATATCGGTTCCTTCAACGACCGAGACGCGCTGGCCGCCTTTCATGCCGACGCCTTCCACCTTTTGTTTTTTGGAATCTTTCGTCTGGCGTCGGGCCTCGGCCCGCCGTTTTTGTTCTTTTTCCTGCTTTTCGTCGCCCATGGCGACGGCTCTGATTTTACCCATAGATTATCCTTCCACCTCAATACCCATGCTCTTTGCCGTTCCGATGACGACTTTCATAGCCGCTTCGACGCTGTCGGTATTCAAATCCGGTAATTTATCGGTCGCGATTTTCTTCACCTGTTCGCGTGTCAGTTTACCTGCCGATTCATGGCCCGGTTTCCCGCCTGCCTTATCAAGGGCGAGAAGTTTTTTGATCATCGCAGCCACAGGGGGAAGTTTGGTGATAAAGCTGAATGTCCGGTCTTCGTAGACGGTGATCACGGCAGGGATCGTTTCGCCTTTAAGTTTGGCGGTCCGTTCGTTATACGCTTTTACAAACTCCATGATGGGGAGTCCGTGCTGTCCCAATGCCGGCCCGACCGGAGGCGCGGCTGTCGCTGCACCCGCGGGCAAATTGAGTTTGATAATGGTTTTAACTTTTTTAACTGCCATAATTTTGGGGAAACGGAAAGGGAACGGGGGAATACATTTGTATTGTCGAAACCCTTTCGGTTTCTCCCACGCGTGTGCGTAGTAAGAGAGAGTATAGCAAAAGAGAAGGATAATGGCAAGGCTGCTAAATTTTTGGCAGGTTTGCAGCAAACGGGATGCCCCAAACCGTCTTATTATCTGCACGGCCTCCGGTTAATAATGACAGGCATTTTCCGTTTTGTGTCACTATCGCGGCCCCCGACATACCGTCATCTGCCGCTCCTTTGAATTCATGAAGCCGGAGATCTCCGGAGAGGTGTGGTACGGTGGTTATTCCTTTGTATTTCAATTCGGTAAACGTCAGACTCCCATTAGTACCGGCGGGAAATCCTCCGCAATAAAAAATATCACCCTGTTTTGGTTCTGCCTGATCCTGAGCCAATTTTGTGTACTCGGGACGTGTGACATATTGTTTAAAGCCTACCGGCTTTTTGATTGTGATAGCGCGTATCGGGTGATATATGCCCGTATCGATATCCGATTCCGGGGACACATTCTCAATCCACCAGTCGGTGTCCGTTGGTTTAGGTCCGTTTGGTGCTCCGATTCGTGCATCAACCCGGAGTTGCTTCATTTGATCGCCGTACGGGAATGAAATGTCGACATTTTTCCAAAACATACCTTTTCCGAGATGCTCCGCCGTAAGTAGGACGAGATGCGTGTCTGTTTCAAAATAAACCTGGCCGGCACCGACACTCTGCGTTCCGTCTCCTGAATAACGTTCCAGCGACGTGATATTGATTTGTGCTAAGCCGGAAAGAAATGGGGGAGGAAGCAGGTCCGCAATTCTTTGCCCCTCAGGGGTATTTGCCTGCTGCGTTGCCTGAACTTCGATCGGTGAAAGGTGAGTCCGGCTGGCACATCCGGCAAGGGCAGCAGCTCCCAAGCCTGCGCCAACAAGCTTTATAAAAGCCCTGCGTGAAACATTACCGCTTCCCGTATATACAATATTTGAGTCATTTTTTGATTCTGCCATAAGAATAAGCATAGAGGAAGCATCCAATGGAATCAAGATCGGGGTGAGCTTTTACAGCTTGGCAACCTGCAGGAAGTCCAGTTCTACGGGAGTTTCACGGCCGAAGATAGAAACCAGCACTTTGATCTTCCCTTTTTCTTCATCAATTGTGTCAATCGTGCCCAAAAAGTCCGCAAACGGCCCGTCGACGATTTTGACGGCTTCACCCACCGAAAACGACGCCTTGTATTTCGGTGCTTCCATCTGCATGAATTTCAGAATCGTATCTACTTCTTTATCGGAAATCGGGGTAGGTTTGTTGCCGGCGCCGACAAACGCAGTGACGCCCTGTGTCGTCCGTACGGCCAGCCATGACGTGTCATCCAGTACCATTTTGACCAGAATATAGCCGGGGAAAATTTTTTCCTTTTGTTCTTCTTTTTTACCGTGTTTAACGGTAACGATATTGCGGGTAGGGACGATAATTTCAAATATTTTATCCGCGAGCTTCATCGTGTCGATCCGCTGTTTCAGATTTGCGGCGACCTTGTTTTCGTGGCCGGAATATGTGTGTACGACATACCATTTGGCATTTGCAGGAGCCTGGGTTTTCGGGGTTTCCGTGATTGTTGCAGCGCTCGGAGCGGCTGGTTTTTTTTCTTCAGCTACTTTTTGAGTGTCGTTCATAGTTTATCGTTTAAATAATAGCGTTGTAATACGTAAAAATAACGAGTCCAGTCCGCCGATAAATGCTCCGACGAGTATCGAAATGATGATGACGATAATCGTCAGCTTCACCGTTTCTTCCCGCGTGGGCCAGGTGACTTTTTTAAGTTCCGCAACCACTTCGCGCAGGAACCTTCCGGGCGCTACATTCGGTATACTGGGCTTCTGTGCTGCGTCCATATACGTATGATATCAGGTTTTTTCCTAAACAAAACCCCCTCCCAGGGGTTATGGGTATGAGTATATCAAAGGAGGTAAAAAAAGTAAAGATTAGCTTAGCAGCCGGCCGGCCACGTGGGGAGTGAAACACCCGGAGCCATAGTGGAATAAATAAGCTGCAGTTCCTGTATATACCCGTCAATTTTTGCTTTATTTGCGGACGAGAGCGTATTGTAACAGCCATTGCCGATCCAATACATTGCGACGAAATCCCGCAGCGTTTTCCCCGGACATGTAGCCGCATAGGAGGCAGGTAATTTGAGAAACCGGTCCAGCTGTTCGCTGAAATTTCCGGCGATACTTTGAATATTGACGCCGAAATCCTGGATCGTTCGGCCGGTTAACTGCCTGCCGCAGGTGTAATTGCTTGCACCGGATTCATGAAGCCAGATGGCGAGGGCAAATAACGGGTCAACACATGCCTTGACGGCCCTTGCGATGACATCGTTTTTACACATTTTCCACGCATTATCCGTGCCGGCGGCACATCCGCCGTACACTCTGTCGGCGTATGACTGACCCCCATCCGGATTTAATCCCTTGACGGTTTGTTCCGAGACACTTGTATCACAGTTCCACCCGCCGGTTGTCGTTGAACCCACCCAATTTTTGTTACAGGTGTCGCTCATTCCTGCGATTGTCTGATAGTCTGCCGGCATGAGCGTGCAGTTCGTATAATCTCCGGCGGCCTCGACGCGTGCGGCAAATGCATTTGCGTTGGAAGCCTGTATTGTTGTCTTGGTTATGGTTTGATCCCATTGTTGTTGATCGCCGTTAGCATTAAGGGCGGATTTATATGTCGGATCAATTTCATCCTGCCGGTACATGCTGTTGACGAATCCGCCTGCAGCGCAGAGCTTCTGTTTTTGTTCGTCAGATGCGTAACTTAAGGATGCTAAATCCGATGATGTCGCGCATCCGGCAGTCAGCGCATCGGCATGGCCGGCAAACGGATTTTGAGCGGTGCCTACGATCTGGGCAGTGGCGGTGAGCGTTCCGCTTGCGCTGGACGTTCCACCACTTCCGGTTAAAAGTTTAATCATGGCAGCTGTAAACTTATAGACAAGACCAGCAAATGCCGTTGAGGCACTTGATCCATAGCTGTTATTAAATTGGGAGGGTTTGGTTTCGAGCGGTTTACTTTCACCGGTTGGTATAGAATCGCACGGGAGTGCTGCATCCTGTTTAATAGTGATAGGAGGCAGAGTGTAGTCCTGCGATTCCTGTACATATCCGGTCGTGAATGATGAGAGCCTGCGGGACCCTTCGCCCTGTGCACGGAGCCACGGCTGATCGGCAGTGACTATAGTCGTTTCACTTACAGCGTCCCTGTATTGACCGGTTTTCGGATCTAAAACGCAGATTCGACTGGTCATGGAAGCTGATTTTGACGATTCGTCATGCTGTTCGTTTTCCTGGAGCTGTGCAGGATTTAATTCAAAATCGCTTGCTGATTGGATTTGATTTGCGAATGAATCGAGTTTAGGATTTCCGTTGTAATACGTTTCGTTGTGCGGTTGTAATATTCCAAGCCAGTTCAGTGTATAGGATCGGTTGAGAAGAGCGTCGATAGTATTTGCGACATCAGCAATTTCCTGCTGTAACGGTATGACTGTATTTACCCCATCGCCGGTTGTCGCGCACGGTTTGGTGGGGTCAGTGCAATCGCGGACGGTAAACAGGGAATCAACGGCACGCGCGTGGGATATTCCGGCAAGACAGAAGTATATAGCAAAAACAATAACAAAATTCCGGATATTCCGCATGTAAATTCATCATAGCAAATTGACAAGCATCTTGCAGGAGCGATACAATCCTAAGTACCGATGAAAAAACAGACCGTCCGCAAAGCAGTCATCCCAGCCGCAGGATTCGGGACCAGATTCCTGCCCCAGACCAAGGCCATGCCCAAGGAAATGCTTCCGATCGTTGATAAGCCCGTCATTCAGTATGTGGTTGAAGAACTGGTTGCCTCGGGTATTACCGATATCGTTATTGTCACAGGATGGAATAAACGCGCCATTGAAGACCATTTTGATTATCCGAACGAGCTAATTCAGATGTTAAAGGAACAAGGGAAACATGAGCTTATCGAGTCGGTAAAAAAAACCGCGGAACTTGCTAATTTCATCTATATCCGGCAAAAAGGCCCATACGGCAACGGGACACCGGTTCTTTGCGCTAAATCCGTCATTGGCGATGAACCGTTTGTGACTATATGGGGTGACGAATTTATTTACGCACACCCGCCGCGGGCCAAACAATGCATCGACGTATTTGAAAAATACGGAGATCCGGTTATTTCGGCAATTCGCGTGCCTAAGAATGACGTTTCACGCTACGGGATAGTTGAGGTTACCGAAATTGAAAAAAACGTCGGTCAGATTAAACGACTGCTTGAAAAACCGAGTAAAGAAGAAGCGCCTGGTAACTTGGCGGCACACGGTTGTTATGTGTTAACACCGGATATTTTTCCGATTCTTGAACATTTAGCTCCGGGGAAAGCAGGGGAAATTTGGCTTACCGATGCCATTAAAGAATTAATGAAGTCCCGTCCTGTCTATTCATGTGAGGTGACGGATGCGAAATATTACGATACGGGAAACAAGCTGGAATACCTTAAAACCGTCGTCGAGTTTGCGCTCCAGCACAAAGATTTAAACGGTGATTTCCGGCAGTACCTCAAGAGTTTGAAGCTCTAATATTACTCCGACGGTGGAATTCCGTAGATAACCACTTCCGTTCCGGGATTACCCGGATTTGCCAGCGTACTCCATGCTCTGGGATTGGTAACTACCGGAGTGGTCCAGTCATAAAGTTTTGCCGCATCGTCAGTCTGCATATTAATGCATCCGTGACTCATCGGATGGCCGAAGTTGTGGTGCCAGTACGTGCCGTGGAAACTGTACCCGAGATATTTGGCAACCTGATTGTTATAAAAGAATTGCACGTAGGGGACATTCGGCAGATAATAATAGGTTCCGTCTGACTGATTGCCGCCGGACATAAGTTGGCTGCGGACTTTAGCCCAGATGCGGAATGTGCCTGTCGGTGTCCGGCCCCATTTGCCGGTAGAGACGGTGAAATCGAATATCTTGGTATTTCCCTGATACGCGTAGACTTTTTGATTGGTAAGGTCTACCTCGATTCTTTTATCATTGGGTGAAGCAACTCCGAGGACACGGCTGGTTTGCTTCAGATCCGCCAGTTGCACGGGAATTACTTCCGATCCGTGAAACACTGCGTAATGCTCGTCCGCCGGCTGACCGAGTATTTCTCCGGCAATAAGTTTGGAAAGGGAAACCGGATCCGCAAGCGGTTCAGTTTTAGCGGATGTATGTTTTGTCTGAAGTAAGAAAAAAGAAGCGAGAAATAGCACAAAGAAGCTGACAAAGAATTTCAATTTCATACTCAGGGTTTTGTAAATATAAATGTATCCGATTCGATTTCTTTGCCCGATATCCGAATGGTAAAAAAGTATCGGTAGGTTCCGGCAGGAACATTCGGAATTGTAAGTTGGTGAGTCCGGTTGTTTTGGCTTTGCAACGGGGCGGTAAAATTATTAAGTGCCGGAATGTGCACCGTGAGAGCGGCATTCATATTGGTTGTAGCGGTGACGAGTACAGTACTATTATCAGTAACAGTGTATATTGCATAGCCGGTGAGAATCTGTTTGGCCTGTGACTCTACAGTTTGCCGCTGTTGTATCCCCCTGATGGTTATTGCGAGTCCTCCGGATAAGAGAAGAAGCAGCATGCTGCCCAAGAGAATACTGCTGACATTGGGTGCGGGAATATGCCAGAGTTTGTGATATTCAATTTTTGTTTGTTGAGCACGCTTGAATGCGGCAAGTTGTCCCGTAGGGAAAAAATACCCGTGATCATTCGGGCAGTCAAAGATGAATACGTCGTCAGGGACATTGTCTCCTGAACTCCGTGTGAGCAGCTTCCCGCATACCGGACAGTAATATGTTGCGTGCAGTGAGATTGCCCGGGGTGCCGCAGTGGTATTTGTTTTAATATAATTAGCGGAAAATGAATCCATCCAGTATCCATGACACACGGGACAGGTAGAATAGGAGACCGTCAAGCCGCTTTCACCCTGCGCGGTATGGTTGGTTAAATCTGCATCAGCCGCGGGACACTTCATAGATCCAGTATAACGTATTTTAGTTCCCCCACGTAAAGAATTCGTTTACCGTCATGTGGTTGATAATATAAAACGCGAGGCTTCTGACAACGGTACCGATTGGTCCCATAAATTGTGAATTGTGCGCGCGGAGCGCCCTGAGTTTGGTAAGGGTATCCGCCCAGTTCAACTGAAGTTCCACATCGGGTTTGATTGGTTTGATACCGGGTTTTTTCGCCATCTTTGCTGCAGATTCCGGCACGCGGTAGGAAGGGGAGACGGTGATGTAGAGTAACCGCGTGGGTCTCCGGACGACCGATCTGACATATTCACTTAACGCGATATGGTCGGGGTGGCCGTACACGCCGTGCGGCTCGAGGGTTACAACGTACGTCGGACGGAAATCCCCAATATTTGTGCGGATTGTCTGTTTTATTTTCTCGCCGATATATTCCAATCCGCCGTCAGGATATGTATATGTATGAAAATTTTTTACACCAAGGATGGAAAGTGCGCGTCCGAATTCTTTTTCGCGAATACGGCCGAGATTATCCGTTGGTTTCAGGCCGAATCGTAGGGTGCTGTTTTCCCCTCTTGTCATTGTGATAACACGGATCGGAATTTTTGAAGTATATAAACGGTGGATGAAACCGCCGCAGAAAATCGTTTCGTCGTCCGGATGGGGCATTACAACAAGAATACGGCTGGCGGCGTCAATACCGAGCGTGGAAAGCGAACCTGTCGTAATCATGAGAGATTACTCAGGCCACCGGAGGCGTAGGCGGCGGTTGGATAAAGGGCGTGGGGGGCGTTTTTTTCTTGCGTAACAGCAGGAAGGCTGCGGCGATTGCAGCAAGGACTCCGATTACCCACCATACGAGATTTCCGAGAGGATTTTTAGAAGGCTCAAGGGCAAGCGTCGGGGTGACACTTGGCGTGGGTGTCAAGGAGACGATTGCGACGACTTCGGGTGTCGGCGTAATATTTGTATAAGCGATAACCCGCTGGTAGTACGTTGCAGGGGTGGTTGTAGAGGGATTGATGACGATTACCCGTTTACAGTCGTTGGAAAAACCGGAAAAAACATTATTATTGTCGCGCACGCGGCATAATGCCCCCAGCGATCCGATTGTTGAATAGGTATGAGTTGTCGAAATAGATCCCGGGCTGCCGGCGTTTTTGTACACCGTATCAATCGTTCCGTCGCCGAAGGTAAATTCCGCGGCGTTGATATACCCGTCGGGGTCGATACCGGAACAGGTAAATGTTACGGAGAGCGGGGCGCCGGTGCCGGTCGTCGTATTGCTTGTGAGCGTGACACACGTGGGTGTTGTATTATTTCCTCCACCAGACTGACCGGGTGTCGGAGTCGGCGTTGGGGTTCCTGCACCGACCGTCGGCGTGGGGGTGGGTGCGGTGCCGTTACTATACGTCAGGGCAACCGAATTTGTTTGTGATGAGCAGGACGAGAGAACATTTTGGGCAGGGGAGATAGTGTAGATGTGAGTATTTGCGCAGTCGATTGAAACGGTACTGCTCCCTGAAGATTTTTTTGCTTTGAAAACAACCGTTGCATAGTTGCCGTTGCCGCTCGTGCCGATGGGTGACGATGTGTATGCATGGAGTTCAAGCACGTTATTTGCGGGGTCAGGTGCAGAACTGAAAAACGGGAAAAAATTTCCGTTTGATGCTGATACAAAATCCAGATCATTGGCCGCATACCGGATATAGACATCGCTGGTTTGTACCGAACCGGAGTCCGCATTGACACTTAATGTCAGTGTCACCGTGTTATTTTGTACTACGACGGCGCTCGTCGGGCTGAACAGCAAACTTGGAGCCGCCTGCGCTTGTGCCGCAGGAAAAGCTAATGCAAGAAAACCGACTGTGACTGCAGTGAGGAATCGGAGCAGTTTAGTTTTCATCGTAGCGCGTCTCCAGTGTTTGAAAAACAAGGCTTAGATCCAACGAATCGACTTTGCCGCTGTAATTAACATCTGCTGTTAAGAGGTCCTGCGGTGTTTGTTGTGAACTGGGTTTGTTGAAAAGGTCCGTGATGAGCTTGATATCGTCGGTATTCACTTTTCCGTCATGATTCAGGTCGCCGGGTGGCAGCGGCCTGCCGGTAAAGTCGAACGTATCTGATTGCGTTGCTATGTATTCCGTGTCATTACACGGTTCTGTCTGTCCTGATGGTCGGCAGAAAACAATCTGTGAATGTTTCTCGCCTTTAATAAGTACACGGTACTCCGTAGGCGCGGGAAGGGGATTTGTAACTGTCGCGGTTGCCGTATATACACCGTTTCCGAGCGGGTTTAGCACTAATGGTTTATCAAGCTGAAGTACTGTACCGTTCTTGAGTTTAAGCTTCACTGTTATTGTTGCTCCCTGGGCCTCTGCTCCGTTTACTCCCATGAGTTTTACCCTAAATGTCATTATTCTCGGCAGAAGTATCGGGGTGGGAGTCGGTGTCGGTGTCAGATATTGTGAAACAGTAGGATAGGGAGGCCGTGTCGGTGTCGGCGTCATATAGTATGACGGAGTAGGATATCTGGTCGGTGACGGAGAGATCGGGATGCAGCGGTAATTCTGACAAATACCGGGTTGAGCAAGTACAGACAGGACTTCGGACAGCGGATAACTAGTACCGGCAGGTGAGGTCGGGCAGGAGAAAGTGGTAAAAGTGCAGCTCGATCCGTTTGGTGAACAACTCACTCCTGAAGGCGTCGGATAATAGGACGGAGTGGGATACCGTGTCGGTGTCGGCGTGAGCCATGTTTCACAACGCCCGCTGATACAGACTCCACCGCGTGTTGTGCATTTATCGATACAATTCGGTGTACCCGGCGGGCATGCCGGCGCGCACGTATCGGTACACGCGGAACCCTCTGTTTTTCCCGAACAAACATTCGTACCGGGTGTGGGTGTAATCCATGTTTCACATTTGCCGCTTATACAGAATCCGCTGCGTGTCGTACATTGATCCGTACACACTTTTACATCCGGCGGGCATGCTCTCGCACAGGTATCGGTACACGCAGAACCCTCTGTTTTTCCCGAACAGACATTCGTACCGGGCGTGGGTGTAGCCATACTGCAGTTGGGGATAAAAGGTTTACCGTTTGATATCCAGGCGTTGTATCCGGTTAGCTCTTCTTCCGTCAGGGGGACAAGTACAGCAGCACATCCTTGGGCGTTCGGGTTCCCTTTGCAGCCATCAGGCCAGTTAAGCTTACCGTCAAACTCGGTAACGCGGTTCCAGCAGATTTCAGCAGTTGTTGTCGCAGCGCGTTTTCGAAGTTCAATCCGCTGCGTCGCGACTGCCCATATGAAGATAGGAAGTCCTACAATCAAAAAGACTGCAATAAGTAATTTGATCCATGGAATCCGTTTGGTTCCGATCATACGGGTATATGACTTCTTGTTCTTATCGTACCCAACAGGAAAAATAATTGCAAGTACCTATCTACCATTATATATACGTTCACAGATGCGTTGTGTGGGCAGGGCCACGTGGAGTCGAACCACGATCAGAGGTTTTGGAGACCCCCATTCTACCATTGAACTATGGCCCTAGATGGATTAATTATATCACGGGAGTAGCCGGAGGGTTTTGACTGCAGCGTTAAACGAAGCTCCGTAACCGGCGATGTAGCTGTCTAAGCCTTTTACCGGATGTGTGAAAATGACGATATCAATAGGCGTTCCGTCCCGGGCTGAACTGTCGTGATAGAGTTTTGCCGATATGGTCGCACTACCGGAGGCCGGAATAGAGAGGGTTTCGATTTTATCCACAGGAAGAGCGGGTCTGGGGATATCCTTTTGGCATGTGACGGTGATGGACTGAGTTTTATCCGATGTGTTATTGAAGATTGCGCTGCCTGATGCATTTTCCAGAACGGTAAACGTTGACGGATACGACAGCGAAAATCCGCAATAAGTATCCATATATGTTTGCGTGATAATTTCAGGTTCGGGCGAGGGAGTTTGTACGGGGGAAGGAGAAGGGGGTTTAGTCATTCGGCTACCCACATTCACGCCGATAAGCACTGCGGCACATACGGCAAGAATACTCACCAGAAGAAGGGTGTTCCGATGCATACGGTGTTAGTCTAATTTACTAGTTTCTTTATGTAGCGTGTGTTTTTTACAATACCGGCAATACTTAGTAAGCGCGAGTTTTTCCGGAGTATTTACTTTATTGCGCACGGAAATATAGTTCTGATGTTTACAGACAGAGCAAACGAGCGCGAGTAATTGCCGTTGGTCCTTTTTTGCCATAGGGCTTATTATACCGTAGCTGTGAGGCTTACTCAAGCAGATGGTTTGTGCTAATGGCCTCCGCAACTTTCCGGGCAAACAAGATCCGTCCGGAGTCGGAATAATGGATGTGGTCGCCGCCGTTAATATAGGTGAGATTTCCTTCTCCGGCACCCGTGAGGCTTGCGTGGTACGCGTCGGCCAAAGGAAGGTGCGCACCGGCGGCAAATTTTACCGTACTGTCGAGGTATTGCTTGATCACCGAAGTACGCGTAATTTTATCCTCCCTGCTGAATGCGATGCCGGGGGCTCCGTCACCGAAGATCATACTGTTAGGTGCGATTGTCGATGCGATAATAATTTTGGCGCCGGGAATATTACTGCGGATAGTATCAACGGCGCGGGCCATCGCTATCCAATGACGGTCAAGCCCGCCCTCACCGGGAAACGGATTATAGGCGAAGGATTCGATAACGACGATATCGGGACGGGTAGAAGCCAGCGGCGGGATTTGGTTTCCCAGATATGAATACCCATTGGTTATCCTTTCTATCCCGAAATCTATATTGGTGCCACCGTCGCCGTAATTCAACAGGGTAAATTTGGTAGCCGGGTACATATTTTTCAAAAGGGCATGCAATGCAGGAATTCCGGGGCCGAGTGTATCAATCATCGAATCACCCAGGAGTGCGATCGTATATGATTGCTTTTTTGCCGTGCCGGCCGTAACCGTAGGCGAACGCTGGGGTGTGGGTTGAAGTGTGGGATTGGCTGTTGGTGTTGGCGTGATACCCGAAGTTTCACCCAGCACATCAACGATTTGCCCAAAAGAAACCCCGGGTTTCGGTGGAGGTGATGTTGCGGTGATCACGTCGTCCGGAATCGGGGAAATCACCGTGCCTGCGGCATATATGGTGAATGTGAAGAGTGCCAGCAGGTTCATAGATCTATGATAACGGATTTATAGAGGATTTATCAGAGGTGCAATTACTCCCGCATGATGAGGTGTTCTTCGAACCGCTTCGCCTCAAAAAATTTTACGCAGAAATCGCGGGTCATTTGCGGGTCATACCACGCGCAGGAAAAAATATTCAGGTAGACGCTTTTTTTATATTCTGAAAAATGTGCCGTAACGGAACTGGTTTCTATAAGTTGTACAAGTGAGTATCCGCTTGTCATTGGGTTTTCGTGACCGAAATGGGGGATGAACGGTTCTCCATACCGTTTCATTTTTATGACGTTGTCGCAGAGTTCGATGACAAATTTTTTAATTTCCGCGCCTGAGGATATTTTTTCCAAACTGCAGTTATACAAATTCAGCGTGAGTTCCTGTCCGAAATATTGGTCGTATTTTTTATCCGGGGCATTTAACATAGAAATAAAAATAAATTCTTTCTATACATAGATAATGGTATTTTGCATTGAATGTCAATGACTATTTTCATTATGATTACTTTTCTATAAGAGTCAAGCATTTTTGTATTTGACAACCGGGTAAAAAATATATATACACATGACGCATGCAACTCACGGACGAATTATTAACACTTTCTCCTTTAGACGGCAGATATATTTCATCGACACGGAACCTCCGCCCGTATTTTTCGGAATTTGCTTTGATGAAATACCGTATTACGGTTGAACTCCGGTACCTTTTATTTTTATCACGTCAAGGGATAACCCGGAGAATAAAACCGAAGGAAAAAATACTCATTCAAAATATTATCAGCACGTTTTCCGTTGATGATGCCGACCGGATAAAAACAGTTGAACGGGAGACAAGGCATGATATCAAAGCGCTTGAATATTTTCTGAAAGAGAAACTTGCGCCATCGACGCTCAGGGATATATTGCCCTTTGTTCATTTGGGATTAACAAGTGAAGATGTAAATTCAATTGCATACGCTCTTATGCTGAAAGACGCACAAGAATTTGTTATCGCAAGCACATTACGTGACGTTCTCTCGGTAATCCGCAAACTCGCGCTTGCTACCACAGGAAGTCTCATGCTTGCAAAAACTCACGGGAAACCGGCAGTGCCCACGACATTCGGCAAAGAACTTTCGGTCTTTTATGTCCGGGTAAAGAAAATTGAAAAAGATATGCGCATGTTCCGTTTTGACGGAAAGCTTAACGGGGCGGTGGGAAATTATAATGCGCTGGTATTTCTGTATCCGCGCGCCGACTGGATGACGTTCAGTAAAAAATTTATAACATCTCTCGGTCTTACCCCGGCCCTCACGACGACGCAAATTCTGCCGTCCGATTCTTTGGTAGAATATGCGTCGATGCTTTCCCGTATCAACTGGATATTAACAGGCCTGTGTCAGGACATGTGGCAGTATATAAGTCTGGGTCTGGTTGTCCTCAGACATGATCCGAAACAGGTCGGCTCCTCGACGATGCCGCATAAAGTCAATCCCATTGATTTTGAAAACGCTGAAGGGAATTTCTCGGTAGCAAATTCCTATTTTGAATTGTACGCGCGTAAATTATTGGTTTCCCGATTACAACGGGATCTTTCGGATTCTACGGTAAAACGTACGATAGGGACTGCTCTCGGGCATACCGTGCTTGCTTGGAATAGTCTGATAAAAGGATTGGAGAACATATCATTTAATCAGCAGGCGGCACTTGTTGAGCTTAATGCGCATTGGGAAATATTGTCGGAAGCAATACAGGTGTATTTAAAAGTTCACGGCGAGGCCAAAGGGTACGAAGTAGTAAAAGCGGCGACGATGGGAAAACAAATTGACGCAAAAACATATCGCAGGGGAGTACGTCAATTTCCTTCTCTTGCAAAATTGACGCCGTATTCATATAGTGGGTTGGCAAAAAAAATTGCGGAATCGGCACTGAAATTATGACAACGGTCGTTATCGGAACACAGTGGGGTGATGAGGGCAAGGGGAAAATCGTTGACGTGTATACGGCACGAGCCCGGTATGTGGTACGGTTCCATGGCGGCAATAATGCCGGACATACAGTGGTCATCGGGGACAAGAAATTTTCCTTCCACCTTATCCCTTCCGGCATTTTTCATGCTGATACTATTGCCGTCATCGCAAACGGCGTCATTGTGGATATTGAGGTTCTTATAACGGAGATGAAATTGCTTGGTGCTGCAGGCATACGGTTGAAAAATAAATTAATCATATCTCCGAGGTGTCATATTATCCTGCCGTATCACAAAGCGTTGGATCACGCATACGAAAACGCGCGCGGTAAAAATAAATTGGGGACCACAGGCCGCGGGATCGGCCCCGCGTACGCCGATAAGGTGTCGTATAACGGACTTCGAATGTATGAGCTTCTGCACTGGAAGCGGTTTGTCGAAAAGTTTACATTCCAGGCAGGAATTAAAAATAAAATTCTTAAAACTTTCGGTGTCCCGCCGGTAGATGTGGCAGGTGAACTTGCGAAATTTAAAAAACTCCGGAGGATTATTGCCCCATACGTTGTTGATACGTACCCGGTATTAACCCGTGCAATTGCTACCAGACAGCAGATTGTACTTGAGGGCGCGCACGGATGCATGCTGGATACCGATTGGTCGCCATACCCGTTTTCGACCGGATCCAATACGTTAGTTGGCGCAGTAAATATCGGCGCTGGTGTACCGATAAAAAATATAGATACGGTTATCGGTGTCGTGAAAGCATATGTATCGCGTGTCGGGGCAGGACCGCTCCCGACGGAGCTTAACAGTACGGCAGCCGACGCTATCCGCGAGAAAGGACACGAATACGGTACAACCACAGGCAGGTCCCGCAGGATCGGATGGCTGGATTTGGAAGCGGTAAAGTTTGCGGTTTCTATAAACGGGGTTACCAATATCGCGGTGACGAAGCTGGATATATTAAGCGGGTTGCCGGAAATCAACGTATGTGTTGGTTATACGTTGCGCGGCAAAAAAATTCCGTATTCAGCGTGCGGGTATGAAGAGCTGGCGAAATTAACTCCCGTATATAAAACGTTCAAAGGCTGGAAAGAGGATATTTCCGGTGTTCGGAAATTTAATAAACTGCCGAAGAATTGTCAGACGTATCTGCGGTTTATTGAAAAGTTTCTGGGCGTTCCTTTGAGAATCATTTCCGTCGGGGCAGAGCGGAGTGCAAATATTTATCCTTGAGCCTGGAGGGAGAATCGAACTCCCAGTCAACTCCTTACCATGGAGTCGTTTTACCACTAAACTATCCAGGCCTGTTTTGTTTTATCTAATTCTTTGATCAGCCATGCTTTCAATTTGATATTACTTACTGTGATAGCGCAAACACCAAATTGAGATTTTTTCTTATACGACCCCTTTCCTTGAGGTGGTATGCTGACAATTGTACCAAATTTATCCGCGGAAATCCCGAGCTCTTTAGACCAGTATATTCGCACTGCCTCAGGATCAGTGTCATTGAACGTTACAATACTGTAATGTATTTTGTCGTTTTGAATCCCGCATATGATTTTCAGAAAGGATCGAAACGTTTTTATCATGGCGGGATCAGTATTCGAAATGCGAGTAGCGTAGGTAATTGCTTTTGTACCTTCGCCCCAATACAGGCCGAGACCCAGATAAAAAAGATGTTGCTGTATTAAACTCAATCTCGATTTGATATGAAAAGGGTCACCATGAGGGTTTTCTTTAAGGTATGCAGCATCGCTGTGGCTTCTTCTCTCCAGCTGATATTTATCCATCCAATATTTGACCTTATGGACGGAACAATGCAGTATATCTGCAATATCCGTCATTGATTTTCCTGATTTATACTCTCGGGTAAGGAGGTTTTTAGTTATGGTCATGTTACATCTATGATAGTAATACCTTAAGGGTAATCGTTCAAGTGAATGATTTGGTATAATAACCCGACTATATTACTGTCATGAAAAAAATATTGGTTACCGGGGCATTCGGACAAATCGGATCTGAACTTGTGCCTGCGCTCCAGAAATCATACGGCAAAAATAACGTCATCGCCGTAGGGCACCATCATATTCCGAAGGATTTTGACGGAATTGTTGAATCTGTAGAAATCACCGAAAAAAATGCAGTAACGGCAATTTTAAAGAAACATAACGTCGGTACCGTCTACCACCTTGTGTCCCTTCTTTCGGCCAACGGAGAAATTGATCCGTCTCTCACATGGAATATTAATATGAACGGCCTTAAAACCGTACTGGATTATGCGGTGGAAAACAAACTGAAGGTCTTTTGGCCCAGTTCCATTGCCGTATTCGGTCCGACAACTCCAAGAGTCAGAACCGCGCAGCGGACGATACTTGAACCAACGACGATGTACGGTGTAACAAAATTAGCCGGGGAAAATCTTGTGAATTATTATCACCTTAAATACGGTGTTGACGTGAGGAGTGTACGGTACCCCGGCCTTATCAGCTGGAAAACACCGCCCGGTGGGGGAACGACGGATTTTGCAGTCGCAATATTTTATGACGGGTTGCAAAAAGGTTCATACACATGCTTTGTCCGGCCGGACACGACGTTGCCGATGATGTATATGGATGACGGCATCCGCGCGACAATTGAGCTTATGGAAGTTGACCCCAAGAAACTAACGATTCACAACAGTTATAATCTTGCGGCTATCAGTTTTACAGCGGCGGAGCTTTCGCGCGAAATCAATAAGCACATCAAGGTGCGCGTGACGTATAAACCGGATTTCCACCAGCAAATTGCCGATTCCTGGCCGCAGTCCATCGATGATACGCTGGCCCGCCGTGATTGGGGATGGCGCCACGGGTATAATCTTGATAAAATGACACGCGTCATGATTAAAGAGCTGAAAAAGAAGTTTCATATATGAACGATCCGCTTGAACCGTATTACAAAACAATTATTGAGATGAAATCAAAAGGGTTATATACGACTCTTCGCGTTGTTGAATCCCCGCAGGGATCCTGGTTAAAAGTGAACGGTAAACGGGTACTAAATTTTTGCTCCAATAACTATTTGGGGTTTGCATCGGATAAGAGACTAGTGGACGCGGTCGTCCGGGCGGTGCACGAATACGGGGTCGGGCCCGGGGCGGTACGTACACTGTCGGGAAATCTCAGGCTTCATGTACAGGCAGAGGCGGAGATTGCCAATTTTAAAAAAGCTGAAGCGGCATTTCTTTTGCCCAGCGGATTCGTTGCCAACATCGTTGCCATACAAACGGTCATGGGTAAAGAAGATATCGTGGTTTCGGACGAACTGAATCACGCATCCATTATTGATGCCATTAAAATCGCCCAGATTAAAAATAAATTCATTTTTAAACACGGTGACATGAAAGACCTGGAGCGTGTACTAAAGGAAGCGAAGAAAATTCCGGGACATCATATCATCATGATTGCAACGGACGGCGTATTTAGTATGGATGGCGATATTGCGCGCCTTCCGGCGATTGTGAAGCTGGCAAAAAAATACGGGGCTATCACAATGGTGGACGATGCGCACGGTGAGGGGGTCTTAGGCGGGGGACGGGGCATCGTGCATCATTTTAATCTTCACGGAAAAGTGGATATAGAAGTAGGGACGTTTTCCAAGGCATTCGGCGTATTGGGCGGGGTCATTGCCGGTAAATCGGAGCTCATTGATTATTATAAGCAAAAAGCCCGTCCGTTTTTGTTTTCAACGGGCCTCACTGTTGCCGATACTGCGGCTATTATTGAGGCGATCAGAGTGCTGACAAAATCAAGCACACTGGTTAAGAAATTGTGGGATAATGCCCAATATCTTAAACGCGGATTTAAGAAACTCGGGTTCGATACGGGCAGAAGCGAAACTCCTATTACTCCCGTTATGCTCGGGGATGAAAACCTTGCGAAAAATTTTTCCGCGAAACTTTTTGAAAACGGGGTGTTTGCTACGCCGATTAAATACCCCATGGTGGCATTAGGTAAAGCGCGTATACGTGTGATGCCCTCTGCAAGTCACTCGAAAAAAGACCTCGATGTGGGACTTGCCGTCTTTGCCAAAGTTGGAAAAGAATTAGGCGTGCTGTAAACTGGGGGCATGAGAAAAATTCTCCCGGGCATACTCATAGGTGTTGCGTTGACGGTTGGCGTGTATTTTGCAAGACAGGCGGCAATTTCGTATATTACTTCGCTGGCGACTGTCTCTCCGCTTTCAAAAATTCTTGAAAAACCTCTGGAAAAATATTCGATCCTACGCCTCAGCGGAAGAACGTATACCGGAAGCCGGATTACGCTGGATCAACCCACGTCGACGACATCAGCATACACCGTGTACCCGTTTTATTTTGTCAGCGACGGAAAGAAGGTTACGGGTATTGCCCACCTGCCTGCGCAGGCAGGTATACCAAATGAAAATAAAAAATTTCCCGTTATAGTCCAATTTCGCGGATATGCAGATCGGGAATCTTATTTTCCCGGCCAGGGGACCGAGCCGAGCGCCGAGGTCTATGCAGCAAACGGATTTATATCGCTCGCCCCGGATTTTTTGGGATACGGCGGGAGCGATATGCCCTCGCCCGACGTATTTGAAGAACGGTTTGAAACATATACCACTGCATTAAATCTCATTGCATCGGTCGGTACGCTGCCGATGGCGGATCCCGTGAACGTGGGAATTTGGGGCCACAGCAACGGCGGACAAATAGCGCTTACTGTGTTGGAAATATTAGGAAGACCGGTGCCGGCCGTACTGTGGGCCCCGGTTTCCAAACCGTTCCCGTATTCTATTTTGTATTATACCGATGATGCAGATGATCACGGGAAATTATTGCGCCGTGAATTAGCCCAATTTGAGAGTCAGTATGATGCCGAAGCGTATTCGCTGACTAATTATTTAAACCGGATTACGGGTCCGCTGCAAATCCATCAGGGTTCGGCCGATACTGCGGTACCAATTGCGTGGAGCGATGCACTGGTGAAAAATCTGGAGGCAAGCAATAGTGCAGTGAATTATTTTACGTATCCCGGCGCGGACCATAACATGCGACCGGATGCATGGGGCTCTGTCGTTGCCCGCGACATTACATTCTTCGGAAAGTATCTCCCTTAAGGAGCAGGGAACAGGAACGTCGAACTGCAGGTTGAGGATGCTTTGAGATCATCCTTCAACGTGATATCCACGACTGTCGGTATATTGGGTGTAATTTCGATAGATGGCGTCGTACACCGGAATGTCCCCCCGCCCCGCTGTGGTTTATCCGTCAGAGGACTGGAGGTGGTTTGAGTTGCGACGAGTTTGTTATCTACGGTTACGGTAAACGTACAGTCAACTTTTGTGGCCGTAGAAATGTCGCCCCCCTCTACAGACAGATAATATTTTGGTAATCCGATGACTGGATTGTAATACTGCGTATCGCACCCAAGACCAGTAATGGGGCCCGGCGTCGGAGTCGGGGTTGTCACGTCAGCTACCGGTGTCGGTGTTGCGGCGGGGGTTGCCGATTTGCCGCGCAGCAAATACCCGGCAACTACGATGGCAATTAGTACAATGATACCGAGGACATAATATTGTTTTGTTCCCATTGACTGGGGTTGTTCTTGATTTTCCATATATGTGTAATATAAAAGTATTTTTTCAGAATTGCAAGAGGGCAGTTTGCAACATCAATCAAATACTCTTATTTGCTATAATACGGGGTATGTCAGGATGGCGGAGCGGTCAAACGCAACAGTCTGTAAAACTGTCGCCCTAACAGGCTACCCAGGTTCGAATCCTGGTCCTGACACATATGAAAGCATTTTTAATCGGTGTTATTTTTCTCGTAATCGTCGGCGCCGGTGCGTATATAGGGTTGAAATATTTTTATACACCGCCGGCCGGATCGCAGACGTTTAAAACAGCTGTATTGACAAAAACAGGGACACTTCAGAAATCAACAATTGCGAAAAGCGATTTTACCCATGTTCTTGTGAGCACAGGTGAGTCTGTCGGTGTGGCATCCTATACGCTCAATTTAGATGATTACATCGGGAAGAAAGTTACCGTCACGGGACAATTTTCCGGCAACACACTCTACGCTGACAATATAACCGTTGTTCAATAAACCCCTATGCTCTCCAGAGTTAGCTTGTATAACAAAATTAAACCCGCCGCGGGGAAGCTTCATGCAATCGGAAATACGACGCGGTTATCCATTCTCTATATATTAGTGCGGGAACCGATGGAATGTAACCGGCTCAGCAGCAGATTGAAGATACCTGCAAGTCTTCTTTCACATCATCTAAAGCGGCTAGCCGAAACGGGGTGGCTGACAAAAACAAAGGTAGGGAAGTCAGTAACATATTATGTTGCGGATGATGCGGTGAAGGGCAATGGGCATGGTGCTTCGTAAATTCTTGAGCCCCCAGTCAGAATCGAACTGACATCAGCGGTTTACAAAACCGTCGCTCTGCCACTGAGCTATGGAGGCACGAGGTCATTGTACCAAAAACAAACAGGGAACGGTAATGGACGGGGGTGTCAAGAAAAAGTTTCGCGGTTCAATTATTTCGCCCGGTGGCTTGAAGCATTTTTCCCGATCGAGTCAATCGGATGGACTGGTTCCAAAGCAACAGCAATGGAAACACTTGGTCCTGTTTCCCGCCGATTTGGCGGGATACCTCATTTGTGTTGAACTTGTAGAGAAAAATTAAACTTCAAGTTCTCACACGGGCATACTAATGGTAAATCGGCAAAAATGTATTGTCAAGTATGGGATATGCGCCGTATTTCCTTGACCTGATGTGACAGACCTTCAGGTGTATGTCCCTTATTAAGATGGACCGCATGGAGTTCGATCCGGTCCTCCGGCAGATGGGCGCGAAGTACAGCGGCTACGAATTGTTTTGCATATTTAGTCATTTCCGTCAGTTCACCCTCAACCCCATGCTGTTTATATATTGTATCCATTGACCCGCCTTCACCACCGGTAAAGTGTTTGGCTCCTCCGCAAACCTCTGTATGGAAGGCAAATTTAAATTTTGCCCGGGGGTTAACGCGGTGCATTGCGATTGCTAAATTCACCATTGCCTCACGGCGGATATTATCAGGCTGAACCACGCCGCCAGCCGAGGCGAATACGACATCTGCTTGAAATTCCTGTGCCGCTTTATGTGATTGCCGAAAATCCTCGCAAATAAATGCGATAGTACCAGCCTGCTTAATTGCTTCGAGTTCTTCCGGAGTTCCATCGGGAATCCGGGCATTATAGTTACCTTCTGACAGGGGTGTAACCATATTGCCTTCTGTGACGTCGACCTTGTGAGCTATGGCGCCCGGACGTACAAGATTTGCATCGTTACTATAGACCTTTTGCACAGCAAGGATCGCGATATTTAGTTCTTCCATCGGTTTCACAGGCACCTCCTTCATCATAGGTAAAAATAAAAAAACGACTATGTGTCGCCGCCAATACTATACCAAATAGTTGCGGTTATAGCAACGGAGAGGAAGGAAGAAGGATATTGAGAATTCCACTAATAACCGGCGAAATTATCTTTATAATCGGTGCCGTTCCCCCGAAAATAGGGAACAGAAGGAAAATCAGGAAAATAATTCCGTATCGCTCAAGTCCATGCCATTCGCGCGCCTGCTCTTCGGGCAAAATTCCCTCGACTATTTTAAAACCGTCCAACGGATGTATAGGAACGAGATTAAAAATACCCAGCACCACATTCATAACGATAATTTGCTGAAGTAGCGCGCTAATGATCATGATGGTCAGGGATCCTGGAGCGGGGATTCGAAATAGTACCAGTAGAAGTATGGAGATTATAGTGGCCATAATCATATTGGATACCGGTCCGGCGATTGAGATGAGCGCACTGTCACGGCGTGGATTTCTCAGGTTAAACGGGTCAAACTGCACGGGTTTCCCCCAGCCGAATCGTACGAGGATGAGGAGGATTGTTCCTATAGGATCTAAATGAGCCAAAGGGTTTAAGGTCAACCGGCCCTGCAGACGCGGCGTAGGATCTCCCGAGACGCTCTGCAGCCCATGCATGGGAAAATTCATGAATATCTATGGCCACAATGAGCGCCACTAAGCCAAAAACGAAGTCAAGAAGGTTGAAAGACGTACCAAACATATGGTATAGTATAACCCTTATGGCCTACCAATGCGAGATTTGCAGTAAGAAAACCATGGCCGGCCGGCAGCACACTCATCATACGGGAGTCGCCGGAGGTCAATGGAAAAAGCGTGCGCAAACCACGTTCCGGCATTTCGCGCCGAATTTGCATTACGTTACGATGAAAATTGACGGCGTTGCTACCCGGGTACGTGCCTGTGCAAGCTGTATAAAACGTGTGCGTTTTGACCTTAAGAAAGCGACCGCTACAAAATCCGCTACCGCCTGAGCGTTGACGGCGTTGGTTGGATACAGAAGTACTTTAGACAGCCATCCGAATCCCTTTTAAACGTCCACCCGCCTGAACAATCTTCAGCACGCGGCATTGGTGGAATTGCACACGTTAATCCTGCTTTGCTTCGGACGTCAAAGGTGAGACGGTTCATCGCGGATAGAACGACGACCAAAAGAATGAATGCGAGCGTCAGAAAGATTATAAAATTCCAGGACATGAGATCAGTTTTTCTACGACCTACCCGCACAATTCTTTTAGCCATATTGCCTCCTTACTCCTACCGTAATGTCATAGACTTATGCTGTCAAGAGGGAAGATACGCAGTCCGGAATTGGGCAAATGGGACGGGTTTCTTGCCTTCCAACTGAACGGTAACCGGCTGTACATCAAAATCCAGAATTTTTAACCGTTTCCCGTTTACTTTCGTCCACAGCCCGGGCCAGGGATGGAATGCGCGAAACTTACGGTTGATTCGGTCTGATTCTTTTGGATCCATGATTTTTTCCCACGGTTCAAGTCCGTCATCCCGGGTAAGACGCCGCGCATATGGTTCTCCGTCATTCGGTTGTACTCTCCCTTTGTTTTTTCCGGAAAGAAACTCCGGAAGAACCGATACAAGCAGCTCTGCTCCGATAGTAAAAAGTTTAGTCCGAAGCGGGTCGGAAACATCAGTGTGTGCTATGGGTATCTTTTTTTGCGCGACGATGCGGCCCTGATCGAATTTTTCCGAAAGCGTTACAACGGTAACACCGATGTCTGTATCTCCCATCAAAATTGCCCAGGGGACAGGATCTCCTCCGCGCCATCTCGGCAGAAGCGAGGGGTGGACATTTAATCCGCCGAAGCGGGCGCAGCGTATAAACTCAATGGGAATTTTTTCTCCGTAACTTGCGGTAATGAGAAGATCAACGCTCATCTCCGGCACCTCGGTGAATACGGGCACACGGAGGTTTCTCGCCCATGTTTCCACCGGTGTCGGAGTAACAACTTTATTTCTGCCGACAGGTTTTGGGGGTTGGGTAACGACAGCTACTACGGTATCGAGTTTTTCTAATACCAGGACGGAATCCGATGTGGAACCGAAAAATAGGATATGTACGGGGTTCATACTATTTTAAATCTACTTCTTCCAGTATTTCTTTTCCGTCTTCATCTGTCTCGGATTGAAACAATTTGCCTTTTTGTTCCAGCACGCGTTGGACGAAGAGAACGCCGTTGGTATGGTCGGTTTCATGCTGGATGATGGTGGCCAGGAAGCCTGAAAATGAATCCGTGTGAACCACACCCGATTCATCCTGGTATTTTATCGTGAGTTTGGTTGCACGTTTCACACGCCCCCAGATTTTGGGGATAGAAAGGCATCCTTCCAGCTTATTATCGCGCTCCGGTACGCCTTCGGTAAGATCTTCCGACTTTGCAATAATTTCTGGATTGATGAATACGCGGATATCGCCTTTTTCCGTCGGGCGGGTGATAAATACACGCCATGATTCACCGATCTGAGGGGCTGCAAGTCCCACGCCTTTGGGATTTGTTGCCGCCCGGAGCGCGCTTTTCATGTTACGGATAAGGACTTCCAGTCGTTTGTCAAAAAATGTAACGGATCTGGCCGGTGTATTCAGTACCGGATTTGGGGTGGTGACAACGGATTTCATTGTGTAAGCCTTGATTGAAAATCGCGGTCGGCCGGGTCCACGTGGTCCAGATACTGTTGAAGTTCGGCGCGGGCTGCATCGGGCTCTTTCATTTCCGTATAGAAGACGTACAAACCAAAATATGCGTCGCGGTAATCGGATTTCAGTTTTTTGGCAGTATTCAAAAGCTGCACTGCTTTGGTATTGTCTCCCTGCCGGCCATAGAGAATCGCAAGATTATATAATATTTTTGGGTCATTCGGCGAAAGGGTTTGGGCAATTTCCAGTGCGCTGATTGCCGCCTGATTCAGCTGCGGGTCAAACGTGGAGAATGTGTAATAGAGTTTTGTCCGCGTTTTCCAGAAGTTGACATTCTTAGGGGATGTTCGTAGTGCTATATCGTTTTCAGCGAGGCTTTGTTTTGCCAATGATGCCGCGAGTGTTGCATTTTTGGCGTCGATTGCAGCGATCGCCAGAGATCCGAGAGTGGTCGCCAGTTCATCGTGATACATGGGTTCGCCGGGATTGAGGGAGATTGCCTGTGTGTCCGGCCCTTGCGCCCGGGCAAACTCGTTGGCGCGTGCAAGCCGGTACCCGCCGGAAAACAACGTATCCGCCTGCCAATAGCGGTACAGCATCACGATTGCGGCAAGTGTTGCCGCAGTCACAATCCAGCATATGATGCGTTCCTGTTTTTTGAGCCGGGCAAGACTTATAATCCGGTACGACGGATGTGCAACGATTGCAATGATCAGAGCCGGAAACAGGAAAAAGAAAAGCTGTATAACCACGACCGAAAATCCGAAAAAATTGGTGACAAGGATTGATACCCAACCCGCAAAAAGTGCAAACGGTACTATTTTTTGTTCAGGTTTTTCTTTCGTCAGGTTTTTTATAAACCAAAATATAAATGTACCGATGACCAGGAGATAGCTTCCGAGCCCGAACGCTCCGGTTGTCGCCAAATAGTTGAGGTATTCGTTGTGTGCTTTGTTATATAGGAAATCCCATTCGCTCGTCATATTATGCCCTGCGGGACGGTATTGGTAGAACGCAAATGCGAACGTTTCCGTTCCCGTTCCTACGAGCATATTCTTTGTACTTCCACGCCATGCAGATACTGCAGCCTCCCAGACATATTTTCTGATAGTTCCGGATTCCGTACCCCCGGATTCCAAAAGAGTCCCTGTCGGCGCTTTTTGGACAACAGGAGCTGGCGCCGATACACGGGTGATACGCGTTTTCCATGCAGAAAAGGTGACCCATCGGTCGATTTGATCGACATAGATACCGTTAAAAAATACGATGACTGCAAAAATCGCATGAAGGATAATAAAAGGACGGACGATTCGTTTTTTTTCTTCCGTTGCAAGATACAGGAGTACCCAGAACAGAATGTCTGCAACAGCCAATCCCAAAAGTCCGGAGCGGGAACGTGTATAGAGGATAACGAGAAAAAACAGGATGACGGTTAATACGCCAACCAGATATTTAATACCCTGCATCGCGGTTGCCTGGAGCCTGCCGTTTTTGATCGTTGGTTGATTAAAAACTGCAAAAAATAACGAGATAGGCAGGACTGCTGCTAAAAACGCTGCAAGCCAATTGGGCTGGCCCAGTGTCGAGAACACGCGGCTCTGGACGTCCTGGACCCATAAATTCTTGTCTATACCGAAATGTTCGGCAACCCCGTAGATAGCGACTAGCGTAGCCGTGGCAAGAATGGTATTGAGCGTTTTTTTAACCGGCGGAAAGTGTGTGACAAATGCATAAAACAGGATGACGTACGAGAATATAGACCACATGCCGCCGTTAAAACGGGAATAGTATCCGAACCACGAAACGTGCGGGTCCATCGAGAATATTGAGCTCACCAGCTGCGAGACAACGAAAAGTACGATGGGAATATCCAGGGGTGTTTTGGCAATACGGATCTCGTGGTCGCTTATCATCTGGATAAGCCAGGCTCCGAAAATAACGGCCGTGAGGCCGTATGTGACGACCATTTTGTTGTACTCAAACAGTTCGTAGTTCCACGGTGTGAGGATAAGGGGAACAAGAATAAAAAGTAAATAAAAGCCGATCTGGATAACCCTCGTGCACCACGCGCTGACATTCATAGGCATAAGTATACCATATATGTTGCGTTTGGGAGCTTGACTTTACGGCTGAATATCTATAATATAAGCCATTCAAACTATATCATTTAATGTTGAGGAAAAGGAAAAATTATGATTACCGTTGAACAGAAAAAGGACAAAGCTCAAATGTCCGACCGTATCATTGTGGAAAAATTCGGGTTAACTAAACCCGCAATGTTTATAGAGGGGATGAATAGAGACTTACATATTGATTCCATATTGAACCCGTCGGAATTCTCTGAAAGTATATCCCAGGGAGTTTTACTTCTTTCAGAGATGAAAAAGGCCGCGCAGACAATAACCCCTGCGGAAATATTTGAACAGATGACGAAAGCTATGCCCGAATTCTATGAGAACATTAGACAGTTGCCGCATGGGGAGCAATCGTTTCATGAGGCAGCCGGAGAATATCTGGTTGCACTGACAAAAAGTTGATGTCCGGTCGGTTACGAAACGGGTACAAGCGCATGAATCTCCAAAAGATGACGCCAATTCTCGGAGCAGCCGGACCACGTTAACCGGTTTTGTCGCCCCGCCGCAGTCAGTTCTGAGGGAATGATGTTGCCGGTCTCTGACAAGAAAAACGATCTTTCTATGAAATTTGATTTACGGGATTACGTTACGGATGAGATACAAAATCAAAAAATTAAACCGCTCATTGCAGCGCTTGTTGTTTTCGGTACGTCCGGATATTTTTCATTAAAGTTTATTGCACAAGGCACCGGATTGCCGGGGGCTGATGGATTTGTAGCGGGGATTTTAATTAACGCATGGGAAAGTTTCGGGTTGGACCTCATGCTAACCGAACCGGGCACCACAAAAGGCGGGCCCGTCATGACAAGTGAAACGAGGAAAAAAATCAAGGTAATTTTGCAGAAAGCGTTAGTGTATTCAATTCCGCTTGCGTACGCGCTCGATGCAAGCTTTACCGGCATGGGAATTTTTCAGAAATATCCGTTGCCACCGGCAGAGGCAGGATTTCCTGCACAGGCGCTCGCTGTTGCCGGGAGGCTCTTTCATTGCAGGACTGGTTGCGGTTGCACCTGAAGTAAGTTTGAATGCCATTTCAAAATACGTGAAAGACTCTTCGGAAATAATCCCGGAAATCAATGCAGCCAAATTAACCTGTTCGGCGCTGTGCGTGCCGAAGCGGCTGCTCGGGACGGGTATTCCGGATGCTCGTCACACGGAAGATAAGGAATAGATCATCAAGGTAATCTGGAAGGTGATCTGGTATCCCAACTGTTTATTCTTCGGGACATGTCGTTTATCCCATCCTCAACACCATCGCAAGTAGGCTCTATAGCCTCCGTAAACGTATCCCGCTGAGGAGGGATCGTGGTAGGATCTCTGATGTACTCTGCTCTTTTTTGAAAACTTCCGATTTCGCATTATTTAAAAGTCTAGCGGTAATCTGATGTCCTTTTTCTGTCTCGAAAGATCAAATGACATATTTGAACACGCTAAGTTGACTTGACAGATTCTTCGGGGTCTCGGTTTCCTCTTTACCATCCGCAAAATTGTGCTTGATGCAAGAGAAGCAGCCCGGGTTCCCCATAAACTTCTGTACCGACTAAGGATTTATATTGCGTATCTTCTTCGGTGAATATATGACGTGTGATTCTATCCGGCCCTCTCTGGTGTATTTTTCAGGATTCTATGGTGATTTTTGCGTCTGTGCCTTCCGAGCATTGAAACGACACGTATTGCCCCGACGTACGCTTTATTTCCGGTTACCATATGCCATATTATACCAAGGGTATGCAAGTTTTGTGCTAGAATAGCTCTACAATGCTTGATTGGTTATTCGGGCTTCTTTCGCATGACTTAGGGATAGATCTCGGGACGGCAAATACCCTCGTGTATGTACGCGGTAAAGGGATTGTAATCCGCGAGCCTTCTGTCGTGGCGCGGCACCGTAAAACCAAACAGATTGTTGCCATCGGTATGGAAGCTAAAAAAATGCTCGGGAAGACCCCGACGACCATTGAGGCATTCCGGCCTTTGAAAGACGGTGTCATTGCCGATTTCGATGCGGCTGAGGCAATGCTCAAACATTATATACAGCTTGTCCACGCCTCACCCCAGCATTCCCTTCTACCCAAAATTCCCCGTCCGAAAGTGGTCATCGGTATTCCTTCGGGGTCACGGAGGTCGAAAGACGGGCCGTGCAGGAAGCGGCGATTATGGCAGGCGCGCGGGAAGCATACCTTATCGAGGAACCCATGGCGGCGGCAATCGGCGCCGGACTCCCGGTCCAGGAAACCAACGGAAGCTTTATCTGTGACATTGGCGGGGGGACTAGCGAAATTGCTGTACTGTCTTTGGGAGGCATTGTTATTTCCCGTAGTATCCGCATCGCCGGCGATGAGATGGACGAGGCAGTCGTTAACTTTATGCGGCTCAAATATTCACTCATGATCGGTGAGCAGACAGCCGAAGATATAAAAATTGCCGTAGGGTCTGCGTACCCGGTTGACAAATCGGAACGGCAAACGGTGGTACGCGGCCGGGATATCGAAACCGGATTGCCAAAATCCATTCGCGTGAACGAATCCGAAATCCGTGAAACGCTCGCATCGGTTATCCACGAAATTGTTGAAGGTATAGCCGAAACCATCGAGGAAACTCCGCCGGAGCTAATCGGTGACATCATGGAACATGGGATTGTGCTTGCCGGCGGGGGGGCATTAATCCGCGGAATCGATAAGCTTATTGCCACGGAAGTTAAAATGCCGGTCTGGATAACCGATGACCCGCAGACGGCAGTCGTACGCGGCTGCGGGATGCTGCTGGATGACGATATATTGCTTCATAAGGTAAAGGTTGCCGCACGCAAATTATGACGAAACGAATTGCAACTGTTGTTTCCTGGATATTTGAACCTATCACCATGTTTTTTTGTCTTTTTGTTCTGACATTTATCCGCGGAAATGTTACGGGTGTGTTTATATGGATAGTTTCGGCGGCACTTCTTATCGGCGTACCCCTGGCACTCATTTTAATTGCACTCCGTAAAAAAATCGTGAGCAATTGGGATGTAAGCGAGCGGCGACAACGGCCGAAAGTGCTGGTGGTGTTGTTGGCATGGGAAGCTGCAAATGTATTTATACTCCGCGTTTTGGTTCCGTCAGGCGTACTGACAACGTTTCTATTTCTATTGACGGTTCTTGTTGGTTTTACCCTTATTACTCTGCGGTGGAAAATTTCCGGACATGCATTGGCCGCGGCACTGGCGAGTGGTATGATCGTTTCGTGGTACGGCTGGCGCTGGTGGCCGCTACTATCAATTGTCCCGTTGGTCGGGTGGGCGAGAGTCGTCAGGCGGGATCATACAGTAGGCCAGGTTGTTGCAGGAGCGGCGTATCCATGGATCCTCATCGGGATTTTCACAAAATTTTTTACTATTTAAATCTACATTCAAAGTATGAAGTTAGGGAAAGCATTTTCGGATAGTATTTCAGTGACACAAAAATCAGCGACGCGTGTTCCGCGGACGCACGGGGAGAGTTGGTGGCTTGGCGCCGGCCGCGCTCTCATATTCGCTACCATATTGTTTGTAGCATTTTTTGTACTGGCGTGGCGGATGTTTGATCTTACCATTATTCAAGGCCGGGAATTCCGCGCCTTGGCAGACAACAACCGGACACGGGAACTCATCATTCACGCGCCCCGCGGACTGCTTTTAGACCGGACCGGCAAACCGCTGGTTAGCAACATTGCGCAGTACCGGCTTGTCGGGAATACCACGAAAACGATTTCCAAAGAGGAAGGCGACCGTCTGGCTGGCAGCGGAATTCCACCGGGAACATTTTTAGAAGTTGACTGGCGTAGGGCGTATCTGTATCCGGATAGTTTAAGCCAGGTGACCGGGTATACCGGTGAACTTACGGATACGGAATTGCACGACGAGTACTATCAACTGCGTGAGTATCAAGCCGGTGACAAAATCGGCAGGATGGGAGCCGAAGCATATTTTGAAGATACGCTTCGCGGTCGTGACGGTAAAGAACTTGTCGAAGTGGATGCGACCGGTAAGATTCTGCGGGTCCTGGGTCGTCAGGAAGCAATTCCCGGCGAGGACGTTACATTGTCAGTGGACGCATCATTATCCGAAGCAGTTGCTCATGCATTCCCGGTGGGAGAGAAAGGAGCGATTATAGTTGCTAAGCCCGGTACCGGAGAAGTGCTGGCATTGTATTCTGCTCCCACATTCTCCGCAAACAGGTTTTCATTGGGCATGTCGACGGGGGAATATACGGCGCTTTTAAACAATCCGGACAGGCCTATGTTTAACCGTGCAATCGGAGGCACCTATCCGCCGGGATCGACATTTAAGATTGTTCTTGCCATAGGTGGAATGGAAGAAGGCTACGTCAAAGCGGATACGATTGTCGAGGATAACGGGACTATCACCATCGGGCAGTTTACGTTTCCGAACTGGTATTTTCTTCAGTACGGGAAAACCGAAGGCCCTGTGGATATCGTGAAAGCACTGCAACGGAGTAACGACATATTTTTCTATAAAGTCGGGGAGATGTTGGGGATTACCAAAATTGCAAAATGGGCGCGTATTGTGGGGTTGGGCAAACCATCGGGTATTGAATTATCCGGGGAGGCGACTGGTCTGGTGCCGGATCCCGCATGGAAGGCTGTTGCATTTAATACGCCCGCGGATTTGGCCGCGCATAATGATCAATGGTATTTGGGAGATACGTATCATGTGGCAATCGGACAGGGATATTTATTAACGACACCGCTGCAGGTTAACGTGTGGACGAATATTATCGCCAGCAGCGGAAAGTTATGCCGGCCGACGATTGCCAAAATTACCGACGGAAAAGGCGACTGTAAAGATATCGGTATTAAACCTGAAACCATTAAATTGATTTCCACCGGTTTAGAGGAGGCTTGTGCAACCGGAGGCACCGGTTGGCCGTTGTTTGATTTCGGTATCAAGCGTGACGTGAGTGGCGTTGCCACGTCCTCTGGAACGTTAACCAGTATTCCGGTTGCGTGCAAAACCGGTACGGCGGAATTCGGTGATCCTCAAAACCGGACACACGCCTGGTTTACCACATTTGCACCCGTTCCGGCAGACGACGTAGCGCCGGAGGATAAAAAAGGTCCGACACTCACCGGTGACCCGGAACTTTCCATCACGGTATTAATCGAAGGCGCGGGTGAGGGCAGTAATGTCGCCGCACCGGTTGCCAAAAAGATTTATGAGGAATGGTTCAGCCGGTAATATATATACCGTTACACTTGCAAACCCTAAGTATCCGAAATTACTGAAAGAAATTTCCGATCCTCCGGAAGTATTATATGTACGCGGAACCGGTTCCAGAATAAATCTTGAAAAGACAATTGCGGTTGTGGGAACACGGTATGTAACGGCGTACGGGGTTACCGTGACAAAAAAATTGGTAACGGACCTTGTCGCCCTCGGGTACACGATTGTTTCCGGACTCGCATACGGAGTGGATGCGGTGGCTGCCGCGGCAGCCATAGATGCAGGCGGAAAAACGATTGCGGTCCTGGGTTGTGGTATTGACATTATCTCCCCGCCACGTAACACTGATCTGTACTGGCGCATCGTACATGGTAATGGTGCAGTCATTTCCGAGGTGCCGCCCGGTGAACGTCCGGGTAAGAAAAAATTCGTGACGAGAAACAGAATTATCAGCGGTTTGTCCCTTGGTGTCGTAGTTACGGAAGGAGCCAAAAATAGCGGTTCACTGATTACGGCAAATTATGCGGCCCAACAGGGGAGAGATGTGTTTGCAGTATCCGGTCCGGTGACGAGCAAATATAGCGGTGCAGCATCGTTTCTTTTGAAAAACGGCGCAAAACTGGTAGAATCCGCGGATGATATTATTGAAGAATTAAATATATAAAATAGAAAAATAGAAAATTATTACTGTAATTTTTGAATAATTTCGATAGATATATGAAATTAATAATTGTTGAATCGCCTACAAAAGCACGGACGCTCACCCGGTATTTAAAGGGGAAATATCATGTCGTGGCGACGATGGGCCATATCCGGGACCTGCCTAAAAGCGATCTGGGCGTGGATGTGGAGCATGACTTTGCCCCGCGGTACATTGTCCCGCGCGATAAGGCAAAGCATGCGAAGGAATTAAAAGTAACCGCAAAAGATGCCGATACTATTATTCTGGCAACCGATCCGGACCGGGAGGGGGAAGCCATTGCATGGCATGTGGCATTTTTATTATCACAGGAGGAAAGGAAAACAAAGAAAAAGCCGGTTGTCGACAAACCGCGCGACCCCTCAACGTTCCAGCGCATCGCATTTCATGAAATTACTGAACATGCGATTGCAGAGGCGCTCAAAAATCCGAGATCCATAGATCTCAAACTTGTTGATGCCCAGCAGGCCCGCCGTATTCTTGACCGGCTGGTAGGATATAAATTATCGCCGCTTTTATGGCAAAAACTTTCCAAACGCTGGCTTTCTGCCGGCCGCGTCCAGTCCGTTGCCGTCCGGCTTATTGTCGAGCGGGAACGGGAGATTTCCCGGTTCCAGAAAAAAGAATTTTGGACGATTGAAGGCGACTTTTTAAGTCGTTCCGACCTTTCGTCGGGAGCACACATAATCGCACAATTGATTTCTAAAGAAGGCGTGAAGTATGAAGAAGTGTTGAGTTTTGATTTATTCGACGGAAAATATACGACAAGTTCTACCTCAATAGCCGACGAAGTTTCCGCCAAAATTATTGTCGCGGACTTGAAACCGCCGTTCACGGTAGCCGCCGTCGATAAAAAAGAAGTCCGCCGCACTCCGGCTGCGCCGTATACAACAAGTACGCTTCAGCAGGATGCGGGCCGTAAACTTTATTTTTCCGCTAAAAAAACCATGCAGCTTGCCCAGAAATTATACGAGGAAGGGTACATTACGTATCACCGGACAGACTCATTGAATCTTTCCGATAAATTTTTGGACGAAGCCCGCGCGTATATTGCCGGTACGTATGGGAAGGAATACGTGTCTGCTTCAGTGCGAAAATATCATACAAAATCGAAAGTAGCTCAGGAAGCTCACGAGGCAATCCGGCCGACGACCGTTACTACACTGAGTAACTCGCTTGACGGTGACGGGGAGGTCAACCGCGATCATCACCGCCTGTATGAATTAATTTGGAAGCGGGCGGTCGCGTCACAGGCCGCGGAAGCCGTCTTCGATTCAACAACGATCGATATCACGAGTAGCAATTCGTATGTGTTTGAAGCGCAAGGGTCGGTCATAAAATTCGAGGGGTTTTTGAAAATCATGGGTAGGGATGTTGATGAAATAATTATCCCCAACGTGACCGTAGGGCAAATCATTAAACTCGAAAGCGCCACTCCCACCCAACATTTTACCAACCCGCCGCCGCGATACACGGAGGTCTCCCTTATCAAAACGCTGGAAGAGAAAGATATCGGCCGTCCCAGTACCTACGCGCCGATTATCTCCACGATCCAGGATCGTCAGTACGTCACGAAGGAAGATAAGAAACTTATTCCCACGGAGCTGGGTAATTCCGTGACGGATTTTCTGGTGCAGTATTTTCCGGATATCCTCGAGTTGCCGTTTACCGCCAAAATGGAACACGATTTGGACGCTATCGCCAACGGAGAGGTCGAGTGGGTGCCGGTCATCCGCGAATTTTACACGCCGTTTGAAAAAGATCTGAATGCCGCATATGACAAAGCAGATAAGGTAAAAGTCGCCGAGGAAGTCATCGACGAGGCGTGCCCGTTATGCGGGAACCCCCTGGTTATCCGTATGGGCAGGTTCGGTAAATTTATCGCATGCAGTACGTTCCCGGCATGCAAATATACGCGCCAGTTTTCCGAAAAAATCGACATGAAGTGCCCCAGAGACGGGGGAGACATCGTCATTAAGCGGACCCGCCGCGGCAGAACATTTTACGGATGCAGCAATTACCCGAAGTGCACCTTCGCCGCGTGGAAGAAAGAAGACATAAAGTGATATACTGACGGTGTATGGATGATAGGCGCCGCACACTTGCTGCCATTACCCTGATAGTCGGATTTTTGGTTTTGGTTGCCGTCATTGTCGGCGTTCTGCTGTCCGGTAAAAAAGTTCTTTCTCCCGTACCGGAGGATGAGAGCGCCATCAAAATTATTTTTATTACGCCGACCCCTACTCAGGCCCCTATCGCATCACCAACGGTAAAACCTAAGGCAACTCCTACGCCATAAACTCATGTACCAACTGCTCATTTCAGCCGATCACAGGATTTTCCTTTTTATCAATCACTGGCCGCATACACCCCTCACCGATGCCGTCGCCCTCACCCTGTCCGGTGTGTTTGCCTCAACGGTTGTTATCTGGTTACTTTTGAGCGTTTGGTTATTTGTACGGGAAGAGACGAAGGACCATTGGTTTTTCCTGCCCGTGGCATTGGCCTCTGCGTTGAGTATTCTGGTCACGGATATATTTCTTAAGAATTTTTTCAGCCGTAACCGTCCGCCCGTAACACTGGGCACCATCAATATAGGCGGCCCTCTTCTGGATCATTCGTTCCCGTCGGGCCACGCGACGTTTGCATGGGCGCTGGCGGTAGTTCTCGCGTCGAAGGAACCCCGCGCCAGGTGGTTGTTTTACGGATTGGCGTTTTTTATCTCCCTTTCCCGCGTATATCTTGGTGTACATTATCCCTACGACGTGATTGCAGGATCACTTATCGGTTTGGGAATCGGCAATATTTCTCTTTGGGTTGAGCAAAACATGATAAAATACCCTCATGTTAAAGTTAAACGCGAAAGAGCTTCGCACAACTCCGGTGGATCCCGAAGCGGCAAAAGACATTAAAAAAAATCCGATCACGATAATTGTTGATAACGTACTGGATACATATAATGTGGGATCCATTTTCCGTCTGGCGGATGCCGTGGCGGCCCGAAAGGTTATCTTGTGCGGAGCGACCCTCACCCCTCCCAACTCGCGGATTAAAAAGGCGTCAATCAACACCACAGGCTGGGTGACGTGGGATTATGAAAAAAACACCATGGATGCTGTGGATAAACTGAAAGAACAGGGGGTCAAGATTGTGGCTGTCGAACAGGATCCCAGAAGTAAACCATTCTACCGGGTTACGTACGAATTCCCTTTGGCTATAATTGTCGGCAATGAAACGACGGGAATTGCCACAGACGTACTGGATGCATCGGATCTGATCGTCGAGCTCCCGATGTGGGGGATAAATAAAAGCTTAAATGTCATGGTCAGCTGCGGCATAATTCTCTACGAGATCATGAAGCAGGCGCGCTTGACTTAGCCCCCGTATCCCCCTATAATTGACAAGCAATGAGTGCCTAAGCCGTAAGACCATTGGTAAAAGGGTACAACCGTCCCGACCAACTGGTCGGGTTTTTTGGCCTCATTTTGCCTCGTTCTTTGACACTCAAATGGTGGTAGGAATTTTAATTAATGTAAGCAGTAACATGTCTTACGTTAATTCTTTTTGAGAGTTTGATCCTGGCTCAGGATAAACGCTGGCGGCGTGCCTTAAGCATGCAAGTCGTACGGAGATTGTGCATAGCACTAAGATAATTAGTGTTTGCTCTCCATAACTTGTTATGCCAAGCACATAATGTCAGTCATTCATATGTATTTTTTGGCGTAACGAGTGGAGCAAATGATTCTAATTATTTTCGTGCTATGCATGAAATCAGTGGCGGACGGGTGAGTATAAGCAAGGAACGTACCCTTTATTGTGACATAGCTCGTCGAAAGACGGGGTAATATCGCATGACCCTTCACGGGGAAAGAAGCTAACCCTTCGATAAAGGAGCGGCCTTGTTCCTATCAGCTAGTTGGTGGGGTAAAAGCCTACCAAGGCTATGACGGGTAGGGGGTGTGAGAGCACGGCCCCCCACAATGGCACTGAGACACGGGCCATACATCTACGGATGGCAGCAACTGGGAATCGTTGGCAATGGGCGAAAGCCTGACCACGCGACGCCGCGTGAGGGATGAAGTATTTCGGTATGTAAACCTCTTTTACGGAATCGTCATGGTTCCGAGAATAAGCACCTACAAACTACGTGCCAGCAGTCGCGGTAATACGTAGGGTGCGAGCGTTATCCGGATTCACTGGGCGTAAAGGGTCGTGTAGGTGGTTTATCGCATCGTGTTTGAAAGCCCGAGGCTTAACCTCGGCGTTGGGCACGAGATGGATAGACTAGAGGGAGGTAAAGGAAAGAGGAACTGATGGTGGAGCAGTGAAATGCGTTGATATCATCAGGAACACCAAAGGCGAAGGCATCTTTCTGTACCTCTTCTGACACTCAGACACGAAAGCTAGGGGAGCGAAGCAGATTAGAGACCTGCGTAGTCCTAGCCCTAAACGCATGTCTGCTAGATGCCCTGCGCAAGCGGGGTGTCGTAAGCTAACGCGTTAAGCAGACCGCCTGGGGAGTACGATCGCAAGATTAAAACTCAAAGGAATTGACGGGGACCCGCACAACCGGTGGAGCGTGTGGTTCAATTCGAGACAAAGCGAAAGACCTTACCAGGTCTTGACATACTACCGTTTTAAGTCTGTGGAAACATGGACCTATCCGCAAGGATGGTAGTACAGCTGCTGCATGGCTGTCGTCAGCTCGTGCCGTGGGGTGTTCCTTTAAGTAGGAGAACGAGCGCAACCCGTATCCGATGTTACAAGTGTCATCGGAGACTGCCCTGGCTTATGTCAGGGAGGAAGGAACGGACGACGTCAAGTCAGCACGGCGCTTATGACCTGGGTCACACACACCCTACAATGGCGAATAACAATGGGACGCTAAGCGGCAACGCCAAGCAAATCCCCAGTAAATTTCGCCTCAGTTCAGATTGGGGTCTGCAACCCGACCCCATGAAGTCGGAATCGGTAGTAATCGCAGATCAGCAGGCTGCGGTGAATACGTTCTCGGGTCTTGTACACACCGCCCGTCAAGCCAACAAAGTTGGAGGCGGCCGAATCCCGACGTAAGTCGGGAGAAGCCGAATTCAGTGATGGGGACTAAGTCGTAACAAGGTATCCCTAGCCGAAGCTGGGGATGGATCACCTCCTTTCTATTTTAAAACTGTTTGTATTAAGGATTAACAGTCCCGATTATATCGGGATCGAGGAATTCAAAGTATGGACAGTTACCGCGTCGCTGAGAGCGACGCAAAATTAAAATCGCTTTTTTCAGATCCTCCGACTAATGTACGTCGGAGTAGGCGATGCTCTCAATTTTTTCTTACCACCATTTGGATGTCAAACAAAAGTCCCCGCAAGGGGATTTTTTGGTATAATGGGGCAGTGGCGCGGTGGCGAAGTGGTAACGCGGGAGTCTGCAAAACTTCTATTGCAAGGGTTCGATTCCCTTCCGCGCCTCAGATATATGTTAATTGAAAGGAGATCTCTATGAAACGAAAACAGACGAAGGACGAATACAGCGTCCACGGTGAGGAGCTTTTAAAGAAAATCAAGGAACTTATCGCCGAAGGAAACATCCGTAAAATTACGATTAAAAATAAGGACGGGAAACCGATTATTGTTCTTCCGCTGACGGTCGGCGTTGTCGGGGCAGTGATTGCGCCGGCCTTGGCCGCCGTCGGGGCGATTGCCGCACTGGTCACCGATTGTACGATTTCCGTTGAGCGGACGTAGAGTCCGGCCGCCGAATTTGGTACAATACGTGAATTGCGGGCGGCTAGTTCATCGGTAGAACGCTTTCCTGATAAGAAAGAGGTGCATGGTCCGACTCCATGGCCGCCCACATTATCCATATATGCAACCTTTAGAACGTAGACCAATTTCAAATCCTCAATTAGGAGAACACCGGCGGAAAGTAATAGAACAGCTCCGGAAGTTATTTCCTGCTGTAATTGATGATTCGTATCACGGTCTGGCAAACGCCGGGGAGTTGGTGACGGCCGGTCACGGTTTGGTTTTGTTGGGTACCCATTTTTCACTGCGGGACGGCCCGGGTATGTTTTTATATGTCGCCTCGCAAAATGATGCGTTGATTGATAAACCATGGGAAGCACCGGTTGCAAAACACATCGCGACAGCCGCACGGCTGGCAAACTGGGTTTTTGGGGCCCAAATCGATCTCAATCCAGTTGTGACTGAAAGTTCGAAGAAAAAACCAAGGTATCGCCATCTACACCAAGGCGAGGGATTACGTGATTACATTATCAGTGCGACCGAAACTTTGGACCGCGGCGGTATCGTAACATTATTTCCGCAAAGCACACGCGTACCGTATCTGATGGAGCCGGGCAAATATGATAAAGCAATGGAGTTACTTATGATGCGGACCAGCCGCGCGGGAGTGAACGATTTCGGCATTTTACCCGTAGGGTTTGGCATCGAAGGAGATCATGATTATAAGAAAGTTACCGGGTTTAATATAAGAAAAACATATACGATCAATATCGGTAAATTATGGACGAAGCAAGATGCCCTGCAAATGGCGGAAGAAACGCAAAGGAGCATGGACGGATGGGCCATCGACCAATTACGACAGCTTGTTCCGGAAAATTACAGAACAATTCCTCAGTCAGGCGATATTTTTACCGCGAAAAAATTAAAATAATCCGATTTGCCTCGACGCTTCGATGATTGACGCCGGGTAGGAAAAGTCTACCGGAAGTTCACGGGAACTATTCCATTTATCCAGATATTTCAGTTTTTTTTCCCGTACTCCGAAGTCATACAGATCGCGGGTAAGAATAACATCCTGTTCGCAGTATGATTTTAATTTCGTAAGACTTTCTTCGTCATGCTTTTTCCAGTACTCGACCGCGTTGGTGCCCACATCGGATTTGTATTTGCCTAAGGTTTGGCTTGCCAGATGATTAAGACTCAGGGAAAATCCCAGGGTATCCCGCACAGCCTTCATAATGTCGAAATGCGGTAATCTTTCAAATCCGGTCGGGGAGTACTTCCTGAGCGCCGGCACGTCAAACTTTACGGAATTGAAACCGATGATCCGCTGCGCTCCGGAAAAATATTTCCACATATTAGCCAGTTCATCTTCCCAGAAACTGTACAGGGTTCCGTTTAATTCCCGCTGATATTCATCGACATTCCGTACGTAGACTGATACGACGGAAATACCCAGATCACCGGGATCGAAGCCGCTTATTTCGTTAAACAGCTTCTGTGTTTCGCAGTCGAAAATAACCTCCGTAATCATAGTTTGGAGTATAATAGTACCATGAAATCCTCCCGCGATACATCCTGGCACAAGGTGGGGAAGTGGTATAACAAAAATGTCGGCGATCGGGGAAGCTACTATCATGAACATGTGGTGCTGCCCGGTGTAGCGCGGTTACTAAAATTTAACCAGAACTCGTCGCTTCTGGATCTGGGGTGCGGACAGGGAGTACTCGCGCGTCAACTCCCGAAAAATGTTACATATGTGGGAATTGATGCGGCCGCATCGCTTATCACGTATGCCAAAAAAACGGATCACAATCCCAATCATCAGTTTATCATCGGCGATGTGACGAACCCTTTATCTATTTCCGGTAAATTTACTCACGCGGCAATGCTGCTTGCGCTTCAAAATATCGAATTTCCCGCGCCGGCGATTAAAAACGCTGCAGACCATTTGGTGTCCGGCGGGCGTCTGGTTATTGTTCTGAACCATCCGGCATTCCGGATACCGCGGCAGAGCAGCTGGGGTATTGATCCGCAAAGCAAACTCCAGTACCGCAGGGAAAATATGTACATGTCACCGCTCAAAATCCCTATCACTATGCATCCGGGTCAGGGGCACGGACTTACATGGAGTTTCCATGAGCCGATTTCCGCCTATATGAAGATGCTTGCCGATAATCACTTTGTGATTGAACACATGGAGGAGTGGACGTCGGATAAAGAAAGTGTCGGCAGTGCGGGCAAAATGGAAAACCGTTCCCGCGCGGAATTTCCGCTTTTTTTGGCAATCGTTGCACGATATGACAACAAAAACGGATAAAATTTCTACGATCGTCGTAAAAATCAGTATTATCGTAGTTGTAGTTTTTGCTTTGATCGCTGCTGCGCGGTTTATTTTCGGAGGACCCGAAGACTCATGGATTTGCAGTAGTGGCCAATGGGTAATGCACGGAGCGCCGTCCTCTCCGAAACCGGTAACACCCTGTCCGTAGATTACTTCTTCGGTTTGAAATCCAGCGCGAGGGAGTTGATACAATACCGCAGTCCGGTTTTATCTCTCGGCCCGTCATTGAATACATGCCCCAGATGCGCGCCGCAGTTAGCACACATGACTTCCGTCCTGGCCATTCCCATGCTTGAATCGGTTGCCGTTTTAACATTTCCCTTAACAAGGACATCATAAAAACTCGGCCAGCCGGTACCCGATTCGAACTTGGTCTCACTCGTGAAAAGCGGTTTGCCGCACGCAACACACACGTATGTCCCCGGATCATGGTTGTCAGTGTATTTTCCGGAAAACGGAGGCTCGGTTCCTTTAAGGAAACAGATAGTATACTGCTCGGGCGTGAGTTTTTTCTTCATATCTGCCATATCAGTCATAGGAATACTATTTTACACCCAACCGGCAAGATGAAGATAAAATGTATTATCGGAGGATGACGACAAGGAGGGAAATAATAACGGCGATCGCAATAAAATTGGATAGTCCCGCAATAACGACGAACCCGAGTTCGGTGAGCGTCCACGCTACAAGAAGAATAATCCCGATGACCCGTAAAACTGGGGGCAGTACGGTTATGGTCCAGAGGATGGCAAAAAAGATAAGAAACGCGGCAAGAGAGATTGAATGGCCGTTGATAATAAACAAAGCCGGATTCGGTACCGTGATTCCCGGAATCTGCACGTAGCCGTAGAAGTAAAGAATAACCATCAGGAGCAAAATAATTCCCGCCATACCTCTTTTGTAGCACAATGGTTGTACACTGACAAGTAAGCTTTTATATATGCTACAATCCGGGGCATGAGCGTACAGGGGGATTTACAGAAGTTAGCGGATAAAAAGAGGGCGAAACTGCTTCAGGGATATTTTAAGACGGGGAAAGGGGAGTATGCCCAGGGGGACAAATTTATCGGGCTCACGGTACCGCAGGTGAGGGTAATTGTAAAGAAGTACAGGGGTCTTCCACTTCGGGACGTTGAAAAATTACTTCACAATAAAATTCACGAATTCCGGTTGACGGCGTTATGTATTCTTTACGATCAGTTTAAAAATGCTGATAAAGGGTCGAAGAAAATAATTTTTGAGTTCTATTTGGCCAATACAAAATGGATTAATAACTGGGACCTTGTTGACCTTTCTGCAAAATACATCGTCGGCGGATATCTGATGGAAAATAGTAGGGAGAGGAATATCCTGTACAAATTGGCAAAATCCAAAAGTATCTGGGAGAGGCGGATCGCGGTACTCGGTACATTTTTGTTTATAGATAGAAAGGATTTTCGGGAGAGTTTCAAAATTGCAGAAATACTTTTGCACGACACCCATGATCTCATGCATAAAGCTGTCGGGTGGATGCTCCGCGAAATAGGGAAACGGGACGAGAAGGCATTAGTGGATTACTTATCCACACGGTATAAAACCATGCCGCGGACTATGCTGCGGTACGCCATTGAAAAGTTTGACGAAAACCGGCGCGCGCGGTATCTTCAGGGGGAGATATGACGATAACCCCGCGGGAAATATACCGTCTCTTCGGCGGAAAATTGTTCGGGACAGGAAAAATGAAGAAGTACGTCTGCCGGACGCTTGCGAAGTTTCCCCCTGATGTTATTGAACACATAACCGCGGATTGCTGGTTTTTGGGTTCGACCACGGACGCATGGGCGTATACATTCCGCGGCGACGAAGTAGCAGGAAAACATATGATACTATTGAGCGATTCATTGTGGGATCAGCCCGAAAAGGATATTATGTACACGATCGCCCACGAAATCGGCCACGTGGCGCTCGGGCACAGGAATGCGATTTTGGAACCGCAATCGCGAAGGGAAACTGCAAAACAGGAAAAAGAAGCCCGTGCGTTTGCACTGAAATATGTATGAAGAATGACCGTTTTAAAATGATAGCCTCCGGGTATCTTCTGCTTATCCGCAGCGGTAATATACTGTTGTCCCGCAGGTTCCAAACCGGTTATGAGGACGGGAAGTACAGTCTGCCGGCGGGACATATCGAAAATAATGAAACATTGACTCATGGCACCTGCCGCGAAATCAGCGAAGAAATCGGAATTAAGCTAACGCCCCGGGATTTGAAACTTGTTCACGTCATGCACCGCAAGCAACTCGATATCCGTATGGATTTTTTCTTTACAACGGATAAAAAGGGGTTAAAGCCGGAAAATATCGAACCGGATAAATCCGATGATGTGGCATGGTTTTCCCTAAATAAATTACCCGCGAATACCATTCCGTATATCCGTATAGCTATAGAAAACTATCGGAGGAAAATCTTCTACTCGGAATTCGGGTGGGGAGAATAATTGCGGTTCATCAGCAGTTTAAATAACTCGAACCACAGAATACTGACAAGCATGACAGGGGCAATCAGGAAGAAATCATTCATCCGGAGGGGAGCAAGGTGAAAAAGACCGGAGAAGAAGGGGATATATAGAATACCTGCAAGGCACGCGATTGCCGCAACGATTACAATAGCGAGTGCGCGGGTTGCGGACCTGAGAATTCTGAACAAGTTTTTCCTCCAGGAAAGGTTCACGACGATAAGCAGTAAATTTGCCAGTACCAAAGACGTGAATGCGATGGATCGGATTTCTGCTTCACTTCTGCCGGATTTCGTGGCGATGACTGATAGTGCGAATATTGCCAGGAGTATGCCGAATCCCTGCATAGCAATTATCAATAATTTTTTCGGGTAAAACATAGTCTGATGAAGATTTCTCGGTGGCAGTTTCATGATATGTTCATCCTCGTTTTCCGATTCAAAAACGACGGAACACGACGGGTCGATAATGAGTTCCAAAAACGCGATATGGGCGGGGAAAAGAATGACGGGCAGATTAAACAGAAGCGGTAGCAGGGTCATACCCGCAATGGGAATATGTACAGCCAATACATACCCCATGGCGCTGGTGAGATTATCAAAAATCCGTCTGCCGAGTCTCACAGCCGCCACAATGGAAGAAAAATCGTCATTTAATAAAACCAAGGAGGCTGCTTCGCGCGCCACATCGGTTCCGCGTTCTCCCATGGCGATACCGATGTGGGCTGACTTCAATGCAGGTGCATCGTTGACTCCGTCCCCGGTCATGGCAACGATTTCACCGTTGGCCTTCAGCGCATTGACAATTGCCAGTTTTTGTTCCGGCATGACCCGGGCAAATACATTCGTTGTTTTGATACGTTCCCGTAACTGCAGATGATCCATCGCGCGCAGCTCGTCACCCGTGATGACCGTTTCAGAATTCAGAATGCCGATTTTTCTGGCAACAAACTGCGCGGTACCCGGATAATCCCCGGTGATAACTATTACACGCATTCCTGCCCCGTAGGCTTCACGTACGGCAGCCGGCGCGGTTACACGTGGCGGGTCGATAAATCCCAGAAGCCCGACAAATTCAAAAACATAGTCGTGTTGATTTTTAGGCAACGCGGTTTTTGTGTACACTGCTTTGGCAACCCCCAGGACCCGTAACCCTTTCACAGACATTTCCGTAACACGCTTCAGGACCTCGTTGCGTTTCATACTTTTCACATGACATAAATCGAGTATTGCTTCCGGTGCACCCTTGGATGCAACTATAAATTCCGTCTTATCCGACATTTGCCACACATGGGAAAATGCCAGAAATTCTTTTGATAACGGATATTCCTTCACCAATTTCCAGGTGCTGTGTAAATGTTTCGTGTGCGTGAGGTATAAATTGCCGATTTTCTTGAGTTCCGTTTCGATGGGGTCAAACGGATCCTTTTCGCTTGCCAGTATTCCGTATTCGAGAAGCGGATGGAACTTTTCAGGAAGATTGGTTGAGGCAAATTCACTTACTTCGTAAAACGACCTATCGGTAAACAGACTTGTCAATTTCATTTTATTCAGTGTCAATGTGCCTGTTTTGTCGGTACAAAGGACGGTAGCAGCTCCGAGGGTTTCAATGGCAGCGGGACGTCGTGTCAGGACTTTCCTTTTGGAAATTCGCCATGCCCCGAGCGTCAAAAATATAATGAGGACAACCGGAAACTCTTCGGGGAGCATGGCCATGCTTAACGTTAACCCAGCGAGTAACCCCTGAATGAAGTTGCCTTTCACAAGCACGTAAATAAGAACGACGAAGCTGCAAAGAATACCACCGATAATCGTCATGGAGCGCACAATTCCCGTTGTCTCTTTTTGAAGAAGTGTCGGTTCCTCGCGGATTGTCTCCAGACTTTTGCCGATTTTTCCTATTTCCGTATTCGGACCGGTAGAGAGTACTTTTGCCATCCCGCGGCCGGATACCACCAATGAACTGGAATACACGAAGGGCAGATCGTCGCCTCCCGGCCTTCCTTGTTTGGTTTTGCCGTTCCATTCGGCTTTTCGGACGGGAACGGATTCACCGGTTAACAGCGATTCGTCAACGGAAAGATTTTCGCAGGTTAATACGCACGCATCGGCAGGAATCCGGTCTCCCTCGCGGATAATAACAATATCTCCGACAACGACTTCACGGCCGGGAATACGCAATTGTTTTCCGTCGCGGACGACAAGCGCGCGAGGGCTCGATAAATTCTTAAGCGCCTCAAGGGTCCGTTCGGTTTTATATTCCTGATAAAACGTTATGCCGATAACGACCGCTACAAACGTTAACAGCATGAACGCATCACGGGGTTCACCCAGGAAAAAATAAATTGTACCGCTTCCCAACAGGAGAAGAAGCATCGGTTCGGATAAAACCCGAAGCAGGAGCTTAAAATAGCTTTGCGATTTTTGCGACGGCAGCTCGTTATACCCGTCAGTCACGAGCCTCGAAGCGGCATCCTTTTCGGTTAGGCCTGTAATATGGCGCTGGCGTGAAAGCGTCCCCATAGTGGTATGATACCAAAAACAACTCAGTTAAAGATATACACAGGCATACCGATTGTGGCAAATGAGTAGACTTCTTCAGCGGCGCCGGGGGCAAGCGCAATACACCCGCCGGTACTCGGTGTCCCTAACCGCCGGTCGCGGATGACCGGTTTCCCGTCTTCAGCGAGAGCGTACGGTTGTTCGTGGATGCCGAAGTATGCATGAAGTTTATCGCTATACGAAAATCCCAACCACCAGGGGAGCCATACAGTATAAATATCGGAAAATCCAAGGTCTACCTTATTGAGAACGGTGAACTGGCCGACCGGTGTCGGGTAGTCCAAACCGGTAGATACCTTATATGTTCGGAACACCACACCGTCTTTAAACACATACATTTTCTGTTGAGAGATGTCCACCTCAATGTATTTATCGGCAATGGAACCATCGGTGTTCGGACCATCATCAGGCTTGGTTGATATCGCCGTGATATCCACCCCTGCATAGCGCAACTGTATCGCTTTGAGAAAATCACTTTGAACGTTTTGGGTAACCAAGTTGTCACGGATGGGAATTCCGGACGCATGAATCCTGCGCGTCAAAACGCGGTTGAGATCAGTCGGATTTATTGAGATTGAAACCTGCAGTGTAGGGGTAATCGTTATGGTTGTCGCCTCACGGATGTCCTCCTCTTTCAGTTCCACGGTTTGAGTAGTACCACCCATATCCAGATATACCATGAGAGGCCGGGAGAACACATCGGAAAGTTTTTGATTGACATCGGTGACCTGATTGATTGTTTCATTGGTAACCTTACTGAGGAGCGGATAGATGGGGTGGGTATAGTCGCCGAAACGGGTACTGATAAGCGTCTGCAAACTTTCTTTATCAAACCGGTATTCCTCACTGGTGCCTGACACAAGAAGAGATTTCGTCTCCGGGTCTACGGAAATACTGTCAAGTTCATCGCCGAAGCTGAATGTCATATCACTCACGAATTGATCAAAGGCCTGCGTAAATACGGCGGGAGAGGGGACCGTATGTTTGATAAATAACGACCTGAGGAAGTATATGCTATTGAGAGGGAAAAATTGTCTGTTGGGTTCAAATGCCTCACTCAGCGATCGGTTTTCATCCACAATGACGCCGAGCTGGTTGTACGTATACTGATATGTCCGGTCCTTGACCTGAATTCTTGGAAGAATAGATTTCTCCAAATCGAGTATTTCACGGATTTGTCCGGCAGTTTTCCAGGATACATTCATCGTGCCGATGTAGGTGTTGGGGTAGGTGAATATATTACTGTAAAGCAGAAATAATAAAAGAACATTTAATAAAAATAAGGCCAGAATGGCTTTGTTTCTCCGGCGTTTCCACAGGTGGGCAATCCGGTATTTAAGTGATTGGACTCGCCGTCTCATTCTCCTAGCGTATCAGATTTGATGCTATACTGAAACTAACGGATGATGCCATGGAAAATCAACCTAACTCTTCTGAAGGACTGCGTGAAGATGAAGCGAAAGTGCGGTTGGCCCGTTTCGGTCCCAATACCCTTGCCCAGCAAAAACACGTAACGCTCATCGGAAGATTCCTGCAAAAACTGCTCAATCCGCTCATTCTTCTCCTCTTAGCTGCCGCTTTATTGTCCGCGATCCTCGGTCAAACCTCGGACTTCATTATTATATGCGTCATAACGTTCGTAAGTATCAGTATGGACGTATATCAGGAAGCAAAAGGGGAGGGCGCAGTGGATAAACTACGGAAACGTGTGTCGCTTACGGCGACAGTACTTCGGGACGGCGTGAAAAAGGAAGTCCCGCTCATGTCTATCGTACAGGGAGATATCATATTTTTAAGTGTCGGCGATATTGTACCGGCGGATGCGCGCCTTGTGGCAGCCCGGGATCTACTCATCGATGAGTCAACGCTGACGGGTGAATCATACCCAAAGGAAAAGCGGGGGAATGCCATGGTGCTCATGGGAACGAATGTCGTGACCGGAGAAGGGGAGGCAGTTGTGACAGTAACCGGAAAGAATACACAACTGGGGAGTGTCGCAAATCACTTGGTCGCGCCGCGTCCGAAAACGGAGTTCGAAAAAGGAATTTCCGAATTCGGCGTATTTCTAATGAAGACGGCAATCGTCATGGGTGTTTTCGTATTTATCGCGCATGTCTTTTTGGCACATGAATTGTTAACTTCGGCGTTGTTTGTGCTGGCGCTCATTATCGGGTTTGCTCCGGAAATGCTGCCGATGATAATCACCATTAACCTGTCCCGGGGGGCAATTCGGATGTCAAAAAAAGGCGTTATCGTAAAAAGCCTGCCGTCGATTGAAAATTTCGGGAGCATGGATATTTTATGTACGGATAAAACAGGGACGCTTACCGAGAATAAAATTATTCTCGAACGCTACGAAGACGCTGCGGGGAATTCAAGCGATACGGTATTGCAATACGGGTACATCGGCAGTATTTTCCAGTCCGGATATCGGGGGCCCATGGAAGAGGCGATACTTACACATAAAGAAGCGGCCCGGCACGGGTACACCCGCGTTGATGTCATCCCATTTGATTTTTTCCGGAAACGCGTGTCGGTCGTAGTCACCAAAAACCGTCAGCGGCTCCTTATTTCTAAAGGCGCACCGGAGGACATTATCCGCATATCAAAAATGACTCCTTCGGCAAAAAAGTCGGCGTTAAAACGTCTGGAAGGATATGGTCTGCAGGGATTTCGAGTCCTGGGAGTGGCGTTCAAGGAAGTGCCGGATAAAAAATCCTACAGCGCGAAAGACGAGTCGGATCTCACGTTTTTAGGTTTTATGGTATTTTTGGATCCGCCGAAGAAAACCGTCACCGACGCGCTCAAACGCCTGGCATATCATCACGTCACAATTAAGATTATTACCGGAGACAGTGATGTCGTGACCGCAACAATTTGTAAACAAATAGGGTTGCCGGTATCGGGAATTGTAAAAGGGGAGCAGGTTGAACGGGCTACCGATAGGGAGCTGCGCGGTTTAGTTGAAAAAAATACGATATTCTCCCGTCTCAATCCGGACCTTAAAGTCCGAGTGATTGCGGCACTTCGCGCAAACGGGCATGTCGTCGGCTATATGGGTGACGGTATTAATGATGCGCCCTCGCTCCGCGGGGCAGATATAGGGATATCGGTGAATAACGCGTCGGATGTGGCTAAACTATCGGCGGATATAATCCTTTTACATAAAGATCTGCACGTATTGCTTGACGGGGTTCAGGAAGGGAGAGTCACGTTCGCTAACGTACTTAAATATCTCAAAATGAACATCTCCTCCGATTTCGGTAATATAGTAAGTATCGCGGTTGCGTCCGTTTTCTTACCGTTTTTGCCGATGCTGCCGGTACAGGTGCTTCTCAATGATCTTCTGTACGACGTATCTCAACTGACACTTGCCGGCGACGGGGTAGAAGACCGTTACCTCACCCGTCCCCGCCGGTGGGACGTGGCGGGTATCCGTAAGTTTATGATAGTGTTCGGCCCCGTCAGTTCGCTGTTTGACCTGGCGACATTCGGCATCTTGCTGTGGATTTTCCATGCCCGGCCGGTATTTTTCCAAACCGGTTGGTTTTTGGAATCCCTTATCACGCAGATACTGATCATCTTCAGTATCAGGACCGCAGTCGTCCCGTTTTATCGCAGTCACCCCAGCCGGGTATTTACGTTGTCGCTCGTCGGTATTGTCGTCGTCGCACTGCTGCTGCCGTTTAGTCCGCTGGCACCGGCATTTTCATTCGTCCGGATGCCCGTGGTATTTTTCGTCATCCTCGCGGGACTTATCGCAGGGTATTTTGTGTTGGCTGAAGCGGTAAAACATTGGTTTTACAAGGCTGTCGATATATAATGAGGATCTCATGATTCTTTCGGACCGTGACATCAGGAAGGCCGTTACATCCAATAGAATAAAAATAACCCCGCGTCCGGCCTGGAATACGCAACTGGGTAGTTGTGCGCTGGATTTGCGGTTGGGGACCGTCTATCAGGTTTTTGATCACAGCCGTACACCTTATATAGATCCGCGAAATCCCGATACACTTGCAAATATTACGACAAAAATCAGAGTAAAAAAGGGTGATGCATTTACGCTTCATCCCGGGGAATTCATTTTGGCAGTAACTCAGGAGTATATTTCCATGCCCGATGATTTAGCCGGTCGTCTGGAAGGCCGTTCATCAATCGGGCGGTTGGGGGTAATTGTTCACTCAACGGCGGCAACCATTGATGCAGGATTCCGCGGGAATATAACACTCGAACTGGCAAATATGGGACGCATTCCGGTTATGCTCTACCCGGGTATGCGGATTTGTTCCATATCGTTTGAAGAGCTCAGTTGCCCGGCTGCGACTCCCTATTACAAGAAGAAAAATGCCAAGTATGCCGGACAAAAGTCACCGGAAACCAGCAAAATTGCCCAGGAGCGATAACTATTATTTCACCGTTACGCTCTTGGCGAGGTTACGGGGCATATCCGGGTCAAGTCCGCGTTCGATAGTAAGATAATAGGCAAGAAGTTGCGCAACAACGACGTTGGGCATAATCGTTGCTTCACCTGCAGACGGCTACGGGAATATAATAATCAAATACTCCGTGCGGCTTGTGCGAGATGCCGATAATATACCCGCCCCGTGCTTTCATTTCCATCGCGCCTGCCAGATTTGCTCCGTACGTTTCGTCGTCGGGCAGAAACGCAATGCATGGCGTCCCTTTTGTGACCAATGCCAGAGGCCCGTGTTTCAATTCGCCTGCGGCGAGACCCTCGGCGTGGATATAGGAAATTTCCTTAATTTTAAGAGCGGTTTCCAGTGCCGTCGGGTAGGAAAGTCCGCGGCCGATTACGTATATATGTTCTGTTTTTTTCAGTTTTCCTGCGAGGTCTTTAATTTTTGCGACAGAATCACCGGATAAAACTTTCTTCATAGATAAGACCGCACGGGTGAGGCAGGTTGCGCCATCATGTATGTTTCCGGCAACAGCGAATGCAAGGAGCGTCAGGTGTGCAAGCATTCCGATAAATGCTTTTGTGGACGCGACTCCTTTTTCCGGTCCCGCATCGATCATAAGTGTATAATCCGCTTCACGATACAATGTGCTTCCCAGTACATTAACCAGCGCTAAAATTTTCGCTCCGTTTTGACGTGCTTTTTTTACCGACTCCAAAATGTCCATTGTTTCACCGGACTGTGAAATGGCGATAACCAGACTGTCACGGTTGAGGAAATCCAAGTGGTATCCGAATTCACTGCCGATGGCGACGTTGACATGGCGTTTTGCGATTTTGGAAAATAAATACTCGCCGGCAACCGCCGCATAAGAGGCAGTGCCGCATCCGACCAGATACGCGCCGCGGGATTTTTTTATATGACCGGCGTACGCCGCAACAGCAGCAGCATTAGCGGCTATATCCGAAACGACCCCCGGCTGTTCGTAAATTTCCTTCAGCATGAAATACGGATAGTCGCCTTTTTCAGCGTCGCGGACACTCCATGTTAATTTCTGTTTTTTCGGCTGAAGGCGGTACCCGGTTTTGGCATTAAACAGCATGATTGCATGTGCTCCGACGATGGCAATTTCATCATCTTCCAAGAAATGTACCTGTTTGGTATGGGGAAGAAGTGCCGCCGCGTCGCTTGCTATGTAATTTTCCCCGTCACCGAACCCGACAACCAAAGGGGAGCCGTTTCGTGCCGCTATGAGCGTATGATCTTTAACGTCAGCCACTATAATTGCATTTAACCCATTCATTTCGTTAAACGCTTTCTGCACGGCTTTTGTGAACATCATGGACTTGGCGTATTCCTCGATAAGGTGAACCGCGACTTCCGTATCCGTTTCACTGCGAAACTTGTGTCCGCGTGCGAGAAGTCTCTTTTTGATTTCCTCGTAGTTTTCAAAAATCCCGTTGTGGATGAGGGCAATGGTGCCGCTGCAATCAAGATGAGGATGGGCGTTTCTGTCCGTAACACCGCCGTGGGTGGCCCACCGCGTATGACCGAACGCAAGGGTGCTTTTTGGCAGGCCTTCGACGGTCGCATTACCGATTTTCCCCGCCTTTTTTTTGACGCTGATATGCGTGCCGTGCATGGGAATTGCCGCAATGCCCCAACTGTCATAACCGCGGTACTCGAGACGTTTGAGCCCGTTAAGCACGATGGTTGCCGCATTTGACTTTAGTCCCACGTATCCGAAAATTCCGCACATACCAGAGTATAGTAGTCGAGGGCGGCCCGCTAATCAAGTCTTGTGAGAAATTAATCAATATGATACAACACCAAAAGATGAATACACCGGAATTTCAACATCCGTATATAGTTATCTCTGGGCCAATGGGGATAGGAAAGACAACTGCCGGAAGAATTATAGCGCATGAATTTGGATTTCATTTTATTGAAGAAAAATATGCAAACAACCCGTTTGTCGCAGATGCGACTATGGATCCGGATCGTTATGCATTTGACTCAGAGGTATTTTTCTTAATGGAGAAGTTCCCGAAACTAGTTGACGCCAGGCAGCAGCGCGACGAACGCGGCGTGGTAGTGGATACTCCCATTGAACAGGATGTCTATTCTTACGGGCGGGCTCAGCTTCATGGTGCGGAATGGGATTTATATCACAAACTGTATCTTGCGCTCAAACCCCAGCTGATGAAACCATCTCTCATCGCATGTCTTGAGGCAAGCGCAATAGAAAATATGAGACGGATTTGTGCCCGGGGAAGAGATTTTGAAAAAGTGATTACACCGGATTATTTAAAGCGACTTACTGAGTTTAATTACGAATGGATTAAAAATTCAGGTATACCAACGGTATTCATTCAAACGGACCACATGGATATCGTACAAAGTGCCACCGCGCAAAAACGCATGATCGATATTATCCGAAAACAGTTATAATATTCCCATGATATTTCCTGATGTAAAAGTTTTGATTTGGGATTTTGACGGGACATTCTACAAACCCAACCCGGAGTTGTTCCGCGATGTCCGGGAATCCGAATATCGCGCGATCATGGATCTAACCGGGTGGACGCGCGGGAAGACAATAGAGGAGTTTCATAAACTTCATAAAGTGACAATTCAAAGCGCAACTGCGGTTGTTTCAAAATTATGCAATATTTCTATTGCGGCCGCAGCGACTGAATCGGAAAAATATTTTGATAGGAGGAAATATCTTCACCGGGACCCGCGGCTTATAGAGATGTTTGAAAAACTTAAGCACTTCCGGCATTTTATTTTTGCAAACGGGGTGATAGCTCATCATAAGGAAACGCTCGATGTTTTGGGGATACCTGCCGGTACGTTTGAAGAGTTCGTGAGTTCGGAAACAGTCGGTGTCACCAAACCGGATCCCGCGGGATTTTTGTATATTATGAAAAAGACCGGATTGGTGCCCAAAGCACATCTCATGATCGGGGACAGGGAATTAGTCGATCTGGTACCGGCTAAAGCTCTGGGTATGCACACGTGTTTGGTGTGGAGCGATACACAAAGTACAGTTGCTGATGTCACACTCCCAAGTGTGTACGATGTAGTACAACTGCTGGTATGAAACGCGGGAAACTTATTGTGTTTGAGGGTGTCAGCGGGACGGGAAAAGAGACGCAGGCGAAATTATTGCAGAAATTTTTAACGAAAAAAGGAATTATTTCCCACATTGTTTTTCATCCGTCACCGGAATTGAAAGAAATTCTTTCCAAATGGAGAAAAGACAGGGCAATTGACGAAGTAACGGAAACATATTTACTTCTGGCAGACCGTTCAAGTCGCGTGAGGCAGGATATACTACCGGCGCTAGAAAAAGGGGAGTGGGTGATAAGTTTACGAAATTACGTGAGTGGTTTAGTATATCAGGGAAAAACAGAAGCAAGGCGACGCTGGATTGCGAAAGAGTTTTCGCGTTTTGAACCGAAACCAGATTTTTTATTTCATTTTGATATTACGCCGAAAGACGCAATGAAACGCATACTCAAGCGCGGTGAACCGCTCGGAAAATTTGAAACGCCGAATTTACTTAACGAAAAACGAAATAATTATCGAAAAGTATTAAAAAATATTCCACATATTACTATTGACGTCAGTTCGTCTATTAACGAGATTCATCGCAACATGCTAAAATATATTTTATGAAACGCGGATTTTTTATTGTTTTTGAGGGTGGTGAAGGAGCAGGGAAATCGGTCCAGGCTAAAATACTGGGTGACAGGCTACGGGATGCGGGAAAGATCGTTGTTCTTACGCGCGAGCCCGGCGGAACCCCTATTGGTGAAAAAATCCGTTCTATAACACATGATCCTGAAAACAGAGACTTAGATCCGGTCGCCGAGGCATATCTTATGGCGGCGTCACGGGCTCAGCATGTACGCGAGGTTATATTGCCGGCGCTCGCGCAGGGGAAAATTGTCATTTCAGATCGGTTTGCGGATAGCAGTATTGCTTATCAGGGATATGGAAGGAATTTGGGGCCTAAAGAAATGATGGATCTCAACGAGTTGGCAGTCAACGGCGCAAAATCAGACCTTGTTATTCTTCTTGATGTACCTCCGGCAGTGGGACGTGTGAGATTTGAAAAAGAACGTAAACAAAAAGATCGTCTTGATATGCAGCAAAAAGATTTTTACGACCGGGTTCATGCAGGATATTTAACTCTTGCAAAAAATAATTCTTCGCAGTATGTTGTTGTCGACGCGACGCAATCCGTCGAAGACGTAGCATCTTATATTTGGAAAATTGTTGCAGATTTATTGAGAAAACGAAATGGCAAAGAGTAAAACTCGAAAAACAGGTAAACTGACGGTTATAGCCGGACCAATGTTCGCCGGTAAAACAACCAAACTTCTTACACTTTTCAGTGTTTTGTCAAATTTGGGTTACAGCACACTGTGTTTTAAAGCGGAAGCGGTAAGCAATGGGGGTATGGGACATACCACATCGCATGACGAGCGGCAACTGCCGGTTATTTATATCGACATGAACAAACCCGAAAAGGTTTTGGAATACGTGGACGGGCAGGGGATCCGGAAAGTGATTATTGACGCCGTGCATTTTTTCCCGAAACAGGAATTCATAAGTGTCGTTAAAGAATTACTTGCATTAGGAATAGATGTGTATGTCAACGGGCTTATTTATGATTATCGTAAACAGGAATACGGCGCCACAAAAACGCTCATGGGCATGGCGGACGAATGCATAGAGCAGTTCAGTATATGCGTCAAATGCGGTGCAAAAGCCGCTCACACCGAACGTATTGCCGGAAGTACGAAATTGTCGGAAGGTACGACCGGTAAGATAGCAGCCAAATATATAGCCGTCTGTTCCTCCTGCCACAAAATTTACCGGGGATGAACATCAATACCCAACGCGATGTTATTTTGGTTATCGGTCCTTCGGCCAGCGGAAAAACACACGTGTTGAATCTTCTGCGTAAGGAAATCGCCGGAACATACGGATTACCGCACGAAATAGTTCCGCTTTCCGATTCCCATACCATTCTTGACAGAGTACGCGAGGATGACCGCCTGGGTGGTCGTCACCATTATCACTCATGGTCCCGCGGTATGGATTCGCACAATCATGCAGATCATCCGGAGATCATACCGTTTACTCTCGCAGGTGACCGTATAGGACATGCATTTATCCGTGATTTTTTTCAGGGTCTCGCGCAGTTACCCCACACAGGCGTCATCCGGTATGCCGAATGGTCAGGAGGGAAAAACACGAATCCCCGCGAGGATCGTGCTTCCCTGACAGACCTGTCGTTTCAAACGATTACCCGGCTTATCCGACAGGGCAGGATTTCGGCTGAAGGATTGGACAGGGTTGTCGCAGCGATTCACGTAGATACTGCCCGCGAATATCGTATGCACCTAAACGAGGATCGTTCGATGCCGACCGCCGATGAAATTAAATTTGGGTACGCATCATGGCCTTTGGATCAAGCCGGCATGAATATTTTTGGTGAAGATGATTTTTTGAATGACACACCATCATTATTGAATGAGCATAATATCCCGTTCATCCGGACACTCCACAATAATCTTGACGGCAGTCTGGATCGTGAACTCCGGCGTGTGTTACCTGAGATAGTTTCTTTGTGGGGAGGCGGCGAAAATGGACGGCCCGGTTCCGTACAGGAGAGGGACCGGCGATGAGAACGATCGTCTATCTTATCCGCCACGGGGCGTATGAGAATCCTCAGGAGATTATGCCGTATCGAATGCCGGGATTCCATTTGTCAGAAACAGGCAAGTCTGATATAGGAAAACTGGCAGTTACACTGCGCCAACATACTATTGAGGCGGTGTATGCCAGCCCGCTGACCCGGACACAGGAAACCGCGCAGATTTTAGCAAAACAATACAATCTTCCGGTCCTGACGGATAACCGGTTAATGGAGGTCAGGTCTCCGGTGCAGGGGAAGCCCGAAGGTTTTACTGAGTCGATGGGAGGGTGGAAGATATATGAGTCTGACTGGTATAAACAAGGGAAGGGTGAAACACCGGCAGAAATTTTTTCACGGATGGATTCATTTATGAAAGAAATAATACGGGAACATAGCGGAAAAGAAATTATTGTCGTATCGCATGGGGATCCGATCATGATATATATTGCAGGGCACGAAGGTAAGCCGCTAACTGCGCAGAGTTTGTCCACTACCCCGTATATTCAGATGGGGCAGTGTGTTCCCATTTCATTTCCCGCTTGACAGAGTTATCCCGTATGGTACACTGGCAAAAAGCGCAGGAAAAAGAAAGCTTTTTTCAGCGCCTTTTTTGTTTTTTAGATGAAAAAGCAAAAAACCGTCTCCGATGTAGTTCTTCAGAAAATTGTCCCTCACGAGGCCCTCACATTTGACGATATATTGCTCCTTCCGGGATATGCGGATTTCAAGCGTCAGGACGTGGATTTGTCTACACAACTCTGTCCCGGTATCCGACTGAAACTTCCGGTTATTTCTTCTCCCATGGATACGGTAACCGAAGAGGCAATGGCCGTGGCACTGGCACGCGCCGGAGCGTTGGGCGTGCTACACCGGAATTTATCGGTTGCAAGTCAGGCCCGGATGGTGGCGAAAATAAAACGGTTATGCTTACCGGTTGCGGCCGCCGTCGGGGTCGGGGAGGATTTTGACGTGCGGGTATCGGCGCTGGTGGCCGCGGGTGTTGATTTGGTTGTGGTGGATTCCGGACACGGGCATACAAAATTTATTATCGATGCGGTGAAAACAATTAAAAAAACGTATCACCGGCTACCGGTGATGGCGGGGAATATTGCGACATTTGACGGGGCAAAAGCTCTTATCTCGGCGGGGACTGATATACTGCGCGTCGGCATGGGTCCGGGCAGTATCTGCACAACCCGCATCGTCACAGGTATGGGGGTGCCGCAAATCAGCGCCATTTCTGCGGTGAAACGCGCCACGGAAGGCACTTCTGTTTCCGTCGTTGCCGACGGCGGCATCCGGCAGATGGGGGATATGGCAAAGGCATTCGCGTTCGGAGCGGACGCCGTCATGCTGGGGTCGCTATTGGCACGGCTTACCGAGGCGCCGGGGCGTATTGTCCGGTTGAAGGGAAAACGGTACAAAGAATACCGCGGGATGGGATCAATAGCTGCGATGAAAAAAGGCGGAGCTGAACGGTACGGCCAGTCGAGACTCGCTGATACAAAGCAACTCATAGCCGAGGGGGTTGAAGGACTGGTCCCGCTTAACGGGTCGGCCGCTACGTATCTGACCCAGATTGCGGGGAGTCTAAGGTCATCATTCTATTATATCGGGGCAAGGAATATCCTCGAATTTTTCCGGAAATCCCGCTGCATCAAGATTTCAAATGCCGGACTTTTGGAAAGTCATCCGCACAGTATCGACATTGTTGATACCGGGACGAATTATTCCCTGAAGTAAAAAAATGGTATGATAATGCCATGATTCTTTCTGCGTCTGATCCTCAAATTGCCCAGTTGATAACCTCCGAGGCCAAACGCCAGGAAGAGGGTTTGGAGATGATCCCGTCGGAGAATTATGTATCCGCCGGAATTCGCGAAACGTTGGGTTCGATCCTGACGAACAAATATTCGGAAGGGTATCCGCACAAACGGTATTATGGCGGGAATGAGTTTATTGATGAAATAGAGCTTTTAGCCCAAAACCGGGCTAAAAAATTGTTCAATGTTCCGTATGTCAATGTCCAGCCGTATTCAGGATCACCGGCGAACCTTGCAGTGTATCTGGCAACCTGTAAGCCCGGGGATACGATCATGGGTTTAAATCTTCTGGACGGCGGTCACCTGACGCACGGGTGGAAGGTGTCGGCAACGGCAATGTTTTACCGAAGTGTACCGTATCACGTGACCGCGGATGGACATGTGGATATTGATGAAGTGTGGCGGCTGGCCCGTGAGCATAAACCTAAATTGATTTGGACCGGTGCCACGGCGTATGTATACCAGTATGAATTTGAAAAATTTGCGGAAATTGCCAATTCAGTAGGTGCGTATCTGGCATCGGACGTGGCACATGTTATCGGACTTATCATTGCGGGCGTCCACAAGAGTCCGTTTCCCTGGGCGCACATTGTAACCACGACAACACATAAGACACTTCGGGGGCCGCGCGGGGGAATGATTATGGTAACAGGTGTAGGCCTCAAAAAAGATCCGGAGTTGGGGGATAAAATGGACCGTGCCGTATTTCCGGGTCTTCAGGGCGGGCCGCATGATCAACAGACCGGAGCGATAGCGGTTGCTTTGAAAGAAGCGGGGATGCCAGCATTTAAAAAATACGGCCAACAGGTTGTTAAAAATGCAAAAGTTTTGGCCGAAACGCTCAAGGCCAATGGAATGAAATTAGTCGGGGACGGGACGGAAAACCATTTAATTTTAATAGACCTCGTTCCTACGTTCGGTGCCGGCGGGGGAATATTTGCACAGGAAGCACTTTCGACTGCCGGTATTACCGTGAACAAAAATACGATTCCGAAAGACCCGGGCAGCCCGTTCTATCCGTCAGGCATTCGTATCGGGACCCCTGCCATAACAACACGGGGCATGGGGACCGGGTGAAATGAAGATCATTGGCAAGTGGATCGCCACAGCGATCAGCCAAGTCGCGGATTGCCGATTGCCGTCAACGAAAGAAGAACGGATTGAATATCTTAAGGATTTCCGTCAGTCGGTCGGGAAAAATAAAACACTGGCCGGAATTCGGAATGATATTAAAACCATGGTCGTCCGCTTCCCTTTACCGTAAGGCTGTGCTATAATTCGTTTATTACACACACTCATAGATGTCTTCTTCCCGCAAGGGCCGTGAGTGGAAGATGAAAAGAAGATACATCACACCAAAGATGTATCTTTGGTGTTTTTAATATTATGGAAGAAATAACATTACAAGCGCTTCTTGAAGCCGGTTGTCATTTCGGACACAAAGCCGAACGGTGGCATCCGAAAGCCGCAGGATTCATTTACACGAAAAAAGACGGCATACATATCATAGATTTAGCTAAAACCAAAATCGGACTGGAAGCGGCTGCGGCATTTGTGAAAGACCTTGCCGGGAGCGGCAAAGAGGTCGTTTTTGTGGGTACCAAACGCCAGGCGTCGGGCGTCGTCAAACAGGAAGCGGCTGCTGCAGGTGCTCCGTACTTCGTCGAACGCTGGATCGGCGGATTTTTGACTAACTGGGACCAGATTAAAAAGAATATTGATAAAATTCTCAAAATGGAAGCAGACAGGGCGTCCGGAGCCTGGAAAAAGTTCCCCAAGCACGAACAGGTGAAAATGGGACGGTATCTGGACCGCATCAAGATTTATTACGGCGGAGTACTTTCCATCAAAGCGATTCCGCAGGCACTGGTGGTCGTTGACGTCAAGAAAGAAGAACCCGCTGTCCGGGAGGGAAAACGCGTCGGGGTTCCGGTGGTGGGTATTGTGGATACGAACTCCGATCCCACACCGATTGACTATGTGATTCCGGCAAACGACGATGCTGTCGGTTCCATTCAATACATTATTCACGTTCTCGCGGGCGCTTATGGTGAAGGAAAAGCAGCGTGGGAAAAGGCGAATAAGGAAGAGACGGCAAGAATCGAAGCGGAAAAAGCAAAAACCGTAAAAGCCGTCCCCGGGGTTAAAGCACCGTTGTGCCGGAGGTTAAAAACAGAAATCGAACCGACGCAAAAGCTAAAGAGGCAAGAATTAAAAAAACCTCGCAAAACTGACGAAAGCAGGCGTAAAATAATAGTATGAAAATTTCACTTGAACTTCTTAAGAAACTCCGTGCAGCTACTGGTGCCGGTGTGTCGGATTGCAGGCAGGCGCTTGAGGATGCCGGAGGCGACTACGCAAAAGCAAAAAAACTCATTATGGAGCGGGGACTGGAAAAAGCCGCGAAAAAGGCAGGACGCCAAACCCAACAGGGATTAATTGAATCCTACGTACACGCCGGACGCGTCGGGGTACTTGTCGAACTTCGCTGTGAAACGGATTTTGTGGCGCGTACAGGTGATTTTAAAAACTTAGCTCACGAACTTGCCCTTCAGATTGCATCCATGAATCCGAAAAACGTAAAGGAATTGCTCGTCAGCCCGTACATCCGTGATGAAGGGATTACGATTGAAGCGCTCGTCAAACAAACGGTCGCTAAAGTCGGCGAAAACATCACGGTTGCGCGCTTTACACGGATTGCGTTGGGTACATAATCGTGATACTATTTTTTCGATGATAGAATCCATTCTCAACACCGCACGGGAGAAGATGAAGAAAGCCCTCGATGTTACGCGCACGGATCTCACCTCCATTCGTTCAGGCCGTGCCACCCCAGCACTTGTTGAAAATATTTTCATTCTTGCCTATGGCGGAAGCCAGCGTCTTCGCGTGCAGGAAATGGCGACGATAGCCACGATGGATTCTAAAACGCTGGTTCTTACCCCGTATGATCCGTCAACGATTGCGGAAATCGAGAAGGGGATTATGGCAGGCAGTTCGGGTCTTACACCCGTCGTTGATCGGGAAATCATCCGTATTACGATTCCGATGCTGTCCGAAGAGAGACGTCTCGAATATATCAAACTCGCCAAAGCAAAATTGGAAGGCGGCCGCGTAATGGTGCGCCAAATCCGCGGAGAGGCCATGAAAGAGCTCAAAAAATTACTCTCTGAAGATGAACAAAAACACGGGGAACGCCTTGTGCAGGAGCTTACCGATGAAATGGTTGCGGAAATAGACAATCTCGGGACTAAAAAAGAAGCGGAACTCCTTCAGGTATAACCTATGCTACTCACTGCCGTCGTTTTTATCATCATTCTCAGCATTCTCGTTCTGATCCATGAGTTCGGCCATTTTGCCGTGGCCCGGCTCATCGGAGTGAAAGTGGAAGAATTCGGATTCGGATTGCCGCCGCGCATCATCGGGAAAAAGATCCGCGGCATTATCTATTCCCTGAACTGGCTTCCGATCGGCGGGTTTGTCAAACTTGCCGGTGAGGATGATGCCGAATCAACACACCCTCATATCAAGAACCGAAAGGAATATTTTTTTGCGCGCAGTAAAAAAGAACGCGCAGTCATTCTCCTGGCAGGCGTCACGATGAATTTTCTCTTAGCTGTCGGGATTACGGCGTATATCTTAACGCAAGGTGTACTGGAACCGACCGGACATGTCCATATTGAGAGTGTCGTTTCCGGCAGTCCAGCCTCCGCGGCGGGATTGAAATCGAACGATGTCATTAGCCGTATTACATATCCGAAAGGAGTTCAACCAGCGCCCACGGAATCTAAAAAAATTATCATTCCGACGGATCTTATTGATACGGTCAAATCGCATGCAGGTCAACAGGTTGTACTTACCGTAATTCGGGGTTCACAGACCCTGGAACTGCCGGTTATTCCCCGAAAGGAATCTCCCAAAGGGGAAGGTCCTATGGGTGTCGTGATTTCGGATTTGGAAAACCACGTGTATCCGGTGACACAGGCGCCGTTTGCGGCGATCAAAATTAATCTTGAACGGGCATGGGCGATGCTTGCTGGAATCGGAACTCTGATCGGTAAGATAGCGACTCTCAAACCGGTGGGCAGCGATGTGGCCGGCCCCATCGGCATTGCCGAGGTTACGGGGACTGCTGTGAAGTTCGGCTGGAAGGCGGTTCTGGAGTTTATGAGTATCCTATCCCTGAATTTGGCTGTCCTTAATATTTTGCCGATACCGGCACTGGACGGCGGAAGACTCGCATTTGTATTTTTGGAAAAAATATTAGGGAAAAAAGTGAAACCCGCGTTTGAGCAATCGACCCACCAGATAGGTATGATAATTCTGTTTATTCTCATCATTCTCATCTCCATCAACGATGTCCTTCGCCTCGCCCGCGGCGGGTAATGTATAATAGGGGCATATGCGGTACAGCCAACTATTTCCTAAAACCCAAAAAACCGCTCCGACAGGAGCCGAAAGCGTCAACCATAAACTTCTGGTACGCGCCGGATTTATCGATCAGCTGATGGCGGGAAGTTGGACGCTCCTGCCCCTGGGTTGGCGCGTGGTGACAAAGATTAATCAGATTATCCGCGAAGAGATGAACGCCATCGGCGGTCAGGAAATGCTCATGCCCCTGTTGCACCCCAAAGAACTTTGGAATGAAACCGGCCGCTGGGAAAAAGCATCCGGGATTATGTATAAGCTGAAGGATATGCGCGAGCGCGAGTACGCATTATCGTTTACTCATGAGGAGATTGTCATGGATTTACTGCGGAAAAACGTCAGGAGTTACCAGGATTTACCGGTATCTGTGTACCATTTTTCAACCAAGTTCCGTAACGAGCCCCGGGCGCGAAGCGGCATTCTGCGAGGCCGCGAGTTTATGATGAAAGACCTCTATAGCGCCCACGTGAGCGAGAAAGACATGATGGACTATTATGAAAAAGTCAAACGCGCATATATCAAAATATTTAAACGGTTAGGGTTTTCCGTCCGTGTCACTGAGGCAAGCGGTGGGGTATTTACAGACAAGCATACGCACGAGTTTCAGGTGTTGACAGAAGGCGGGGAGGATACCATTTATTATTGCGGCAATTGTACATGGGGAGCCAATAAGGAACTGTTCGGTGAAGGGGGCCCCACGTCGTGTCCTGACTGCGGTAAGAACGATATCCGTCAGTCCCGTGCGATTGAGGTCGGGAATATTTTTCCCTTGGGTACGTGGTACGCCGAAAAAATGGGCGTTTACTTTGCTGACGAAAAAGGTCTAAGGAAGCCGGTGTGGTTTGCAAGTTATGGTATCGGTCCGACACGCGTTATGGGCGCCTTAGTTGAAGTCTCTCATGATGAGCGGGGCATCATCTGGTATCCGCAGGTTGCACCATTTGACGTGCATCTCATTTCGTTGCCCGGCGGTGAGAGTAAAGCGGAAGCGCTGCATAAGTACCTGATAAAGGAGGGAATTGAAGTCTTATGGGATGACCGCACGCAGTCTGCAGGGGTAAAGTTTGCAGATGCAGACCTCATCGGTATACACGTCAGGTTGGTAGTATCCAAAAAAACTGGAGATCAGGTTGAGTTTAAACGCAGAAGCGTACAGTCATTTGAACTAATCGGCATCCCCGAAGCAATCAAACGTATAAAATCCGCGTCATGAAAACTATTGTTGCCCATATCGGGCCGGATTTGGATGCGATAACCAGCATCTGGCTCATCAAAATGTATTTCCCGGGGTGGGAGGAAGCAATGCTGGCGTTTGTACCCGCAGGCAACACACTGGGCGGGAATCCGCCGGATGATAATCCGGAGATTATCCATGTGGATACGGGGTTCGGGAAATTTGACCACCATCAAACGGATGCGGACACCTGTGCGTCACTTTTAGTGTATGAAGAAGTGAAACGGACACACGGTCTGACTGCGCAGGCAGGGGCTGATAACGCCATGGAGCGGTTACTGGCGGTTGTCAATGATATCGATCATTTCCGCGAAGTATTTTTCCCTAATCCCACCGCAGATTTTTGGGATTTTAGCTTGGTTACCCAGATAGACGGGTGGAGACTAATATACAGCGACAATCCAATGAAAATCGTTGACCTGGGCATGCAGGCGCTCGACGGGATTTATAAGACATTTCAGAATAAGGTATGGGCGGAAAAAGAATTAAAGGAGAAGGGCGTTGAATTTGAAACGCAGTGGGGGAAGGGGATAGGTGTTGAAACAACCAACGACGAGACCGTTCATCTGGCTCAGAAAATGGGATACGTGGTCGCGGTTCGGAAAGATCCGAAAAAAGGGTATCTTCGCATCAAATCCCTTCCGAAAGATGAGATAGATCTTACGTCAGTGTATAATACGCTGAAAGCCGCAGAGCCTGATGCCACGTGGTTTCTCCATGCGAGTCGCCATATGGTGTTAAACGGGAGCAGCAAAAATCCCGACATGCGGCCGACGAAAAAAACTCTGGCTCAAATCATCGAGGTGTTACGAAAGTCGTAAGGTATGACGACATGTATTTTTTGTGATGTGATAGCGGGGAGATTACCCGGTACCAAACTGTATGAGGATGATGATGTTGTCGTAATTCGCGATATCCATCCGCAGGCACCGGTGCATTGGCTGGTTATTTCAAAGATTCATGTACCGGAATTATTGGATGTACCGGATGGGCTTGCAGGGAAGATGATGGCAGTAGTGAATAAAATCATCCGCGACCAGGGTATACAGAAGTACAGAATCGTCATTAACGGGAAAGGGGCGGTGCTTGTTGATCATTTGCATATACATGTTTTAGGGAAAATCGATAAGTTCAGAACGTTGTAAGGAGGTGTTTGTTTTTTATGGTATTTGTTAAAGCACAACCGGGAGAGACATCAGATTCTCTTATCAGGAAATTTACGCGGAAAGTTTTGTCCGAGGGTATATTGCAGGATTTGAAGAAACGTGAGTTTTATCAGAAGCCCGCGGAAGTCCGGAAAGAGAAGAAACGTGAACTTGCCCGGAGGCTTCGTCATCCGAATCGCGGGTGACCTGTGAAGGTCATATGCTTATAGACCGCTTACAAACGGATCTCATGACTTCCCTTAAAGGAGGGAAGTCGGCGCGTGTCGAAACAATCCGCTATTTAATTGCCGGGATACATAATATCGTGACTTCAAAATATGGCGTTGATTGGGAAAAGAAAATGACGGACGCCGACGTCCTTGATACCGTAAAAAAACAGATTAAGACACACCGCGAATCCATAGATGCATTTGAAAAGGCGGGGAGGCATGAATTGGTGACAAGGGAAAAAGCACAGCTTACGATACTCGAAGAATTCGCTCCGAAAGAATTATCGGATGAAGAACTCAAAAAGATATTGGAGCCGATTGCGAAATCCGGTGAAAAGAATTTCGGTTTATTGATGAAACAGGCAATGGCGGCAGTCAAAGGTCAGGCAGAAGGCGGAAAAGTATCGGCGATGTTAAAATCCCTTGTATGATCACGGTATTGTTTCAAACAGAATCGCATTTTCCCGTTGACCGCAAAATAATAAAAGAAGCAATAACAGCGGCACTGGAAGGGCAGGTCCATCGTGACACAGAGGTAAGCGTGAGTGTTGTCGGGGATCGGAGAATGCGGGAATTGAATAAGAAATACAGACGGTTGGATATGACGACCGATGTATTATCCTTCGGCCTCAACGACCCGATGGTCAGTATCCCCGCGGAGTTTGTCGAGGCACCGGATGATGTCTTGCGCTTGGGGGATATTGTGGTATCGTATCCACAGGCGGTTGCTGAAGCGCGTGAGGAAAATAAACTTGTCGACGATCAAATCGTGACACTCGTGCTTCATGGCCTAAACCATCTTCTGGGCAAACACCACCCGGAATAAAAGTAAATAATACATAATTATGTCGTTTTATAGAACCTATCGGCCGCAGGTTATTGAGGAAATTGATAATGTTGCTGTTCGCGAGCAACTATTATCGCTGCTGACGAAAGAGAAAAAGCAATTGCCGCATGCGTTTCTATTTACCGGTCCCAGGGGAGCGGGCAAAACAACAGCCGCCAGAATTGTTGCAAAACTGTTTAACTGCACGAAACCAAAAAAATATGGTCCGTGCGGTACATGTCCTCAATGCGTAAGTATATCGGAGGGGAGAAATCTCGATGTGCTGGAAATTGATGCAGCCAGCAACCGCGGGATTGATGAGATCCGGCAGCTCCGCGATGCCATTAATTTATCACCGTCGGGTGCCGCATATAAAGTGTATATTATTGATGAAGTGCATATGCTCACGACAGAAGCATTCAATGCGCTCTTAAAAACATTAGAAGAACCTCCCGCTCATGCCGTGTTTGTTTTGGCAACGACCGACCCGCAAAAAGTACCCGCGACCATAAAATCCCGATGTGTAAGTATTTCGTTTCACAAGGCTTCCGCTGTTGAGCTTGCTGCAGCGCTTAAACGGATTGTTACGGCTGAAAAAATAAAAATTGACGAACCGGCATTAACGCTTCTTGCGGCAAGCGTTGACGGGTCTTTCAGGGATGCAGTGAAATTGCTTGAACAGGTGAGTTTCCACAAAGGGAAAATTTCCGGGGAAGTGGTCCGGTCACTCATTTCGTTAAGTGACGAGTCCGTCATCACAACGTTTTTTGAGAGTCTGGCAAAGAAAGACGCACGGACCTCGCTTGCAATGATAGAAGACCTGACGATTCAGGGAAAGGATATAAAAATATTTCTTGTAGATTGTTTACGGCAGTTGCAAACAAATCTTTTAAAAGGCGTGCCGGACTCCGGAGAGCTCATACGGCGATTTACGGACGCCTACGCGCTGATGAAAGTCTCGCCCATTACGGAACTTCCCCTTGAGCTCGTTATTGTGGAATATTGTGGCAGCGGAAACGTGTCACCTCAACCACCTTCACCATCAGGAGCGGCACCTGTAGCGGTAGATTCACCGAGAGACGGTGTAACCCCGGAACTCGGTTTATTGACTCTCGAAAAACTCACGGAACACTGGAGAGATTTTATTGAAGAGCTCAAACCGTATAATCATTCGATGGCGGGAGTCCTTCGTAGCGCTAGACCAAAAGACGTCAGCCATGGTATAGTAACGATCGAAGCGTTTTATCCGTTCCATAAGGATAAATTGTCGGAGTCAAAAACGAAAGATGTTCTCATTCACGTTTTTAAAAAATTATTCGGCGAGAAAGTCAAAGTAGAAATCGTTCTCGGTAAAAAATAAGGAGGCAGTATGATGAATCCATTTAAAGCACTCGGAGATTTGAATGCAATGCGGAAGCAGGCCTCGCAGATTCAGGCGGCTCTGGAGCAGGAGGAATTTGAAATCAACGAAGGGAATGTGCGCATTCTCATATCCGGAAATCAGAATGTCAGGGTGGTAGAGATAGACGGCGTTGCCAACGAAACGATAAAGCGCGCCATTAATGACGCGATTAAAAAATCCCAACAGGCGGCGGCAATGAAACTAACAGAGCTGTCTAAACAGATGGGGCAATGAAGCCGGAACATCACCTCACAGTTACGGAAATAGGTCAGCATTTAAAACATAAATCGCGTCTTGCGCTTCTTGTTCTTCCGTTGTTTGCACCAGGACTTCCCGAACCGACATCCGATTTTTCCCGTGAGTTTGCTGACGCGTTTAATATAGTATTCCTTCAGGAGGGCAATCCGGTCTTCGATTTTATGAATAATTTAAACAAACCGGAAAAAGATAAGGTTATTAACCTACTTATTCAAGGAGGTATGGCAGGATCAACCTATATATCAGGAGGAATATATTTGGTAATTCCAACTGATGTACAATTGAATTCACCGAATAACGGGCGGATATAATTTTATGAATACGTCAGTGCGTTTATCATTGGTTCCTGCGTCACCAATCCGTAAGTTGGTTCCGTTGGCCGCGAAAGCCAAACGGGAAGGGGTGAAGGTATATCACCTGAATATCGGGGATCCTGACATATCGACACCCGACGTAATGATTGATGTATTACATACTTGGAAAATCAACCCCATCGGTTATGGGCAGTCCCAGGGAGAGCCGGTGTTTTTGGAAGCGCTACACGCGTACTATCAGCGGATCGGATTCCGTTATATCGAAACGGCACACATACAGGCGACTTCAGGAGGATCGGAGGCAATTTCTATGGCGATGTTGGCCGCTTGCGATTCCGGCGACGAAATACTTACGTTTGAGCCTTTATACACGAATTACAATTCCTATGCCGCGATTACCGGTGTGAAATTAGTTGCCGTACCGACCAATATCGAAACCGGGTTTCATTTACCGCCGAAAATGGATATCGAAAAAAGAATTACGAAAAGAACAAGGGCCATACTTTACTGTAACCCGAATAATCCAACCGGGACAGTCTACATTAAGAAAGAAATTGATATGCTTGTATCGATAGCAAAAAAATACGGACTGTTCCTTATGGCCGATGAGGTGTACCGCGAATATACGTATGACGGGAGGATTCATACGTCGCTTCTATCGTATATGAAGTCCATTCCCGAACATGCAATAGTTTTGGACAGTATGTCCAAACGGTATAGTCTCTGCGGCATCCGGATCGGAGCGCTGGTGTCGATGAATACTGACATCATGGCAGGGGTACTGCGAGTGGCCCAAGGCCGGTTGTCGGCAGGTCTTGTGGATCAATATATTGCCGCGCAGCTCGTCGCAGTTCCGAAGAGCTTATCTTCTTAATACTCACCGGGAATATGAAAAACGCCGTGATGTCTTATATGAAGGACTCAGGAAAATTCCCGGGGTGACGATACCTAAACCCGAAGGGGCCTTTTATACAATTGTCGGTCTTCCGGTTTCCGACAGCGAACGATTTTGCCGATGGTTACTCACGGATTTTCGTGACCATAACGAAACGGTGATGCTCGCACCTGCCGCCGGATTCTATGCGACAAAAGGAAAAGGAAAAAATGAAGTACGTATCGCATATGTTCTGAATATAAAAGAATTAAAACGATGTATCGACCTTTTAAGAAGCGCGCTGAAGGTATACAATAAAGCGTAACATGAAAGATTTTCTATTGTTTGCCGGTTCCAGTAACGTCCCGTTAGCCCGGGAGGTAGCAAAACTTCTGAAGATATCTTTGGGAAAGGTTGAGTTACAGCGATTTGCCGACGGAGAACTGCGTCCGTGGATTCAGCAGGACGTCCGTAATAAAACAGTATTTGTCCTCGAGTCGTTTTCCTATCCTATGGATGAACACATCATGGAAATGGTTCTCATGGGAGATGCGATCCGGCGGGGCGCACCGGAAACGATGATTGCAGTCGTACCGTATTTAGGATATGCCAGGCAGGATAAGATTCACCGTCCGGGCGAACCGGTATCCGCACGCGTGATTGCAAAATTTCTTGAGGTCAGCAAATATAAAGAGGTCATTACTATGGATCTGCATAACGATGCGATCGTCGGGTTTTTCCAGGTGCCGGTGACGCACCTGAGCGCATTGGATCTGTTGGCGGGTGAAGTCAAAAAACTTGTATCGTTGAAAAATTCGATTGTCGTATCACCTGATGTCGGCGGGACGAAGCGCGCACGGAATTTAGCATATGCGCTTGATCTTCCCATTATACTTATGGAAAAAAAGCGGTATCTTGACCGGTATGACGTAACCGAGTCATATGAAATAATCGGTACGGTGGAAGGAAAAACCGCGATTATAATCGACGACATCATATCAACCGGCGGGACGATTGCAGACAGTGCGAAATCCCTAAAAGAAGCCGGAGCCAAATCCGTGATTGTGCTTGCGACGCACGGAGTATTAGCCGGCCCGGCGAAAGAAAAATTGGTCCGGGCACCGGTAGACTATTTTGTCATTACGGATTCTATTAGCATACCGAAGGAAAAACAATTTCCGAGACTTCGCATCGTTTCGATTGCCCCGATCCTTGCAGATGCTATTTCCGGGATAGTGCGCTAAAATATAGTCGGCCTATATGACACGAATCCTTCCGAAAGCGGTATCCAAAGTGATAGAATCATTCGAGCGGTTGCCTGGGATCGGCCCCAAAACCGCGACGCGGCTCGCATTTTACTTACTGCATGTTCCCGAAGAAGAACTTGTACTGTTTGCCAAGCATCTGAGCGATCTGAAAGCAAATACCGTACTCTGCTCTGTATGCAAAAACATCGCAGAATCAGATCCGTGCAATATTTGCGGGAACTCTTCCCGCGATCAGACGACAATCTGCGTGGTCGAACAGCCCACGGACGTACTCTCGATCGAGCGCACCGGAAAATTTAACGGAGTATATCATGTGTTACACGGTTCTATTGATCCGTTGAATAATATTGGTCCGGACGAGCTGTATATTGCCGATTTACTGAAGCGGGTTAAAGGAGTGGATGAAATCATTTTAGCAATGAATCCGAACATGGAAGGGGAGGCAACCGCTATGTATCTGACGAAACAGATACAGGAAAAAAATAGTAAGGTAGTAATCACCAGGCTTGCTCACGGACTACCGGTCGGAGCCGACATAGAATACGCCGATGAAGTCACGCTTTCCCGGGCACTTGAAGGACGGCGGCAACAATAATATGGTTGCGAAGAAAGACGTTGAAAACATACTGAAAAAGATTCCCGATCCGGAAATAGGGGTGTCGCTGTGGGATTTGGGTCTGGTGTATGACATAACTATTGATAAAAAAATGGGCAACGTAGAGATTCTTATGACGCTTACAACCGTCGGATGTCCGTTATATGACCAAATAGCCGGGCTGATTCGTCAAAAAGTGGGTACGTTGAAGGGTGTAAAAAAGGTGACCCTGACACTGACGTTTGAACCCCCGTGGACGGTCGATCGGATGAGCGATAGTGCGAAAGCGCAGTTGGGTTTTATATAGATATGGCAGGAGTTGGAAAACAAATTATCGGGTCGTTTGAAGATATCGGTAAAGATATTGCTGCTGAAACGGTTCAGGTACCGAAGGATGTTTTGGGACAAGCGCTTGAGAGTCTGGGAACAAGTTCCCAAAAATCTCAAAAATCCCCAGCGGCCCCGGCCCCCCAAAAACCATCGGAGGGTGAGAAGAAAATCATTCCTCCGCGCGAGTGGCTGGCAGAACTGGCAGGAAAAAATAAAAGACAGCCGGAACCGACGGTGACCCAACGGTTTGAAAAAGAGCAGCAGGAAAAAAATGAAAAAGAATCAAAGAAAGCGGCAGTTGCACAGCAAATGGCCCCGATTGTTACCGGCACAAGCAAGCCAAGGAGAGGAAATTTATATGGTATCAGACAAAAATCAAGTTCCGAAATAAGCAAAAACGTCCGACAGGACTGATGATATAATTATTTTATGTTACAGCTTTATAACACGCTTACAAAAAAAGTTGAACCGTTTTCACCCCGCGACCCGAAGCTTGTGACCGTATACTGCTGCGGACCGACGGTATACGACTATGCGACCATCGGAAATTTCCGAACCTATATGATGACAGATATCCTTGTCCGAACACTGCGCCATGTTGGGTATATCGTTAAATTTGTCATGAATATTACAGACGTCGGACATCTTGTTTCTGATGAGGATACCGGTGAGGACAAGATGGAAAAGGGGGCGAAGCGTGAAGGAAAAACGGCATGGGATATTGCAAAATTTTATACGGAAGCGTTTTTAACCGATAGCAGGAAATTAAATCTTATAGATCCCGACGTACGTCCGAAACCGACTGAACATATTCCCGATCAAATCGCTCTGGTACAGGTGTTGCTTGATAAGGGATATGCATATCAAATAGATGACGGCATCTATTATGACACCGGTAAATTTCCGACCTACGGACAGCTTACCGGTCAACGACTAGATGAACTAAAAGCGGGTGCGAGGGTGGAACCGAATCCACAGAAAAAGAATCCCACGGATTTTGCACTTTGGAAGTTCAGCCCGAAAGGAAAAAAACGCGATATGGAGTGGGAAAGCCCGTGGGGTATGGGATTTCCGGGATGGCACATCGAATGTTCCGCGATGAGCCGGAAGCATTTGGGAGAACAGATAGATATACATACGGGAGGAGTAGATTTAATTCCGGTTCATCATACGAACGAAATTGCCCAGAGTGAGGCGGCGTGGGGCAAGTCGCCGTTTGTACGATTTTGGGTGCACGGACAATTTCTCCTGGTGGACGGTCAAAAAATGACTAAGAGTAAAAATAATTTTTACCGCCTTTCGGATGTTGAAGAAAAAGGATTTAATCCTCTCGCACTCCGGTATTTGTACCTGACTGCCCATTACCAGACGTTTTTAAATTTTACATGGGAGGGGTTGACGGCCGCAAAAAATTCACTTACGGAACTGCGGAATCATATGAAAATATTACGTGCTGACGGAAGAAATACGCTCTCCAGAGAAAAAGTGGATAAAATTGATGAGTTCCGTGATACATTTGATGCGGCAATCTCGGATAATCTCAATACCCCTCAGGCTCTTGCAGTCGTGTGGGAAGTCGTCAAAAGTAATATTCCCGCTCCGGATAAATACGATCTCCTTATTGATTTTGATGAAGTGCTTGGGCTGAATCTGAAAGAAGTTACGGGTGTCTCAAACGTAGAAATTCCTTCAGACATTCAGGATCTTGCCAAAAAGCGGGACCAACTTCGCGCTCAGAAGAAATTCGCTGACGCAGATATTATTCGTCAGGAAATTGAGTCAAAAGGGTATGTTCTTGAAGATACTCCGGCGGGAGCATTACTTTCCCGGAGTTAATGTGAGCGCGGACACTTGATGACTCGCGACATTGAATGTGGCGGCATCAACACCGATTGTGACGGTCATCCCAGGCGAGACTGACGCAAAGTTAAATGCGGGTGGTGCAGTAACCGTCCATTCGCCATAATTTTGCGCTTCACCTGAACGACTGTTTTCGGCAAGCTGCATGCCCGCCACTTGAAGAGTACCTGTTGCTTCATCAATAGAAGCGACAACACCGACGAGCTTGAGTGCATTTTGGGTGCCTGCCCGTGCGCGGATATCGCTGGAGGATCCCGTCGGAACGGCCTTCCCGATAATTGCAACAAGCGCTACACCGAGGAGGATAAGTATAATACTGCCGAAAATAAGTACGTATGTTTTATTTTTCATCTCTACCTCGCATTTTTCCATGATACGACGGTGTCTGTCAAGTATCGTGGTACAATTGAGTGCATGAAATCGTTTTGGCAGGATCTCCCGAAGCCTATTCTGGCGCTTGCACCGATGGAAGACGTCACGGATACGGTATTCCGACGAATCGTCGCTTCATGCGCCCGTCCGTCTGTATTTTTTACGGAGTTTACCAGCGTAGACGGATTGTTTTCCCGCGGTCACGAAGAGGTAATTCACAGGTTTGATTTCGGTGAAACAGAGCATCCGATTGTTGCCCAGATTTGGGGAAATACGCCGGCTTTGTTTTACAAAGCGGCAAAATTAATAGAAGAAATGAAATTTGACGGTATAGATATCAACGCAGGGTGCCCGGAGAAAAACATTATCTCCCATGGCGGGGGAGCCTGTCTCATTCAGGATCCGCCGCGTATGAAAGAAATTATTCATGCGACCAAAGATGGGGCCGGTAACCTGCCGGTCAGCGTCAAGACGCGTCTCGGATACAAAAAGATTTCAGAGGGCTGGATACGGTTTTTACTCGAACAGGATTTGGATGCACTTACGATTCACGGGCGCACGGCGGCGGAACTATCCAAGGTTCCCGCAAACTGGGATGAAATTGCCAAGGCAGTGCACCTTCGTAAAGAACTTAGTAAGGATACCGTAATTATCGGAAACGGTGATGTTGCGGATTACGCTGATGCAGTTTCAAAATGTAGTAATTCAGGCGCAGACGGGGCAATGATCGGCAGGGGTATATTTTATAATCTTTGGGCTTTCGATAAGACCGGTATTACCCATATGGATGATAGACGTACATTAGAACGTATCATGCGGGAACATATAAGGTTGTTTGATCAGACATGGGGCAAGAGGAAGAACTTTGCCGTCATGAAAAAGTTTTTCAAAATCTACATACAGGGATTCCCTCACGCAAGTGAAATCCGTGAGCGGCTTATGGAAACCAATAACCTGAAGGATGCAGAAGCAATCCTTGAAAACTTATATGAAATGATGCACTAATTTTTTGCGGACTTCCGACGTCACGAGAAGTACGGATGAAAGAAGAATAACGGTTACAAGCTGAGTTGCGGAAATATGGGCAACATGAAAGATGGAAGATAGTATGGGAACATATAAAAGGAACAGCTGGAGGACGAGCGGGGTGAAAAAGGTAAAGAGGAACATAGAGTCTCTCAAGAGGTTCCGTTGAAGAATTGAATGTTCGCGTACCCGCACATCCCAAAAGATGAAGTGTTGGACGAGAATTATTGTGGTGAATGCAAACGCACGCGCCACTTCCAGTTGCTGAGTTTTGTTCCCAATCCAAAAGGCAACAAGGGTAGTTCCTGCGGTTAAAAAAGATACCTCAATAAACCATACCAGATCCAGACGGTCAAATATATTGCGGGATGTTCTGGGTTTCAGTTTCATAATTCGGTCATGTTTTGGTGTGAGCGCAAGCGCTATGGCAGGCATTCCGTCAGTGACGAGGTTTATATAAAGTAGTTGGAGAGGGGTAAGAATGAGCGGCCAACCCAACAACATGCCCACCACGACTGCCAGGATTTCTCCGATGTTGCACCCTACGAGGTACTTAATTGCGGCCTTGATATTATCAAAAATAGTCCTGCCCTCTTCAACCGCCGTCACCAGGGTTGCGTAATTGTCATCGGTTAAAATCATATCCGATGCCTCTTTGGCAACATCTGTTCCGGTGATACCCATAGCCACTCCCACGTCCGACTGCTTTAAGGCGAGAGCATCGTTTACACCGTCGCCGGTCACTGCAACGATGTGCCCCATCCGCTGTAGGAGTTGTACGATACGTAGTTTTTGATCAGGTGTAGTTCGTGCAAATATCCGGATCATCGGCAGTCGCCCGAGGGCTTGTTCGTCGGATAACTGGGAAAACTGGGTTCCGGTAATCACTTCGTCGTCTTTGCCGAGAAGCCCGATTTTTTTGCCGATGGCGCGTGCGGTAAGTTCGTTATCGCCGGTGATCATTATGGTTCTGATGCCCGCGGATTGGGCGATAGCTATGGCATCGTGTACTTCTTCGCGTGCCGGGTCGGCGATACCGACAAAGCCGAGGAATGTCAGATCCTTTTCCGCGTCTTCGCGGTTCCGGGGTATATCCGACACCTTCTTTTGAGCCAAAGCGATAACCCTCAGTCCGCGACGGGCAAACTCCTGAAATGATAGTTGAATAATCTTTTTCTTGGCGGGCGCAAGTCGCGAACATTTCGCAAGTACAGACTCCGGCGCACCCTTCGTATATACCGTACGGTTTCCGTTATTGTCCCAAACGACACTCATCATCTTGAGTGTCGGATCAAAAGCAAACTCTTCGAGAAGTGTACCGTCCTGTTTTACTTGTTCCGCGGTAATACCATGGTCTTGTGCCAACAGGAGAAGCGCTCCCTCCGTCGTGTCCCCTAAAACGTCAACGGAAGTATGATCTTCTTTGTAAATCAGGCTCGCATTGTTGCACAGTACTCCTGTTGTAATAAGCTCCTGAAACACCGGGCGGGCTGGTGTGAGCATTGTATCTTTCGTCCCGAACGTTTTGCCTTCCGTCCACAAGCTGACGACATGCATCTGGTTTTTAGTAAGTGTACCCGTTTTGTCTGTGGCAATTATCGTGATACTGCCCAACGCTTCTATCGAAGACAGTTTACGAAGTATAGCTTTTTTTCTGGCCATCCTTTGCATACCGACAGCCAGAGTAATGGTGATGACTGCCGGCAGTCCCTCGGGTACGGCGGCAACGGCAAGACTGATGCTGGTGAGAATCATCTCTATAAGGGGTTGGTGTGAGAAATATCCGATGAAAAACACAATAGCACTTGCCGTTAAAGCCAGCCCGCCTAACTGTTTGCCTAATAGAGCCAATTTTTTCTGCAGAGGAGTCTCTTCTTCCGCGATAGTAGCCAGCGAAGCGGCAATAGCGCCGAATTTTGTCTGCATACCCGTAGTTTCGACAAGTGCTTTGGCTCTGCCTTTGACAAGTATCGTTCCCAGAAAAATATGCTTCTTATCCTCGTCGCGGGTATTTTTTTCGACCGGCATGGATTCACCGGTAAGTGACGCTTCATTTGCCTCAAGATGAAGACTTTCAAAAAGCATGCAATCCGCCGGGATTTTATCACCCTCCTCAAGGATTATTACGTCTCCGGGAACCAACAGCCGGCTGTCCATTTTATGTTCCGCACCGTTTCGTATAACCCGTACGGGGGAAACTGTCATTTTTTTGAGAGCCTCGATTGCTTTTTCCGCTTTGTATTCCTGGATGAATCCTAAAATTCCGTTCAGAATGACAATAAGTAAAATGAATATCCCGTCAAGGAGATCGCCGAAAAATAATGAAGCGACTGCCGCAGCCATCAATAGAATAATCAGAAGACTGGTAAATTGGGTAAGAAAAATCTGCAACGGCGTTGTCCGCGGCCGGTCGACAATTTCATTGGATCCGTACTTAATAAATCGTTTTTTAGCTTCGTGATCCGACAATCCGACCGGTTTCATAGGTACAAGTATACTAAGTTTTACGTCACGTGTCGTGATACAATTCACGATAATGATACGGACACCTGATAAAGACACGTTGCGGAAGCTATATGAATCGCTTCGCCATATGATACCGGCGGCGGAGCGGGTGAAAGCTGATCAGAAAATTACCGATTGCGTGATGGGCAGACCGGAATGGAAAAATGCGGAAACAATATGTCTCTACATGTCTACGCCGGACGAGGTGGATACCAAGTTGTTATTGGCCACGGCTCTGAATGCCGGAAAAACCGTTGTATTCCCGCGGGTTGAAGACGATAGATTAATACTTCATAAAGTTCAGTCGGTAGGGGATTTTACGCGCGGGTCGTATCAAATTCTTGAGCCGAAAAAATCGAATCCGATCGTTGATCCAAAATCAGTTGACGTATATATCGTACCCGGAATTGTCTTCGATAAGGACGGATTCCGGCTTGGATATGGGAAGGGGTATTACGACAGATTGCTTGCTGGAATTTCGGCTCCGAAAATCGGTTTAGCCTATGCAGTACAAACGGTTGCAGAAGTTGCTCATACATCGTATGATGTCCCGGTGACGACCGTCGTGACGGAAAAATGAAAACCCACACACATCCCGAATATCAGTATCTCGATCTCATGGCCGACATTATGAAACATGGGCATTGGAAGGTGAGCCACTCAACAGGGGTAAAGCTTAAAAGCGTTTTCGGGCGCATCTGCAGATACGATTTATCCAAAGGTCTGCCGGTTCTTACAACGAAAAAAGTTTTTACGAGGGGTATCATCCATGAACTTCTGTGGTTTTTATCGGGCGAGAGCAACATTAAATATTTACTGGATAACAACGTACATATCTGGGATGAATGGGCATACAAAAAATTTGAATGGGCGGTCCGCGATCACAAGGCACAACCCATGACGTTTGAGGCATTCATGGAAAAAGCAAAAACGGATCCGAAATTTTTGAAAAAATGGGGAGAATTGGGGCCGGTGTACGGGGTGCAGTGGAGGAAGTGGCCGGTTAACCATACACGTACGGTAGACCAGCTCGGGTGGGCGATTGAAAAAATCAAAAAGTTTCCGATGAAGAAACACTATATAATCAGCGCCTGGAATGCCGGTTGCATCTACGAAATGTCAGGCTCTCATGCAGCCTCGATGGTGATCGCACCGTGCCACACGATGTTCCACATTAATATTACCGGTGATAAATTATCGTTACTGTTGTATCAGCGCAGCGCCGATTTATTTTTAGGCGTGCCGTTTAATATCGCTTCCTATGCGCTATTAACCATGATGCTTGCACAGGTAACGGGATATAAACCCGGTGAGTTCGTGCACGTATTCGGCGATGTGCATATTTATGAAAACCACCTGAAACAGTGCCGGGAACAGTTGCAGCGGAAACCAAGAAAATTTCCGACAATTAAAATAAATCCGAAAGTTAAATCAATCGACGGATTTAAATTTGAGGATTTTGAATTGGTTGGCTATAATCCGCATCCTCCTATCAAGGGAGACATTACTGTAGTGGGTGGATTTTGAAAAACAGAACGAAATTAGAATGTTAGTGTATTAACATGTTAATACACTATCGGGGATATGTTATCCATAATTGCAGTTATCGGAAAGAATAGAGAAATCGGAAAAGATAACGGTCTTATCTGGCATTTGTCGGGCGACCTTAAACGGTTTCGCACCATTACAAACGGACATCCGGTAGTCATGGGGCGTAAAACATTCCAATCTATCGGACGGCCGCTGCCGAACCGTTCAAATTTTGTCATAACCCGCGACCCGTTATTCAAGTCAGAAGGAATCATGGCAGTCTCATCACTTGAGGAAGCCATTGAAAAAGCGAAATCCGCACCGGGGTCGGAAGAAATATTCATTATCGGCGGGGGATCGGTATACGCGCAGGCAATTGATACAGCAGACCGGTTATATTTAACAATAGTCGACGCGGCGGCACCCGATGCCGATGCTTTTTTCCCCGATTACCCGCAGTTCACAAACGTTATAGAGGAATCCGGGCACGAAGAACAGGGGATTAGCTACACCTACCGTACACTTGAAAAGTAAATGCAGAGTGCTATAGTTTAAGTATATGAAACTGAAAACGGTCTTTTTTCTTCTCGTATTCACACTTTTCGGTTTTGCTACGGCTGCTCCCGTCCATGCATTTGAGATTATGGAGGGGGACCAGAGGAATGGTATTACTGTTGCCAAAGATACGGTCGTGAAAGGGTCGCTGCTTGCTGCCGGTAATTCGGTGGTTATCGACGGAACGATACAAGGCGATCTATATTGCGCCGGGCAAACGATAATCGTGCGCGGCACGGTAACGGGTGATGTTCTGTGTGTCGGACAAACGCTTGATATCAGCGGGTCTGTCGGCGGAAATATCCGTTCCATGGGTCAGCTCCTTACGATTGCGGGGCCCGTACAACGTAACGTCGTAATAGCAGGTCAAACGGTAAGCGTCGCACCGGAAGCGGCAATCACCGGGGAACTTCTTGCCGCAGGACAGACGGTTAATCTTAATAGTTCTATCGGCGGCGATGTGAATGCTGCAGCTGAATCTATCCTGTTGGGTGAAAAAGCCAAAATAGCCGGAAACTTTACGTATACAAGCCCGAATGCAGCTGAAGAAGCGACCGGTGCTGCGGTTACCGGAAAAGTATCTCACATCATTTCAAAAAAACTGGAACCGAAGCCGTTAACCCCCAGAAGTTTGCTGCCTAAAGCTCAGCCGTGGCCGGTGAATGCGATAGGATCGATAGTTTTTTACCTCATTATCGGGGCGATAGTTGTACTTTTAGCAAAAGAGAAAGTATTGAGAACCGTTTCCCAGATGCTTGCGCGTCCCTGGTTTGACGGATTTGTGGGCTTTTTGACAATAATTGCCGCTCCCATAATCATCGTGATGGTTGCCATTACAATTATCGGGATACCGGTGGCCCTTATTCTCGGCGTTATATTTGCGGTGATGATTGTGCTATCGCGGATCTATGTTTCCGTAATTATCGGGGAGAAACTATTGTCCGCGACCGGCAGAACGAAATCCGGATTGCTGTTGCAGATGATCATAGGTGTCATCATTATCGAATTATTGGTTAAAATTCCGGTTTTAGGATTTTTCGTATCCGCCGCCGCCGTACTTTGGGGATTAGGCGGTATCGTCATGAATTTCGGGAAACGGAAAGCGGCAAAATAACGGTTACGTAATGTCCCGTTTCATTTCTAAAAATTCCCGCTTGGTGATTTCACCTTTTGCGTAGCGCTTTTTAAGTATTTGAAGAGCCGTTTCTTCACCTTGTAAATCCTTCCCGTTGTCGCTCATGTCGTCACTTTCCGACCGGTGAGCGGCAATTGCCCAAATGAGAAGTATAACTCCGATAATGATAAGGATCGGAAACAACCCGAACTCGAAAAAACCTCCGTTTCCGATTGGATACATATGGCCGTAATATCCCCACATCATGATCTTCACCTACTTTCTATACAAAATATACCCTAACATTCTGAGAAAACGCTGAAAACTTTTTTCATATGTACATTTGTGGGATAATATGTCAACAATTTTATGAATTCGAAAGAAACGGTACGGGATGCATATTCGTTTTTGACCCTGCAGGCTTCATCTCGATTGCACAGGAAGACACCCGAATCGTACGCGGAACATAAGCAGGCATTACCCGCCATAATCCTAATTCCTGGGTTTTTCGAACACTGGGGAATGTTGCGGAAAATTTCGGATACGCTTTCAGACAGAGGATATGATATTTTTACCGTCCCGAAATTAGGGGAAAACCTATCCGATATAAAAACTACGGCTGATAAAATAGAGGAAACAACTCAGCGGAATCATCTTCTTTGGAAGGTGTATCTCGGTCACAGCTATGGGGGTATTATGGCCTATTATATGGCGCGTTTCCACGAATCATCAAGGGCGATTGCCATTGCGGCACCTTTTTTGGGATCGGATTTAGCGGAACATGCCCGTTTAATCCGGATTGCCCGCACAATGGCTCCACATAGCCCGGTCTTACAGGAACTGATAGACTATATTGGGGATACAAATTCACGCGTCGTTTCGATCTATCCCAAGTCGGATAATATTATCCCGAACGGTAGTTATCTTGATGGTGCTGAAAATATAGAGATCAATACGGTTGGGCATCATAATATATTACGACACGTGGATGTCCGTCGGGACGGATTATTCGGTCAAACTTGAATTTTGGGAAGCAGAAAGGCTACAAAGGCAGTAATATATGAATTTGAAAATCGGGATCGTCGGACTGGCAAACGTGGGGCAAGTCAACGCTGTTCAATGCGCTGCTGAAAAAACAGCTTGCGTTTGCTGCAAATTATCCGTTTGCGACGATTGAACCGAATATCGGCGTCGTACCGGTTCCGGACGACCGGCTCGCGCGTCTTGCGGATATTGTTGAAAAAGAAGAGGGAACGAGACCTCCCCTGCGGCCTGCGACCGTTGAGTTTGTGGATATCGCGGGACTGGTGAAGGGGGCATCGGAAGGACAGGGACTCGGCAATAAATTCCTTTCGCATATCCGTGAGGTACATATTATTTGCCACCTCGTCCGTCTTTTCCCGAACCCCGACATCGTTCATGTGATGGGAGATATTGATCCGGCCCGTGACCGGGAAATCGTGGAAACCGAACTGATGCTGGCCGACATGCAAACGCTTACCAAACAGACGGAACCGAATCAAACGGCTTCAAAAGAGGAGAGGGCGCGGTGGAATGTTATTGCAAAACTAAAAGACGGTCTTAATGTAGGTAAGCTTGCCAGACTGGTCGTTACCGATGCTGAGGAACGTTTATTGGTTCGTGACCTTCAACTCTTAACGATGAAACCGATGCTGTATGTCGCAAACGTATCGGAAAATCAATTAAAAGAGAAAAACGATATGCTCGCCATATGCGCTGAAACGGAATCACAACTGGCAGGGTTGACCGGAACAGAACAGAAAGAATATCTGCAGTCTTTGGGGCTTGAAGCGTCCGGTCTTGACCGGCTTATTCAGAAAGCCTACGAAATGCTCGGGCTCATTTCCTTCCTTACCTGCGGGGGTATCGAGGCGCGTGCCTGGACGATAGAAAACGGGACAAAAGCGCCGCAGGCGGCGGGAGTTATCCACACGGATTTTGAGAAAAAGTTTATTAAAGCAGATTGCATATCGTTTAAGGAGTTTGTAGCGGTGGGGGGCTGGAAAAAAGCCAGAGAGCTTGGCAAAGTGCGGGTTGAGGGCAAAGAATATGTCATGCAGGATGGAGATGTGGTTGAGTTTAAGGTCGGAACATGATAATATTAGCCTCTATGCAGAGAGTATATGAGCTTATGTTGGTGCTCCGGCCGGATTTTGGCGTGGAGGAAAAAACGGCCCGCGATTTAGTTGAAAAGCTTATCGGAGATAAGAAGATTAAAGAACTGACGGTTATGGGGAAAAAACGGCTTGCGTATCCCATCAAAAAGCAGTCTGAAGGGGTGTATGTTGTAGCGATTATTACCGGGAGTCCTATGAATATAGGGGCTTTTGAAAAACAGATAAAATTAGGCACGGACGTATTACGGTTCCTGCTCACGGTAAAGGAGTAAGACTATGTCGTCACGAAGTTTAAACAAAGTTCAGCTGATCGGTAATCTCACCCGCGACCCCGAGTTACGGTATACGCCAACAGGGGCCGCGGTTTGTACAATAGGATTGGCAACCAACAGGTCGTGGACAACGGAAGCAGGCGAAAAGAAGGAAGAGACGGAGTTTCATAGAGTGGTTGCATGGAATAAGCTTGCGGAACTTTGCAGCCAGCTTTTGGTCAAAGGAAGAAAGATTTACGTTGAAGGGAGACTCCGGACGAACACCTGGCAAACGACTGACGGTCAGCCCAGGAGTACAACGGAAATCGTTATTGAGGATATGATTATTTTGGATTCGCGTCGGCCCGGTGTGACGCCCGGAACGAGTGAAGAGGGAGCAGGAAGCGGAGAAACACCTGCTGCCAATACGTCACAACCGGGGCCAAGTGCAACGACGTATGCGCAACCCGCGGTGAAAAAAAACGTCAAAAAGACCGAAGAAAAAACAGAAAGCGCGTCAGAAGAAGTAAATCCTGATGACATTCCGTTTTAATGACACACCATGATGAAACGAAGATTTGATAAGAGACGTGAACGACCGGTGGCCAAAAACTGTCCGTTCTGCGCCAATAAAACGGAACCGGATTATAAAGATACCGGTGTTTTAAATAAATATATTACCGAACGCGGAAAATTATTGAGCCGCGCCCGGACGGGTTTATGTGCGCGCCATCAGCGGGGGATTACCGCTGCCGTCAAACGTGCGAGGCTCGTTGCCCTTCTTCCGTTTATCGTCCGTGCATAAATTCAGCAATATCTCAGGATTTTTTTCTATACTTTCTCCATTTACTGGTATTCGATTTCCTGATAGTATGGAAGACGTCCTATGAAATCGTTTCGTTTCACGAATATCCGGCTTTTCGTCATCATTGCAGCCCTCTGTATCCTCACTGGGGGTATTGGATATAACCTGGGTGAGCGGAAAACTTCCATTAGTTTGAGCCCGGATAAACGGATCATAGTTAATCAAAGTCCACCGGCCGGCATAACGGTGGATTTTTTCCTGTTTTGGGACGTATGGCAACGGTTAAACAGATCATACATTGACCGCGCAAGTATCGATCCGCAGAAAATGGTGCAGGGCGCAATTGCCGGAATGGTGAACTCATTGGGTGACCCGTATACGACGTATCTGACCGCGCAGGATAATACGGATTTCAAACAGAATTTGGGGGGTGCCTTTGAAGGAATCGGGGCACAGTTGGGGATGAAAGACAACCGTGTAATGGTTATAGCTCCACTGAAGGGTACACCGGCGGAAGCGGCGGGAATTGTAGCTGGTGATTTTATAATGAAAGTGGACGCGGCGGATACGACCGGCTGGACTGTAAACGAAACGGTTAATAAAATCAGGGGTCCGAAAGGGACGGCTGTTAAACTTTCTATTCTTCATCCGAACGGTACAGCACCTGTTGATATTTCTATTGTGCGCAACACTATTAACGTCCCCTCCGTGGTTTCGTGGATAAAACCCGTTAACCAAATTACGGAAATTGCAGGTGTGGACGCTACCAAAACATTACCGCAAAACGGGAATATCGCGTACATCCAGTTGTCACAATTCGGGGATAATACAAACGCAGAATGGGATAAGACTGTTACAGATGTGATTACCTCAGGAAGTTCGGTCAAAGGATTAGTTTTGGATTTACGAAATAACCCGGGGGGATATCTGGAAGGCGCGGTTTATATTGCAAGCGAATTTATTAAAAGCGGTACGGTCGTGTCTCAGGTAAATAGCGACGGGACGAAGCAGGATTATCCCGTGGACCGGCAGGGAAGACTTCTGACGATCCCGATGGTTGTACTTATAAATAAAGGAACCGCTTCAGCCGCGGAAATTGTTTCCGGAGCACTGCGGGATTACAAACGGGCAACGCTGGTCGGGGAAACGTCGTTCGGGAAAGGGTCGGTTCAGACACCGGAAGATTTACAAGATGGTTCAAGCGTCCACATTACAACAGGCAAATGGTTGTTGCCCAACGGGGATTCGATAAGTAAAAAAGGCATTATCCCGGATATTGTTATCACGTCGGATACAACAACCACTACCGCGACTGCCGACGCTCAGCTGGAAAAAGCTGCGGAATTATTATTAAAATAATCATTTCAACTTCCGGAGGTGATGTATATGAAGAAACTTCCCATCATCTTACTTACAGTATTCTTTGGGCTTGTTATAGTTAACGCATTCATATCGTTTGATGGAAAAATACCTCAAACAGAGAAGACAACAACTCCCCAGGGTTCAGTACGGGTCGTATCGGAGGAATCAGTCATTATTGATGCCGTGAAGAAAGCCTCTCCTGCTGTTGTAACAGTATCCGTTACCCAAACACAACCGTCGGGGGTCGAGTATCAAATAGACCCGTTTAATCCGTTTGCGCCGATTATTCCTTTACCACGCGGTAGCAACCAAAACACCCAACAGAATATCGGAAGCGGTTTTATCGTTGACAAAAACGGCCTTATTATCACAAATAAACACGTGGTTTCCGATACGACTGCGACCTACAGTATCATCACGAACGATAATAAAACGTATGCGGTTACTCAGATTTACCGGGATCCGAGTAATGACCTGGCAGTGTTAAAAATTAATCCACCGGCCGGCGGTCTCCCGACCGTTCAGTTAGGGGATTCCAATTCCATTCAGGTAGGACAACTTGCCATTGCAATCGGTACAGCGCTCGGACAATTCCGTTCGACCGTGACAACCGGTGTGGTATCAGGGGTGGGCCGCGGTATTACTGCCGGCGACCCGTTTGCGGGAGCCGCCGAACAGTTGGATAACGTCATTCAAACATCAGCGGCTATCAATCCCGGTAATTCCGGCGGGCCGCTATTGAACAGCGCAGCCCAAGTTGTCGGCATTAATGTCGCCGTATCAGCACAGGGTCAAAATATCGGGTTTGCGCTTCCCATCAATGTCGTGAAAAGGGCACTGATTAATTTCGAAAAGACAGGTCAATTGCAGTAATATTATAACCCTATAGATGCGGTGACGGGATAATGATCGGAGAACCGTGTCCGCTCGAGTGAAAGAGAAGAAAGCGTGCATCGTTTTACAAACACATAATCCAGTTGATATCTCCATAGTGCCATCCTATATGTTGACAACCGCGTCGCGGTGGTTTGAAACCCGATTTTTTTCATACGTCGGATTAGTGTATCTTTTGCACGAATTCTCGGGATATTAAAATCACCGGTTATAATAAGCCCGTGGTTGTGCGTAGCCAAATGATCGGTAATGAGACGGAGCTGTTTATAGCGTGACCGGTTAGCGGCAAGAAACACTAAATGGGTGTTTGCGACGGTAATAGTTTTACGGCCGACGCGGAATGTCGTCAGAAGACAACTTTTTTCCATCGGATTTTTCAACAATGATTTTTCCATTGGGTGGACTCCCATAAGAAGCGTTTTTGAATGCATCAAACGTAGTTTTTTTTTCCGGAATAATGTTACAATTCCGAATATTTTTTTTCTGAAGATAAATGAATCTGTGAACCGATGTCCCCAGTCACGGGAGAGTGACCGGTAAAATGTCGTAAGATATACAACGGGAAATTCCTGGAGACAAATAATATCTGCGTCGGTCTGGTTTTCGATCCAGGAAATAATATCAATGAGTCGTTTTCCGAAATGAATGTTGTATGTAACAACGCGTAACATTTTAGACGTGTGAGGCAAGGAGAGCTTCAGTAATTTTTCCCATTTTCCCTTCGATAATGTCGTCCAGATTATGCCAGGATTTTCCGATACGGTGGTCGGTCACACGGTTTTGCGGAAAGTTGTACGTCCGGATTTTTTCCGCACGCATACCGCGGCCGATGATGCTTCGTGCAGCTCCTAACGCCGCGGCGGCTTTCGTTTCTTCAAGTTCCCATAATTTTGCCCTCAGCATTGAGAGGGCTACCTGGCGGTTTTGATATTGATCCCGTTCAGTCTGGCAGGTGACGACAATACCGGTTAGTTTATGCCGTATGCGCACTGCCGAACTTACTTTATTTACATTCTGCCCGCCTTTGCCGCCGCTCCGGTAAAATTCCAACTCAATATCTTCCGGGCGGATGATAACGTCAGTTTCAGGAATTTCTGGAAGTACTGCGACGGTTGCCGTGGATGTATGAATCCGTCCGGCGCGTTCGGTCGAGGGCACACGCTGTACGCGGTGGGTTCCCGCTTCATACTGTAATTTCGTGAATACCTGCAGCCCGCGTAGCCGGATAGCCATATCCGAGATAGCCTGTGTTTTCCAGCCCGATATACCAGCGTACCGAAGATACATTCGCATAAGATCGGCTGCCCATATACGGGCTTCTTCGCCGCCCGGCCCGGGCCTGAATTCCATAATTGCGACATCCGGGTTCACAGAATTCATACGGAAGATCTACTTTAAGCCCATTAACATGTCTTTGAGGGATTTCGGATTGCGGAGTGACTCGGCACGTTCCAGTTTCTTTTTCTTCCGTGCGGCCAGTACCGTTGATTGGGCAGCAGCTGTTTTTACTTTTTTCTGGAATCGTTCGACGCGGCCCATCGTATCAACAAATTTCATTTCCCCGGTAAAAAATGGATGGCATTTGCCGCAGATTTCCACGCGAAGCTCCGGCTTGGTGGCGCCTACCGTAAACCGGTTACCGCAGGCGCACGTAACGACCGCGTCCGGATACCATGTTGGGTGAATCGATTTTTTCATACGAGAGAAGTATTATATCATTTCATCAGTTCTTTTGAAAGATTGAAGCGAGGACTTCCTTTTTTTTGAGCTTGGTATGGGGCGGAATAGCAGATTGAGGAATAATGGGAACCGCGGCTTTTTCGACGGATTTTCCAAGCAACATCAACTTTCTGATCGGGTGATAATGGATGCGGCCTTCAGCTAAGAATATGCCGCCGAAGATGAGGATTGCCCCGCCCAAAAAGGGAGAGTGATTGGTTCGTGTAAAATCAGTGCGCCCGCCACCGTACCTACGAGAGGATCAACATATGCAAACATTGCGGTATCGGTGGCAGAGATTTTGGACAGACCCCAGGCAAATAAGCCATACGCGATGGTACTGCTGAAAATCGCCCCATACGCGATACCTACATAGCCGCGCCAATCTAAGAGGGCATACAGATGAGGTATACGTACATATTCATAGAAAGCTAATGGGAGAAAGCTTGCCGCTCCGACCAAAAACGCCCAAAACGTGAATGCCCACGGATTATATTTATTGACAATCCTTTTGCCGACAATGGTTTGGCCGACAGCGGCGAGTGTTGCGATCAGGAGATAGAGATTTCCAAGGACCGATCCGTCTACACCGCGAAGCAATAATGGTTCGATGATGATGAGAAGAATGCCCAATGTCCCCAATACCATTCCAAAGAATTTTTTCAGTTTAAATCCTTCGTGAAGAAAGAGTATCGCAAAAAAAAGTATGAGAATCGGTTGCGCGCTTGCGATAACAGGGGAATTAATAGACAAAGTGAGTTTCAGTCCCCAGAAGAAAAAAATAATATTAAGCGTAATGCCTAAAAAACCATAGAGAAACAGAAGTATCGCATCTTTCCTGCTGGTGAGTGGAAGTGCAACCTTTTTGCGGATTATGATAAGTATCATAATGGCACCCAGGAAAAAGCGCCAGAAGGCGAGTGTAAACGGAGGGATATTCTCTAAGCTTAACTTAAATATTGCCGCGGCCGCGCCCCAGATGATGTTGGCAATGATAAGTGCCAAAAAAGCTTTTTGGACAGTCGTGAGCGATTTCATGAATTAATTTGCCCGGAGTTTTTCAATCAGTTTCTCAACAGAAAATTCTTCCTGTTTTTTCGTTCCCATATTTTTCAGTTTCACAACGTTCCGTTTTACTTCATCAGGTCCCGCAATTACGACATACGGAATTCCCTTTTTATCGGCATATTTCAGTTGTTTGTCAAGTTTTGCCGACGTATCGACGTAGACTTCCGCATTAAGTCCGGCCCGGCGTAAGGAACTCGTGAGTTCAAGCGATGATCCTAACTGCTCCGGCGAAAAAATTGTGACCAATAGTTGTGTAGCAGTTGGTTGAACCGGCAACAAGTTAAATTCACCCAACGCCTCTACTATGCGGTCAAAACCGAACGCAATGCCTACCGCAGGGACATCCTGGCCGGAAAATTGACCGATCAGTCCGTCGAACCGCCCTCCGCCGGCGAGCGATCCGCTTGTATACGCACCGGCTTTCAATTCAAATATCGTGCTTGTGTAGTATTCCAGTCCCCGGGCTAAAAACCGGTTGAACCGGAAATCCACATCCTCTTTGTATCCCAGACGCTTGAGCGCTTCGAAAATTTTCCAGATCCGTTCGGTCGGCTTGGAATTTTTCAGTGAAGCAATAAGATCTTTTGCATTTTTCCTCCCGTCGGCTTCCAATTCCCGAATGACTTCCTCGACCCCGATTTTATAGAGTTTATCGATGATGGTAATTTCCTTTTTGGTAAGCTTAAGGTCGTCGAATATCGTCCGGTCGTTGACATCCATGATAATGCCTGAGAACCCGAGTTGTTTAAACGTATTAAGGGAGCAATCAATAATTTCCGCGTCGGCAAGGGGAGAATCCGACCCGATTGTATCAATGTCGCACTGCATAAATTCGCGGAACCTGCCTTTCTGCGTATTTTCCGCGCGCCACACAGGCTGGATTTGATAGCGCTTGAACGGTTTGGGAAGTTCCGGATATTGGGCAACAACGCGCGAGAGGGGAACGGTCTGGTCATAGCGAAGGCCCACGTTCCGTTTTCCGTTATCGCGAAATAGATATAATAATTTATCCGCCTCGCCGCCGTATTTTCCCATGAGCGTTTCAGCGTATTCCAACGCAGGTGTTTCTAACGGGTCAAATCCGTACCGTTCAAATACTGCCCTGATTTTCCCCACGACAATTTGTCGCGCGAGGGCGGCTGAAGGCAAAAAATCCCGAAATCCTTTCAATGTTTGTGCTTTGATCATATTAATTTCCTTTTAATACTACCAATGCTTTTTCTTTATCTTTTTTTTGTACGGATAACCGTATTCCTTCCGTCATGGACGGGTACATACCGCCGGCATCGTCCCCCTCGATAAAAGCCGCAATCCCGCTTCCCTCAAGAACACTTTTGGCAACTTCCGCTTCCAGTCTTCTCGTATATGTCGCGATGACAACCACCTCCGGCATGTATTAAGCGTACCAAATCCCAGGCGCGAATACCAGCGTGATATTGTACCGAGATTCTATACTATTCGGGTGTCCAATAGGCTGCCATATTAAGTAATCTCTGCTCTTTATTTTTGATGGTTTTTCTTACTGTTAACCCTGGTTCATCTAATCCGGGTGAACTGACACGGATTGGTAGGTCAACCAAATCTTCAGGACGAATAAGAATAAAGTTTTGTTCTTCCATATTTTCATATATTTTGTCGGCCATATTCCAACAGGCACAGCTAAAACTCCACCAATCAACGCTGCTTATGCTTGCCCACTTCGCCATTTGTTCTTTGCTTGCGTCAGGTGCAATATACGGGAACGCTCTGGAAAGCTTGCCGGATGTAAGCGGTTCGTTAATCACTCTTCCAGATAAGGGTACAAAGGGGATAAAATCCCTTGCCTCAATCCAATCAACTGGCGTGCCGATATTTGTTTTTGTAATTGTAAGAATTCCATTAGACCGCAACGTACGAATCGATTCGTCAGTAGCGATACCGAGCACAGCGGTATTGACTTTGATGTTCTCTTTAGCTAACTTTTGTGCTAGATCAACCAAAGAGCCTCCGGAATATGCGCCAACATCTATAACGCAAATATCGCGTTTATCACCCAGTAGATAGTTAAGCTGTTGAATCTGCGTAATAATATCTGGATACCCAGGACGCGCAATTTCTGCAATGGAAAAATCCGCATTAAGTCCACGGGTGATATTCAGACATGCATCGGCTTCGTCTGCACCGTAAATCGGATCTAGTGACACAATGGGATAGCCAAGTTGTTTAACTCGAGCTACGTCCGTTTGGATATTTTTCTGAATTATTTCAGCATTCAGTACAGTAAGCGGAACCGGTCGAATAGTCTTTTCTAATTCTTCCGTTAAATCCGTTTGTACTTTGCGATATACATCAGCGGACGGCGGTTTCCAGCCCTTATACCTACACAGTGCGTTCATAAGTACCGGAACATCCCATGACAACACATATGACGGTGTCGGTTCGAGTTCTTTTGGACGAAATTCAATTTTTTCACTATTTACCATATATTTTCACCTTCTTTCTAAAGGCTGTATTAAAGTTAAGGCCATATGTACTGCTTCTTTGGGAGTACGCGCCGCTTTTACCTTGATTCTTTTTCTACCATCTAAATATTGTCCCGCGAGTTTTTCACTCCATCCACCAGTGCCGATAAGTACGACCACGGGAATGTTTGCCTGATAGGCAATTGCAATTTCCGTGAGCGTTCCCGATCCGCCGCTTATGCAAATAATTGCGTCGCAGCTTAACACTAGAGCGAGCTCGCGCCCCCCGCCACGTTCGAGGCCAGACGCAATCACGACATCGACGTTTTTTTCGACAATTTTTAACCCTTTCCCGTACGTGACGCCCACAGTAAGACCGCCTGCATTTTTTGCACCTCGACCTGCTGCTGTAGAAAGCGAGTCAAAGTCTTTTTCAGCACCGAAAAGAAGCGTTGCGTTGTTTTTTGCAACCCAATAGCCGACTTCTTCCGCAAGCCGTTCAATAGTTTTCGTGTATTTCAGATCCGAGCAGGATCCCATAACACCGATTTGAAATTTTCTTTTCATATATACATTCGCAGAACAATAAAACCTGCGAATGGGAGAGGGGAGAGGATTTAGTTAAAATTAGAAATTAAAAATTGATGAAGGTCTCGCCTCGACCACGCGTAGGTTTAAATCAGGCGATGATGAAGCCCGCAAGAAGAAGAAAACGATGATAAACAAAAGTATTTCATATTAACGCGTTAATATATTAACATGTTAATATAACTATGTCAAGGATTACATTTGGAAGGGGTTTTTCATACCGCGGAGCTTGCCGCTTTTGAACCGGGGATGTGTGTGATAATCCTGGGTTGCCCGATCGTCAAATATGCGGGAGGCGATCGTTGCATATCCGCCCCGACCTTTTTTCAGCCAGCGGGCGACACGGGTGACGGTCGCTGTAGACACATTAAGTTTCTTGGCGATATCTGCGTATGATTCGTGGCGAATGAGCAATTTAACCATCTGCCATCGGTTCGCAAATTCGGTAAGTTCAGGTAACGTAAGAAGATCGCGGAAAAAATTGACTGCTTCTTCTTTCGATTTTATTTCCCGTACTGCGTCGAACAATTCATTCATTTCCGGGGTAGGATACATGAGTGTCTGTCTTTTCATATTAATACGTTAATATATTAATGAAGAAATTGCAATTACGGTGTGGGGGTGGGTTTGGGTGTTACTTTCAGAGTAGCAGACGGGGATGCTATTTTTGTGGGAGTCGGTGTCGGAGTAGCCCCGGTACGGTTGCCGATGTCGAGTATCCGTATGGCACTCAGGCGATTTTCCACGTTGGCTTCCGGCGTTTCCAATACATGAACGGTATCTCCCACGATTAACTGGGAAAATCCGGCTTTTAGAACTCCCTTGTCTTTTGTCCAGTGAAAATTTTTCGTTGTTGTTTCAAAATCGACAATATATGATTGTCCTTCCTGCGTTGCCACGGTTATCGTGTAGTTTATTTTGCTGACGGCTGTGATCGTGCCGGATATACGCTCCGGAATGCTTCCCTGGATAAAAATGACCTGCGCTTTTAGGATATCGAGGTTCGTGTCGTAATCGCCGAACACGACCACATCGTCGCCTTTTGTCACTTGATCGGTCGTGAGTTCAGTTCGTTTGCCTTTCAGTATTTGAAAGACGGAAATGCTGTCCGTCAGTTCAATTTTTATATCGCTTGTTTTTGTACTCACGGTTATTGTTGAAACGGATGTCGTTTTTACCGTACCGTATATCGCGCGCTTCTGTGACTGTTTCAGTTGCGTAGCCGCCGATGCCAACCGGTCCTTGAGCGTATCTAATTTTTGCTGTGCGTCGGGTGTTGCCGTTTGGGCATACACGGATGATGCCACAAAAAACGCACTGATGATAAGTATGATTTTTTTCATAAACTTTCCGGCGTATAGTACACAGTGATCGTCTTATTTGCCTGTTTTGTTTCCAGGTATGACGTGACAATAATATCGTTTTTCCCCTCTGCGAGTGTAATCTTTCCCGCATATTTACCGTCGGCCTGAGCCGTAGAGACCGTATCGTCAACCGATCCTGCGATTACTACAGTAGATTCCGGGAAGGTGACACCGGATACCAGGAGATCGGTAGTATTTTCAATAGCATCTGCAAGCGGACTTTCAATAGTGACGCCGAATTCCGACGGGGTGGGGGTAGGAGTTGCCGACGGGTTTTTTTCCTGCGGTTGGAGAAATGAGACGGTCGGCAGAGTAATTTTCGGTAATGATTTTGTAATATTGGGACCAAGCAAAAGAAGACCAGTGATGAGAAGTCCGATGCCGAACCCGATTAATGTCGCCAGTATCGCGTCTTTATTCATGAGGTGTTGCTAAGGATAGCCAAATCTGCTATAAATTGCAAGTATCGATACTATGGAAATCACATACCTAGGTCATGCAGCGTTCCGTTTGAAAGGAAAATCTGCCACTGTTGTGACTGATCCGTACGCGCCGGAACTGGTAGGTCTGAAATTTCCTAAACATATAACCGCTGATATCGTGACCGTTTCACATGATCACCCTGATCATAATGCAATCCGCCAAGTTGAAGGATCAGCCTATGTGGTGAACGGTCCCGGAGAATATGAAATCAAGGGCGTCGGTGTCATCGGCCTCTCAACGTTTCACGATGAAGAAAAAGGCGCAAAGCGCGGGAAAAATACGATATACCGTATTGAAATGGACGGATTAACATTGGTTCACCTGGGGGATTTGGGTCATACATTATCAGCAGACGAAGTAGATATTCTGGACGGTGTGGACGTTCTTATGATTCCGGTCGGTGGATTGTATACAATAGATCCGGCTGCGGCCGTATCGGTTATAAACGAAATTGAACCCTCGATTGTGCTGCCCATGCATTATGGAAGACCGGAACTCTCCGCAAAAACGTTCGGAAACCTTGCTACACGGGATGCATTTTTGAAAGAAATCGGCGGGGACACTGTCATTCCGCAACCCAAACTTACCGTAACCCGCGACAAACTGCCGGAACAAATGCAAGTGATAATACTTGAGTAATAAAAATTTTCTTTTCCCCAATTTTCAACCGAAAATTAGAAATTGAAAATTAAAAAATTAACATATGGCAGATGTCAAAATTCCACCGCATGATGATGTCGCAGAGCAATCGGTTTTAGGGGCAATTCTTATCGACAAAGATGCGATGATCGACGTCGCGGAGTTTTTGCGGCCCGAACATTTTTATATGGATGCAAATGCGGCAATTTTTGCCGCGATGATCACGCTCTATGATGCGCATGAACCGCTGGATGTTGTTTCCGTTTCGGCCCAATTAAAAAAAGACGGAACGCTTAAACGGGTTGGCGGCGCTCCGTATGTATCCGGACTTCTTAATGTCGTTCCCACGTCGGCGCACGCGCAAAAATATGCGCGTATCATCCAGGAACACTATACAAAACGCCGGTTGATCGAACTCGGTGCCAAGGTGACGGAACTTGCTTTTAAGGAACAGGGAGATGCCAAGGAAATACTGGACAATGCCGAACAGGAAATTTTTGCTATTTCCCAGCAAACGACCAAACGGGATTTTATTCCCATCAAGGACGCACTTGCATCTTCCTTTGACCGGTTGGATGAACTGCATAAGCGTGCCGGGGGATTGCGGGGCGTTCCGACTGGTTTTAATGATCTGGACTTCCGTCTTGCAGGTATGCAGGATGCAAACCTTCTGATTCTTGCCGCCCGGCCGGGTACCGGAAAAACTGCAATGATCCTGAACATTGCTCAGTATGCTGCGGTAAAGGAAAAAATTCCGGTCGGCGTGTTTTCGCTGGAAATGAGCAAAGAGGAAGTTGTGGACCGGTTGTTGGTCGCGCAGGCAGACATCGATTCGTGGAAATTAAAAACCGGGAAATTGTCGGACGATGATTTTACCAAACTCTCCGAGGCAATGGGAGAGTTGGCGGAAGCGCCGATTTATATCGACGACACACCGGGCCTGAATATCCTTGAAATGCGTACCAAAGCGCGGCGCCTTCAGGTGGAACACGGAGTGAAACTTATAATTGTTGACTACCTCCAGCTTGCCGATTCCGGACGGAAATTTGATAATCGCGTACAGGAAGTATCCGTCATTTCCCAAAGCCTGAAAAATCTCGCGCGTGAACTGAGGCTGCCGGTGTTAGCATGTTCGCAGCTTAACCGGGCAGTTGAGTCCCGCGGCACACGGGTACCGGAACTCTCCGATCTTCGTGAATCCGGCTCCATTGAACAGGATGCTGATGTCGTTATGTTTTTGTACCGTGAGGAAGGTGACCAGACACAGTGGGGCGCGCAGATCCCGACGAAACTGCGTATTGCCAAACACCGGAACGGCCCGCTTGGAGAAGTAGATCTTATCTTCCGCGGTGACCGCATCCGTTTTTACGGCATCGAGCGGAAGCGCGAAGAAACCCCGTCTAAATGATATAATACCAGGAGAGTACTGCCTGCCTGCGCAGACATGGCCTGGGTGGCGGAATTGGTAGACGCGCAGCTCTCAAAAAGCTGTGAAGCTAACACTTCATGAGAGTTCGAGTCTCTCCCTAGGCACTATGAAAAACTTTGAAACAGTTTCGTTGCGTTCGCCATCGGCTGATGTGTTAGACTGGATAACTTCATCGTCTGTTTTTTCGCTTGAAAAAGTCACGGTTTTCGCGAAGAATAATGGCTTATCGGATCAAATATACAGGTATGACCGTCTGAAAAGTTTCATCCAGAGTGATCTATTTAGAAAAAGTTTTGAGGATCAATGGAAATACGAAACGGACAGTAAGTGGGTGGGGAGGCCCGTTAAGAAAGCCGTACGCGAAACGATATTGCATACGATTAGCAACTTAGCGGAGGATGCCCAGTTGGAAAGCATGGGAATACGAAACGGCCAGTTTCCGGGTTTGGATAAAGTACAGGTACATGAGATGGATAAACAATTACGATTTTTAGCCGAGTATTATCGGGAGTATTGGAAAGGAGCAATATGATGACACTTGGGGCAATTTATACGTTAGCAATAGAGATGGGTATTAAAGCAGACCCGCGCGGAGCGGAAGGTGTAAAGAAATTTTTGGCGCGCAGAAAAAAAGAATACGAAGAGATGTCCGCATCAAAGCAGAAGGAATTTGACATCGAGGATCTCGTAAATCCCTATACGGATTCGCGAATATTTTTGGGAAACAAAAATTTGAAAGTCGATCAGATACTCGCGGGTATTGATATAGATGCCTCCGAGGTGCTCCTCGCGGACCGTTTGAACCAGAAAGGCAGGGGGATTGATCTACTCCTTGCACATCACCCGGAGGGTGGTTCTTTAGCATCCCTGTACGGAGTCATGGAGGTTCAGGCGGACATCTGGGCTAAATACGGGGTACCGATCAATATTGCCGAAGGCGTAATGCACGACCGGATCGGCGAAATTCACAGGAGGATAAGTCCTGCCAACCACAATCAGGCCGTAGATGCAGCACGCCTTTTAGGTTTTGCATTCATGGGTACGCACACGATTACGGATAATCTCGTCCATACGTATATGGAAAATTTATTTAAAAAGAAAAATCCGGAGACTGTCGGTGAAGTTCTTGATGTGCTAAAAGGAGAGCCGGAATATCAGGAGGCAATGAAAGGCAAAGCGGGGCCTATGATTTTTGCAGGTGATCCAAAAAACCGGGCCGGGAAGGTTGCACCGATAGAATTTACCGGCGGGACGGAACCTTCACATATTATTTACGAGAAACTTGCGATGGCGGGCGTTGGTACGGTCGTCGGCATGCATGCCGGAGAAGAGCACCGGAAAGAAGCCATCAAGTATCATATTAATCTAGTTATTGCCGGGCATATGAGTTCGGATAGTCTGGGAATGAACTTACTTCTGGATGAAATTGAAAAAAATGGCGTCAATATAATCCCTTGCTCCGGTCTAATCCGCATACGACGAAGAGCCTGATGCACGGATATGTCCACTCGTGTTTTGCGGGTTAACGGGATTAGTCAGTCTGGTAATTACCAAGACTCCCCTCATATAATAGACATATGGAGTTATCAATTACTCTTTTTGTCATCGGAGCGATCCTACTTCTTTTATCCACACAGGTATTCATCAAACAGGCTGAACGTGTATCAGTTTCACTCAAGCTTTCACCGCTCATTATCGGATTGACAATTGTATCCATCGGGACATCACTTCCTGAGCTTACGGTTTCCACTATTGCTGCTGCTCGTGGCGACATGGGGTTGGCGATGGGGAATCTTATCGGTTCGAATATCGTTAACGTATTTTTAGTCTTGGGAGTTGGCATGCTGATGGGAAAACTTCGGGTTGGCACCACCAAAACCCAAAGGAATATCTTCATACTGTCCGGAATCACGGGATTATTTTTACTTTTATATTTTTTGGGATTATCAAATTTTATTGCCGGGGGTATTTTGCTAGCAATTGCACTGATAGTAACATTTGATGAATATATCTGGGGGGTCAACGGAAGAACACATGAAGACACCAAAATGTACGTCAAACGAAAATACTGCAGGTTTTCCGTTAAAGACGTCGGTACATTAATTGCCTCTCTTATAGGAGTTGTAGTGGGAGGGTTATTAACGGTTTCATCCGTGGAACAATTATCCGTGCTTTTGGGTTTTTCTACAACTATACTGGGTTTATCGATTTCAGCGATCGTAACTTCCTTACCTGAGTTATTGACTACGATATTTAGTCAGGAGGATGGAGAGGTGAAAATTACAATCGGAAATCTTATTGGAAGCAATATCTACAATCTTGCGCTTATAGGTGGAATCGTATTACTTTTTTCGCCTTGGAAAGCTTTATCGACATACGAAATCATGATGCTGATATTCGCAACACTTACGTTTACCGTAGTTGTAGTCGGGAATAAAGGAAAAGTAATTCCGAAATATAACGGATTTTTACTGCTTTGCTTATTTGTCGCTTATATTTATTTTCTTAAATAGCGCCGTAATTATTTAAGAAGCAGAAGAAAAAACGCGACGGTTACGACCTGGGTAATCAGTCCAAATGGGAAATCGGCTTTCGCATGAATTACATTCTCCCGGCGGTAGATACGGTAGCTGAAGCGCTCCCAGAACCCGGCCCCTTTAGAAACCCCATGTGAGTTGGGACGTGCAAAAAAGATATACCACGGTGCCTCAAGCCAATCAGGAAGTTCGCTGGCTACGATAGTTGAAAGGAGCAGTGGCGTTTCAACCTTTCCCCGGAACAGAAAATATGCTAGCGTAATACCAAGTACGGTTTCCGAAACCGCAAGAAGTCCGGTCACTGTTTTTGACCGGTCGCGCCAGTCTGCCCCGAGATCCCAATGCGGGATAGCGTCCATGATAAAATGAGACGTTATTGCAAGCGGTATGGCAAGATATGGGTTGGGAACAGCGCGTGCAATGGCACCGGCGACAAGAGCGTGAGCGGTAGCAGTCATTCAGTAATTGTAGCAAACATATGACGACTGATGCAAATACGGATACAAAGCCCTCTTCCTATTCGGAAGTGCTTACTATACGCCCGTTCCGTTCCCTCTGGTTCGCCCAAATTTTTTCGCAGCTTGCAATCAACACGCTTCTTTTTGTGCTGGGACTCCGGATTTATCAAAACACGGGAAGTAACACCGCAGTCTCCGGTTTATTTTTGGCTTACGGTATTCCGAGTGTGTTTTTCGGCATGGTTGCCGGAACGGCAGTCGACCATTTAGACAAACGCAGAGTACTCATGTACTGCGATATTTTGCGGGGTGTACTTGTATTTTTTCTGTTATTTGTTTCCAGTAACATCATTCTGGTGTATCTGGTCATGTTTATCAATGCGGTTATCACTCAGTTTTATGTCCCCAGTGAAGCGCCTCTTATCCCAAAACTTATTCCGAGTGCCCTGCTCGTTCCGGCAAACAGCTTATTTTCATTTACGTTTTACAGCAGTCTTGCCGTTGGAACGGTATTATCCGGGCCATTACTTCGCGGATTGGGTCCGCAATGGGTATTTCTTTTCATCAGCGCGTTGTTTTTCGGTGCCGTATGGTTTGAATCCCGCCTTCCGTCCCAGGCGGCAGATGTCCTCGGATTTAAGAATATATTCCGATATGAGGTAAGACATATGGTAACACGGATATTTGAAGAACTATTTGACGGAATCCGTTATGTCCGGCAAATACCGGCACTTCTGGACAGTTTACTCCTCTTAACCGGTACGCAGATTATTTTTGCGATGCTGGGGACGCTCGGTCCCGGTTTTGCGGACACGGTGATGCATATAGATGTACGTGACGCATCGCTCTACATCGTCGGACCGGCGGTCCTCGGAATTATTGCAGGAGCGCTCTGGGTGGGATCATACGGGTATACGCTGAAACGCGGACGCCTCATTAAATTTGGGGTGACAGGCGCCGGCGTCGTTCTACTTCTTATTTCCCTCATTGTCCGGGTACACGTGTCCATCCTTATCGCGATGTCGTTATTTTTCTTGCTCGGAGCAACCAATAGTCTCTTGGATGCGCCGGCGAACAGTATTTTACAGGACGAAGCGAAAGGATCGATGCGCGGTCGAGTCTACGGCATGCTCACCGCATCAGTCGGCGGAGTGGGGATATTACCAGTCATTATCGGCGGGGTGCTGGCGGATGCCGTCGGGGTCGGGCGCGTCATATTATTGTTAGGTCTCGTGATCCTTTCATACGGTATCTGGCGGATGAAGTATAATAAGGACTGACTCTATGTATCCATTACTCGTAAGTTTCGGCGCTTTTCATCTGTATAGTTTCAGCGTTTTCCTGGTATTGGCGTGGCTAATGTTTTCTTTCTTGTTCTGGCGCGCGCTGCGCAGTCAGGGTGTTGATGAAGAGCACATTTTTAACCTGACGTTTTATAGCACGCTTTCCGCATTTATCGTTGCCCGGCTAGTATTTGTTCTTCTTAATATGGAGTTATTCCGCGATTCGCCGTTAAAGATTGTTGCTTTATGGATTCAACCGGGTATGTCACTCTATGGAGCGCTGATCGGAGGACTTTTGGTTCTCGTCTCTCTCTGCCGGAGATATAAAGTGCGCGTGGGTCACGTTCTTGATGCCATAGGTCCCGCATACGGCGTTGCATTTATTATCGGTACGCTGGGGGCATTTTTGGACGGGACGTATGTCGGGACTGAAACAAATCTTCCGTGGGCGGTGCGTTTTGTGGGGCATCTTGGGAGGCGTCACCCGGTAGAATTATATGAAATTGCGGCGATGATAGGAATTTTACTATTAATTGCGGTGTTATCTCACCGCGGATCGCAAAAAAAATGGCCGTACGGATTACTCGGATTATGGTTTTTCGCCAGTACCAGCACGATTATGTTTCTCCTTGAATTTTTTAAGGATACTCGTGTATACTTGAATTCCTTACGCGCTAACCAGTGGATTCTTGTTGCAATATTTGCTGAAACGATTGGCGCGTTTTACGTTCGGGGAGGGGGGCGGGAAGCAATCCGTCCGCTCGTGAACCGATTAAAAACATATGCAAAGTTTTCCAAGCGAACTGCTGAATGAGTTACGTCTGCATCTGGAATCGGAAAAAAGGAAACTGGTCAGGCAGATGAGTGAGCTCTCCGCACAGGATCCGTTCTCCGATCCGGATCGTGTCAACGATAATGCTGCATCCGATTCCGAAGCCAGTGAGGAGTCCAGTCATGACCGGTTTGCGGCATTGCTCGATGCTCTGAAAGCCAAAGTGTCCGACATCGATTCCGCGCTGACCAGAATTGACAGCGGGACATATGGGTTCTGTTCCAATTGCGGTGAGATGATTGATACGGATCGCCTTGCGATTTTACCCACAGCAACCCTGTGCCTTTCCTGCGAACGGAAAAAATCCGCCCAAGGCGGATCCGCCTCTGGCGGAAAAAAATGAACATCCCCGTATTGTTTGAAGATACTTCGATGCTTGCGGTCAATAAACCTCCCGGAATTGTTGTCAATCGCGCTGAGTCGGTTAAAGGGGAGACGGTTCAGGATTGGGTGGAAAAAACATATCGGATATTTATTGAAAACAGAGCGGGCATTGCGCACAGGATTGATAAAGAAACCTCGGGAATCCTTTTGATTGCCAAAACTCCCGAAGCATTTACAGAGCTTCAGCGGCAATTTAAAGAACGGATGATCCATAAAACGTATATGGCAATTGTTCACGGCGCACTGGTGCCGGATACGGGGGAAATCCGTGCGCCCGTCGGGCGCCTCCCATGGAATCGGGAACGGTTCGGTATCGTTCCGGGTGGAAAAGAATCCGTAACGAGGTATAAGGTTGTTAAACTTTTTGAACGGTCCAAGGGGAAGCAATCAGAAAAATATTCCCTCGTTGAATTATATCCGGAGACCGGCCGTACCCATCAAATCCGTGTGCATCTGAAATATATTAACCACCCTATTGTCGGCGATTACCTTTACGCGGGCCGTAAGACCGCCAGAGACGACCGTGTGTGGGCCCCGCGCGTTATGTTGCACGCCTGGAAGGTCACCTGCGTACACCCCGCAAGCGGTGAGACGCTTGCAATCGAGGCGCCGATACCGGATGATATGAATGGTATCATTCATGGACGCGAATAGCCTTTCACTCATCTCTACATTACTTCTCGTATTCAGCGCTGCGATTATCGGGGGCGCGATTGCGAAAATCTTCAAACAACCGACCCTGCTGGGATACATAGCCGCGGGCGTATTGTTCGGGAATATATTTCCGCGGGCTACAGACGCTACGTTTTTAAAAGGGATAGGGGATATCGGGGTAACGTTACTGCTCTTTACAATCGGCGTTGAGTTTTCCTTTCGCCGGTTAAAGACGCTCCTCGGTACGCTGCCTTGGGCAGCTATAGCCCAGTTGGTCCTGTGCATTTTCCTGTTCCTGCTGCTTACGATGTTTCTCGGATTTCCGTTTTTGGCAGCTTTAGTCATTTCCATTGCGGGTTCGCTTTCCTCAACAGCGGTCATTGTGAAGGTACTCTCCGAGCGCGGGGAACTGGATTCCGTACCCGGTGAAGTGATGACCGGATGGTCAGTGGTGCAGGATTTGGCTGTCATTCCGATAATGATTCTGCTTCCGGTTGTCATCGCCAGCGCCACAACCGGAAATATCACGGTACCGTCCGTCGTTACATCACTGGCTTTCGGCATCCTTAAGGCAGCCGTTGCGCTGGGTCTTATTATTTTTCTGGGGAAAACGGTGGTGCCCAAGGCGTTGGGGAAAGTGGCAGATCTCGGTAACCGTGAAATATTTATGCTTGTCACAGTAGGGCTTGTGATGTTATCCGCCGCCACGACCTATGTCCTGGGGCTCTCGGCTGCTCTTGGAGCTTTTGTGGCGGGACTTTTAATATCCGAAACGAGCCAGAATCATGCGATTTTCGCTGAAGTCCGGCCGCTACGGGATCTCTTCGTCGTCATATTTTTTGTCTCCATCGGGATGGGAGTACCGGGCTCTTATTTACTCCGGTCGGCCGGAATTCTGGCGATCCTGGCAATAGTCATACTTGCCGTTAAATGGTTTGTGGTTATGGGGTTGATGCGGTTTATGGGGTATCACCGAAAAACTTCGTTTCTTGTTGCCGTGGGACTTACGCAAATGAGCGAATTCGGGTTTATCATCGCCAGCCAGGGGTGGAGTTCTGGGCGCCCTGACCCGTGATCAATACACGCTGTTGGTTTCTCTGACATTTCTCACGATTTTGGTATCCACGCCGTTTTTTTCACAGGGACACAGGTTGTATTATGGTCTGCATGGGTGGTTGGACAAATATATGCCGAAAGTATTCCATATATCCGCGGGCAGGCGGAGAAACAGGAAGAATTACCATACCGGGATCATATTGTGCTCTGCGGGTACGGGAGGGTAGGGAAGTATATCGGCAGGGCACTGGAAATGGCCGAAATTCCTTTCGTTGTTGTTGATTACAATAACGCGACAATTGCGGCATTGAAGATTAAAGGAATTCCCGTCGTTTATGGTGACCCTGCGGATAAAGGCGTTTTAGATTGGGCTCAGGTGGATTATGCAAAAGCCATTATTATTGCCATTCCGGACCGGCATACGCAGGAACTGGTGATTGCTCATGCCCAGACGCTTAACCGCCGTATTAAAATAATCTGCCGGACGCATCATGAGGAGGATCAAAAATACCTTAAGTCCCTGGGGGTGGATGCCGTGATACAACCGGAGTTTGAAGCGGCGCTATCCATCGTAGAACGGTTGTTGCCGTCCTTCGGTGTCGCGGATGCAGATGTCGCCGGCAAAATTTCACGTCTCAAGATCGAACACGGTGTAGGGTAAAAGTTAAAAGTGGCAATTCAGTTATGCTTCTTTATTTTGTATACATCCAGTAGCAGCTTCCTGCGGGAAGGAAAGTCCTGCATTTCTCAGAGATTGTGCCAAACAGGTTCCATGTGCTCGGTTTCCATCATTGAAGCATCTACACATAAGAGTTGTATCCACTTTTACATTTCCATCCTGCTGGTCTAGGTAATTTACGATGACGGCTTCACCGACTTTTATAGCTACCATCGCTCCTGTCTGTTCTGCCTGTGCAGCAGGAACAGTTTTGGAAAAAGTAATTTTGACAGCGCAATGTTCCGTTTTTGGCATACGATGACTTTGGAGTGTACATCCCTCTTTTAGCTTTGTCAATAAAAAGCCTGTTACAATAAGCTGTATGCAGGGTTTTAGCTTCAAACAGCTTCAGTTCAAAATCGAACTCGACGCAGGGTGAAGTTATTTTTTAACGGTGATATTATATGCTGAAGTCCGTAAATTTTTCATATCTTTACTAATCCATTCTGAATAAGATGTGCCTAAATTATTCATTTCCTCCGATGACATTTTTTGGAAATTCACCGGTTTAAAACCATGCTCGACAGCACAATCAATAATTAAAACGTGTGGCACCGAAATTAATGTCGGTTTGCCGTGCACAAATATTCCCTGGTTCCCACAAAACGGAACGTCCACAATTATAGAAACGTCAGCGTTTTTTTTGGTCACACGATAAATTTCATTCCAAATGTTAGATGTAAACCCCGTGAGATCATAGAGAAGCTCATCATGTGGAAGTACCATATCAACATGTTTAAATATACCGGTAACGAACGGCAATGCCATTTCTGCATTCGCCTGGATTAATTTGACCTTATCAGTTATTTGCGAAAGCTGTAATGACAAGCGATCATAATCTAAACCAATCGTTGTTCCGTGATTATTGCGGAGGTAGGTACCGCCATAGCCTATGCCAATGTCTAACGTGAGTTCTTTTTTCATGAGATGTTTTTACCCGTTCACGATTTGGTTAACCTGTTGGTGACGATTTCCAAAATACCATTGATCATTGCTTCTTTCGCATCATCCGGTATCTGATCGATTAATATGGTATTAACCCTGTTCTCAAGTTTATCGTTGTTAGACCTTTCGGTAAAAAGTTGTACCCATATCGACGGGGTATCTTTGCTGACATCGATTTGTATTTTGTTTTCAGAATGAAACCGTGAGTTGGCAAGTTCAACAAGGTTTGATTCATCCGGCAGAGGAAAATCAGCACCGCGAAGTTCCAAATTGTACTTATTTTTAATACGTACCACCACTCCTTGGTCAAAGATAATGGGTTATCATAAATGGAGGCAATAGATAAAAATTCTCTTCCGTAAGGGTCGATTGTATCTTCGGCTAATGCTTTTAAATCATGTACAACTGATTTTGTCGGAAGAATGACACTGCGGGAATCTCTTCCCGCATGCTCGAATACGGGATCGGATTGAAGTGATACGAAAATACCCTCTGCAGATCTCTTTCAGGTTCATTTTGTGCCTGTCACTTCACCATTCGAAGTGTCTCGAGTGCATAATATAGTACGATCGCCAATGTATCACCGTTGTGCGCTGCTCTGATCAGTTTGGCACAGAGCGGTCCGATCCTCAGTCGTAATGACGTCTAACATGTCTATTTCTTCCGGGGTTAAAGGTTCAAAGTTTTTGGGCATTTTGGGCGATTCAACAGGGTTATTCATAGGTTGGTACTATATCATTTTTTGTGTGTTTTATCAATCCGGGACGTGCTAAAATAGGGGACATGGCCGTATTTAGCTTCAGGCAGCTTCATAAAGACAAGAAAACACAGGCACGGACAGGGGAAATACACACGCCCCACGGTATAATTCAAACTCCTGCGTTTGTACCGGTGGGTACACAGGCAACGGTAAAAAGCCTCACACCCGAAGAATTGGATACAATTGGTGTTCAATTATTTTTCGTGAATACCTATCATATGTACCTGCGGCCGGGGATTGAAGTTGTCAAAAAAGCGGGAGGGTTGCATAAATTTATGAATTGGAAAAGTCCGCTTATGACGGATTCCGGGGGATTCCAGATATTTTCATTGGCGCGAAAAGCCTCTCTGGTAAAGATCACCGATAACGGGGTTGAATTTCAGTCCCATTGGGATGGCACGAAACACCTGTTTACACCGGAGACAAGTATGCAGTGGCAAACCGCCTTAGGCAGCGATATTCACATTGCGTTTGATGACTGCACCCCATACCCGGTCACGCACGAGAAGGCAAAAAAATCCATGGAGCGGACTCATGAATGGGCAAAAAGAAGTCTTGCGGAACATAAAAAAATAAATAATAAAAATATTGCTGCAAAAAAATCAAATCAGGCTTTATATGGCTCAATTCAGGGGAGTGTATTTGAGGATTTGCGGCAGGAGTCGACGAAATTTATCACTTCTATGGATTTTGACGGGATTGCAATCGGCGGCGTATCGGTAGGGGAAAGTAAAAAGGAAATGGAACGGGTAGTACGGTGGGTTGTTCCGCTTTTGCCTGGAGAGAAACCCCGCCATCTTCTGGGGGTGGGGGAGGTAGATGATATTTTTACTCTTGTGGCGTACGGCATGGATACGTTTGACTGCGTCCAACCCACGAGACTTGCACGCGTCGGGAAGCTATATGTAAAACATAGCCACATTGATATCATGAAAGCTGTATTTGCCCGGGATTTCGGACCGATTGAACGGGGCTGCACGTGTTATACGTGTACAAATTTTACCCGTGCATACATTCATCACCTGTTTCACGTCCGGGAACTATTGGCGTATAGACTGGCAACAATCCATAATCTTTATTTCATCCACACGCTTGTCGGGGATATCCGGAAAAGTATTGCGGACAATTCGTTCCTTGAACTCTCTCACGCGTGGCTTTAGAATACGGGAAGGAGGAAATACTATGCCGTCATTCGGTGATTATACTAACGATAAAAAGAAGAAACTGAAAAAATCTGTGCTGGAAAAAAAGGCGCAAAAACAAATGAACAACTCCGGCGCATGGCAGATGCCGCAGGTTGAAATTATCAAAAAGGGCAAGAAAGACTGGTAAATGACAGGCAGACGCCGACATTCACATTCTTTTATCTGGATTTTCGTCATTCTCGTCATTGTATCGATCGGGTTATGGACGCTTTTTTCCGGTAGATCTAATCCCTACGGGAGGGAAACGTATGTCCTCGTATCCGATCCGACGGTCGTTGCATCTTGGAGTCCTGTCGATAACGTTTTGACTCTTATTTCATTTCCATCAGATATGTTAGCTGAAGGGACGCACGGGTACGGCATTTATTCGCTTGCCGCGTTTTGGCGTCTGGGAGAAATAGACAAAAAGGACGGTACGGTCCTCGCAGAAAGTATGAGTGAAGCTCTGGGGATTCCCGTTGACGGATATATCGGGCCGCAATCCGGTGTAATTACCGGTACGGATGCGCTGGAGACAGCGAAATCCGCATTTTCGCTGAAAAATATTTTTGGTTTTCTGGGGGGGCGGTTTAGGACAAATATCCCGCTCGGGAAATTTATTTCGTTTGCGTGGCGCCTAAATTTTTCCAGACCTGATAGAGTCAACACCTATGATTTCACACACAATATAGCAGCTGTTGCAGTTGATTCGGTGTTGCCGGACGGGACAACCGTACAGATTCTGGACCCTCAGAGGCTGGACTCCCAATTGAATACCGTTTTTGAGGACGAGACGGCACGGCGTGAATCCGTAACGGTTGCGGTTTACAACACGACGGACATGCCATCGCTGGGCAATAGAGTGGGCAGGCTTTTGACCAATCTCGGCGTTTCGGTTGTGACAGTCGGCAACGATACCCCTGAGGTGGATGCATGCACTATAGTTGGGGACACAGAAGCCCTTAAAAGCAAAAGTGCGCAGATTATTGAAGCTGTGCTGGGATGCAAAAGCATAGCGGGGGAGGGAATACGAGCGGACCTGGTCATTCGAATCGGTGAGTCCTATGCAAAAAGATTCCTGCCAAATTAACCTATGATGACTCACCCTCTTCAGCAGCAGTATCGCTGTCCGCATCTTCGCCTGTCGGGGTCATATCCGGAGTTTCGCGCGTTCCTGATTTTGCAAACGATACGTAACTGGTCGTACTCGTAAAAGAAGGCTGTTTGGCAAATTTTTTTCCCCGGGTAAGCTCCCTCAACATCACTTTAACTGATTTCTTCTCGACGCCTTTCACGATAGTCTGGTAAGTGTTGCCTCCGGCCATCATTTTATTGAGTTTAAATGACATGTCATCAGGAAGCGCAGCGATATATGTATTACTGCTCGTTCTCACTTCGATGGCATGAGGTTTTGGTTTTAAGAAAACCTCCTGTCCCGCCGAAAGAGTCGAGAGCACGTGGGAGGGTGCAACGTGGACGCATTCGACGATTTTCGTTTTGCCGGGTTCTTCGAGGAATATCATTGGAGACATGTACGTGCAGGCTTCATTCGCCATATCCTTTTTTTTAAGAGTTGACATTTTTTTGAGATTTTTAGATGCAATCTGGTTGTATTTATCCAGTAACAGTACTTTTTGGTAGGTTCGTTTTGCGGTAAGAATTTGTCCGGTTTTGAGGTAGGCGAATGCCAACCGACATAACGCCTCGAGGTCGCTTTTATCAGATTTGACGATCGCAAGATTAATTCGGATAGCCTCTTTCCAATCCTGAGCAAGTGCGGCGGCAATCGCTGTATCCGCCGTAGGATGATCGGATATCATAACGGGCAGTGTACCCATTTCTTGAGAAAAGTCAATATAGGAAGTAGAATAGGTCAGTATGAGCGGACATTCCAAGTGGTCAAAAGTGAAACATCAGAAAGCGACGACCGATGTGGTGAAGAGTTTTGCATTTACGAAAGCAACGCGCGCTATCGCTGTGGCCGTCCGCGAGGGCGGGGGAATTACTGATCCAGAGAGCAATTTCCATCTTCGCCTGGCTATTGAGAAAGCACACGACGTGAACATGCCCAAAGAAAACATAGTACGGGCCATTGCAAAAGCGTCGGGGGAGGGAGCCGCGGCTTATGAACAGATTATGTACGAAGGCTACGGCCCAGGGGGTGTTGCGTTTCTCATTGAGACGGCAACGGACAATAAACAACGTACCGTTTCTCAGGTAAAGAACGCGCTGGAGCGGTTTGGCGGAACCCTTGCCTCCCCGGGCGCAGTCAGTTTTCAATTCATCAGGCGGGGTCTTTTAACCGTTCCGAAACAGGGGATTGACTACGATAAACTACTTTCCGCCGCTATCGATGCAGGGGCCGAAGATGTTACGGAAACCACGAATCTCTACGAAGTTTATACAAAAGATTCGGACCTTTCTCGTGTTAAAAAATCTCTGGAAACGGTAAAAATTCCGATTGAAACAACGGCGCGTATTATGCATGCCACGAGCCCGATAGAAACGGAAGAAGAAATTCATGCAAAAACAGATGATTTGGTGGCAGCCCTTGAGGAATTAGACGATGTGCAGACGGTTTTCACTAATCTTACGTAATCAATATTATGAATACAAAAATTATTGATGCCGGTACGCAGATGGTTTATTAGATCTCAGCGTCATTTTTCGCTCACAAAACGCCAACAGTTCGTCGGAGTGACGATAATACTTACTGTCGGGTTACTATTAACACAGTTGGTTACCGGAGAAACAAGGTACCCCCTGGTATTTGTCGTATCACTCGTGGCGTGCGGGTTGTCCGCATTGGTATTCCGGCGGGAAATCCGGGGCGTGGAATGGCTTACAATCCTCACGCTGCCCACCTTGTTTACCACAGCGGTAGCGCTTTTCTATTTCCTGCTGCCGGTGCGTTGGCTTACCCGGCTGCCGGTGGCCCTCCTATACGGCGTAGGAATGTACGCGCTTCTTTTAACCGAGAATATCTATACGATTGCCGCTGACCGTACGATTGCACTACTTCGGGCCGCGCATTCCGTCGGGTTCCTTCTGACGCTCCTCACATACTTCTTGTTGGTACAGACGGTATTGGCATTCCGGTTTATTGCACCAGTACAGATGGTCCTCATCGGGATTATAAGTTTTTTCCTTGTGTTGCAGTCGGTATGGTCTATGGAACTATCGGAAAAGCTGGGTAGGCGAGTGTGGCATATTAGTATCGCCACAGCTGTTTTTCTGACACAACTCGTATGGGTATTTTCATTCCTTCCGACAAAAACGACGCTTCTTGCGCTTCTTTTTACCACCGCGTTCTATAGCACGGTGGGTGCCTCCCAGCAATATCTGGTAGAAAAGCTATATAAAAAAACCGTCATTGAATTTTTTGCCGTCGCAGCAATTGTATTTATTATTACACTCGCGGCAACTTCCTGGCGCGGATCCGCATAGACACGAAGTGGGGGAGGAGGGTAGTCTTGTACCTGCGGGGGTGATATAGTTTGATATACACTATCCTATAATATCCTATAGCAATGTGGATAATTCTTTTCACGGAATACTATAGTCTCATTTCACGCTCCTCAGCTACTCCGCAATAGAGCATGAGGTACCCCTCCCTTGAGTACACAATGTGTGCGTATTTTTAGAAGTTTGGATTGTCAGTACGCTCTATTTATGCGTACTAACGGTGTAGATTATCGTTCATTTTCAGCCTCAAAAATTGACGTTTGGAGCATTATACGGCGCTAAAAAAACCCGAAAGCCATTTTTTATTACTGCTCGTGACTAGGGAGTGCTTACGTGAGGCTAATATTACTAGTTTGTCGCATAATAACGGGCTAAACTCTCTTTATCCCTGCCCGATACGTATGTCCGAACAGGATAGTGATAGGCTCGAAACTAATGATTTGGAGCATATTAATGCGCTATCTGTGATTGCACCAGAGACTGCAGGGAGTAAGAGCTTTACATGGTATTGCATACTGCATTTATGGCTGCATAGTAGCGTAAACATGTAAGTATAACTGTTTCACCGTTTCCCCGGGAGAGGGGTTTTTGAGGCTACTTACGCCCCCTGTCAAGGTATGCCATATGGACCAATTGTCCGGGTCCGTTTTGCCTGGATTTCTACCGTGGGGAATCTTGACCTATGTAGTCGCACAATAATACTTTTGCGACGTTAACCACGGGTATTCCGGAAGGGCGTATCTTTTAGCTATTTTGTTTTCTTCCACATATTAGTTATAATTTCTATTTCCAATTCTTTGTATTGTTCCCGTATTCTCTCTTTACTATTATATTCATAATTTTCTGTTATCCGGGTTTTTCCGTTTTTCGCGTGGTTATAGCCCAAACTATCGTATAGGTGTTATGTATAGATGAACAACTGGGCATGCCCTGACTAAACAAGCCGTCCTGAGGCAATACAGAGGCTTCCAGCCGAGGCTAACTCGTAGCTAACCTTATTCGGTCAAAACGCCGGCTTTTTCGAGGATTCCCCTTGCCAAAATATAATTTTTGACATGGTCTTTTTTCGGTTCAACCAATATGAACATATCGTTGCGGTTTTGAAAAAGTTTCAGCAGTTTGATCATTTCTGTTTTATCAGGAATTGCGGCGTCGGTATTCAAAACCGGATTTTCCAGCGAATCATGGATATCAACGCCGTTATACGGCGGCACGGTAAACCCAAGATGAATAAGTCGTGTGGCAGGCGCTAAGACTTTGGTTGTTTTATACAAAAACCTCCAGACGGCGCCACGATCATCCGAAATCATATTACAGGCGGTATGGCAAAAGTCATTGGCTATGGCAAATCCGCGATGCCCAAGCTCCAATTGGACGGTTATCGGCAGCTGGTGCAGGTTGATGACACCGGTCCGGGTCCTGTTGACGCTCCAGCTTGCTGTGTCGCGCTGCGGGATTGTTTCGACGGTCAATAGCACTCCGCGGTCGCCGGCGTATTCGTTTAGGCGTGTAATATTTTCCGTAAACGTCCGGGTGCACATATCAAGATCAGCAGGTTCTGATGCGACAGATACATTCAACGTGGCAAAATTGACGTTCACGAGCGCCCGCATGTCGGTATGGACATTCACATAGGTAAAATGATTATGTGCGGCAACGTCAATTGTGGCTTTCATAAGCTCCAAAGACGGTTTAATGATATCCGCATCAGGATATGCGATATTTGTAAGTATTCCGTTAGGCAGCGCGCCCCAATAATGTAAACCTACATCCATAGGCCGGCGCTTCATGAAGTCAAACAGATTGGTATAGTCATCTTTTTTGGTTACATTAAACCAGACTTCAGCCATGGCGGGACGGGTGGCTGTGATATCCGCACTACTGTTACGGTCCAAACTCACTTTGATACCGAGTTTCATAGGATCTAAGTATAACAGACTATTGACAAATAGTTCGATGTCGTACAATCTAGATTGTAGACATGGATTTGGACAAATTAATAAAAGATTTTCTGGAATATCTTGAAATTGAGCGGAATGTTTCGCAGTTGACTATCCGCAACTACGCCCATTATTTGCACCGGTTTCTGGGCTTCCTGAAGACCCAAATCCCCTCCCCCGCGCCTACAACCCGCGATATTACGTCAGATTCAATCCGTGAATACCGGTTATATTTATCGCGGTTCGTTGATGAGCACGGGATCAGTTTAAAACGCGTAACGCAGAATTACCATTTGATTGCGTTACGGTCATTCCTAAAATATTGTCTGAAGCGGGATATTTCAGTTGTCGCCCCGGAAAAAATTGATCTGCCGAAAGCGGAAAGCCGTTCCATAAAATTCCTGGAACGGGAACAGGTTGAACGGTTGTTAAATATGCCGGAAATATCCAAAGCCGACGGTCTTCGGGATAAAGCGATTTTGGAAACGCTGTTTTCTACGGGACTTCGGGTATCGGAACTCACGAAACTCAACCGCGACCAGATCAATTTTGACCGGAAAGAATTCGGTGTCATCGGAAAAGGCCGCCGCGCCCGCGTGGTTTTTTTATCAGACAGTTCGGTCGAGTGGTTGCAGCGGTATCTCAAAGACCGGACCGACGAGAGTATTGCGCTTTTTATCCGGTACGCCGGTAAAAAACCCGACATTGATGATAAAAACGGTGAATCATTCCGCCTGACACCGCGAAGCGTCCAGCGCTTAGTGGAAAAATATGTAAAGAAAGCGCGCCTGCCCGTAAAAATTACGCCGCACGGCTTGCGGCATAGTTTTGCCACAGACCTCTTAACCGGAGGCGCGGATCTGCGGGCTATACAGGAAATGCTCGGACATAAAAACGTGTCAACGACCCAAATTTATACCCATATTACCAATCCGCAGCTCAAGGAAATCCACGCAAGATACCACAGAAAATGAAACAACCCGCCCACATTGCAGTAGTGTATAGTTTGCCCACCAAACGGGCCCTGGGGAGCCCCTACGCGGATACAGAACAGGATACCGTGGATTCCGCAGAAGAGGTGTGTGCTGCCCTGAAAGAAAAAGGTGCTCATGCATTCCTTGTGCCGGTAGCGGAAGATTCCATCGGGGCTATTTCCGGTGTTCGGGCTGATTGCATGGTAAACCTCATCGACTGGACGGGGTTGGATTTGCCGTTATCAGATGTTGCTTTTACGGCAATTGAGCATACCGGTATCCCGTTTACAGGAGCGACCCGCGAAAATTATCTGACGACATCCGACAAGATTTTGATGAAAAAGGCCCTTGACGCACATAAACTTCCTACCCCGCGGTGGCAGCTTTTTGAGATCGGGACGGAACCGGTACGCGGCGACTTTACCTATCCCGTGATAGTAAAGCTGGCATTTGAACATTGCAGTATCGGACTTACCCATGATGCAGTTGTTACGACTCCTGCGGAATTGGCGATACGGGCTGCCGAGCGCATCAGGACGTTCGGGGAGCCGGTTATTGCCGAGGAGTTTATCATCGGGCGGGAGTTTCAGGTGACTGTCATAGAGACGGCCGGCCGGGTCCTTATTCTGCCGCCAGCGGAAATTCTATTTAACACGCAGGGACCGGAATCACTGCTGACCTTCGATAGCAGGTGGAACGAAACGACTGCAGATTATGCTTCGTCCCGCGTGGGGCTCCCCATATTACCCGCAGATTTTGCCGGTAAGATTGCTGCGGTAGCCAAAAAAACATTTAAGGAATTAGGATTCCGTGATTATGCGCGCTTAGATATCAGGACTATCGGTAATTCAATATTTATTTTAGAGTCCAACAGTAACCCCGGCCTTTCGGATTCGGATGAGTATGGGATGACGGTATCCTACAAAGCAGCCGGAATGACATTTGCCGATTTTATATGGATGATAGTGAGTTCCTCACTGAGGCGGTTCAGTCAATCGTTTGCCCGGGCGTGAAAACATGACTCGTATCGATGGTAAATTTCGGAAGATGTGAGGTTTCCCTAGCCATGACAAATAACATTTGCTGCTGCCATTTCCGGATAAGCCGGAAATGTTTTTTTCTCTTGCCGATGTTCCTCCGTTTTAGATCATAATCCATCCACCGTGAACGGAAATCCGCCCAATCGTAGGATTTTTTTTGGGCGCTTGAGCTGTCAAACAGTACAATTCTGCTTTTGCTGGCACTGAAGGAAGATACTGCCGCCCAGTGTCCGGAGTCTACATGCGGACGGTCTTTTTCATCTAAATCATATAAGTACGAAACAAGGATCGCGCGATGCTGGTTCGGATTATATTTCAATGCACTTTGCAGGTGATGAAGCGTTGCGTATTCAACGACGAGGACGGTATATCCGAGTTTGTTGGCGGCACGGATCATGTTTTTGGTGCTTGTACCGTTTCTGTTCGTACCGCAGAGTTCCATAAGATGCGTCAGTGATGTACGTTTGCCGAATACCGACAATGCATGTTTGAGCGCTGCGGGTCCGCAGGTAGTATCGTCCGGTTGCTGGATTGGGGTAACGTGGCTTCTGCCCATTAGTACGGGTAATTCTACACTTGTCGGGGAGGTCTGACAAGACCTATAAGAAGGCCATATTCAGCCTCAAATGAGGCTAAATTATTGGATTTGATAGCTTAACGTGACCGTGACTATGATCTCGTTTGTGCCTGTTTCAATCTGGGTCGGTGCACCTGCCCCGAGTCCTTTATCGGCAGTTGCCAGCATCGGGACCGGCCGCGGATTATTGCCGAAATCTTCGGAGTAATTTATGATTTTTCCGAGAGAAAATCCGGCAATTTTCGCGGCATTGACGGCTTTGGTTTTAGCATCATTAACCGCCAGGATACGTGCCTCATTCTGCGCTTTGGTTTTATCATCCACGTCAAATGTTATACCGCCGATCTGGTTGGCACCGGCCGCGGTTGCCGCGTCGATAACCGCATTCGCATTGTCTATCGCACGGACTTTGATCGAAAGGTTTGTACTCGCCTGATACCCGGTGATCCGCGGCGTCCCCGCGCCATAATCGTACATCGGATTAATATTGTAGCCCGTCGTCTGAATATCCTTATCCGCAACTCCGGCTTTTTTGACGGCCGCCGTCACTGCATTGATGGATTTGTTAAGCTGGTCCTGTACAAGTTTCACCGTTGCCGCCTGCGCCTGGACGCCTGCCGATACTACTGCAATATCGGGTACTTCGTAAACTTTTCCTTCACCGGTGACGGTGAACGTATCGGTTTTGGTGGTGGTGATCTGGTTTACGCTAAACGGGATAGGCCCAGCCAGTTTGGTATATGCGAACAATGCGATGAAGAATAGAACTACAGCGCCTCCGATTTTGTCCATAGTGATCCCCTTTCGTTATTTTATTGTACATGTCTTTACAAGATTTTGCATAAGACACGCAATGTTTAACGGTCCCACACCTCCGGGTGTCGGCGTATAAAATGATGCGATATTTTTAACATCCTCTTCCTCGTAATCCCCATGGAGTTTCCCGTCCTCCCCGCGCGTGATCCCCACAGAGATAAGAATTACACCCGGTTTAATGGCATCGGCTGTGACGATTTTCCTTTTACCGACGCAACTGATGATAATATCCGCACGCTGCGTTATTTCTTGAGGATTGGGCGTACTGCTTGTAATTATAGACGTCGCACATTGTTGCTTTTCAAAAGCCTCGGCGATAGGTTTTCCGGCAGTTTCCCCTCTTCCGATGATAACAACTTTTTTATGTTTCGCGTTGATTCCTATATGTTTTAAAATTGAAAATATCGCCATGGCAATCGGCACCTCGAAGGGCGAATTATTCACAAATCCGTCAATATCTTTTTTCCGGCTGACCGTTTGACCCACTGATGCATCGATGTGCGGCGGCAGCGGGCGCTGGACAATAAGAGCGTGGGTTGCGGGGTCGCGGTTATACATGTCAACCCGAGCGGCGAGCTCCCTGGGAAGTGTCGCTTTGGGAAGTTGCTCAAATATGAACCTACCCCCGATTTTTTCCGTGGCTATCTGTTTTTGGCGGATATACGAAAGAGACTCCGGATTATCACCGACCAATAGAACCGCCAGCGTGGGCGTTATATCTTTCTGTTTGAGGCGTGAGACTTGTTTTGTGAGGTCCGTAAGTATGGCATCCGCGATAGCCTTCCCGTCGATTTTCATACACGCATTTTATCACACTGTATAGGCGGAGCGAGGTATTGTTTATTTAGATTCTATATTTCTTTTCTCAATGAGTTCGTCAGGATTTGCTCCCTGTGCTTCGATGAGTCCGCGTATAACGTTGATCGCTTTCAGCACGGGTCCACCATGTGTTGTATTATATGTTTTTGTTTGTTCTATAAGATGGGTTGTAAGTTCCTCCGGATCGGCATCTTGAAGCCCTTTTAAATATAAATCTATGAGGGTGTATGCCGCTTTATCATTTTTAAACTGCTCCGGTTTGGGAGAAGCCATATTATTTTGTGAGGCAGGTTGCCGCGGCGATGGTGTCGGATTTATCGGCGAAGCGCATGAGAATGACGCCGCTTGTTGCGCGTCCGAGACGGGGAACTGAATTAATAGGAAGTTTCACAACCTGCCCCTTCATCGACGTTAAAATGACGCTGTCGGTCTCTGCCGGTACTATTTGGGATACGACGACTTTACCGGTCCGGTCTTTGACCTCTGCGACTTTTACGCCCTGCCCGCCGCGTTTCTGTTTGGGAAAATCGCGGATCGCAGTTTTTTTGCCGATACCCTTTTCCATGATAGTGAGAAAGTCATTCTTTTTTGTTTCGGCGTTGATGACATCGACGCTCACCACAAAATCCGTGCCCTTCAAAAGTATGCCGCGGACGCCCATGGTATCGCGGGCTGTCGGCCGGACTTCCGTTTCAATAAACCGGATAGACTTGCCTTCGTGAGAGACCAGGAGTATGTCATCCGCCCCCCCTGTAAGTCTGGCCCACGTCAGTTCGTCGTCTTTTTCCAATTTAATTGCCACGAGGCCGCTTCGCCGGATATTTTCGTACTCGGTTAAACGGGATTTTTTAATGGTACCGTGTTTTGTTGCCATGAGAATAAACTTCACACCTGATTCTTTCTGTTCATCGCGCTTAAGACTGTAGGTTAATACCGACGTCACCTTTTCTCCCGATTCGATATTGATAAGGTTGACGACCGCCTGTCCTTTGGCTTGCCGGCTGGTTTCAGGGATATCCCATACGCGCACCTGGTATACCCGGCCGCGGTCGGTAAAGAAAAGCATGTTGTCGTGGGTCTGCGCGGTTAAAATTTTATCGATCGTATCTTCCTCTTTTGTGGTCATGCCGATGACGCCTTTGCCGCCGCGCTCCTGCATCTTGAACGTGCCGCGCGGGAGCCGCTTAATATATCCCGATTCGCTCATGGTGATCAGGACGTTCTCGTTGGCAATGAGCTGTTCCTCGCTGAATTCGCCTACTTTACTTTTGAACACTCTTGTTTTCCGCTGGTCGCCGTATTTTTCTTTTAATTTGGTCAGTTCATCTTTGACGACTTTGAGGATTTTCGTCGGGTGCGCCAGCAGATCTTCAAGATACGAAATGGTCTCACGAACCATTTCGAGTTCGTCCTCAATTTTCTGTCTCTCAAGTGCCGCGAGCCGCCGCAGTTGCATATCCAATATTGCCGTCGTTTGGATATCGGAGAGCTTAAACTTGCTCATCAATTTAACTTTCGCTTCATCGGCATCTTTGCTCTTTTTAATAATTGAAATAACCTCATCGATATGATCAACGGCAATTTTTAGGCCCTCTAATATATGTTCGCGGGCTTTTGCTTCTTTGAGTTCATACACACTGCGGCGCCGGACGACATCATGGCGGTGTTTTACGTATTCTTCAAGGATAAGCTTGAGGGAACAGGTTTGCGGCGTGTTGTCGACCAGTGCGACCATGTTCACCGGGAATGTGGTTTGCAGGGCTGTATATTTATATAAATTGTTCAGTACCTGTTTGGGCCTTGCATCACGTTTGAGCTCTATAAATACGCGGATGCCACGGCGGTCAGACTCATCACGGAGATCCGAAATGCCTTCCAGTTTTTTCTCATGAACGAGGTCCGCGATTCTGGCCACCAGAACCGATTTATTGACCTGGTACGGGAGTTCCGTAATGGCGATAGCCGACTTACCCTGTCCGATATCTTCAATTTCCGCTCTTCCCCGCATGACGATTTTACCCCGTCCCGTGGTGTAGGCCGCCTTAATTTCATTAATGTCATAAATGGCGCCGCCGGTCGGAAAATCCGGTCCCTGGACGTGAGTCATGAGTTCGTCGGTCGTGATATCGAACGTAAACTGCGTATCGGTTTTGACCTCATTTACTCCTTCTGTCGCTTTTTTCTTTGTAAGTTTGACCGTGTCGATTAATGCACCGATGGCGTTGGCTACTTCAGTGAGATTATGCGGCGGAATTTTTGTTGCCATGCCGACGGCAATTCCTTCGCTTCCCATGAGGAGCAGGTTCGGCAGCTTGGCAGGAAGATATACGGGCTCGTTGATCGTGCCGTCAAAATTCGGAATAAACTTCACGGTTTCTTTTTCGATATCCAAAAGCATTTCGTCCGCGATAGCAGCAAGCCGGCACTCGGTATACCGCATTGCGGCAGGCGGATCGCCGTCGATGGAACCGTAGTTTCCCTGCCCGTCGACCAGCCGGTATCGCATGGAAAATTCCTGAGCGAGGCGTACCAGTGCTTCGTAGACGGGCGCATCGCCGTGCGGATGATATTTCCCGAGGACTTCTCCGACGACCGATGCGCTTTTTTTGTATTTACTCGTGTGATGTAAACCCGTCTGGTGCATCGCAAAAAGGATCCTGCGGTGCACGGGTTTGAGGCCGTCGCGTACGTCCGGAAGCGCGCGCGCCACGATAACGGACATTGCATAGTCGAGATACGACTTCTGCATTTCGTGAACGATTTCCGATTGATTGACTTTACCGATGTTCATGAAATTTTAAAATAAAAAGATCGTAACAAAAAAATTATATTATTTGTCCTATTTTTTTATACAATTTTTGCGTTACTTCCCAATGAACTGGATGACAAAAGGTGCGATGAGAAGTGCCACGATTTGTACAATTTTCATCATTGGGTTCAGAGCCGGCCCGGAGGTGTCTTTTAACGGGTCTCCCACGGTATCGCCGACGACGGACGCTTTATGTGTATCGCTTCCTTTTCCGCCGAAGTGCCCGTCCTCCACGTATTTTTTCGCGTTATCCCATGCGCCACCGGTGTTGCACATAAAGAAGGCAAGCATCAGTCCTACAACAACGACACCGCCTAAAAATCCTCCGAGAGCCTCGGCACCCAAGAGTGCCGCTGCAATCGGCATCGCAACGACCATGAGTGCGGGAACGACAAGCTCTTTCTGTGCCGCAAGCGTGACGATTTCCACGGCTTTCGAGTAGTCCGGTAACTGTGTTCCTGCCATAATACCTTTAAATTCCCTGAACTGTCGCCGTACTTCTTCAACGACCTGGAACGCGGCCCGCCCGACGGACCCGATAAGCCTTGAGCTAAACAGGAAAGGTAACGCGCCTCCCAGAAGAACTCCGACAAAAACCTTAGGATTGGCAATATCGATGGTGACAAGCCCTGTTTTTTCAAAATAGGTGGCAAACAGGGAGCTTGCAGCAATTGCGGCCGACCCGACGGCAAACCCCTTGGTAAGCGCTTTGGTTGTATTTCCGACCGCATCAAGGCCGCTGGTTACTGCCGGGGCTTTCCCTTTCAGACCCGCCATTTCCACAAAACCCTGGGCATTATCCGAAATCGGCCCGAATGTATCGAGGGCCATAATGATGCCGGTCGTCGCGAGCATTCCCATGCCGACCAGGGAGATGCCGTAGAAACCGAGTAGGATATATCCGGCATAGATTGCGGCAGCGACAACCAGTACGGAAACAAACGTACTTTCCATACCTATGCCTAATCCGGCTATAATCGTCGTCCCCGCTCCGGTTTTGCTGGCATTGGCAATTTCAACAACCGGTTTTTCTCCCGGTCCGGTATAGTATTTGGTAATAAGGAGGAGGAGTAACATTGCTAGTATACCGGCAACACCCGCATAGCCCGCTCTGGGTTCGCGAAGCAGGAACACAGCAAGGCCCATGAGAATAACGATTGCCCCGATTGCAGATACCACGAATCCGCGGATCAGCGGTTTTATTGCATCTTCTCTGTCATTTTTTGCTTTCACGAAAAACGTTCCAAGGATGGATGTCAGAATTCCTCCGGCACGGACCAGGAGCGGAAACACGACGCCTTTGAGTCCGAATAAACTTCCGCCCAAAATCATAGCGGCAACAATCGTGAGTGCATAGGACTCAAATACGTCTGCGGCCATACCGGCACAGTCGCCAACGTTATCTCCGACATTATCTGCGATGGTTGCAGGATTCCTCGGATCATCCTCCGGTATCCCCTGCTCCACTTTTCCTACTAAATCAGCCCCGACATCCGCAGCTTTGGTAAATATACCTCCGCCGACCCGCATAAAGAGCGCCAGGAGCGCCGCCCCGAAACCATAGCCGACCAATACTTCAGTGGCATGGCGGGCAACGACATCAGCTCCCTGTGCTATAAATGAAAAGTACGACCACATATAGATAAGGGAAACTCCCATAAGTCCCAGACCAACGAGCAACATACCGTTTACAGTCCCGGCGCCGAATGCAATGCGCAGTGCGGGATTGAGTCCTTCAAGTGCGGCATTGGCAGTACGAAGGTTTGCCTTGACCGCGATCCACATGCCCACATAGCCGATGACCGCGCTGAAAATTGCTCCCAGAAGAAACGTGGCAGCCACTCCGGTTCCCAGGGTGAATGCAATGACCACAGCCAATACCAGCATAAACGGAATAACGATTTTAAATTGCCGTTTGAGGTAGGACATTGCGCCGTCGGCCACAGCCTTGCCGATCGCTTTTAATTTATCGGACCCTTCATCTTCTTTTAGCGTCCGTTTGATGAGGTACAAGCCGTAGGCAAGCGCAATAAGTGCAGTTAATGGAGCAGTAAATAATGCGATGATTTGTATATCCATAGAATATAATTCCTTTCTTTAAAAATTTTTAAAGCTTCGCTATTATACCCGATACACTTAGTATATATCCAGCGTAGCTGACTTCGCCCCGATGCCACGGACGTGTCAGCTACCTTATATTATATGTCCAAAGTAGCTGACTTCGCATGCGTCTGGATAAACCGTTTGCGCGGCGGGACCTCGTCTCCCATGAGCATCGAGAATACTCCGTCAACTGCAGCCGCGTCTACAATAGTTACCTGTCGCATTACGCGGTGGGCCGGATTCATGGTCGTTTCCCACAGTTGTTCAGGGTTCATTTCTCCCAAACCCTTATATCGTTGAATTCCAGGAGCCCCTTTAAAGTCTTTGCCGTGTGTTATCACTATCGCGTCACGTTCCTCATCCGAATATGCATAATACGATTGTTTGCCCCATGTAATTTTAAAAAGCGGCGGCTGGGCGATATACAGATGTCCTTTTTCTATAATGTAGGGAAGGTGCCGGTAAAAGAAAGTCAAAAGCAAGGTCATGATATGCTCGCCGTCAACGTCTGCATCAGTCATAATAATCACGCGGTGGTAGCGCAGTTTTTCGGGGTTCAGGCTGTCGGCAATTCCCATACCCAGGGCAATGACGAGCGCCTTGAGCTCTTCAAATTCAATTATTTTGTCCAGTCTCGCCCGTTCTGTATTTAAAATTTTTCCCCGAAGCGGCAGGATTGCCTGAAATTTCCGGTCACGGCCCTGCTTCGCAGAGCCGCCGGCAGAATCTCCCTCGACGATAAACAATTCCGAAATCGTCGGGTCTTTTTCCTGGCAGTCCGCAAGCTTTCCCGGTAAGGACGCGCCTTCCAGTGCGCCTTTGCGTATAACCGCGTCTTTGGCGGCCTTGGCGGCAAGCCGTGCTTTGGCTGCCAAAAATATTTTTTCCAAAATCGCCCGGCCGTCACCAGGATTTTCCTCAAAATAGGTGTCTAATCCCTCTTTAACCGCGGACTGCACAAACGGGGTCACTTCCGCATTCCCAAGTTTTTCTTTGGTTTGGCCTTCAAACTGCAGGTATTGGGAGGGCATTTTTACATACACGATGGCGGTGAGTCCCTCGCGTGTATCATCGCCGGTGATAGAGTCATCGCCGTTTTTTGTCGCACCGGATTTTTTAGCATAGTCGTTGATTGCGCGCGTGAGGGCCATGCGGAAACCGGTCATGTGTGTGCCTCCCTCGGGCGTATGGATGACGTTGACATAGGATTCCACGTTTTCGGCAAACGCATCATTATATTGGATGGATACATCAACGCTCATTTCCCCTTCGGCGGATTCCTTACTGATCAAGATGGCCGGATGAAGCACGGTTTTATTGCGGTTTAAAGCTTTGACAAGCGACGTGATACCGCCTTCAAAATAATAGTGTGCTTCTTCGTTTGTCCGTTCGTCTGTTAAATGGAACGCTAAACGTGCAATAAGATAGGCGCGGTCGCGGACCTGTTTTTTAACGGTTTCAAAATTAAGCGATATTCCCTCTTTGAAGATGTCCGGATCGGGTGAATATGTCGTCAAAGTTCCCGTTTTTTTTGATGGCCCCATGCGTTTGACGGGGTAAACGGCTTTTCCCCGTTTGTATTCCTGCACAAATGCGCCCCCGTCGCGGTAGACCTCTACTCTCATGTCGGCCGACAGCGCATTCACCACCGATGCGCCGACACCATGCAGTCCGCCCGACACTTTATATGCTTTGCCTTCAAACTTACCGCCGGCATGGAGTTTGGTCATGACCAACTCTAAAGCGGACACCTTATATTTCGGATTTTTATCAACAGGGATACCTCGGCCGTCGTCCACTACCGTGACACTGTCATCGCGATGGATAGTTACCCAGACGTTTTTTGCGTATCCGGCAAGCGCCTCATCTATGGAATTGTCGATGATTTCGTTTAAACAATGCTGCAAGACCCGCCGGTCCCGTCGTACCGATGTACATGGCCGGCCGCTTACGGACGGGCTCAAGGCCCTCCAGAACGACGATCTGCGCGCCGGTGTATTTGTCTGTAACTTTTGGCATTTTTGTGTGCTCCAAGAAGAAAAAACGAGCTCATGTAAGCTCAAATTAATTGTACACTATATACAAGGGGTTGTCTAGTAAATTATGCGTAAAATAGCTTCGAATTAATGCCGTTATTCGTTTGTCCAAATTAATTCAGTTTAGCGCCTCATTATGCTATAATTTCAAGTTATGTATTGTGAAAACGAACAACGCCGCCCGATTATACCGGTCGATGGTAAAAAAATTACGGACGCACTTAAAATCGGGGATCAAAAAGCGAGGAGTGAACGGGACGGGTGTGGTTGGGGTATCATGAGCCGCGGCATCGAAGAATACGAGAGTGCTTTTTTTCATGTTTTCCCCTTTACGATCCGGGAGTTTCTGACGGAACGATCCCATCGGAATGAATCCACATCTGTATTGGATTTTATGGGATTTGGAACCATATTTTATGAGGCTATTGAAAAGGATATCCCTTTTTCCCACGGAGTATCGGTATCACTCACTCGTTTTGAACATAGATCGATACGGAGGGAGAATGATGATAATAAAGTTATGCACCTCGGGGGCAATATTCTTGAGGAATCATTATGGGAGAAACTGGATGAAACTATCCGTACATACAATATTCCCCGCTTCGGTCTGATTGTATGGGCTGCATGCGGAGGTGTACACCCCGAGTTCATAACCGACAGTGTCTACGTTTATGAGGAGATATTTGCACGATTATGGTCGAGACTTTCAAAACAGAACGGGACACTTTTAGTAGAAGTCCCTCCCCACATCATTCACAATCATAGTATTGAGTATCAAAAATGGAAGCAAAAACTTCTCGATTGGCAAACCCAACACGCATATATCAGAAGGGGGTTATATCAATTTAATGATACAGAGAGAGTTATGAGGTTAGAAAAAACACCGCTGAATATCCATTTACCGACTCTTACAGATTACATACTGCGTTATCCACAACCAGGCGCGGGTTGACGTTGACGGAAAGTTGTGATTGGGCGGTGAGGAGATTCCGGATGAGCATGGTAAGTTGGTGAGTCGGATGCTTGAGAAGTTCGCCGCGTGCTGCCTCCAATAGTGCCGTCACAAATATTTTGGCATCATCGTGTGTGGAGACAAACGGTTCAATGGTGGCAATACGTTTTCCCGGAGTCTCGTCTAATAATTTCAAAAGAATTGAAGCGTCGGATTTCCGTGCGGCGTCCGTAAGACGTACGACGCTCATCCGTGAACGGATCGTCGGTAACAGTGATTCGGGAATGCGTGTGGTCCCTATGATATATGTATGCGGCGGCGGTTCCTCGAGTGTTTTAAGAAGGGCATTCTGCGCTTCGGGGGTTAACCGGTCGATATCGGTCAGTACACCGACTTTCGCCGGAGAATTTCTCGGCGTCAGGGCAAGTTCACGTTCAAAATCCCTGATCATGTCGATGCCGACTGTTCCCTCCTCGGGCAGCCTGATGATATCCCATGCAGAAATTTTCCACGCATTGATACGGGATGTACATTCCTTCAGTATAGTTTCGGTATCATTGCCGATAATGAGAAACGCATGCATAATCCCTTGCATTATAGTATAAAAGCATCAATAATAAACCTATGCCCGCAACTGCCCAATCAATTCTTACCGCACTCGTCGCCGACGGCCGTCTGCCTCAGGCGCAGGCAGATGCGGTGATGACGGAATCCCTTTCCACGGGGGCTCCCGCAGAAGATATTCTCGTCAAAAAGCGGATGGTGACCGAAACGGATCTCGCTAAAGCAAAGGCGAAGGCATTAAATGTCCCGTTTGTGACGCTTGCCGGCCGCGCAATCGCTCCTGCCATTGTTAATTACATTTCCGAACCGGTAGCCCGGCGATATGTACTCATTCCGTTTGAATTTGATGCCCAGGATAATGAACTGTCGGTTGCCATGATAGACCCGTTGGATTTCCAGATCATCGAGTTTATTGAAAAGAAATCGGGAAAACGGATTCATCCGTTCATGGCCCTCAAAGACGATATTATGGCTGCCATCGAAGAAACGTATTCGCAGAATCTCGGCGAAGATGTCACGGCAGCCCTGAAGGAAAGCATAGAACCGGAAGTCAAAACGTACGAAGCAGGCCGTCTGGGTGAAGTGATCCGCGAAGCGCCCATTGCACAGATCGTTTCGGCGACCCTCGAGCAGGCCATACATCTCCGGGCCTCCGATGTGCATATCGAGCCGCAGGTCGGTGATACCCGTGTCCGGTACAGGGTGGACGGTATATTGCAGGAGCGCTTGGTTTTGCCTAAGCGCTTGCAGGATGCCGTCGTGTCACGGATAAAAATCCTTGCCGATATGAAAATTGATGAAAAACGGATCCCGCAGGACGGCCGCTTCAACTTTAAAATGGGCGAGGAAGAGGTGGATCTTCGTGTATCCACCCTGCCGACGGTGCATGGGGAAAAAATCGTCATGCGGTTACTGAAGAAATCCGGCGGAATTCCGACTCTTCCTGAGCTGGGTTTGCGGGGGTTGGCGCTAAAAAATTTGGAAGCGCAGATAACGCGTCCGCACGGAATTATTCTTGTCACCGGTCCGACCGGTTCCGGAAAAACAACAACACTCTACGCCGTGTTGTCGAAGTTAAATAACGCCCGGGTGAATATCGTGACGCTTGAGGATCCGGTCGAGTATGAAATTCCCGGCGTTAATCAGGTGCAGATTAATCCCGTGGCAGGACTCACGTTTGCCACAGGGTTACGGGCGTTTTTGCGGCAGGATCCCAATGTCATTCTTGTCGGAGAAGTCCGCGACCGGGAAACGACTGAGCTTGCTATTCAGGCGGCACTGACCGGACACACCGTATTTTCGACGCTGCATACGAATAACGCGGCCGGTGCTATCCCCCGTTTATTGGATTTGGGGGCCGAACCGTTCCTTATCGTTTCCAGCCTCAATTGCGTCGTCGGGCAGCGCATCGCCCGCAAAATTTGTCCTACCTGTAAAGAAGAATATGATCCGGAGGAAGCGGTGAAAAAAGATATCACCGGTGTTTTAGGTGTGCTATTATCAAAAGAGACCCCGATAAAACTGTATCGGGGAACCGGAATAGTAAACGGAGCACCGTGTTCGGCCTGTGTCGGTACCGGATATCTGGGACGACTCGGTATATTTGAAGTATTGCCGGTATCAATGGAAGTTGCCCGATTGATCGCCATACGGGCATCAATGGATACCATACAGCAGGCGGCGGTCAAGGAGGGTATGATGACGTTAAAGCAGGACGGGTATATGAAAGTGATTGAAGGCATTACAACGATCGAAGAAGTTCTTCGCGTTGCGGAGGATTAATTATGGATATCAAATCGTTATTTTCTGAAGCGTTACGGGTGACTGCGTCAGACGTCCATCTGGTCGTGGGATATCCGCCAACTTTGCGTGTGTACGGAAAATTAGTGGCGATAGCAGGTCTTCCTCCCCTGACACCTCAGGATACGGAAGCGCTTATATTCCCCACGTTTACCGAGGGAGAAAAAGATATATTTTTAACAAATAAAGAAATCGATTATTCCGTGGCATACGGGAAAAACCGGTTCCGGGCAAATGTCTATTATCAAAGGGAATCCATAGCCGGAGATTTCCGTCTCATACCCGATAAAATCAAGACCATCGAGGAATTAAACCTGCCGTCTATCTGCCACGAGTTTGTGAAACTCCGGCAGGGGTTTGTTTTGGTAACCGGCCCGACCGGACAGGGAAAGTCAACGACGCTTGCCTCCATGATCAATACGATTAACCAGACGCGGTCCGTTCATGTGGTTACCATCGAGGATCCCATTGAATATGTCTATCCGGTCGGCGTTTCCGTAATTTCACAACGTGAGATGCATCAGGACACGCATTCATGGAACGTTTCACTGCGCAGCGTCCTTCGCGAGGATCCGGATGTCGTTCTCATCGGTGAAATGCGGGATCTGGAGACCATACAGGCGGCGATTACGATTGCAGAGACCGGACATTTGGTATTTGCGACGCTGCATACCAATTCCGCCTCCCAAACAATTGACCGCATCGTTGACGTTTTCCCGGAAAACCAGCAGATACAGATCCGTCTGCAATTGTCCGCTGTCATTGAAGGCGTGTTGTCGCAGCGGCTTATTCCCGCTGTATCCGGCGGGCGCATTCCGGTGGCGGAGATTATGACCGCAACGCCCGCGATCAAAACAACTATCCGTGACGGCAAGACCCATCTTATCGATAACATCATTCAGACATCTGCGGAACTCGGGATGGTCACATTAGAGGGAGCGCTGGCCCGTGCTATCCGCGAAGGCAAGATCAGTCTGGAAATAGCGCAAAGTTATGCGCTGCAACCGGAGGAATTAAGCCGGTTATTAAAACAATCATAGCCATGCCATTTTTTCAGTACCATGCACGGGGAGGAGACGGGAAAACGGTAACAGGGTTGGTAGAAGCCCCGTCGCAGGAAGCGGCTATCCGTCTTCTTCACGAGAAACAGTTATTTGTCGTCGGCATCCAGGTGGCGAAAGAGGGTCTGTCGCTCGTCAAAATTCAGGGGTACTTTAAGCGGGTTACATTCAACGATATTGTTAATTTCACCAGACAGCTGGCGACTATGGTCGTTGCGGGGCTATCCCTTCCTGAAGCGCTGACCATACTCCGCACCCAGACCACGAACGAAAGTTTTTCAGACATTTTGCTGGATATGGAACATCAGATCGTATCCGGAGGCAACCTCGGCGACGCTCTATCCAAGTATCCGCGGTATTTTTCTACAACATACGTTGCCCTCGTACGTGCCGGAGAAGCTTCAGGGACGCTGGACCAGATTCTCACCCGTTTATCCGACACAATGGAAGCTCAACGGGATTTCCGCGGAAAAGTGTCCGGTGCAATGATATATCCGATTATCATCCTTGTGGGCATGGTCGGAGTCGTTTTTGTCATGATGACCGTCGTGATGCCGAAACTCACCGGTTTGTACAAGGATTTTAACATCGAGCTCCCGTGGACAACACTGCTTCTCATGAATGTATCCGATTTTATGGTCCGTTTCTGGTGGCTCCTGATTCTTGTCGTCGGAGGTGCCGCAGCACTTTTTCAGCGTTGGCGTAAAACCGAGTTCGGCGAACTCGTCGTGGACCAGTTACTGTTTAAAATTCCGCTATTCGGTGAACTCCAGAAGAAAATCATCCTTGTTGATTTTACGAGGACGCTTGGGATGCTCATTGCGTCCGGTATCCATATTCTAGAAGGTCTGCAGATCCTGAAAAATTCACTCGGAAACGTTGTATTCCGGAATGCGATCGGCGAGATTTCCAAAAAAGTGGAAAAAGGATACCCGCTGGGAGATTCATTTGCCCTGTACGAGGTGTTTCCGCCGATCGTTTCCCAAATGATGAAGGTCGGGGAAGAAACCGGAAAACTCGATGAGACGCTAACAAAACTTTCCAAATATTTTCAGTCGGAATCAGAAACACTGGTTAAGGGGCTCACAACAGCGATTGAGCCGATTATCATGGTGATCATGGGCGTGGGCGTAGGGTTTATCGTCATTTCCGTCATTACACCGATATATAATTTGACAAGCGCACTTAAGTAATTTACCCCTATTGACAAGGGTCTAAATATGATGGTACAAGTAAATAAAGGAGATTATTTGATATGAAATCAAATCGTGGTTTTACGCTCATCGAGCTACTTATAGTTATTGCCCTACTCGGGGCGTTGGCGGTCGGTCTTATCGGCGCCATTGACCCGTTTGAACAACTCAAAAAGGGTACGGATACCGCGACGCGGGATCTCGTGAGCCAGGTACAGACTGCGGTTCTGCGGTATTACGCAGTGAAAAGTGCTATGCCGTTTGCGTCCGATGTGAGCGCGGCTAATTTAGAGAATGCTGTTGTAAGTGCAGGACTGGATGCCGTAGTCGGAGCAGGTGAACTTCGTAGCGATTTTAAGACCATACAGGCTAATAAATTACCTATCGTGTGGCTGAATGCTACCGGAGTGACGGATCCCGCAAGTGCCTCGGTAACCGTGTGTTATACGCCGACGGCAAAGTCATTCCAGGCGGATCCGAACACGAAATATAACCCGGATCATACCGGCACGTTGGCAACGGCTGCAAGTATTGTTTGCAAAACAGTAGATCCAACAAATGGTGTGGATTGCGATTGGTGTATCCAGTAAACTAAACATCGATATACTAGCAGAATCCCCCGCCAAGGCGGGGGTTTTTGCGGTTAAAAGAGATGCTATACTAAGGGAGTGGAAATTATACTCATCTTTCTCATCGGGCTGGCGGTCGGGTCGTTTGCAAATGTCCTTATTGACCGGCTGCCCCAGGGCGAAAGCATTGTATGGGGACGATCGCACTGCGATTTCTGCAAAAGAACTCTGCGGTGGTATGAGCTGATACCGGTGTTGTCCTATATCATCCAGTTAGGGAAATGCAGGAACTGCCATAAACGTCTGTCTATCCAGTATCCTGTAATCGAACTTATCACAGGCACCGGATTTGTGCTCCTTCTCCCCTATCACGTTTCATATTATCTTCTATTTATATCCCTGCTGGTAATTCTCGTTGCTGACCTTAAATACCAGATCATACCGGACAGCATGATAGTGCTCGGGTTTGCGGCTGTCATACTGAATTGGATCGGAACGAATCAGGCGGGAAATTTTATGCAGTATATTATCCCGGGACTTGCCAGTTTTGTGGCATTTTACCTGCTTTGGCTGGTTACCCGCGGAAAGGGTTTGGGCTTCGGAGACGTAAAATTTGCACCGCTTATGGGCCTATTGTTGGGGTTCCCCGGAGTAGTGATTGCACTGTATATCGCCTTCTTGACGGGGGCAATAGTGGGTGTCATACTGATGTTAGGTAGAAAAAAGACCTGGAAAAGCAAAATTGCTTTCGGGCCGTTTCTTGTATTAGGAACGTCGGTTGCACTGATTTGGCAACCTCAACTGACTGCCCTATGGAGGATTTATCTATGAAAAACAAACACGGCCTACCTGCGCAGGCGGGCTTTACCCTCATGGAGCTTCTCATAGTCATCGGAATTATCGGTATTCTCATATCCGTTAGCGTCGCATCCTTTTCGACTGCACAAAAAAAGGGCAGGGATGCCAGACGTTTAGGGGACATGAAAGCCATGCAAAACGCGTTTGAACAATATTATGCCGACCACAACAGTTCATACCCCGCTACGTGTCACGCAATAATAGGCGGGGCGGGACTAGATCCGGTTCCAACTCCAACTATAAGTCAGACGCGGGAAAACACGATTCCAAGTGTTGCGGGGGCCACAACGTATCTGCCAGCCGGTTTTCCTGTTGATCCGAGAAACTTCACGGGTACAGGACCGGGAGATACGTTCGTATATGATTTCGCCGACTCTCATTGCTCTGATACATCCTTCTGTTTCTGTGCACACCTTGAATCCGGTACGGGGAATGCAGCCGCTCCTCAGGCCGGATCAGACTGCACATTTTCAACAGGTTCCTATTATTGTGTCGGGAATCTGGAATAAACTATGAAAAAAAACGCCGTGCCTGCCGGCAGGCAGGGATTTACATTGATAGAAATATTGATTGCGGCATCTATCATCGCCGTGTTATCCGCAATCGGAGTCACATCATATACTTCCATCAATAAGCGCTCGCGGGATGCCAGACGTCAAAGTGATCTGGAACAGGTGCGCAGTGCTCTTGAGATGTACAGGACGGATACCGGATCATATCCGGGGAACACTTCATGGCAGCCTTTATCGAGTCAATTGTCTGCATTAGTACCGGATTTTGTACCCGCGCTACCATCAGATCCGAAAAACGCACAGAATTATTATTACCGGACGATAGGGAACAGCTGCGCCCTATTATAGTTACTGTATTTGCGCCAAGGTGGAATCCGGGACGGGCAGCAATACGTGTGGCGCTGGCGTGACGCTTCCGAACGAATGTAACTACGGGTTGAAAAATCCATAACTATGCCGTCTCCACGAGCCCACGGATTTACTCTCATCGAAATCATTGTGAGCGTTTCCCTGCTTCTGGTTCTGAGCAGCTTGTTCATGGCGAGTTATTCCGGGTTTAACAATTCCCAAACGGTTAAACAGGCGGCATCAACGCTTGTTGTCAATCTCTCGGCTGTCAGGACTAAAGCTTCAGCCGGTGTTAAACCAACTGAGTGCATTACTACGCTGACTGGTTATATTGTGGATTTTACTGACGATGAATATACGGCTCAAGCGCTATGCGAGGATGATCCGGCGGGTGACGTAACTACGTACAAGTTACCGACGGGGGTATTGTTCACCCCCGTTCCTTCGTCTATTACGTTTTATGTACTTGACCGCGGCGCTTCGGTAGATCAAACAATTGTCCTTACGGGATTCGGGACGACTGTGGGGGTGCACGTATCTCCATCCGGCTTGGTGTCGAATGAGGGGTCGATGTCAGCTCCGCTAGGGGGACCGATGCAAACACGAGACGCCGACGTTGACGCCTACGCCGACGATGTCACTTGGTGCTCAAACACCGACACCGACGTCAAGTCTAAAGCCGACACCGACACCGACGTCACCGCCGTCGATGGGGCTTCCGACACCTACACCGACACCTTCGAAGTTTTAATATATGAGGAAACAACAAGGTCAAACATTAGTTGAAATGATTGTTATCGTCGGGGTAATAGTACTTCTTGCAACCGGTATTGTTGCCGGAACGACTGCGTCACTGGGCCGTTCAGAAACACTACAGATGAGAAGTGAAGCTCTTTCTCATGCCCAAGCCGGTATTGAACTCACCCGCCAACTGCGGGATGCGGGATGGGGCGATTTAGTGAATATGGGCACCCCCGAAACAACCTATTGTGTGGGATCCGACGGAGATTGGAATGGACCGTGTACGGTTAACGTAGACAACAAATTTACCCGGGAAATTACACTGAACTATGTTGCTGCTGATCTGACGGTCCGGGTAACATCGACGGTTGCGTGGGGAGATACAACCAATCCGCTGAATAAAGTTCACTTAGATACATATTTAACGAATTGGAAACTTCAATGAAGAACCAAAAAAAACATATGGGGTTTACGCTGATGGAGATTTTAGTATCCGTGGGAGTTCTTGCGATTATCGCTACTCTTCTGACGCAAGTGCTCTTTACAACGGTCCATGTGAATAAAAAAGCCGAGATACTTACAACCGTTAAACAGGACGGGAATTTTGCATTGGACGTTATCGGACGCATGATACGTTCCTCAAAGGTAATCAATGTTTCGTGTTCACTGGGCGACCTCACCGCGGTATCTGCCGAAATCACAAATCCCGATAATTATGTAACTACGTTGGAATGTGATGAGGGGCGCATCGCTTCGGTTAGTGGTACTCCGGAGATACCCGTAAAAACCTATTTGACAGGAGGAAACCTGACGCTCAGCCCGTCCGGCAGCGATGACTGTGACGATAGTTCACTCAGGTTTTCCTGCCCGCCGGCAGACGGAAGCATTCAGAAGCAGGTTACGGTTACATTTACGTTAGGGCAGGTGGGTGATTCCGGCAGCGTGTATGAAAGCGGGAGCGCGGCATTCAGCAGTACCGTGAGCATGAGGAATTAATATACGAAGGCTTGCTAAATGTATATACGGTTATTACAATAAAAGAGATACTATGATTCGAAAGATTAAACAATCTGGTCAGATAGCACTCATCGGTTTATTAGTGTTAATGGTTGCAACAACCATTGGATTGTCGCTCATTGCACGGTCCACGACCGACGTTTCCGTAACCCGGAATGTAGAAGAATCAAACCGTGCGTTTTCCGCAGCGGAAGCAGGAATTGAAGAGGGACTTAAAACAGGCACAGGGGGAAACGTAACGATAGATCCGACGTTAGGGGTGAAATATAACGTGGCGGTTAATACCGTGGGCGGAGGCGATCAGCCGTTCGCATTTCCTCAACCGACATTGAAAGAAGATACTGAAACGTTATGGCTTGTCGGACATAATCTGGACGGAACCATCAATGAAACGAGAGTATACGCTGCGCCGACCATAGATGTCTGTTGGGGAAACGGGACAGCCGATACCGGCGGTCGTTGTGACGGTCCTTTATAAAACCGGTCATCGTACCAGGTTGCGAAAGCCGCTTATGATCCCGATGGACTGCGTAACGATTCGAATAATTTTTCCGATCCGGCCGCAGGTATAGGTAGATTGTCCGGCAAGTACCGCGTACAGAAGCAGAATTACGTTTTCTGATTTTGAGTCTATTAGATCCGGCAGTTGATATCGCTGCTCGCACTTCGCATTCAGACCGGTATATAGCGGAGCACAACTTGCTGTCGTACCTGCCGGGACGCTTCCCGCCACAGGGAAGCATTGTCGAATCAACCGGTACGTCCGGAAGCGACGTAAACAGAAAAATTGTAGCCCACAAGCAATATCGGTCTCCTGCGTCTATTTTTGATTATGCAGTATACAGTCAGGGATCATTTTCAAAGTAATACGGTCTGCCCATATGAGTTTATCACTTGGACTTGATATAGGATCACGCACCATTAAGCTTATTGAGCTGGGGATCGAAGGCACCTCCGTGAGTCTTCTTGCGGCCGGCAGTGTTCCTACCCCGCCCAAAGCATTGGCCTCTTCCGTGGCAGCCGATACAGAGGCTGTCGCCCAGTCTATTAAGCGTTTGGTGAAAGAGACGGGTGTCCGGTCTAAAGACGTACATATCGCCCTTCCGGAATCGAAAGTTTTTACGCGTGTCATCGAAGTTCCGGCCCTCTCACAACGGGAACTCACGTCCGCAATCCGTTGGGAAGCCGAACAGTATATACCCCTGCCTCTGGATCAGGTAAATTTAGATTTTACCATTCTCCGTGATGCGAAAGAGACAGGAACGAATAAAATGGAAGCGTTGTTGGTTGCGGCACCGAAAGCACTGGTAAACTATTATTTAAGCATCCTGGAGCTTGCGGAATTGACACCGGTCGCAGCAGAGACCGAAGTCATTGCCACAACCCGTGCCCTAACCCGATCCGTACCCAATGTCCACAGCGTTATGATTGTATCGTTGGGCGCGCAAACCACCGACGCTGCAATTGTACGAAACGGAATTCTCACGTTCACCCGCTCTATATCCTCGGGCGGTGATGCGATAACACGGTCGCTGGCCCAGAGCCTGGATTTTAATTTAACGCAGGCGGAAGAATATAAGCGGGCATACGGCGTACAGCCGGACAAACTTGAAGGGAAAATAGCCGTTGCCGCCAAACCTATCACCGATACTATTGTCAATGAATTGAAACGGGCACTGGTGTTTTATCAGGAGAAATATAAAGATGACCGCGTGCAGTTAGTGTTACTTTCCGGCGGAACGGCAAGACTTCCCGGCATGGTGGTGTATCTTGCCCAATCACTGGGAGTCGAAGTGCAGTTGGCAAATCCCTGGGTCGGAATTGCGCGGCCTTCCCGATTTAATGTATTAACTCCGGAAGGGCCGAATTTTTGTGTCGCAGTAGGATTAGCACTCCGGTCATAAGGAAACAGTATGGATGCACCCAGAATAATAAATCTTATCCCGGCGAAACCGGAAGAATCTCCGCAAACGGGGATTATAATGGCGTTCGCTCAGCGCCTCAGTCTTTGGGCGCTCGCGATATTTCTTGTGAGTGGTGTTGTAATCGGAGGGGCGTACTATTACCTGAAGCTCCGGTACGACCAACTTGTAATAACGCGCCAGGAACTATCCCAGATAATTACCCAAAATGCGACGAAAGAAGGATTGTTGGTCTCCATCAAACAGCGTACGGCGCTGATAACGAAAATTTTTAGCGTCCAACAGCCGATCGGTGACGTGTTTGATATGATCGTTCCCTATGTTACCCCGGGACAGATATCCGATGTGTCCATGGATGACAAGAATAACGTTTCCCTGTCGGTTCATGTAGCATCCATTGATGACGCCGTTGCCATAACCGATGCACTCATAAAGCAAACAGCGGCAAATCGTGTCCGCGCGCCGCAGCTCGATACGTTACAGCTCACCAAAACCGGAATAATTAATGTCAGGCTATCATTTGTTGCCGTCTTTTAACCTATATATGCAACTGAATAAACTAATTCGTCAATACCAGGGAGTGATCGTTTCGGCCGTAGTACTCATCGTTTCAATACTGGGGATTGTATTTGGCGTAGTTCCGACAGTACAGAAAACAATCGCGATGAATACTCAGGTACGCAATATATCGGCGGATGTTGACGTGCTGAAAAATAAGGTATCGGTATTGGAGTCTATTGATGAAGGGTCATTAAGAAACAGCGTTCAAACACTGTTATCTGCCGTCCCCTCGGATAAATCAGTTCCTACCCTTTTGGCGACCCTGGACGGTTTAAGTGCCCAAACAGGTGTTGCAGCCGGAAATTTTACACTTGCCAAGTTTGGATCACTGGCTACTGAGTCTGCCAAACGCGTAACTGCGGACGAAGAAACGGTGGGAGGTAGTATTTTGCCGTTTTCTATCAATATTTCCGGAACGCTCGAACAACTGCGCGGGTATTTGGCATCAAGCGTATCGGTACGTCGCATCATCCGTGTCCGGACTCTCGGCGTTTCATTCGGGAGTGCAGCATCCGAGGCCTCCGGATCGGCAGATACGGTATCAGCGACCCTGGGGATGGACACATTTTATGCTCCGCTTCCCGCGACAATCGGATCAGTAAGCCAGCCGCTTGAGGCGGTTACAAGCGCGGATGAGGAGTTGATCGCTAAAGTGGCGCAGATGCAGCTCATGGAATCAACATCGCTCACATTACCTGCGCCTTCAGCAGGGGTTATCAAACCCGACCCGTTTAGTTTGTAAGATCAGGCCGTTGGGTTTTTGTACGTTTGAGAGATTCACGTTTGCGCCATTCGTCAATCTTTTTATGGTTGCCGGAAAGCAGCACCGGAGGAACGGCAAGAGCGTTATATATTCTAGGCTCGGTATATTGGGGATATTCAAGGGAAGCCTGGGTGAATGATTCGTGGATGGTCGCTTCGGGTTTCGCCAGTACTCCTGAAATGAGACGGGCGACAGAATCTACCACAACCATCGCGGGGATTTCCCCGCCGGTTAACACATAATCTCCGATGGATAGCTCTTCATCAATGAGGCTTCGGACGCGTTCATCAACTCCCTCATAGTGGCCGCAGATAAGAATAAGATGATCGACGTTCGCCAATTCCTTTGCTTTTTTTTGCGTATACGGAGTTCCGCCCGCATCAAGCAGAATTGTATGACCTTTTTCAATGCTTTTTAACGCGCGGTCCACGACGTCAACGCGTAAAATCATTCCAATCCCGCCGCCGTACGGGTGACCGTCTACGGTCTTGTACTTGTCCGTGGCAAAATCACGGATATTAACGTACTCGATGGTGATGAGTTTTTTATCCGCCGCCCGCTTTATGATGGACTGGCCAAACGGGCCCGAAAACATATCAGGGAAAAGGGTCAGAATGGAGATATGCATAGCCAAGATTTAAGCGATAGGTGCTTCTTCCGCCAAAACAACGTCTACATAGACGCCCTGTTTGGCTGCCATGAGCTTGATAAGATCCCGAAGCGAGCGGATAATCCGTCCGCTTTTGCCGATAATTTTTCCTAAATCTTCCTGGTTTGCGTGGATCGTAAGCGTAGTTTTGTCCTCTGTGACGGCTTCGTCAACCGTAACGTCATCGGGATGGTCAACGATGCGGGAGAGTATGAACATGAGCGTGTCCTTCATAATAGGTATTATTTGAGGAGCCGACTGACTGCCGGCGTCACCTGGGCGCCTTTACTCTGCCAATACGCGATACGCTGACGGTCTATGACGATTTGGGGCGGTTTCACCAATGGATTGAAATACCCTAAATTTTCGATAGCTTTACCGTCCCGGCGTTTGCCTTCCTCGATGGCAATTATCCGGTAGCTTTTGCGGTTTGTCGTGCCTGTTTGCGAGAGTCGGATTTTCAGCATTCTGTAATGATATCAGATTTTACCGAGCTTCTCAAGCGCCGTCAGAGCGGCTTCTTGCTCCGCTTCCTGCTTTGATTTGCCGGATCCGGACCCCAACACCGTCCCGTCAACCGTTGCCTCTATCCAAAATTTGCGGGCATGGTCGGGTCCTTCGCTCCTGACAACCCGATACGTCGGAGAATGGCGTGAGTCTTCCTGGATATGTTCCTGCAGCAGGCTTTTATAATCTATGTATGACCTGGTCGCAATAATTTCCCTGGTTTTAGGAAATAAGTATTTTTCCAAAAATTTTCCCGCAACACTCATTCCCTGGTCCAAATACATGGCACCCAAAAATGCCTCAAATACATCAGCTAATAGCGACGAATTGGTGCGTCCGCCTGAGGATTCCTCCCCGTGGCTTAAATACAGGAGATCCCCCAGCCCCAGAGATTTGGAAATATCGGTTAAACTTGTTGTCTTTACAAGACTCGAACGGATATTAGTAAGCGTCCCTTCGGTGTATTCCGGATACGTTTTGTACAGAAAATGTGAGGTTAATAACGACAGTACCGAATCGCCTAAAAATTCCAGCCGTTCATTCGACTCACGCATGTGTTTGTCTTCGTTGAGGTGAGACCGGTGGACGAATGCGAGTTTCAGAAGCTCCTGGTTATGAAATGATATACCGATGTTTTTTTGTAGTTCTTCAAATGTCATAGTATTTTTACGTTACTGTCTTTAAAATGGTTCCCAGTACACCGTTTACGAATTTTGAACTGTTTTCATTGCCGTATTCCTTGGCAAGTTCGATTGCCTCATCGATAACGACTTTCGGAGGCTCCTTTTTATCAATGGCAAGTTCAAAGACGCCAAGCCTTAGTACCGCCAAATCAATTTTAGCAATTTTATCAACCGGCCATTCAGGGGCCGCAACCCTGATCCTCTCATCTATATCCTTCAGGTTCGAAATGATCGGTTGAATATCCGGATTCACCTCTGCAGGATGAAAGCTGTAGGCAAAGAGTTTATCCATGAGGAGCCGCCGGTGCTGATGTCTGGGGTCGTTTGAAGTCTTCACAATTCATTATTCCCGTTTTTTTGTTTTTACAGGTTTTTGCTTTACCACTTCTTTTCCGCCGTAATATCCGCAGTTTTTGCATGCCCGGTGCGGGAGTCTTGGCTTACCGCAATTCGGGCATACCAGAATTTTCGGTATCCCCAGTTTGATTGCCGCCTGTCGTTTGCCGCCGCGCCGTGTACTATGCCGTCTTTTGGGTAATGGAGCCATAATTAGTCCTTTGAAACATCCTCTATTGTACTCTTTTGAGCCTGTTTCCTCAAGAGGGGGAACGAGCGTAATGTAGGATCTATCTGAGTTATCTTCTTTAAAGCATCCCGGGTATCGGTAATGGTTTCCATATCGGTGAAGGATGCAATTTTAAAGTGAGGCATACCGTGCTGCCGGGTACCAAATACTTCCCCGGGTCCCCGGAGACGCAAATCCACATCGGCAAGCAAGGGACCGCTATGAATGGTTTCCAACGCTTTCAATCTCGATAATGCTTTTTCGTCCGGATTTTCGGTAAACAACAGGCAGTAGGATTGTATGCTGCCGCGACCTACCCTGCCGCGTAACTGATGCAGTTGACCGAGCCCGAAGCGGTCTGCGCCCTCCACCACCATCATGGTTGCGTTTGGGATATCGATACCGACCTCCACGACGGGTGTTGCCACAAGTATCATGATTTTTTTCTTACGGAAGTTTTCGAGCGCAGCGGTTTTTTCCGCCGGTTTCAACCGGCCGTGCAACAGTCCCACACCCGTACCCGGAAACAGTTTTTTGATGCGTACGAATTCCTGGGTTACGGCTTTGACATCTATAAGCGTTTCCGATTCTTCTATAAGAGGACAGATGATAAATACCTGGCCGCCTGTTGCCTCAATTTGGTTTTGAATCCACCGGTACGCACCCGGGCGTTTAGCCGTCGGAACGACCCAGGTTTTAATGATGCGGCGGCCTTTGGGCATCTGGGACAGAAACGAAAGATCGGTATTGCCCAGCAGAGTTTTTGCGATAGTCCGCGGGATCGGAGTTGCGGTCATGGTAAGGAAATGCGGGGTCTGACTGCCTCCGGGCAGACGTGTATTTTTTCCGGTAAGCTGTGCCCGTTGTTCTACTCCGAAGCGGTGCTGTTCGTCAATAACGACAAGACCGAGATTTGAAAAGGTAAGAGATTTTGTCAGAAGCGCATGGGTACCCACGATGACAGCAGGTTTAATTTTCTTGGAAATTGTTTTTGTGTTTCCGGTCATAAGGTCTACGCGGATGCCTCTGGGTTCAAGGAGCGCCTGAATTGTTCTGAAATGCTGTTCGGCAAGTATTTGCGTGGGTGCCATGAGCACAGATTGCAGTCCGTTCCGCTCGGCAATATACATGGCTATGGCAGCAATCACGGTTTTGCCGCTGCCGACATCCCCGACGAGTATACGGTTCATCGGAATCGGGCGGGTGAGATCAGCGGTTATTTCATCAAGCGACCGCTTCTGGTCCCCCGTCAGTGTGAACGGCAGCGAGTCGATAAATGAAAATACGTCCGCCTCCGGTATCGACAGTGCGTTCGCGTGTTGGGTTTGTTCCCAAATTTTCTTTTGCTCGTACGCTGTAAGCTGTAAAAGGAAAACTTCGTCAAACGCTATCCGCCGTCGGCCTTGTTCAATCTCTTCTTTATTTTCCGGAAAATGGACGGCGCGAAGGGCTGCTGATAACCCCATCAGACTGTAGTCAACGGGTATTTGTTCCGGTAAAAAATCCTGTAAAGACGGCAATATAGATTCCAGTAAAAATGCAATTCTGGTCCGCAGCCACTTGCTGGATACGCCTGCGGTTTCCGGATAGACCGGGACAAGCCTGCCTGTGTGAAGCGAGGTACCTTCACCTGTTGTGAGTTCATATTGGGGGCTCGTCAGAACGATTTTGTTGCCGAACCACCCGACCGGTCCCGATAAATTCACGGAATCCCCGGGATGCATGATGCTCAGAAGGTACGGCTGGTTAAACCATATGACGGTTATTTTTCCGGTATCGTCCTTCACGACCGCCTCCTGGATTTTTTTACCTGTTTTTGTGTAAAACGCGCGGAACGTGTCTATCGTTACGTGGATCGTAACTGTTTCACCGGGATGAATGTGGGCAATCGGCAGCACGACGGAAAAATCATCGTAGCGGAACGGAACATGGTAGAGAAGATCGCGGACAGTACCTATGTCGAGGTTTTGCAGCCTTGTCGCCATCACCGGACCGATATGCGGCACATACCGGACAGGACTCTCTAATGTTAATTCCATGGGTTAATTATACCGCGCGAGGCTTACCGAAGCGATAGTAACGGTAAAAACGAACTGGCAACAAGCGCCAGGGACGCGACCACAATAATCACTTTCCAAAACAGTTCGTGTTTTCTAAAAAAGTTCATAGTATTTTTATTTTCAATAATTTCTTTTTCCCGATTTTGAGTATAGCACCATTTTCAAGTGTTATCGAGGTGTTAGTAATGAGTTTACCGTCAACCTCCACAGCATTTTGGAAAAGAAGCCGACGTGCTTCGGATTTACTTAGTGTCTGATGTGACTCTACCAAAAGATCTATCGGATTCCATTTGTTTTTTTTCGTTTTAAATACGGGCATTGATGCATGGAGTAAATCTCCGGTTTGGAACCGCATGCCGAAATCTTTTTGCGCGGCATCGGCGAGTGCTTTACTGTGAAGTTCCGAGACCATCCGGTGCGCAAGTTCGATTTTGATGGTCATCGGATTTTCTTTAGATGTGAGACGTTTTTCGACTGACGCAATTTCTTCCATGTCCGCATTCGTCGCAAGCGTAAAATACTGCACGATGAGTTCATCCCGCAGAGACATGACTTTCCCGAACATATCATTTGGCCCGTCTGTGAGCCATATTGCGTTATTCCATGTTTTGCTCATCTTGCGGCTGTCTGTTCCCTCCAAAAATCCGTTAGCGATAATAAACGATTCTTTTTTACGCAAATCTTTTTGGAGTACTCGACCGGCCTGCATGTTAAACGTCTGGTCGGTGCCACCCAGCTGGATATCGGTATCCATGAAATAACTGTCATACCCCTGCATCACCGGATAAAGAATTTCTTGAAGCCCCACTTTTTTTCCATCTGTAAGTCGTTTTTTGATGATTTCGCGTCCGAAAAAGTCGCCCGCCGAAAAGTGATAGCAAAGTCTTACAATATCTGCAAACTTTAAATCTTTCAGCCATTCGCTATTGAAATGAACTTTGATTTTGGAAAAATCCAATACCTTTTCCGCCTGTTTTTTGTAGGTTTCGAAATTTTTCCGGATTTGTTCGCTTGTTAATACCGGCCGTTCGCTGTCTTTATCGGAGGTGTCCCCTATTAAGGCAGTAAAATCCCCAATCAGAAATGTGACGTTATGACCAAGCTTGGCAAGCGCATTGAGTTTACGGAGCGGCACCGCATGGCCGATATGGATATTTGTGGCCGTGGGGTCAATGCCGAGATATATATTGAGCTTTTTTCCGCTCTCCAAGAGCGCCCGCAGTTTTTCCTTATTCGGGATGATATTCTCTACTCCTCTGGTCAATAATTCCTCAACTGCGTCCATGCAACTAACTATAGCATAGCCTCGAGTTTTTGAGTAGTCGGTTCCAATACGTTACAATAGTTATATGTCCATGTATGACGTGTTTCAGCAAAGGCAGTTCCGTCGACGCTTCCGTATGACCCGTTCTAACCTCAAGTTTATAACAACCATGGCAGTTGTCAGTTTTTTTGTCGTGGTTGCATCGGTATTATTCGTGATCATATTGTTTGCGTGGTACGCCAAGGATTTGCCCCGACCGGACAAGGTACAACGGACGACCGGTTTATCAACGGTGATTCTCGACCGGAACGGCGAAAGCCTCTACGACATCTATCAGGATGCCAACCGCATTCCGGTTGCATTTACCGATATTCCTCAATATTGTAAAGATGGTACGGTCGCCATCGAAGATAAGGAGTTTTATAAACACCCCGGCCTTTCGATGACGGGGATCATCCGTGCACTTCTGTCAAATATTTTTTCCCGGAGCCTGCAGGGAGGGTCAACCCTGACGCAACAGTTGGTAAAAACAGTGTTGTTAACAAATGAGCGTACCATACCCCGGAAAATTAAAGAGGCCATCCTCGCCATCCAGATAGAACAAAAATATTCAAAAGACCAGATTCTCCAAATGTATCTGAACGAAGCTCCCTACGGCGGCACGACCGCGGGCATGGAATCGGCGGCTCAACTGTATTTCGGCACATCTGTAAAAGACCTCAATTTAATCCAATGTGCCGTTTTGGCAGGATTACCGCAGGACCCGAATGACTATTCGCCGTTTTTAGGCCTGCCGAAGGCGTACGTCGCACGCACACAACACGTCTTAACCCGCATGCGTGAGGACGGCTACATTACCCCCGTGCAGGAAGCCGATGCACGCAAACAATTGGATACCATTCAATTTGCGACCGATACGGAGGCGCTGCGTGCTCCCCATTTTGTCGCGTATGTCAAAGACCAGCTCGTTACAAAATTCGGAGCGGCAACCGTAGACGGCGGAGGGCTTAAAGTGACGACAAGTCTGGATTGGAAACTGCAGCAGAAAGCCCAAACAATCGTAAAAGAAGAAGTTGATAAAGTAAAATATCTGAAAGTTTCAAACGGTGCGGCGGTTGTCATTGACCCCAAAACCGGAGAAATTCTTGCGATGGTCGGGAGTAAAGATTACTCTGCAACGGATGCAGGCGGCTTCAAGTTTAATGTAGCAACACAGGGACTCCGTCAACCGGGATCGTCTATAAAGCCGTTTACCTATGCTACAGCATTTAAAAAGGGCTATACGGCGGCGACACTTCTCATGGATGTGGATACCAAATACCCCTCCGGCGATTCTGCCAAACCCGAATATAACCCAAAAAATTATGACGGGAAATTCCGCGGTCCTATGCAACTCCGGTATGCGCTGGGTAATTCCATCAACACAATTGCCGTGAAAGTAAGCGCGTTAGTCGGAGTAAAAGATGTGCTCACGACTGCCAATGATATGGGAATATCGTCTCTCGCCCCGACAAACGACAACCTCAAACGGTTGGGGTTGTCCATGACCCTCGGAGGAGGAGAAGTGACACTCCTTGATCTAACCGGCGCATACGGCGTATTCGCAACTGAAGGGGAGCGAAGCGCACCGGTGTCAATTCTTAAGGTCGAAGACCAAAACGGCAAAGTAATTTATCAATATACCCCCCCGTCGCCTACCCGGGTACTAGGCGCTGATGTTTCCTACATGATTTCAGATATTTTGTCCGATAACGATGCACGCAAGGATACGTTCGGGACCAATTCATACCTCAACATTCCCGGTTTTGCCGTAGCGGTAAAAACCGGAACAACGGATGACAAGCGCGATAACTGGACGGTCGGGTATACACCGTCCGTGGTTGTGGGAACGTGGGTCGGTAATAATGATAATTCTGCGATGAATCAGGCACTAGCCTCAGGAATTACCGGTGCGGCTCCCATCTGGAACCGCATTATGCGGGCAGCACTTACCGGTAAGAGCAATGAACCGTTTATCCGGCCCGGGAATATTATTGACATGGATATTGATGCGTACGGCGGCGGTACACCCGTATCCGGTACTCCGACCCGGAAAGAACGGTTTATTAAAGGGACGGAACCGACCGGTCCGGCATATATATATAAAAATGTTAAAGTGTCGCGGCATGATAACAATAAACTGGCAAATGCAGTTGAGGTGGGTAACGGGCAGTATGATGTAAAACAATATGTGGTATTCGCCGAAGCGGATCCCATCTCGACAGACGGAAAAAATCGCTGGCAGACCGCAATTGATGCATGGGTGGCCGGTCAGGGGGATCCGAAGTTCCATCCCCCGACCGAAACCTACCAGGGCACGGATCAGATCGGCATGAATGTAAAAAGCCCCAAAGACATGACGAGAGTGGACAGCAACTCCGTAACGGTGGAGGTAGTTGTTTCGACACTGAATGATTTGGACAGGGTGGAAATCGGCCTGGACGGGTCAATTGTACAAACCGTCCATGATAAAAATGTAAACGTGACGATTACGGTACCGAACGGTTCCCATATTATCCATCTGGAAGTGGTAGACAACAAAGGGAATCATGCGAGTAATGATTTGCATGTGGGGATAAATCAGGACTATTCGGCCGCCACGCCTACTCTCACGCCAACCCCGACGCCCTAAGCGGTAACGACTGAAGCTCCGAATTTTTCACCTGCATACTCTATGAGTTTTTGGCGAATCGGTGCAACATCCATGCCTGTAAGATTTTTTGTCGGGTCATTGTACGTGATACGGAATGTCCGTTTGTTTTCGTAGGCGTCAATGAATGTGATTGACTCGATCAGTTTATGAACCCGCGACAGCACGTCGATAAGCGGTCCGACCTGGAACCCCTGGGGAACGATAAATGATAAATCTTCTACGATCGGCGGATATTTGGAAATTGGATGGTAGCTTTTTGAATATCGTGCATTTGCAATCAGCGGTTTCAGGTCCAACTCCAGTAGCGTAACCGGCGAATGTATATTCAATTTATTCAATAACTGCTCCGCGACCTCGCCCACAGATCCGTATTCGCCCAGTTGCAAACGGGTCGTTCCGAACCATTGAAGCGGTTTTGGTTTATCGCCGGGCTTCACCACATCTTTCGGGTGAAGTCCGAAGAGTGTGAATATCGCCTGTGCCAGTCCCTTTGCCTCGCGAAACCTTGGCCCTGTCCATGCAACCAGGAGAACCGGCCGTTCATTCGGTACATCACCTGAACGCCAGACATACCGCATACTTAATTCGAAGACCCGCAAATCGGTCCGCGCATGCAGATTTTGTTCGATTGCGGCAAGCATGCTCGGCCATAAGGTCGGACGCATATACAGCCATTCTTCGGAAAGCGGGTTCGTGATTTTAACCGCTTTCTTTGCGTTGATACCGAACATATCCATAAGTTTTTGCGATATCATGGAATACGTATAGAGTTCAGTGAATCCCCAGTCACGAAGATGTACTTTTATTTCATGTTCCCACGCAAGTTGTGCCGCCGGAATGACGACCGGCGGTTTCCCGCCGGGTAAAGTGGAAGGAATAGTATGGTAGCCGTATATACGCGCGATTTCCTCTATGACATCAACATCAATGGTTACATCGGTCCGGTAACTTGGTACGGTTACCGCAATATCTTTTTTGGAAATAGTGGGTGTAAATCCGAGCGGCATCAGAATTTTCTTCGTTTCCGAATCCGTAATGGTCGTGCCAATATACATCAGGGTTTTTTCTTTCGTTACCGTGACGGAATATGGTTTGTACGGTTTAGGATATATGTCATAGAGTTTGCTTACCATACGGGCGCCTGCCAGTTTTTCCATAAGTTCAATACCCCTGATAAGGACCGGCAATGTGAGTTCGGAGTCCAATCCTTTTTCAAAGAGCGAGGACGCTTCGCTTCTTACTGCCAATGCCATGGATGTTTTCCGGATATTCACGGGATTATATGTTTGTGTAAATAAAACGACCGTCGTGGTATGGGGCTTGATGCCTGAATTTTCCGCGCCCATGATGCCGCACAGATCAATAATCCGTCCTCTCCCATCCTCGATAATGATATCCCCTCCCGGCAGCGCATGAGTTTTTCCGTCAAGGGTGACGATCTTTTCGCCCTTCAAACTTTGGCGGAGAGTCATTTGACCCCCGTAAATTGCATCATAATCAAATGCATGTGCCGGTTGGCCGTAGGCACGCATCAGGTAATTAGTGATATCTATACAATTATTGATACTCCGTATTCCCGTCGCCTCTAATTTTTGTGTAAGCCACGTTGGGGAAGGGGCGATACGTACGCCCGTCAGAACGATTGATGTCCAGCGGGTAACGAGGTGCGCGTCTGCTTTTATTGCAAGTTTTTTTCCTGCTTCGCTATCTCTTTTATGCGCGGTGACAAACGGTTTCGTGTTGAGCGCATACGGGTCCGAAATGAATTTGGCCGGAATACCGAAGCGGGGTAAAATTGCAGCCGCTTCACGCGCGACCCCCGCAACCGACATCGCATCCGGCCGGTTGGTCGTGATCTCCATATCATAGACAATCTCATCTCCTGCTTTTTTGATTCGTTCAACGGACGGCCCGCACAAAGACAGATACTCTTTGATTTGTTCCGGCGTTGCTTTCGTTTTGAGATACTCACGCAACCATGAGTCCGGTATTAAGATATTCATAGTTAAAATTGTTCCAAAAACCGTATGTCATTCCCGTACAACAGGCGGATATCGTCCAGTTGTGTTCCGGCTTTCATCATAAAACAGCGCTCAATCCCCCAGCCGAATGCAAAACCGTTGTACCCAACGGGAATACTTCCGTTTTTCAGTACATTCGGGTGCACCATTCCCGCTCCCCCGAGTTCCAGCCACCCGCCCTTACAGAGACGGCATCCGCGGCCGTTGCATACACCGCACGTTACGTCTACCTCAAAAGACGGCTCAGTAAACTGAAAGTGAAACGGCCGTATGCGAGTTTTCCGTTCCGGTCCGAAAAATTGTTTCGCAAAAAAATCCAGCACCCCTTTGAGATTTCCGATGGAGACGTGGCGGTCGATGTATAAACCCTCAAACTGATGGAACATCGGTGTATGGGAAACGTCAATTTGGCGGCGGTAGCATTTTGCAATGTTGATCATGCGGATGGGAAGCTGCGCTTTTTCCATCTCCCGCACCTGGCCGTTGCTGGTATGCGGGGTCAGGACGATGGTTTGTTTATGCGGATCCCGTGCGGGTACCCCGGGATAGTCGATAAAAAATGTTTCCCATTCATCGCGCGCGGGGTGATCGGCGGGCATGTTAAGAGCGCCGAATGCGTACCAATCCCAATCAACCTCGCGGTGGCGTACACGGGTAAAGCTGATACGTTCAAATATCCGGGTAATTTCCTCTATAGCCTGGGTTACGATATGCAGGTGGCCCTCCGGCGGCTCGATCCCCGGCATGGTGGGATCAAACGACAGTGTGGTTTTGGACGCCTGTGTTGTCCCACGGGCGGCGAGCGCCTGCAGGATGGTCTGTTTGACTTGGTTGACGACCATGCCTGCCTGCGCACGGTCGACGGCAGGTACAAGACGGATCTGCTTCGTGAGTTTTGCCAGCTCGCTTTTGCTTCCGAGGAGCTCAAGGCGCAGCCTCTCGGCGGGCTTTTCACCCTTCGCAATCGCATCGAGCGCATCCTGCTGGCATTCAAGAAGCATCCCGATAAAATTCGGCGTCGGAATAGGATCACTCATATGACTTCACCTTATTGTACAACAAAAACCCCCTTTCGGGGGCTAGTTAATAATGAAATTATGTATGTAATTAATTGACCGTTTTGACTTTATCAACGATTTCCACGAATATTTCCGGATTTTCGGTAACGAGGTTCGCAAGCACTTTCCGGTCAATTTCGATGTTGGCGGCGCGAAGACGGCTCATAAATACGCTGTAGGAAAGGCCGTTGGCTTTTGAGGCTTCCGATATCCGGGTGATCCACAATTGCCGGAAATCGCGCTTACGGTTTTTACGGCCTGAATGTGCGTATTCCCCGGCATGCAGGTACGCCTGCGTCGCCGTACGTATTAACCGTCGCTTAGTCATCCTGTAGCCTTTGTTGGCCGTCAGAATTTTATGATGTTTGGCTCCTGCGTGAACGCCCCGTTTAACTCTCATAGTTCTCCTTTTTTATGTATTTAAAAACCGTTTTACCATCCGTGAATATCTGATTGTTGTAATTTCCTGCGGTGCGTCCTGCCTGCGCTGGTGAGATTTACTCTTATTGCTTCTCAGATGGCGGGCACCCTGCATCCTGTGCATGACCTTACCGCTACTGGTAATCTTAAATCGTTTTCTGACTATTTTTTTCGTCTTCATTTTCGGCATATTAACTCTCTTTCTTCTTATCCGGTACGACCATTGCACTCAATACCTTTCCTTCAAGATGCGGCTCGCGGACTACGCGCACAGCGCTAAGCCCTGCGATAAACCGTTTCATCACGTCAAACCCGAATTCCTTACGCGTAATTTCCCTTCCCCGGAAAAACAGCGATAACTTGACCTGGTTGCCGTCTTTCAAAAAGTCTTTTGCCTTATTAAGCCGGGTATCAAAATCATGCTGCCCGATAAACGGCCGGAGGCGGATTTCTTTCACCCCTACGTTTTTCTGACTTTTCCGGATTTCCTGCTCCTTTTTGGCTTCCTGGTACTTAAACTTTTTAAAATCAATGAGCTTCGCAACCGGCGGTTTTGCATTTTGGGCAATTTCTACAACGTCAAGATCGAGCTCTTTTGCCTTCTGGAGTGCTTCCAGTTTGGTGACAATACCGATTTGCTTGCCCTCTTCATCCAACAGGCGGACTGTCGGACTCATGATCTGGTAATTCAGTCGGTAGTGTTTATACAGTATGCTCAATCTGATCTTGTAGCAAAGATAAAAAATTCTCAAGGCTCATCGCTTTGAGATCTTCACCCTTGCGTGTCCGGACGGAAATACGCTCCTCCGTCACTTCTTTATCCCCTATTATACCCATGAACGGCACTTTTTGCAATGTGGCCGACCTAATTTTGGCGCCCATAGGCTCACTTTTTTCATCTGTTTCCACGCGGATCCCTCTGTCGCGCAGCATTCCGGCCATTTTTTCCGCCGACGGGATATGACGCTCGGCAATGGGTATAAGAATAACCTGGACGGGCGCCAGCCAGACGGGAAATGCCCCTGCGTAGTGTTCGATAAGAAATGCCATTGTCCGCTCAATTGCCCCGAGCGACGACCGGTGAATGACAATGGGTTGTTTTAGGGACCCGTCGGGAGCCACATACGTGAGTTCAAAGCGTTTGGGCATGACGAAGTCATATTGCACGGTAAACGCCGTCTCTTCGTGGCCTGCGATGTTTTTGACCTGCACGTCGATCTTCGGTCCGTAAAAGGCGGCTTCGTTGGGCGCTTCGTAAAACGGCGCTTCTGCTTCCTCAAGGACCTCACGAAGTAATTTTTCCGCATGCAGCCAGGCGGCATCGTCTTTATAATATTTTTTTGTTTCCTTCCTGTCCCCCAGGGACAGCCGGTACCGGTAGTCATCGCCTTTTACCATGCCGAACCGCTTGTTTACGAAATCTATAAGATCCAAAACCGCCAGTATTTCTTCCTTGGCATGTTCAGGCTGTGTAATGATATGCGCATCAGCCAGTGTGAACATCCGTACCCGCATAAGCCCGGAGAGCTCTCCGCTTTTTTCATACCGGAACTGCGACGCGAGTTCCGCAAACCGCACGGGAAGCTCACGCCAGCTGCGCGGTTGGGATTTATAGAGCATGAAATGATGCGGGCATGTCATGGGACGTAAAATGAGTTCATCCTCTTCAACTTTCATCGGCGGGTACATTGTTTCTTTATAGTACGGGTAATGGCCGCTGGTTCTATACAGGTCAACTTTCGCCAAAGGCGGCGTGACGACGTGCTGGTATCCTCGCTTGATCTCCTCGTCCACAATAAAGCGCTCCAGGATCCGACGGATCGTGGCTCCCTTGGGGGTAAGCATCGGCAGACCTGCGCCGATTAAATCTGAAAACGCAAATAATCCCAATTCTTTGCCCAACTTCCGGTGGTCGCGTTTTTTAGCTTCCTCCTGGCGTGTGAGGTAATCATCCAATTCCTCGCGTGTCGGGAAAACGGTGCCGTAAATACGCGTGAGCATTTTATTCTTTTCCGATCCGCGCCAATAGGCACCGGCTACCGAAAGCAAATCAAAAAATTTCAGCTCTTTGTCCGGATGTGTACAGTGGCCCCCGCGGCAGAGATCGGTATAGTTTCCCGATGTATACAGCGTAAGGCGCTGGCCTTCTTTGGTAAACTCTTCGATCAATTCTTTTTTGTATGGATTATCTTTAAAATATCCGACCGCCTGTGTCTTAGTCACTTCTTTGTGTTCAAACCCTTTCCACGTTTTAACGAGTTCCAGCATTTTGGCTTCTATGTTGGGAAAGTCTGCCTCGGACACTTTAACTCCCTCGAAATCAAAATCGTAATAAAATCCGTTTTCTATTGCCGGTCCGATTGTCCGTTTGGTGTCGGGCCAGAGTTCCATGACCGCCGCCGCTAGTAAATGCGCGCAGGAATGACGAAGATGATCCAATTGTTGCTGCTCCATATTTTTCAATAAAAAACCGTTCATTCATGCGCCCTCGACGTTTGTCGGAGGAGTTTCCAGCGCATAATAAACGGTGCTTAATTTTTTCTTCATTACGCCGAAGACCGCGCTTCTCTTTGAGGTTGGTTAAATCTCATGCAATCGGGAAGTACAGTTATTATATAGGGATATCTTACTGAAAATCAAGTAGTTCCGGTTATTTCAAATGTTGCTGATTTTGGAATACAAACGGGTTCGGATGTTTCTTTTTCGTTTATATACACCGTTCCGGTGATATCCGATATTATTGTCATGGGTTCCGGCCGTTCACAAAGTCTCTTTAGATCGTCTAGTGTTGATTGTTTTTCAGCCGTCACAACCGCTTTTTCCACATTCTTAATGACATGGATATCTCCCGTAAATAAGAATGATCGCGGACCGGCTTCAGCAAATGGCGCCATATTAATCCCGCTGGCCTTTCGGGTGTGGCACGAAGGGCTTGATAGCAGCGATATCACCGGGTGTATTTTTGAACGTAAACAAAATTTTATCAATATAGTTGGCGAGGTCCTCAAAATAATAGACATCGGTAACGCGTACATCTTCGTGCTTCTGCGAATTGTGGTTCCACATCAATCGTACCGATGTTAAGCGAGCGGAGGAACATATTCGGTGCATATGCTTTCGCCTTCAGTGCCTCGTTCCAAAATAAGGCGCGTTTTGTTGAAAAAAACGGTGATACCACATCAAAGCGGATAATTCTGCGGTCTGTTATATATGTTTTGGCTTTTTTGTATACGGTAACGTTCCACCACGTGCCGACAACCAGAAGGAGAAGCGCCAGAAGAATACCGAGTGTCCGGAGCAATGTGGTTGCCGTCGGCACGATGGATCCGATAACCCAAAGGACGATAAGAAAAAAGACGGATAGAAAAAGCACCCGTGCAACGGCGATTTGTTTGCTGATCGGATGGGGCGTAATGGTATAGAGAACCCTTTCCCCCTCCTGCTGCCCGTCAAATGAGCTCATACCCGGATTGTAATACTAAACGCGGAAGACGTAAACATGGGCGTCTGTATCCTGCCGGACGATGTTCCATCCGGGAAATATAAAACTGTTGGAGACGATTATCGTTCCCTTTTTACATTCGGTTTTCAGTTTTTTGGCGAGCCGGTCCATTTTCCACGGCAGGAGGTAGATGAAAACGACGTCTGCGTCATGAATGTCCGCATGCCAGAAATTTTTCCAGTACGTGCGCGCGCCCCGCAGGTTTGATACAAGAACCAACAGCGGGTTAATTTCGTAGCCGATTGGGCGGGCGCCGCGTTTTGCCGC
>CAWEKC010000004.1:0-125315 GCA_963809665.1 Candidatus Gottesmanbacteria bacterium
ATTTGTTTTTATGTTCGGCCACCATGGAAGCGTCACCGCGATAATGACCGGGTAAAATACGGAAGTAAAATGGATATGAAAAGATAAACCCAACATGACGGCAAGCCATGGGATATTATCACCCTTTCCCCGGAGAACTTCATATAAATAATAAAACAGCAGGAGTCCGATAGAAGGAATAAAATTTATCGGCACCTGCCCCCCGGTCGGAAAATATAAAATACACAGATATAGCGTTTATACCCGATGCTATCAAAGCCGTTTTTGATCCGAATAACCTCCGGGTAACGGCATATAATTATACCGAAATTAATACTAGCCGATACAAGAGCAATAATCGGGGAAGCAATAAAATGTAAATTCGTTATCCAGTAAAAAAAGGCAACATAGTAATAATAGAGGGGGCCGATGGTGATCGATGACATTTTGGCAGCCGGGCCTTCTAAAGGAAAATTGTGCTCAGCAATAATTCGGTAGGCAGCCCACGCATTGTTTACCTGATGGAACGAATTTGAGTACGTTGTTTGAATTCATAAACCCGGAAGAAAAGGAAAAGTAAGCAAATAATGACACCCACAATGATCGTGATGAGTTTCCGGTTTACGTTTACACCTGTAATTGTTGAGCGTTTCATAAAGGTAACTTTTCGCCGCAGGGCAGGGCAAGGTACGCTTTGTAGACGGAATCCAGATATTTTATCGGACAATAACCCGCCGGAAGAAATGATGTCGGGTTTGTTACGACAAGCGGGCGATTTTCTGCAATATATGTAAGTGTACGGGGGAGAAAATCAGGATAGACTGCCCACATGAATTGGGCTGCATACAAATATAACGGACGGATATTTGTCATGTGATCGTATAGTGACGGCCAGAGTCCGTCCCCGCTGAGATTTACGACAGAGCCTTTGGGATTATTTTTGAAATATGACGTCAGTGAATTGTCAAAATCCGTAATATACTGCTTTTCGCGGGCAGTAACCCGTACGCCATGAAGAACCGCCGGATACGAAAGCGTTTCATATGACGCGGATAGTTTTTCTTTTCCTGCAAGAACCCTCGTGGAAATATCGGGATAAAAAAGAATACATAATCCTACTATTGTAATTACTATAGCAAGCGGGACCGAGTTCTTTTTAAAAATAGACAGGATAAATCGTACCAATTCATAACAAAATAACGCCAGAACCCCGAACATCGGTGTGCTTCCCCAGTAGATATGACGGTAATCTATCATCGGGTAGTACTGGGTCCACGAGGCCAGCGCAACAAGTGTAAGTAACAAGACTTTTGTTACGTGGTTATGGTTATCCTTCTTGCGGAAAAAACAATACTGTACGAATACGATAACAGATGTAATGGGGAGTAGTACCCACAATTCGACCGGGCTGGTAACAAAAATAGGGTTTGACAGTGGGAAGAACGTGATTTTGAGGAGGTTCAGTAATTCACCGATTGAGTTAAATTGAGTGGCAAGCAATGTCCCGAGCACAAATGATTGTTTCCACCAATCCGGTATGCTGTGATTGGCGGCCAGCCAAACTGTAATGAGAAGGGCGACGGCAATAATTCCCGACATCAACCCGGCAATATCATTCACCGTTTGTTTCAGGGACAGTTTGCGCGCAATAGCGAGAATTATAAAAAATGCGATTATTCCGAACGCGGTAAATACGCCGACCGTTTGACGGGTATAAAAAACGCACGCTGTTGCTACACCGGCAGAAATAAGATACGACATCCGTTTATTTTCCAACCAGAGAATAAGAAGATATACGGCAACAAGCTGGAAGAACTGGGCATATACCGATGACCAGATAAGAAACGGCCAGAAAAAATAGGGAGCTAAAAACAGCCAGAGAATTACGGTTATAAATGCTATCGGTTTCGGAAGAACGCGTTTATATATGAGGTACTGCAATACGGCAATACCCCCGTAAAACGCAGCTGTGAGCAGTTTCAGCGTTACAAGATATCTGCCGAAGAGCATGAGGGCGCCGGCCTGTATGAGCGTAGCCAAAGCCCCGTACGTAGTCAATGAATCACGGAAAAGCATGAGGCCCCGTGAGACATCCAGTGCCGGTTTTAACATAGCCCCGTCATGGCGGGCATCAATACCGATGACGGAAAAGCTGCCGGCGATGATAAATGTAAGGATAAATAGAAATACTGAAAGTATGAAGTCGGATGATATATGAATTTTTTTAGACAAAAGTCTGCGCATGAAGGTATTATATCAAGAAATAATTGCTGTTAGATCTTTGCGTTTAATTCCGGACCTTATAAATGACATTATTTTCCGTTTCATATACTTTAATTAAATTCAGTTTTCCGATTTTGGTCTCCCTTACATTATTTTTTGAAATATATATGTAAGAAATTCCGTTGGATGTTAATTCTTTCTTAACCTGGTCGAGATTATTTCCGAAAAAGATGTTATTCTTTATATCATACCTCTGTAAAAGTAGTTCGTCGCTGATTACCCCCGGCAATCCGGCAGTACAAGTATATGTCGGGCGATTCCCGAATATTGTGATTAACAGGCAATCCAAATTTGTATCGTCGTATACCATGATCACACTGCCTTGTTTTGTACCGGAAAAATATATGTAAGCCTGCAATATATCGTTTGGTATCAATAAACCTTCTCGGTGTATTGTTCTTTCCATCTGCCTGTAAGTGGCATATACAGTCCTGGCTGAAGTTAAGAGAATTATTACAATTGCCGCCGTTAGGGCAATCAAGCGGGGGAATTTATTCAGCCACCATGAAACTGATAATGCGGCAAATATCGTACCTACGATATAGATTGATATGAGGAATTGCGATGAATTTGCACCGCCGGTTTGCTGAAGAAAGAAAAATCCTGAAATACCTGTGCATAGGAGCCCTCCTACAAGCAGAGTAATGAAATCTTTCGGGATTCTTTGTAATGAACCCCTTGTTTGTAAAAGACCCATAAGAAGGGTTCCTGTTGAAAAGAAGATATATAGGAATCCGAAAAGCACATCATAGAGAGATGCCCTGATGACATCGTATTGTTCAAATAACGATCTGCGAGCCAACTCTAAATGTGATAAGCCGAGTGACGGCTGAACGACAAAATCCTCGAACCGCCAGAAACCCGAGAACACCAACCCGCCTGCGTCTCTATTCACAAGAGTATAGAGAATTCCGGAAACCACAAAGATAAGAAGTATTGGTATTATTGCTGAATATTTTTTATTCAGGAAATATATGATTCCGAGTATGGCAAACCCGCATAGGACAAACAATCCTACATATACCTTAAAACCAATGATGCTTCCGAGTACAACCCCCATAATGAGCCCTGAATAGATATCCTTCTTTTTTAACCAATATACAAATAAAGTCAGACCGGAAAGCAGGACGATAAGCGCATAAAATCTGGGAGGACTTATCCAGAGGGTGGAAGCATTTTCGAGCGTCGTTAAGGAAAAATTAATGCCGTGACCGGTAATGAGCGGTAAAAGAAAAATAATGTCACCGGAGAAATACAGGAAAAATGTCAGCCAGAAGGTAAACCGTCTACCTAAGTATAGAGCTTCCGCTAGTGCAAACGCCGATATGCCGAGCAGCACTGAGAACAGAACCGTCATGTATTGATACTGTGTGCTGATAAGCGGCAGGCTGAAAACACGTACGAGGTCGGCGACCCCCAGGTTCGAAAGATAATGGTAGTTGGTAAGCGCGATTCCGCTGAACCCCGGTTCGTTCGGAGGAAATTGCCGCACAAGCTCCTGTGTTAACGATGTGTGCGTAATCGTATCCGGTATGCCACAGCAGAAATAGACGCCGCCGGGTACGCTGATACCGTTTGCCCATATGGATGCGAGTTGTATAAGTGTTCCGACGAGTATGACAATGCTCAGAGCGATATTAGGTTTTATACGGTTTGTTAATATGAACATCCGGTAGTGTTTAGACTTTAACCACAAAATCAGGCACAGCGGGGGGTACAGGTACATGAGGATCCGCAGATGAAGATAGCCGAGAATAAATCCCGATAGAGACCACAAGACAAACCCCGTTACGATACTGAGTAGTATTTCGGTAAGGAGGGAGACGTTGAGCCTGCGGATAATGAGGTTCCCGGGGACAAAAAATGCAAGAAAGACCGCAACGAAAAAATATAAAAAATAAAACCAGAACAATGGATTAGTAAGCGGGTACATGGTATGATTTCGGGTACCTTTTAAATAGTTCCTTAAAGTATATCATTATGAATCAGGAAATGAATGAAGGGAAAGTTCCGGAAGGATCACATACCTACCGCGAGCTCTGCGTAACATTTTTCGAGATAAAAATGGGTGTTGCGGCATACACGCATAAACCGTTTACGCAAACACTTATTGATCATCTTCCGCCTATGGTCAGGTTAGCAAATGAACAGAGGATAAAGGAACTCGGTTTTAACGCGAACATAACGGACCGGCTACGGTCTATCGCGGAAAACAATAAATCGTTTGAAAAGATTATTCCGGCCGACGCGTATGAACGGGCTATTAAAGGAAGTTCCTCACGTAAGGATGTACTACAGCCAAGCCGACGCCGACAGAAAGACAAATAATCCTGAGTATGCTATTTTGAGTATATGGACTATCTTCTCCGTCCCGACGTCCTCCTGGTGTTTACGTACGCTCCTGCGGGTCTAGGGCATCTGCGGGTCACGGACGCCCTGCACGACGGGCTGCCGGAGGGCGCCCATTCCGTATTGTTAGGCGCTGATGATACGCGTATCACGTACTGGCACCGGCTCATGAGTATTAATCCGGCGCTGCGCGGGATCATGGAATGGTTCCAGCTGGATGCGCAGCAGCAGTGGTTTAGCAAGCTGTATGTATTCGCCCTTGCGCATGTAACCGGGCATCTTTACCGGCAGATGGAGCACCTTATCCGCGAGCAGTGGGCGGACAAAAAAATTATGGTTGTCCTTTCCACACATTTCGGTTTAGCCCACCAGATTGCCGCCATTCGGAGGAAGCTTGAGAAAAACTTCAACATGAAAATTATCCTGGTCGTCCAGGTGACAGACGCTACATCCATGAAAATCTGGTATGTGGATGGCGCCGACCTTATCGTCGTACCGAGCGAAAAAGTAAAGCAGGAACTGGCGCAATATGCACCGAAAAACAGCGTGTATACGACCGATATTGCCGTCCTCCCGTATCCGTTGGGTAAGACACTGATGATGAGGTTGACCACCACTGAGTATACGCAACGGCTGCAGGAATATACCCAGGGACTTGGTGCAACGATTCACGTGGTCGTCCCGGTTTCGGGAGCCGCCGTGGGTCTGGGGTATTATACGGAACTTATAGACCAGCTGGCACGGCGCTCGGCACGCTTCCGGATACATCTGGTTGCCGGCAACTCGGTGCATACCGCCATGTTTATCAATTCCATGAAAGCCAGAGGGAACGTACTCCTCGTCTCCGGTAGTTCGGACAAAGAAATCGTGGATAATTATGAAAAAGTCTACGGGCAGGACGTGATAGCTTTGGAAATCGTCAAACCAAGCGAACAATCGTTTAAAGCGCTGCTATCTCCCGACCAGCGTGGAGGGGTAATATTGCTTTTCACGGCACCGGTCGGGAAGCAGGAGGAGGACAATCTCAGGTTCCTCATAGACCACAAACTCATCCCGGGCGACGACCAACAGCAGAAGTTATACGACGATGCGGCAAGTGGTAAAACTCAAGTGGACATGAATTGTCCGTGGAGGGCGCTCCGGCTGACAAACGATCCGGCCCGCGATGTTGCGTTTATCGGCTGGTGCATCCATGCCGGTGTGTTTTCAAACATGGCTATACGGCGGGACACCCAAAACCCGGATCCGGAATTGGCTGCCAACGGCGTTAGCGCAATTCTGGGAAAAAGTAGACCAGCTGGTGCAGGAGAAACTCAGGTAGTTTAGCAGGTACATACTTGCCGGAATACACCGTATCGGATATAATACTATTTTCCGCTTATGCCGATAGAACGTAAAGTTTTAGACGAAGTTATAGAACGATACAAGGAAATGGGAGGCACCGTGTTGTCAGCCCCGCCCGTACATTGCCCGCTCAACCGCGGGTGTGCCAGAGTAAATAAGCCGTCGTGCAGGATAGACCATTGTCAGAAGCAGACCATTTTTAAAGCACAGCTCACGGAAACTACACAGGCGCCTGAAGTAGTTGGATAACCATAGTTTGTTAAATTTTGTTTCTTGTGATAGTACTAGAGTATGGCTGAAAATAAAAATGATAATCCCGTAACTCCTGCCAACCCCGAAGGGTTTGAACCTCTGGATTTGAGCGGAATGCAGCAGGGTTCCAAGCCTAAGGAGATAAAATCACCCGCAGATCAGGAATTTAATGCAGTGTATGTATCATTGAAATCGGCTGTGGAACGGGGAGACGTGGAAGGGTATGTGAGGGGCCTGGATAAACTTACCCAGGTAATGCGGGCTGAAGTTATCGGGTACCATGCGCCTCCGAAATTCGGAGATTTGCACCATACATTTATGGAATGGCAGGCCCGTAACCGTTACTTCACCACATCGGAATCAGATAGGCTTAAATCAGGGACCGATGTAAGTAAACTCTCGGACACCTTAGATAATAACTTTAAACCGCACCATGATTTTCCGGGAGACAGGACAATGGCGGATAATTCTAAAAATTTTGGCGGGGCGGTTGCAGAATATCTTAATAAACGGGGGAACGGGTTCATTACGGGATCAGTAGCCCCTGGAGAAACAGAACGTAACAGCGCATTTATGGTTAAAACCCTCTTCAAGGGGTTTGTCAAAACTCCTATGGGTAAATAGGTCCGTTACTCAGGCTGAATGATGCTGCGGTCATCATTTTCCGGATTATTGACGCGGGTGGATATGCGGATCCCCAGCATGGTGCTTTCGTCGTATGATTTCAACAGATCCGTGAGTGCAACGGAATTTTGCGAATCGTCCAGCCACGTATCTTCATCCGGTTCGGGAAGAATGACAGGCATACGAGGATGGATTTTCCCGACCACGCCGTTTGCCTGGCACGTGACGATGGCGCACGTTTTGAATTCTTTTCCCTCGGCGTCTTTCCAAATATCCCAGATGCCGGCGAATGCGAAAACCGGACGGCTTTTCAGTTTAAAGTAGTACGGCCACTTTGTCCCGTCATCCAGTCTTGCCCATTCATAAAAACCTATGGCAGGTATGAGGCACCGCTGTTTGCGGAATGAAAAACTGTAGGCAGGGGACGTGGTGATAGTTTCCGCCCGCGCATTGATATTGGAGAACTTTACCTTGAATTCACGGCTCCAGTGGGGGATTAAACCCCATTTCATCAGGACCGCGCTGTTGGGCGATTGCCGGATGACCGTGGGCAAGAACATTCCCGGCGAGACGTTGTAGTGGGGGGAAAGTTTGAGTTCCAGCTGCCGGACGTTGAACCGGCGCTGAAATACGGGTTTCTCGATATCAAACGCAAACCGTCCGCACATGAGCTAATTTTATCACAGGAAGGGAAGTCTCCCAGTATTAATTCTTACGGCGTAGGAGTCGGGGTGAGTGTAGGCGTAGAAGTGGGAGTAGTTCCTCCTGTTGGCGTTGGTGTCGGCGTGAGTGCGGGTGTGTCAGTCGGCGTGGCCGCCGGTTTGGTTGTGGGAGTCGCCGTAGGCTTTACCGTTGCGGTGGGTGTAACCTTCAAGGTTGCAGTGGGGGTAGCTGTTACCGTTACTGTAATTGTGGGTGTGGGTGCTAAAGTAGGTGTCGGCGTAGCGGTTTCCGTTTGTCCTTTACCAGAGAGGAAAAGAAAGTACCCGATTGCCCCGAGAATTATTCCAACAACGACCGCCGAGATAATTTTTTTCCAGTTCATACCGTACTCTATGGGTAGTATACACTACGGCGTCAATGAAAGGTATTGTTCTTTCCGCCACATAGTATAATCCGTATCCATGACGGAACGGTGCGTCTTTACCGATATAAATTTTCAACAAGCCTCAATTCCGTTTTATAGAGGCTTTAACGGGGAATGTTTTGCGAGACCCGGCAATGAGATGAACGACTGTTGTTTCCAGGCTGCGCAGCGTCTGATCCTGCTGGGGAACAATAATATCGTACTTAAAGCTGCTGAATCATTAACAGGAAAAGCTAAATCCCAAACATCAAGGCTACATGGATTAACCGGTGCACTAAACGAACACGCTTAGCAGTTGCCCCTACCAAACAACCCACCGGACGTTTCCGATTGGCTGAACGTTATAAAACAATAGATCAATTTATTTCTTTTTTAAGGAATAGCTGTACAGAACGTCATTCGGGAAGGAAAGCTGTGAATAATATGACCGGTGGGGTCCGGTTACCGGCCTCGTAACCTGCGTCGTCGGGTCCAGATCAAGAAACGAATGTTCGTGGAGTACATCACATATTATGCCGATATTGTCCCTTTGTTCCGTTATAGCAAGCACCCCGCGCGGCTTGAGTATCCGGCTTGATTCTCTGAGGGCATGTACATACTCTTCCGGCTCATTTGCCAGTGCGCTCCACATGTGATTAATTTCAATCCTGTCAACGGAATTGTCGGCGAAGGGGAACAGTACCGGCTGTCCCATTTTATGCTCGATGAAATGGAGATTCGGGTATCCTTTATGAAACAATTGTGCTTCGGGTCGGGGTATCTGCATGTCAAGCACAACATAATTGACGGTGGGATTTTCCTTGGCGAGTTTTGTTGCGCGCAGGTTGTTGATGGAATCCATTACCGGTCCGCCGTGGCCTAAACCCGGCTGCCAGTCCGGCCCGCCGCCGAAATCCACTATGAATCGTTTTTCCGGGTTATTCATACGCGATACTGTAATTTACCACGTTTCTTCGGAAACGCAAGTGGGAGTGATGCGCATCTGTTCGCGGGTAACCCCGTGGGCAAGACCGTACGCAATGGCCTCGGACAATATTTTAAAAACCTGTCCCGGGAACACGACAATAAGGATGTTAACATTGGGATCGGAAGGATAGAAGTGCGCATAAAACGGCTCTTTCAGAATATTTTTCAGAACATTTGATACAAAGGCAACTTCGTGTTCCGGAATGTCCATCTTGTACATCGTCGACGACAGGGCAGTTCCGTCCTGATATTCCGTTTTTGAAAGTACGGTATATTTTTGGAGTAAACTTTTGTCTTTCAGCGATGCACCGATGACGATGAGCCGGTAATTCATAGTACTAGTGATTTTAGTATGTAATAATGATATATACAATCGGCAGATGATGAAAAGAATTTATCAGGTCATTTTTTTGATTATTGTCGCCCTTTCCATCGTACCCGTCCGTACGCATGCGGCAGAACTAACGCGTCCTGCCATTACTGTCATCAATCCCGTCCGTGGGCCGGGATTGGGGCATGAGACCGACGATTTAGTTGAAAGTTTGAAAGCCCAGTTCCAGGTGACGCGCGAGGCGGGAGTCCACGCGACGTGGTTATTCCAGTACGGGGCGCTTGAAGATGACGGCATGACGGGTTTTGCCAAAGGTGAGATGCAGGGCGAGGAATTCGGCTTGTTGTTTGAGATTGACCGTAACTTTGCCCAAAAATCGGGTGTCTCATTCCGCGGGCAGGGCCCGTGGTATACATCGGACGGATTATTCCTTATATCGTATGACAGAAGCGAACGGCGCAAATTAATTGATACGGCGTTTGCAAAATTTAAAAAAATATTCGGGTACTGGCCCAAAACAGTCGGCGCGTGGTGGATAGGCGGGGATTCATTGACGTACATGCAGGAGAGATACGGGATTACGGCTGCGATGCGCGCCGCAGACCAGTTTAACCTTGATTTTTATTCCATCTGGGGAACGCCATGGGATATCCCGTACCTTCCCTCGAAGGTCAATGAAGGCATACCGGCGGTATCGTTTAACCGGAGTGCAAAAGTTGTCATCCTGCAGTGGGCAATCCGCGATCCGGTACGGGGATACGGCGATCCGCTCTACAGCCTGCAGGATTTTCCGATGAAAGGTTATGCGTCGGCATACACCGATTATCTTGCTTCCGTATTTTTACGGGAACCGTCCGGGAACATGGTCATAGGGTTGGAGAACGGCGGGACGCTTGAGAAATTCCGGGAATATTATCAAACCATGCTGACGAAGGCCGTGGAAATTCAGGCATCCGGGTCCGCGGATATCCTGCTTGCACGGGACTATGCAGACCGTTTCCTTTCACAAAAGAGCGTATTTGCCGGTACGCCGTATTTTCTTTCCACGGATTACAAAACCGGCGACCAGTCATTCTGGTACGTTAGCACGAACTTCCGCGCATTCATACTGAAAACGGGCGGCACGGTATCTTTAATAGATCTACGCAATTATACGGAAAAAACGGCGGAGGATTTTGCCGTTCTTCCCAACAGCGACAGCCACCTGCGGATTAACGAACCTACGGTTATCGATTCAATGCGGTCCCCTGGTATGAGCCTCCTCATCAAAACAACAAGCACCCCGCTCGCCATAAAGGAACAGGGGGACACTGTGGCGCTGTACTCAGGGGACGAAAAACTCGCCTCGTTTACCCCGACGGGTTTCACGGTGGACGGCGGAAAAACATTTTCATTTGTCCGGCAAACTCAGGCGATGACACCGCTGCAGATTTTAATTGTCCTCTATATCCTCTATATGGGTTTTATCGCGGTCTATACAAAAAATATCCGTACGGTATGGAGGGAATATACACAGCTCCTTATTCCGTTTGTACTGGCACTTACGTTTTTAACCGGCGGCACCACATTCCTGTTTGAAAAAAAAGAGATAGTGCTCCTCACGGGTATTTCACTCCTGCGACTTCCGGTACTCGTGACTTTTTATATAGCTAAAATCCTGCCGTTTATCATATTGTTTGTTCTCCATTATGTGTATATGGTGAAACGCCCCCTGAAAAAGAACACGTTTTCGTTTTGGGGGTACTACGCGCTGACAATAATTCTGTATCTTCATGTGCCGTATTTCCCGCTTGATAAAACAACGTATACGGCAGTCGGAATAACTTTTACGGTTATTGCAGTCATACTCGTGGTCGCGGCTGTCTACATATACAGAAAGAACCGGACCAAACGGGTTGCGGTAACCTGTGCAATTACCGTTCCCGTCATTCTTTTCGTTATCGCCCTTACCGTCGGGGTATCCAGAAGCACGTATGCCGTGACCCCGTTTGAACTTCAGGCACTGAAGGAAATACGCAGTCGCAAGAAGGACGTCGTATATGTGGAACAGGTGGATTATTCCGTACGGCCGATATATAAAGCGGTCCGGCCGCTTCTTTATGCAAATTATCAGCTGGTACAGCTCTTAACCGGCCGGAAATGGGACGTCGTAATGCGGCCCGAGAGCAATGTGCTGAAGCTTACGGAGTACGCTGATAAGATTATCGTCGTTCCCAGATATCTGGGATCGGATCTGTCGGACTATGAAATGACGACGCTTGGGTTAACCAAAATTTTCGACAATGCGCAGATCGCGTCGTATGTGAAACAATAACGCATTTCCTTACTGTCTCGTATCCCTGATATAATAAAGAAAACTGTATGGCGGAACCTTTGACGTTCAAACCGGTAATTGCAGCTGTCAATTTTCCCGAACTTGAAGAGCGGGTGCTCAAATACTGGAAAGACAATAAAATTTTTGAAAAATCCGTCGAGTCACGCCCTGTTGACAAAACGTGGACGTTTCTGGACGGTCCGCCGTTTATTACCGGACTGCCGCACTACGGAACGCTCCTGTCCAGCATCCCGAAAGATTTATTCCCCCGCTACTGGACCATGAAAGGCTATCGAGTTAGACGAGTGTGGGGTTGGGACTGCCACGGTCTGCCGGCGGAAAATAAAGTCGAAGCGAAGCTTCATATCAAGCGGAAAAAGGACATAGAGACGACCATCGGCGTTGCGAAATTCATTGACGAATGTAAATCCTACGTACAGCAAGTTTCCGGTGAATGGGAATGGTATGTGGATCACATAGGCCGGTGGGCGGATTTCAAAAACGCATACAGGACCATGGATACCGATTATATGGAAACGGTGATGTGGGTGTTTAAACAGATGCATAAGAATAGACTCATTTATAAGGGCCTGCGCGTTTCGCTGTACTGCCCGCACGACGTGACCCCGATTTCCAACTTTGAAGTGGCCATGGATCCGGACAACTACAAGGAAATTACCGAACCTGCCGCCGTATTTATGTATAAATCGGTTGACCAGCCCGACACGTATTTTCTCGCATGGAGCACGACACCGTGGAACAAAATCGCCACACCGGCCCTTGCCGTCAACCCTAAACTGGTTTACGTCAAAGTCCTGCAGGGGCATGACAAGTATATTTTAGCCAAATCAAGGCTGAAAATGCTCTCCGACAAACCATATAAAATCCTTGACGAGTTTGCGGGGAAGACGCTCGTCGGTAAAAAATTTGCCCTGCATTACCATTTCTACAAAATTGATGAGGGTAAAAAAGCCGGTGTCATCATTCCGGCCGATTTCGTGACCGCCGAAGAGGGGACAGGTATTGTCACGATAGCCGCCTACGGGGAAGAGGATCTGGGGGTCATGCAGAAGGAAAACATCCAGATCGTCCAGCATGTGGACGAAGAAGGGATCATGAAACCCGAAGTACCCAAATGGGCAGGTAAATATTATCTGGACGTTGATCCCTTGGTTATCGAAGATCTCAAAAAACGGGGGCTTCTCTACCGCGTTGACGACTATACCCATCCCGTGCCCACGTGCTGGCGGTGCCACACACGCCTGATATATGCGCCGCAGGACGCGTGGTATGTGAATATCCAGTCGCTGAAGGCAAAAATGAAGGCGACCAACGAAAAAGTAAACTGGTTTCCCTCTCATTTCAAATACGGCCGGTATCTCAAGAGCCTCGAGAATGCACCGGACTGGTGCATTTCACGCAGCCGCTATTGGGGTTCACCGGTGCCGGTGTGGGAATGCAAAAACGGGCATATGTTCGTGCCGGGGTCTATTGCGGAATTAGAAGAAGCGTCAGCCTCCGTTACCATCACCGATCTTCATAAACCCAGTATAGATGAGGTTACCGTGAAGTGCAAGGAATGCGGTGAACAAGCAAAACGTGTAACCGAAGTTCTCGATAGTTGGATTGAGGCAGGAAGCGCTCCGTTCGCCGAGCGTCATTTCCCTTTTAACAAAGAAGTGAAACTCGAAGCATTTTTTCCTCCTGATTTCATTGCAGAATACACGGGACAGATCCGCGCATGGTTTTACGTCCTGCACGTGATCGCAACAGCCATTTACGATTCGGAGGCGTTCAAAAACGTGCTGGTTACCGGCGTCATTTTGGGATCTGACGGCCGGAAGATGAGCAAAAACTACAACAATTATCCGGACCCGAAGGAAATGCTTCTCAAATACGGCGGGGATGCGCTGCGGCTGTATCTTCTGGGATGCCCGGTCATGCACGGGGAGGATATCCGTATTTCGGAACTGGACTACCGCAATCAGGTGAAGGGGATGCTCCTCCTTTTATGGAACGTCTATAATTTTTTCGTCACGTATGCAGCAATTGATAAATGGTCGCCATCTGCGGATGTTAAACCTGCACAGGTATTGGATAGGTGGATCCTATCGCGTCTCAACGGGACGGTCCGCGACATTACAAAAAACGGATATGAAGCATTTGATACGCCCGTTATCGTAGGAACAGCATGGAGTTTTATGCAGGACCTGTCTTTGTGGTACGTCCGGCGCATACGCGCCCGTGTTGGTCCGTCCGCATCGGACGATAAGGACAAGAATGACGCATATCAGACGCTGTGGACCGTTTTAACGACATATACGAAAATTCTTGCGCCCCTTATTCCGTTTGTGACGGAAGAAATGTACCGGAATCTGACAGGAGAGGAATCGGTGCATTTAGCCATGTGGCCGGAAGCCGGTGATGTGGATTCAAAATTAGAAAAAGAAATGGCAGACGGAAGAATGGTCGTCTCTGCGGCACTGGCTGGACGTAAATTGCATACCGTTAAGGTACGGATACCGCTGCGAAAACTTACGTATTCGGGACCAAAAGAATTAACGGATGAGGTTAAGAACATCGTATTATCCGAAGCAAATATTTATGAATTAACGTTCACAAAAGAAACGAAAGATTTTGGTGTTGATGGGGTATGGAATGAGCCAAATCAAGATATACAGGCCGGTGAGGCCCGCGAACTTGTGCGGGAAATACAGAAACTGAGAAAAGAAAAAGGTTGTACAATAGATGCTCATATTACGCTTGTGTTGCCGAAAGACACGCAGACGCTGTCTAAGGACCTGCTTGATGGGATTAAAAAGGAAACGCTGGCGGATACCATTACATGGGGCGACGCACTTACCATATCGACTGGATAACGGCACTCATTCTATTGTGCCTCGGATCGTTCGGACTTTTTATACTTCTCACGATCGGGCCGTCATATTTCGTGCCGCAGTTGTTGTTTATCATACTCGGATTTATCCTCCTTTTCGTAATTTCCTCCATTGATCCCGTCATCCTGTGGTGGTTTGCGCCGATAGGGTATGTCCTTTCCAACATATTTCTGGCGATGTCGTATCTGGGCCCCCACATCCGGGGCGCAACGCGCTGGATTGTCGTATTCGGCGCGCAGATCCAGCCGTCGGAATTTGTCAAACCGTTTTTGCTTCTGGCGTTTGCCCATTTCATGACCCGGTATACGCCGAGAAATATACGCAATGTCCCACTTCTCTTTGCCTTGTTTATCCTGCCGTTTTTGCTGGTCCTTCGCCAGCCCGACCTCGGAACAAGCCTCGTGTACGCAGGGTTTTGGGGATCGATGCTGCTGGCCGGAGGATTAAACGTCGGGATCTTTTTGGCGGGTGCAGCGGGACTTTCTATCATGCTGCCTTTTATATGGAAGCATCTGGCGCCTTACCAGCAATCGAGGATCCTTACGTTTTTAAACCCGTCCCTTGACCCGAAGGGCGCCGGATACAACGCACTGCAGGCGATGATTGCCGTGGGAAGCGGTCAGTGGTGGGGGCGCGGGCTGGGGCGCGGCACGCAGTCGCACCTGCGGTTTTTACCGGAATTCCATACGGATTTTATATTCGCAACACTGGTAGAGGAGCTGGGTTTTATGGGAGGGATGCTGCTTCTTGCCGGGTACGCTTACCTCCTGTTTCGGATTATATCGCCGGTTATACGGGGGATAATTACCGATACCCGCGTTTTTATCTATTCATTCGGTCTGTTTGCGATGTTGCTGTCGCAAATATTCATCAATGTCGGTATGAACATGGGGCTTATTCCCATCACAGGTATTACACTGCCGTTCGTGTCGTACGGCGGCAGTTCAATCCTTTCGACCGCGGTTGCGTTCGGTCTGCTTTGGGCGTTATCACGCACTGCAGATAGCGGATCCGGCGTTGCAATCACGCACCGTTCCTGATAAAATAACCCGTATGTTTGCTGTTGTTGAAATTTCCGGAAAACAATTTCGTGTCGCTGTTGGCGACGTCATTGATGCCTCTTATATCGAAGGAAAAGAGGGTACGGCGCTCACGTTTGACCGTGTTTTGCTGGTTTCAGATGGTAAAAAGAACCGGATAGGCACGCCCACGGTGAAAGGGATTGCCGTAAAGGCAAAAATTGTAGCGCAAGCAAAAGGGGAAAAACTCAACGTCCGCCGGTATAAACAGAAGGTTCGCTACCGCAAGTCCACAGGATTCCGCCCGCTGGTTACGAAACTGGAAATACTCTCAATCGGATAAGAACCATGACTTCCTATTTATTTATTCTCGGGCGCACACCCGAACTGGCATTTGCCGAACTACGGACGTTCTTTCCGGCTATAGCAAGGATTACCCCGGATGTTGCAATGGCAGATGCCGTGTTTCCTGTTCCCGCTGCGACTATACTCTCACGTCTCGGAGGTACGGTAAAAATAGTTCAAAAACTCGGTGATGTCGCTGAAATTACACCCATTGCCCTGGCACCGTTTTTCGACGCGGCTCACGGACGCTTTTCGTACGGAATAAGCGGCTACGGCGGGAGTAAAAAGGTTACACGGCAATTTTTGGAGGACGTCAAACAGCTTTTTGAGGGCAGGGGAATTTCCGTACGGTTTGTGGAATCGCGCGACGGTGCAACACTCTCCAGCGTCGTTGTGGAAAAAAACGATTTGCAGGAACTTATAATTGTAAAAACAATATCCGGATATATCATCGGGCGCACAGTTGCAGTTCAGCCGTTTGACCAGTGGGGTGAGCGCGATTTCGGCCGTCCGCATGCGGATCCCAAAGCGGGAATGCTCCCGCCCAAAGTATCACGCATGGCTGTCAATATTGCCGACAGATCGAGGGGAGTGGCCCAAGCGCTGTCCCAAAAAACGCTTCTTGACCCGTTTTGCGGTATGGGCACGATCCTTTCAGAAGGCCTGGTTATGGGTTGGAACGTCATCGGCGGCGACCAGTCCGCGGACGTTATCGAGAAAGCCAGGAAAAATCTGCAATGGCTCATACAAAAATATTCCGATATGGGAGTCACATACCGGCTTCACGTTTCCGATGCCGTGCACATTTCCGGTTCAGTTGACAAAGGTACTGTTGATGCGGTTGTCACGGAACCGTTTATGGGAAATACCACAATTAAAGCGGGCGACGTAAAAAACGTGATAAAAGGCCTGGAGAAACTGTATATCGGCTGTTTACGGGATTGGGCACGGGTGCTCAAGCCCGGCGGCGTAGTCATGATGGCTCTCCCCATGTATCAAATTAACGGGAAAACCTACTTCGTGAAAAAAGTTATTGACATGTGTGAAACGCTTGGGTATACTATCGAGACAGGACCCATAGAATACAGTCGTCCGCAGGCAATTGTGAAACGCGTATTCTATTTATTTCAAAAAATCTAACTATGGCACACGTAAAAGCAGGCGGCACAGCAGCAGGAAACAAGGATTCGGTTTCCAAACGTCTCGGCGTTAAGGTATACGGCGGTCAGATTGCACAACCGGGCAGCATAATCGTAAGGCAAAAAGGCACGAAGGTGTTTCCGGGAACCGGCGTACGGTTAGGAAAAGATTTCACAATTTATTCGATCGTCAAAGGAGTCGTCACTTTTTCACAGAAACTGGGAAAGAAAGTAGTATCGGTCCTGCCCGCACAAACATAAGCCATGGCTGACACACAACAGGTTCTGCATCTGGACGTTGACGTCATACAATCAAACCCTCTTCAGCCCCGTGGTCTTATTTCCCCTGAATCGATCACTGAACTCGTAAGTTCCATCAAAGAGCACGGAATCATAGAACCGCTGGTCGTGGCAAAAACGCCCGCCGGCTATCAATTAATCGCCGGGGAGCGACGCTGGAGGGCAGCCAAACAGGCAGGACTTTCAACCGTACCGGTGATTGTCCGTGAGACGACGGCCCGCGGGATGCTCGAGATGGCCATCGTGGAAAATGTCCAACGTGAGGATTTGAATCCCATTGAGCGGGCGCAGGCATTCCAACGCCTCATCGAAGAATTCGGTCTTCCGGTTTCGGAAATTGCAAAGCGTGTGGGCAAGAGCGAATCGTACGTCAGCAATACCATGCGGTTAATGGCGCTGCCGGATGCGATTAAAGACGGCCTTATTTCCGGCGCGATTACCGAAGGCCACGCACGGGCAATCGCTGGCCTCGGAGAAGTGAAACTCATGGTTGAGGCCTACAAAACAATTTTGTCGGAAAGCGCATCGGTGCGCCGGGCCGAAGATCTGGCCAGACGGCTAAAAGCCCAGATGAATAAAACACCCATTCACAGGGTGGAGCGCATTCACAGCGACGAATTGGATGCAATGGCGAAAGATCTGGCGCAGGCAGTCAACGGGCTCGTAAAAATAACGCAGTCGAAAGTCGAAGCGCGGCTCGTATTTGTTATCCGCGGAAACCTGGAAAGCACAAGCAAAATCCTCAAAACAATCCACGAACACCTCGGAAAGAAATAAATTACCCGTTGGGGATATTATATGCCGGCCGGATAACGGTACCCATCTGTGAAAACGGAAAGTAACGGAATACCGCGACGCCTATAAAATCTTCTTTTGCAATCGGCCCGAATTCCCTTGAATCGGAGCTATGTTCCCGGTTGTCACCTGCGACGAAATATGTTCCGGGCGGGACGACGATAGATTGGCCTTCGTGAAGGTATGAACCTCCGAAAATCACCGTTCCAGCAGCAAGATACGGCTCGCTCACTTTCTCGCCGTTGACCCAGAAGGAATTATCACGCAGGGTCACGGTGTCGCCCGGCTGGCCGATCACCCGTTTGATATAATCAATTTCCTTGTTTGCCGGGGATTTGAATATGACGACATCCCCGCGGATTGGATTACGGAATTTATACAGAATTTTATTCGTCAGAATAAATTCGCCGTTGTGGAAGTTCGGTTCCATGGAAGCGCCGTTAATTTCCTGCGGTGACATGATGAAGAGGTATACCATCACCAGAATGGCCAATACAACAACAATGCCCTGCAAAAAATCAAAAACAGCGCCAATGGCACGTTTAATTCCACCCATAAATCAAGTCTACGTGATATAATAATGAGCGTCAAGGAAGGAAATATAGGGCGGTTAGCTCAGCTGGTAGAGCGTTTCATTGACATTGAAAAGGTCATAGGTTCAAGTCCTATACCGCCCACTGAAAATTGATTTTAGCTTGACAAGTCTCCGCATACTCTCTAGTATCCGCAGTAATATGACCGTGTCAATGCAGGAAGCGGATATTATAGGGCGTCACCATCGTTGGGAAAATCGGTACACTCCGGATGTCCCGATTCGCGAAACGGTAAAATTATTTGATATAATTCCGGACCAGGGACTATGGCAGTTGCCCGAGCCGTGGCACATTTTAGAGAAAGAAGATCCTGAAGGATTTCGCGTAAAATGGGATGTAATGTTGAGCATGTGGATCCAATATTTAGATAACGCTTCAAAAGGTTTGCAAATCTTTAACAAAGCGGTTAAGGAAGGCGATATATCCGTTGAGGTAGAGGTAATAGACGCGGCAAACTATTTTTATAACGCAGGGTTTGAGACAAAAGGATATGAGGAAAAGACGGCAAAAGTCCTTTCGGTCCGGAGGGCATTTGCGGCGTTGATGAGTAAAGAACAGCAGAAAAGAATGGCCATGAAAGATGATGAAATACTTGTAAGCGACGATGATGTACGTAACGCCAGAACGTTAGTCCGCAACTTCGAATTCAAGATCTATTTTCATCGAAGTCTGATAGACGACGAAGATTAATCGAGTAAATCCTCCTTCGCCTCGCGGGGCATAGACTTCGCATTATAGCCTCAAAAATGGTATAACTATCAAACAGCGATAATAAATATGAATAACGTTAATGTGCTTAAACAAATATTCATTAACACCTCAAGCCAGATTGTCGCAAAAACGGCGACGGTCGTACTAGGTTTTTTTACGATCGGGTTATTGACTAGATATTTAGGTGTTGCACAGTACGGAATATATAATCTCGTATTTGCATATCTTGCATCATTTGGAATATTTTCGGATTTTGGACTTCAGCTGTCATTGGTTAAATATTTTTCAGGTGGGAAAACGACGGATGAATTTAAGTCAGCCTACTTCGCTTTGAAACTAATTCTCACAATATTATCGATATTCTTGGCCATTATTCTTTTGGCGCTGTTTCCATACTCGCCGACGATAAAGATGGCAATTATCGTCGGTTCTCTTGCAGTGGGTGTAGGTTATATGAATGGGTATGGGGCAGCGGTACTTCAATCAAAGATGAAGTTGGATACTGCAGCACTTTTAGAGGTTATTAACAGGATCGTCACAGTTGTGGCAATTGTTGCTTTCGTCTGGTTTAAGTGGAATATTTATGCCATTATAAGCAGCATCCTTATAGGGAACATCATAACGCTCGCTATAAATATCTATATCACTCCGGAATATTTTAGGCTGAAGCATTTGCCTCCGCTTATATTGCCTATCACTATTATTAAATCGTCTTTTCTCATAGGTATTACTTCTCTTCTCGCCATGTTATATTTTAAAATTGACACGATGATGTTATCGGTAATGAAAACCACTACTGACGTGGGAATCTACAGTCTATCATATAAGCTATTTGAAAATATTATAATGCTCTGGGCGTTCTATATGGCTAGCATATATCCTTTGATGTCGGGATATATTCATAAAAGCGATCAAAAGAATTTAAAGCTACTACTTAAAACATCGGCTATTGTTCTTGTAGTATTTTCACTGGTAACACTAGCTGTTGGGTATATTGCCGCGCCGCTCGCAATTAACATACTTGGAGGAAAGGGTTTTACTGAAAGTATTTTGCCCTTCAGAATTCTACTTTTTGCAATACCTCTCGTGTTTTTGAATAACATTTTCTACTTTTTACTACTCTCTTTCTCGCGGGTAAAATGGATACTTTGGGTTTTACTGATTTCGCTTGGTTTTAACTTTATCGTAAATTTATACGCGATTCCCCGGTTCAACTACATAGGCACCAGCGTCTCTACCGTTATTACAGAAGCTTTAACAGCCATAGGTTATATTTTTGTTCTACGGAAATTAACGAAGTCTAATCCTGCCAAAGCCTTCTGAGTTTATATGTTCAATCCGAATGTTAGTGTGTTTTCACCTGATAAGATAATCAAAGACCTTCAGTGGGATTCGCTATTAAAATCTTCTAGGTTTGCCCACGGAAAGCTATTAGACGTTGGGTGCGGTAAAATGCCTTATAAGTCAATATTCTTGCCAAAAGTTCGTAAATATATCGGAATAGACAAAAATAGCGACGAAGCAGATATTCGAGCTGATTTTCTTAAAACTACAATTCCCTTTAAATCATTCGATACGATTCTGTGCACACAAGTTCTAGAGCATGCCCCCGATCCACAAAAGTTATTAGCAAAAATGAATAAAATATTAAAAAGGGGTGGTGTTCTCATTTTAACTGCTCCATTTACTGGATATATGCATGAGGTTCCTAACGATTATTACCGCTATACCAAGTATGGACTTCAGTATATGCTCAAGGAAACAAATTTTAAGGTAGTCTATATTAGGGCTGAAGGGAACTGGCTTGCTTCAATAGGACAAGAGATTATTTCCTATCTTGAACCTACGTATAATCGATTTTTACTTAAGTATCCAAAACGACTACTACAATTAATAGTTCTACTCTTGATAAGAGTGGTTTCGCACTTACCCGAACGATTTACTAAATCCCAATATAGCGTTATTAACTATCTTGTTGTCGCCAAAAAGAAGTAATGCTATGAAGATACTGTTTATAAGAAACGCGGATAGATTTAGTGGTTCAGAAACATATGATATTAACTTATTCTCAGAGTTTATTAAATATTCCTCACTTAACATCTATTTCTTAACAAATTTAAGAAGTTTTGCTAAACGTGCGACCGGACTCGGAGTGAAAACTAAGGTTATTGTATGGGGTGCTGAGGGAATCGGAACAAAAAAGCAATTATTAATAGCTCTAATAAAGCTACCAATTATTCTAGATCGATATATTTCGATTATTCACAAACTTGAGAAGAATGGGCGTTTTGATTGTATCTGTCTCCAATCGATGACAGAAAAGATTTTTCTAACTCCCTTACTAAAGATACTAGGTTATAAAATAATTTGGACTGAACTTGGACCAATTTATGCAACTCAGATGTCACAATTGATCACATTCCTCTATAAATTAACAAGTCTTGTCGTGGATAAAATTCTGACGATTTCTCTAGATACTAAACGAGATCTAATTCGTGGAGGTATTTCCGCAAAAAAGATTGCAGCATTGTACATTGGTATAAATACTGAAGTATTTAAGCCCTTTAGTAAGATGCAAACACAAAAATTAAAGACGCGATTCCATATTCAGCCAGCAAGCGTTGTTATTGGTTTTTTAGGAACCGTTACGAGTGAAAAAGGTATAGAAGATTTTGTCAATATTTCGAGTAAACTGCTTAAGAATAATTTGAATTATCACTTCCTCGTAATCGGGGACGGACCATTTCTTCCGTGGGTAAAAAAAACTATCCGAGAATTAGATATAACACAGAACTATATTTGCTCTGGTTTTATTGAGGACGTGCGCAGTTTTCTAGGAATTATAGACATTCTATTTTTGCCCACGCGACATTACGAAGGGCTTCCGTTGGCAATATTGGAGGCTCAAGCGATGGGCAAAATTGTCATAACAAGTAGTATGGGTGGTAATCCGGAAATAATTACTAATGGTGTTAATGGTTTCGTGTATAAAAAATTAATTAATACGGCCATAGTTAAACGTATAAACAGCTTACGTCTTCATAGATCTAGAATGGTTGATTTGAAGAGGCGGGCGCGAGAGAATATAATAAACAGGTTCAACATACAAGTCCAAGCCAATAAGTTTGTTACAGTTCTTCAAAACCTATGATAATCGGTGTGGATGCGGGCGCATTGTCGGTGCGAGATGAACGGCTGAAAGTGGGAGTGTACCGGGTTACGTTAAACCTGCTTAAAGAACTGGCAAAAATCGACAAAACAAATCTATACCGCCTGTATACCTTTTTACCCATAGACCCTGACATGATGAAAGAGTTCGGCCCCCGGATGAAGAACATAATCGTCCGGCCGGTAATCGGGTGGTCGATGATCCAGATACCTATTGAGTTACGTCGTCACCGTATAGACGTATTTTTGGGTCTGTCGCAGATGATACCGTTTTCCCCTGCACGTAATATCGGTTTTGTCTATGATCTTGGTTTTTTACGATATCCGCGTGCATATCCCGGTTCGCTCGCGCGTCTTGAGATGCAGACAAGGCAGCTGGTAAAGCGGTCCAGCCACATTGTTACTATTTCCAAATCGACACAGACGGACATCAGTAAAACCTACAGGATAGATAAAAACCGTATGACGGTCGATTACCCCGGTATTGACCAGCGGTTCAGCTTACGCGGCCCTAAACACAAGGAAAAACACCCGTATATTTTATATGTCGGAGCGCTCAAACGCGGAAAAAACATCCCATTTGCCATCCGCGCATTTAAAAAATTTTTGGACAAGAGTACAAAACCGTATGATTTTTTGCTTGTCGGCGGTGATTATTGGGCAGACAGGACGATTCCACGGATGATAGAGGAACTGGGTTTATGGGACCGGGTGAAGCTGGCCGGATTCGTAGCAGACGGTACGTTACCTTCCTACTACCGCGGGGCAAGTGCACTATTCCTCACATCTCTCTGGGAAGGATTTTGTTTACCCGCCACGGAAGCCATGAAAAGCGGGTGTCCTATTGTCTATGCCAAGACAGGCGCTTTGCCTGAGATTGTTGATAGTGCCGGATTGGGATTTACCGAAGGGAATGAAAACGAGGCAGCCGACACGCTCGGAAAGATAACCGGTTCCGTAGTACTACGGAATAAATTGATGAGAACCGGCATAGAGCGAAGCAGACGGTTTGTATGGCGGTCATTCGCACAAGATGTTTACCGGATCATAACGCAGTCATGAAAGTAGCCATCGTCCGCGGGAAGTTTTTAAACAAATATGAGATGCAGTTTTTCGAGCCCCTTGCGGATCGCTTTAATATCACCGCGTTCGGATCGCTGACGAGTTTTCATGACCAATTCCGGTTTCCCGTCGTTAAACTTCCTTCGCCCATGGATATTCCCGATTTTCCGTACAAAATGCCGGTATTGAACCGCCTGTTCACCGATGCGCATTACCTCTTTGGTCTGGAAGGAAAACTACAAGAGTTTGACCTCGTACATACGGCGGAGACCTATTACCATTACACGCAGCAGTGTCTGAATGCAAAAAAAAGAGGATATGTCAAAAAAGTTATCGCCACAATTTTGGAGAATATCCCGTTTAATAACGAAGGCATTCCCGGAAGACGAGCATTTAAAGCAAGAGCGCGGCGGGAACTTGATCACATCATCGCGCTCACCAACAAAACAAAAAACGCATTACTTCTGGAAGGAGCGGACCCCAAGAAGATTACGGTCATCGGCTTTTTTATTGATTCTAAAAAGTTCTATCCCGTGAAAGAGGCACTTACACGGCGGAATCAAGCGCACAATAAGCTTACAATTTTATTTACCGGAAGGCTTGAGTCGTATAAAGGAGTTTTTGATATTGTTAATGCGGCAAATAAACTTATCCGCGATCCGGCATTGAAACGGTATTTACTTACGTTCGTTTTTGTGGGAAACGGCAGTCAAATAGACAATTTACGTACACTGCAGCGGCAATACGGCATTACCAGGCATTTTATATACACGAGCGCTCCGTATGAACGCATGAATGCCCTGTACAATACCGCGGATATTTTTATCGCACCAAGCAAGCCCACAACTACATGGGAGGAGCAGTACTGCATGGCTATTTTGGAAGCGCAGGCATGCGGCCTTCCTATTGTCACCACCAGAAGCGGCGGCATACCGGAAAATATCGGTAATGCAGGCATCCTTGTTGAACCCGGCGACGTACCGGCGATTGCACAAGCGCTGCAAAGCTATATCCTGAGCCCTAAGAAACGTCAGTACTACGGTGCGAAAGCCCGGCGGAGGGCAATACACGTGCACGACGCGGGGATAGGTGCGAAAAAACTTGCAGCGCTGTACAGCTCATTGTTTTAATGGGACAAAAGAAGAAACGAAATAATCAGAGTAACATTAATGATCGTCAGGGGAATAATGAAAATCATAAGATAATACGCCTTCGTCCATTTGTAACGGGCGAGCCAGGAAAACATTCCCGCGATGCCAAAGGCGAGAATCGGCAGAGAACTCACGAACATCCTTCCGCTGTAGGAGGCACCCTGCCACCATGTACTCCATGAGGCTACGAAAAAAAGCTCAAGAAGAAAAACGGAAAGCATCAATAAACGTTTTTTAGTAAAAAGGCCTGCAACACCGATCATTGTTATTGGTGTCCATAAGAAAAGACCGTCTTGTAGGTTAAAAAGCACGCCCAGTATATGTGGCCGTAGGAAATTGAATCCCTCTGTACCGTTGAGGTAGGGGCTGACAAACCATTTACCGGTCGCAAGGCGCCAGGCAATGATTTGCGGAAAAAAACCAAAGAGCACTCCGGATAGAATATAGAATATATTTTTTTTCGTCACATATGGAATCAAGAGCAGTGCAAAAAGTAAATCTTGCGTGCGCATAAGCCCGAGAAATCCAAGAGACAAACCCACGGCAAACCACTGACGTCGTTTAAGAAGCAGTATAAGAAACACGGTTGATGCAAAAAAAGTAAGTGCGTGGGAGTTGACTACATCTATTGATCCGTAAAACAGCAGATTACTTGCCCCGGCGATTGCAGCTACCGTCATAATACTTACGGTTTTGCTGAAATATTTTAGCAATAGATTCCATAAGAGGAGAAGCGAAAAAATGATTGCAAGTACGCTTGTGGCGCCTACAATTATTTGATTGTGTGTCAGAAGATATGCGGGAGCCCAAAAAAGTGCCGGACCGACCGAAAATTTACTAGGTTGCAAGCTAAGCCATGAATAATAATAGACGCCATCTCCGTACACGGTCCGGTGAAGATACAGGGCGTGTGCGAAAAATCCTGCGATGTATACGGCACATATGCAAAGGAAAATTGTCACCGGCGATATTCGGGCTGAAAGCTTCATTACCGGCAATGATATAATGGAATGGTGGTCAGTGCAATTATATTATCTCATGACAATCAGAATTCGATAGCGCGTACCCTCGCGAGTGTATCATGGTGTGATGAAGTTATCGTCATTGACGATTATTCCGCGGATAATACGATCGAAATCGCAAAAAAATATAAAGCAAAAGTCCATCAACGGCATTTAAATGATGACTTCGCGGCCCAAAGAAACTTCGGTTTAGAGAAGGCAGCCGGGGAGTGGGTGTTATTTGTTGATTCTGATGAAGTTGTATCGGCCGGGTTGGCAAAAGAAATACAGGAAGCGGAGGAAATTGATTGCGCAGGATTTTATATCAAACGCCGGGACTGGCTCTTCGGAAAACAACTTCGGCACGGGGAGACCCAGAGAGTACGACTCATGCGGCTGGCCAAAAGAAATGCGGGAAAATGGGAGAGGACGGTCCATGAAGTGTGGAATGTCAGCGGCACGACCGGCGAGTTATCCAACCCGCTTGATCATTTCCCCCACCCAGACGTCGCACAATTTATAAACGAAATTAATCATTATTCAACACTCAATGCAGCGTATCTGTTTTCGAAACACATACGCGTGTCCTGGTGGCACATTATCCTGTACCCCAAAGCCAAATTTTTCATGGATTATATCTGGTACCTTGGATTTTTAGACGGAACGGCAGGGGCAGTTGTGGCATTGATGATGAGTTTCCATTCTTTTTTGACACGCGCTAAACTCTGGCTTTTATGGCACAAACACGGAAAAATTTAGTCATACTCTCCGTTTTCTATCTTCTGAGCCGCATCGTTTTTTTAACGAGATTCCCGATTTTTAACGATGAGGCTATCTACCTTCGTGAGGCTTGGGTAGTTACGCATGTTCCGGGCCAGTTATGGTATTCACTCGCCGATTCAGGAAAACAACCGCTTCTTATTTGGCTCTACGGACTGGCCTGGCAACTCATCGGCAACCCGCTTTTGGCGGGACGCCTTATCTCCGTAGGAATCGGCGTAACGACAGTATGGGCTGTGTACCTTTTGGGAGGATGGACAGCAGCAATACTTGTACTTGCCGCACCGTTATTTGTATTTTTTGACCGGCTCGCACTTGTGGACAGCGCACTTGCGGCAGTATTTGCCTGGCTTTTGGTAGTGTTAGTGAGACTTCAGAAACAAAATGCGCTGCGTACTGCGATTTTTGCGGGATTATTGGTGGGGATAAGCTTTTGGATTAAGTCAACGGGATTCCTGCTGGCTCTCGTGGCAGTATTTGAATTTGCATACGTTTGGTATACGCAAAAAAAAGCTTTTCCAATTGCATTAGTTCTCCTTATCTTTGTCGCTGTGGCCGGTATTGTCGGACTTCCGATGTTTATACGACCGGAAGCCGTGCATATTTTCGGAACGGCTAACCTGTATACGTATTCACTGACTGAGCTTCTCGGAATACATTTCGGAAACGCCGGACCTAACGTATGGCACGCATTTCTTGATTACGCGGCATATGTTTCCCCTCTCGTCGTTATAGCGTTTCTCATATCGCTGGGATCGTTACGGACGCAGAAGAAACGGATACTCATAACCGCGATGCTCCTGTCGTTTGCCGTCATTGTTATATTCGGGAAAAACATCCATGGCAGGTACGTTCTTTTTACCACCGTTCCGATGCTGGTTCTATCGTCTTTCGTGCTCTCTGCACATAAAGTTATTTTCGCTTTTACCGTCAGTAGCATGATACTATTATCTTCTATTCTCATTATTGATCCTCCGGCTTTTTTTCACCTGTTCACGGTGCCGGAACTCCGCTCTGAATCATATCAATATATAGACGGATGGCCCTCCGGATACGGCGTTAAGGAAGCTATGGCTGCCATTGATACCGACCGCCGGGGGGAACATGCCATTGTCGCAATCCGTTGGGATTCGGGAAATCCGGAAGACGGCATGTTTGTCTATGCAACGGAAGAAACAGGAGTTACACTGCTGCATATGGATCCCAGGATTCCGGATGAAACACGTATGGTTCTTGATTCAGCAGCGGGCGGACGCGTATATTTCGTTACCCGTCAGGGACAATATAACGGATTTGAGCGGTATCTTGTACCGATGGCGCAATTTATAAAACCGGGAGGTATGGAAAAAGTGGAATTGCTGCGCGTACGCATATGAGACTTTTGATTGTTCTGTTTTTGGCAAGTTTACTTCTTGGGCAAATCGGGGGGTTTTCTCCGGCCGGCGGAGTCGTGATATACGTGCATGATATCGTATTGGCGGCAGCGGTGATTGTTTCAGTGGTAAAAATAGTACGCGGAAAAAAATTGCCGCATTCAAAGCTGATGACGCCGATTCTACTGGTTATCGCGGCGTGTCTTGTTTCGCTGTTGGTTAATTATTGGCGGTTCCCGCCGCAGTCACTCTTCAGCGGGAGTTTATATCTTGTCCGGTGGATATTATATTCTTTTGTGTATATATTGGTGCTTCAGGATTTTGTTGACACGCGTTTCTGGCTCAGGGGTCTGTATGCTGTCGGCGTGGGATTAGGAGTTCTGGGGCTCATGCAGTTTATACTGTACCCGGATCTGCGCAACCTGTATTATCTCGGGTGGGATCCGCATTATTATCGCGTATTTTCAACGCTTCTTGATCCTAATTTCGCCGGAATTACTATTCGTTCTCACCCTTCTTTTAGGGTTTGGTCTGTGGAGCAAAAAGAAAAATAATACCTGTCTTATATTCGGACAGGTAATTACATTTATTTCCCTGCTTTTGACATATTCCAGAAGCAGTTACGCGGCTTTTGGCGTAGCGGCGGTTTATCTGGCCATACGGATGAAACAATGGAAGGTGATGTTTGCACTGGTTGTGTTTACAGGCCTTGTTTTTATCATTCCGCGTACTTCCGGAAATACGTTGAGTCTTCTGCGGCCGGATTCCACGCTGGCAAGGGTCGGAAACTGGCAGGAGAGCATTAACCTTATCGTCAAGGCACCGGTTTTTGGTTACGGATTTGACACGCTCCGTTTTCTTGCGCCTGCATCAGGTGTCATACCATCAAAAGCTGCGGCAGGACTCGACAGCAGCATATTGTTTATTCTTGCGACAACAGGCATTGTTGGGCTCTGTGCATACTTGTTTCTTATCACATCCATGATCCGGGCCGATACACGTGCATTGGGACCGGTTTTTGCAGCCAGTATTTCGGCGCTGCTTGTTCATAGTCTGTTCGTAAACAGCCTGTTCTACCCATGGGTAATGATTTGGATATGGATACTTGCCGGTGTTACGACTTATGATAGGTGACTTTTCGCTGGATTGTTGTCTGATTCCCTGCAGCATCCGTCGCTACGATATTGAGAATATTATCCCCTTCATTTAACGGATACCCGTAGCTGAACGAATTATCTGTTTTAATAACCACGACGCGGTCGTTAATCGTGACCGTAACATTATCGTCCGTCATGCCGTTGACGGTTACCGTGTTGGTATCACCGGTTACCGTAGAATTATCCGAAGGATCGCTGACTATGAGTTTCGGCGGTGCATTACCGTAGGTGACGGAAACAATATTGGACAGGTCGCTTAGATTTCCTTTTGTATCTGTAAGTTTTGCGCTTATAGTATTTGAGCCGGCTGTTAACGGGACACTTGGTACCACAAACGTCCCGTCCTCTTTGACACTTACCTGCTTGAGTTCTTTATTGTTCACATACAGGATGAGGGTAAGCCCTGTTTGTCCTTTACCGTTAACGGAAATTGCTGCGCTGTTTGTAGCCTCTGTCGGAGGATTAAGTGTCGGCGGAAGAATGATCGTTTGCTGTTGCTGCGCTGTTGCCGGTGAATTACCCCGGAGCGTATCAACTAAAAGACTGAAGCCGATAAGGGCTTTGACGCCGAAGAGGAGTATAAGAATAAATATACCGAAGATACCGGCAATAGCCAGAACGAGCCGCCGCTTTTCTTTGCGGTCAGCGACCCTGTTTAAACGTGAAAATGCCATATGAGCCTCCTGTCAGAATCGAACTGACATCTACGGTTTACGATACCGCTGCTCTGCCACTGAGCTAAGGAGGCTGTCTTTTGAGCGGGATACGAGAATCGAACTCGCTTCTCCACCTTGGGAAGGTGGCATACTACCGGTGTACTAATCCCGCAAATGAAAAAAGCCAGAAGGCCTTTTTCATTATACGTGTTATTATTTCGAAATAATAATGTACTAGGGCATCCTCAGGACGTTTCCCGAATGGATGATCCCCGGATTCTCAAGTTTATTTGCCGTCGCGATATCTGTCCATCGATACCCGTTGCTATATTCCCGTTCTGCTATAGTCCACAGATCGTCTCCCTTCACCACAATGTAACTGTTGTCTTTCGGTTTTTCACTGACTGATGCAGCCATGATTGCAGGTGACGAGACTAATTTGGGAGCTACATCCGGAATTGTAAGGGTAGTACCCGCCTCGATAAGGTCCGGATTAGCTACTTTATTTGCATCCCGAATATCCACCCAGTTATAACCGCTCTTATAATACGTTTCTGAAATTGTCCAGAGCGATTCGCCCGCAACTACCGTATGTTTTGCCGGCAATGTCGCTGATCCTGTAGCCTGACCGGTAGCCTCCTTCTGGGTGCTTGCGGCCTGTTGAGATCTGGATTTGACGAAATTGACGATCGTTATACCGATAACCAAAACGACCGCCAATCCAAGAACGAGAGAAACAATAGAATCGGTTGAATCGAATTTTTTAATAAGTGATTTCCACATACATTAATGTCCTCCGTTCCAGGCAGATGTGAATGAGCAGTTGATATGGCGGGACCGAGGGGACTCGAACCCCCGACCTCCTCCTTGACAGGGAGGCGCTCTAACCAGGCTGAGCTACGATCCCATTCTTGAACTTCTAGCATGATACCATCGCTATTTGAGCACGGTCAATTGATCTGATATGATCAGTTTGACATGACGAATCTTGAAATTGCAGAATTACTCCGCAGGGTAGCCGCAGCATACGAAATCCTCGGTGAAAACAGGTTCCGCATCATCGCGTATGAACGGGCCGCAGACAGTATTGAACACCTGACCAGCGAATTGAAGGATTATTGGGACGATAAAAAGTTGATGGATATTCCCGGTGTCGGTGACACGTTGGCCGCACATCTTGATGAGTTATTCAGGACCGGCCATTCAAAGCATTTCGACAGCGTTATGGCGAAACTACCGGGTGCGGTATTTCCGCTCCTTCTTATTCCCGGAATCGGACCGAAGAAAGCGTATAAATTAGTAACCATACTGAAACTTAAAAATGAAAAAACTGTGGTCAGTGATCTTGAAAAAGAGGCAAAGGCACATAGAATTGCCCCTATTGAAAGTTTCGGAGAAAAATCGGAATCGTTAATACTCACGAATATCGCAATTTACCGGAAAGGCCAGATAAAGGAAAACCGTATGGCATTGCCGGTTGCAGACGCAATCGCTTCAGACATTATTGCGTTTTTAAAGAAAATACCCGCAGCGAAACGCGTGGATGTTCTGGGAAGCCTGCGGCGTCAGGTCTCAACGGTCGGGGATATCGATATAGCCGTAGCAACCACTGAGCCGAAGGTTATTCTTTCACATTTTCTTGCGTATCCCCATGAGAAGATTATTGAGGAAGGCCCCACAGGCGCATCTCTCCGGCTTCATAACGGAAGGCAGGTAGATCTCCGGGTCCAGAAACCGGATCTCTATGGGGCGATGCTCCAGTATTTTACCGGCGGCAAAAATCACAATATCGCCCTGCGGTCATTTGCATTGTCCCGCGGGTTGTCACTTAATGAGTATGGTATTAAGCACGTCTTAAGCGGAAAAATGGACAAATTTGGTTCCGAAGAGACATTTTATAAAGCGATCGGTCTTGAGTTCATTCCTCCTGAACTACGCGAAGATAAAGGAGAAATTGAAGCCGCACGTAAAGGCACGCTCCCGAGACTAGTAGCACTACCCGATATCAAGGGTGATCTTCATATTCACACAGATTATGACCTGGAACCGTCACATGATCTTGGAGCAAACCCGTTTTCAGATTATCTGGACCGTGCAGCCGAACTGGGGTACGAATATGTCGGTATCAGTGATCACAACCCGAGCATGGCTAATCATAGTTCTAAGCAAATAATTGAAATAATGAAGCGCCGGCAAGAAGTTTATGAACACAAATATTCCTCATGGGTAAAACATACACATAAACGAATACATTATTTACTCATGTGTGAAGTTGATATTCTTCCTGACGGGAAATTAGCCTTACCGGATGAGGCCTTTACGTATGTTGACGGTGTCATAGCATCGGTGCATTCAAGTTTTATCCAGGACAGGAAAACAATCACCAAACGGATTATTTCCGGGCTCACCGGTAATCCGAAGGTCCGGATATTCGGACATCCAACCGGAAGATTACTAGGCAAAAGGGAAGGCGTGGATGCCGACTGGCGGGAAGTATTTCTTGCGTGCAAAGAACACGATATTGCCCTTGAAATCAACGGCGGGCCCGAACGTCTTGATCTCACCGATGTCCTTGTGTACGATGCGGTGAAAGAACAAATTAAAGTATGTATTAATACCGACTCGCATGCTGTAGATCAAATGGATCTTATGAAATACGGCGTATCCGTTGCCCGCCGTGGATGGGCAACAAAGTATGACATTGTGAACACCATGGAGTATAATGTGTTTAATAAATGGTTATTGAAAGGAGCATAATATGAGTCCGGTACTTATTATAGGAATAATTATTGTAGTCCTCGCACTGTATATCTGGTCGCTATATAACGGCTTGGTAACGCTCAAGATGCGCATTGATGAAGCGTGGAGCCAGATTGACGTACAGCTGAAACGCAGAGCAGACCTAATCCCTAATCTTGTTGAAACAGTAAAGGGATACGCAAAACACGAAAAATCCATAATGACGGCCGTGACGAATGCGCATAAGGCAATGCTCGGGGCAAAAAGTATCGATTCCAAAGCCAAAGCCAGCGATGCGCTGTCCGGAGCGCTGGGAAAACTATTGGCGATAGCTGAAAATTATCCTCAACTGAAAGCCAACGACGGTTTTATACAACTGCAAAAGGAACTCTCCGATACGGAGGATAAAGTCGCGTATTCGCGCCAATATTACAACAGTTCCGTATTGGAATTTAATACTAAAATACAGGTATTTCCGAATTCACTTCTGGCTTCCGGTTTAGGATTCAATTCAAAGGAATTCTTCGGAGCCAGTGAAGCTGATCGGCAACCGACGAAGGTGAAGTTTGAATGACAATATCCTCGCAGATTAATTCAAATATAACCAAAACATACGTTTTCATGACGCTGTTTGTGGCATTCGTCGTAATTGCGGCGTACGTGATGGGAAACGCGCTCGGATACGGAAATTCCTGGATGATCATCGCAGTGTTATTTTCCGTTGTCTCCAGTTTCGTAAGCTACTACTGGGGAGCCAATCTTGTTCTGGCAATGTCCCACGCCCGACCCGCGGACCGCCGTCGCGACTTTGATTTTTTTACCGTTTCAGAAAACCTGGCGATTGCCGCCGGCATTCCAAAACCGAAATTATACATCATAGACGATACGGCAATGAATGCGTTCGCAACCGGCCGCGACCCACAGCATGCCGTCGTATGCGCCACAAGCGGGATTCTGGCCCGTTTGGACCGGCGGGAACTTGAAGGCGTAATCGCCCATGAACTGTCGCATATAAAGAATTTTGATATACGTCTTATGGCGGTCGTGGCGGTTTTGGTTGGCTCTGTCGCGTTTTTGGCTGACATGTTCATGCGGACACTCTGGTGGGGCGGCGGACGAAGGAACCGTGATAGTAATAACAATCTCGGATCTATATTGCTGATTGCCGGAATTGTACTCGCCATTTTATCGCCGGTTATTGCCACACTCATACAACTGGCGGTGTCGCGCAAACGCGAACTGCTTGCAGATGCCTCCGGAGCGTTGCTGACCCGTTATCCGGAAGGTCTTGCGAGGGCTCTTCAAAAAATATCGGGCGATAAAGAGGTATTGGAAGCGGCAACCAATGCCACGGCGCACTTGTTCATCGTAAATCCGTTTAAAGGCAAAAACTTCGGTACGTGGTTTTCAGGATTATTCGACACCCATCCGCCGATTGCCGAGCGGATTAAGCTTCTTCGGGAAATGTAAGCCTGCTATAATGAGCTATAGATGAATCTCCGTACGCGTGTCGCAATAGGTGTTGGCAAATGCGTTTCGTTCGTAAGTACAACGCTCCGGATCGGGGCCGGCGCTACATGGCCCGGCGAAATTGCATTACGGATACACCCGCGGATCCTGCGGATACTCAGTACCGGTGCCAAACACGTCATTCTTGTTACGGGGACAAACGGGAAGACGACAACGGTAAAGATGATTGAGACGATTTTGAAACAAAAGGCCTTACGTGTCGTCCGTAATGCAAGCGGAGCGAACCTTGATAACGGTATTGTCTCTGCATTTCTTTCAGATACAAAAGCCGACTATTATATTTTTGAAGTTGATGAAGCGACGTTGCCTAATGTTCTTAAAGATCTCGTCCCGCAGATTATAGTTCTCACTAATCTTTTCCGGGACCAGCTGGACCGGTACGGGGAGGTGGATGCAATCGCTGAAAAATGGCTCGTGGCACTCGGTGCTATAGAGCGCCAGACCGATGTTATCGTCAACTCAGATGATCCTCATCTGGCGTTCATCGGATCCAAAATATCAGCAAATGTAAAATACTTCGGGCTTGAGGATCCGTCTTTATTTTTATCGTCTATGCAGCATGCCACAGACACGATCTATTGCCCGAACTGCGGCGCCAGGCTGACGTTTGCGGGGGTATACTTTTCGCATTTAGGTAAGTGGGCGTGCGGTAACTGCTCGTTTATTCCTCCGAATGAGGATGTTACGTCGGCTGATTTTACCAGTCCGCTTGAGGGTGTGTACAACAAATACAACACGCTTGCCGCGGCACTTACTTCTCAAACGCTGGGTATAAGCAAAGAGGATATTCGCGGGGCATTAACCCATTTTACTCCGGCTTTCGGTCGTATGGAGACCGTCGTTGTTGAAGGAAAGCGGGTAAAAATATTACTTTCCAAAAATCCGACGGGGTTTAATGAGTCGCTTCGCACCGTTTCCGCCTCGCCGGACCGCGGACCGGTACTTCTGGTTCTTAACGACCGTATTCCCGACGGTCGGGACGTCAGCTGGATCTGGGATGTGGATTTTGAGGAGTACCGTACGTTCCCGCGGTACATTGTAAGCGGTGACAGGGTGTTTGATATGGCGCTTCGTCTGAAATATGCCCAGGTCAGCCCCAAAAAGACCGATATTGTCGAATCTCTCGGGGATGCCATTAATAAAGGAATAGACAGGGTAAAAGACACTGAAGTTCTGTGGATACTCGCAACCTATTCGGCAATGCTCGAAGCCCGTAAAATCCTTACCGGAAGAAAAATATTATGAAACGTACCATCACCATCGGCTGGTTGTATCCGGAGCTTATGAGTACGTACGGCGACCGCGGGAATATCTTCGTACTGACAAAACGGTGTGAATGGCGCGGTATTAAGGTTACGGTGCGTCCGATCGATTTCAAAACGGCGGAAAAAGAAATCGAATCGTGCGATGTGATTTTCGGCGGCGGGGCCCAGGACCGGCAACAGGGAATTCTTGTTGATGATCTCCGGGATAAAAAGGGTCCGATACTTAAAAAAATGTTTGACCGCGGTATACCGGGATTATTCGTTTGCGGCGCCCCGCAACTTCTGGGACGTCATTACATGACGGGCGACGGGAAAAAGCTTGACGGTTTGGGAATCTTTGATATGGAGAGTAAACATTTCGGAAAGAATACACCACGGTGTATCGGGAATACCGTCGGAAAAATCGGTTTTACGGATAAAGATACCGTTGTCGGATTTGAAAACCACGGTGGAAGAACGTATTTAGGAAAAGGTGTAAAGCCTTTTGCCGAAGTAATCAAGGGTTGCGGTAACAACGGTGAAGACGGAACGGAGGGTGCAATCTACAAAAACTGCATTGCCACCTACTCCCATGGGCCCTTTTTACCGAAGAATCCTCATGTTGCCGATTGGATACTTGCCAAAACTTTGGAAGTTAAATACGGGAAGAACAATCCGCTTGAACCCCTTGACGATACTCTTGAATGGCAGGCACACGACGCGATACTGAAACGATTTACGTAATTCCCACAAAATCTATTTTCCTGTAGACCTTCCGTATTTCATCCCAGAATTTTTGGGAGAGACCTGATGAAAATTTGCCGTATTGGCCGGATTCGGTCTTACCGCAGAGAATCCGTTCATACTCACGGATGATGTCCAATACTTCGGAGCCGACCTGATTAAACCGGGTTTTATTGGCATCGGGATTAAGCACAAACGCCTCATGAACCTGTGTGAAATTATCAAAAAGTTCTTTATTCTCATCAATCATCCGTACAAATACGCTCTGGTATTTCTGCATAGCATTACCGTATGAAATATTTACGTAAAAAGCAATAGTCACCGTGTAAACCCGGCATTGACACCCGTAATAAATCTCTCTAGGATATTGAACATGACGGACAAACCGAAAAATACCGTACGCGGGATTCTCCGGAAAGCAAAACGTGATACCGTCACGTTTATTGATTTACAGTTTAACGATTTTTTAGGAAACGTAAAAAGTTCAACTATTCCCGTTTACAATCTGGAAGATGCACTAACGAAAGGCGTCTGGATAGACGGATCGTCTATAGAAGGGTTTGCCCGCATTCATGAATCGGACATGTATCTCGTACCGGACGAAACAACGTATGCGCTCCTCCCCTGGCGCAATAAAGGAGATACCGGACGGGTGGCAAGACTGATATGTGATGTGTATACCCCTAATCATGAACCGTTTGAGGGCGATCCGAGACAAATATTAAAACGTGCAATTGCAGAAGCAAAATCATTGGGATTCACGTATTTTACCGGTCCTGAATGTGAGTTTTTTCTCTTACCAAGAGACAGGGAAACAGGCGAAATCCGTAGGGCCACGAGGGGAAACGGGTATTACTTTACGCTTATCATGGATGAAGCATATACGATCAAGCGCAGAATTATGGAAGCGCTCGATAGTATGGGTATACAGTCCGAAACCAGCACACATGAGGTGGCGGACAATCAGCATGAGATTGATATTAAATATGATGACGCCCTCAAAACCGCTGATAATACCATCACACTCAAAATGGCGGCAAAATTCATTGCGTTCAGTTTTAATTATCATGCGACATTTATGCCAAAACCGTTTTTCGGAGTTAATGGCAGCGGTATGCACACGCACCAAAGCTTATGGAAAGGCGTCAAAAATGCATTTTATGAGCCAAAAGACAAATACGGTATTTCGCGCGTGGCGTACGAATTTTTGGCCGGACAGCTCTCGCATGCCAAGGAAATGGCAGGGGTATTCGCACCAACCGTGAATTCATATAAACGGTTAACACCGGGTTTTGAGGCTCCTGCATATATCAGCTGGGCCAGGATTAACCGGTCGGCTCTTATACGAGTACCGAAAATGTCTAAAGGGACGGAAGCTGCCGGAACCAGACTGGAAATCCGGTGTCCCGATCCGTCTGCCAGTCCATATCTCACGTTTGCCGTGCTACTGCGTGCAGGGCTGGACGGAATAAAGAAACATATGAGAGCGCCTGTACCGGTTGAAGAAAATGTGTTTGAGTTTGACGACGCGAAGCTTGAAGCGCAGGGTGTCGGTAAACTGCCGGCAAGCTTGGGCGAAGCATTGGAGGAAATACAAAAAGGAAAAATTGTACGTGAGACGTTCGGCAGTTATACCTGGGGAAGATATATGCAGGCCAAACGCGAAGAATGGAACGCGTTCCGGCGTCATGTCACGGACTGGGAAATCACGCGTTACTTTACTGATATCTAAGGACATTCTCTGGTCTTTTCACAAAAAAACAGCTACAATGTCCTTGATTATGGCTCCGATACATTCAAAAAAGTTTTCGAAAGATACCGTCCACAAAATTGCCAAGCTTGCCAATATTCCCGTCACAATCCGAGAGGAGGCAGCACTCGCAGAAGGATTCAATACGACGATAAAAGTTGTTGATACACTCTTTTCCGTTGAGGTAAAAGGCGTGACACCGACAAGTCAGGTTACGGGACTGGAAAACATATTTCGGGAAGACGAAATAGACGGGGTCAGGCAGTTTACCCAGGACCAGGCTCTTGCAAACGCACCGCGTAAACACAACGGATATTTTGTCGTTGACCAGATTCTTGAGGACGATTAACCATGAAACTCAATGTTTTAACTCTCAAAGAGGCAATTGAAAAATTGCAGCATAAAGAGATCTCCGCGGTCGAGCTGTACCGCGATGTTGATGATGCTATAGCGGAAAAAAACGCTGAATTTAATATTTACCTGACACGGAACAATACAGCCGTGGCAGAAGCAGAGAAACAATCCGCAAAACCTCTGGCCGGAGTACCGGTAGCCGTGAAAGATAACTTTTTAACCCAAGGTATGAAAACAACGGCCGGATCAAACGTATTAAAAAATTTTATACCGCCGTTTGATGCAACGGTCATTTTACGGTTGAAACAAGCCGGCGGCATCGTTGTGGGGAAATCGAATATGGATGCGTGGGCGCATGGCAGCAGCACCGAAACATCCGATTTTGGCCCGACGAAAAATCCGAGGAACCCGCAGTACCTGCCGGGCGGATCCAGCGGCGGCAGTGCAGCGGCAGTAGCCGCAGACCTTTGTCTTGCAGCCATCGGCAGTGAAACCGCGGGGTCTATCCGACAGCCGGCATCGTGGTGCGGAGTCGTGGGCCTGAAGCCAACCTACGGCCGCGTAAGCCGTGCAGGTGTTGTTGCTATGGCTTCGTCAACAGATACGCCGGGAACAATCGGAAAGACCGTAGAAGACTGTGCAGCACTTCTGAACATAATTGCCGGACAGGACAACTATGATGCCACAACATCGCCGGTTCCCGTGCCGGATTTTACCAAAGGAATAAAAAATGGGGTAAAAAAAATGAGGATCGGGTTGTGCTATACGGATCACGAAAAATTAAAGAGTTCAGAGGCTGCCAAAGCCGTTATTGCGGCTGGCAAAGAATTCCAGCGGCTTGGAGCATCAGTAGATATCGTACCGGTAAGTAAAAAACCGCTGAAGAGTCATATATTCGACCCTGAATTTGCCGTAGCCGCCTATACGGTAGCCCAGCGGAGCGAAGTGAGCAGTAACCTGGCGCGCTTCGATGGGATACGGTACGGCAACGACAGATCATTTTTCGGCGATGAAGCGAAACGCCGGATAATGCTGGGGACATTTACGCTGTCTAAGGGTTATGCAGACCGTTATTACATCACAGCGCAAAAAGTACGCAGTTTATATATCAGAAATTACCAGGAATTGTTTGAGCAGTACGATATTTTAATAGCCCCGTCCAGTCCGGGCTATGCGCAAAAACTGGGAGCAACAAAAAATAATCCAATGTACGGAGAGCTTGAGGATATATTATTGGAGCCCAGCTCCATTTCCGGTTTGCCCGGTATAAGCGTGCCATGCCACCGTGATCCCGAAACGAATTTATATCTCGGTCTCAATATTATGGCTAATTATTGGCAGGAAGAAAAAATGATTACCGCAGCATACGCATTTGAACAGGCAACAAAATGGAATCCCTGGATACATAAATAATATTTAATTATGCAGTACGAGCCGGTCATCGGGATGGAAATACATGTTGAGCTGGGCACACAAACCAAGATGTTCTGCGGGTGCCCGGCCGACCATTTTGCCAAAAAGCCTAATTCACAAACATGTCCGGTGTGCCTCGGGATGCCGGGAGGACTCCCTGTACCGAACAAAAAAGCGATCGAATGGACGATAAAGCTCGGACTCGCACTCGGATGCGGGATTCCCGAAACCAGCAAGTTTGACCGGAAAAATTATTTTTACCCGGACTTACCGAAAGGGTATCAGATTTCCCAATATGACCAGCCGATGGCCGTAAACGGTGTTGTGGATACTCCGCAAGGCGCAATCCGCATTCACCGCGTCCACCTTGAAGAGGATACCGGCAAACTTCTTCATACGAACGTCAACGGTACGAAAGTGACGCTCGTGGATTTTAACCGAAGCGGGGTACCGCTCGTTGAGATCGTAACTGAACCGGATATACGAAGCGGTGAACAGGCAAAAGCGTTTTTAAAAAAACTGTATCAGATCGTACGGTATCTGGGGATTTCCGATGCGGACATGGAAAAAGGTTCCATGCGCCTGGAGCCCAATATTTCCGTACGGATAGTCGGGTCAAAAGATTTGCCCGACTACAAAGTCGAGGTAAAAAACATTAACTCATTTAATTTCGTCAAAAAAGCAATAGAGTATGAAGTAAAAAGACATATAGAAATTTTAGAAGACGGAAAAATTCCCGTTCAGGAAACGCGCGGCTGGATGGAGGGGCAAAATAAAACGGTGTCGCAGCGGGTAAAAGAATCCGCTGATGACTACCGTTATTTCCCGGAACCGGATATTCCCCCAATGCGCTGGACCAGTACGTACGTTACTGAGATTAAAGCCATGCTTCCTGAACTACCGGAGGCAAAATATAAGCGGTTCATGAAAGATTACTCGCTGAATGCATATGATACGGGAATACTCATAGATACCAGGGAAATGGCAGATTATTTTGACGAAAGTATGAAATTAGGCGCCGTACCGGCCAAAGAAAATTGCCAACTGGATTATTAATAAAAAAATAAATATCGGAGAAATATTGCCTGCTCAACTTGTCCGATCAATTATCAAAGCGTCAACAATCTCATCAGTATCTGACGCAGAGTTAAAAAATATGATACAACAGGTTATCGAGGCAAATCCGAAAGCCGTAGGTGATTACAAAAAAGGTAAAGAGCAGGCCGTGATGTTTTTAGTCGGTATGGTCATGAAAGCGCTGAAAGGGAAAGGAAATCCACAGGATATCAGACGGAAAATCATTTCAATTATATGACGGAAATAAAAACGGAAATTCCTCAGATTTTAAAACAGTCAAAGGCAGTACTGCTTAAAGGCCCGAATAAAGGGAGAATCCGCAACCCCCTCGTCGCCCAAGAGGAGGCAATTACCATTCTTGAATCTGCCGGATATGTTTCACCCGACAACTATTATCTTAAGCGCAACGCTATAAAAGAACTGGACGCACGAAGCCACGATTACATTCTTACCTCACAGGCATCAAAAACCGAAGACACGAGAAAACTAGTCGAAATCGATGACTTAACAAAAGTATTAAACAAGAAAGGAATCAGCAGGAGAGTTGAGGAAGCCGTTGAACAACATAACCGTCTTGGTACCTCGTACGCAGTTTTAGTGATGGATGTTGATAAATTTAAAGATTTTAATGACACATACGGACATCTGGAGGGTGATGAAGTTTTGATCGGGTTTGCACAATACATGGGAAAACATACACGCAAATACGAAGGATTCGGACGATACGGTGGGGATGAATTTGTTGATCTTCTTGAAAATCCGTCCCGTGATTCTGCAAATGAAATTATGAAGAGAGCAAAACAATTTTTTACAGAAAAAACTGCGGAAGATATACGATATAAAAATCTCTGCGTGAGTTTAGGTGTAGCACACTTAGAACGAGGCGAAAAACTGGATGCCGAAACGTTATTGAATAGAGCGGATGCAGCCATGTATCAGGCAAAAAAAACACCCGGTACCTCTTTAGTTGAATGGAGGTATAACATGACAGAGACGGACAAAAACCGTACATCTCCAAAATAATGTATGTCTGATTTTGTTCATCTTCACACGCATAGTGAGTTTTCGCTTCTGGATGGTCTGGGAAAACTGGATCATCTTATCGAGCGGGCCAAATCGTTCGGTATGGACGCGTTGGGCCTGACCGATCACGGAGCGATGTACGGATCATTTAAATTTTATCTCAAGGCGAAAGCCGCAGGCATCAAACCCATTATCGGCGTTGAAACCTATGTAGCGAAACGGAGCCGTTTTAATAAAGAGGGAAAAATCGATTCTGAGCCATACCACCTTATTCTTCTGGCAAAAAACGAGACTGGCTACAGAAATCTCATGAAGCTGGTAACACATGCGCATCTCGAGGGATATTATTACAAACCCCGTATTGACTGGGAATTGCTCAACGAACATCATGAAGGTCTCATTTGCACCAGCGGATGTCTGCGGGGACAAGTCGCACAGCTTCTCAATGAGGGGAAAGTCAAGGAAGCGGAACAAGTCGCAACGCAGTACGCTAAACTGTTCGGACCGGATCATTATTATATTGAACTTCAAAAGCATCCGCACATTCCGCTTATCGACGATGTTAACGGGAAGCTCGTAACGTTATCGCGGAATCTTGGGTTGCCACTCGTTGCTACCAATGATATTCATTATGTCGATCCCGGTGACGCGGAGGCGCAGGAAATATTACTGTGCGTGCAGACACAGCATACAATTTTGGAAAAAAACCGGCCTCTTTCCATGATAGAATCACCGGATTTTTATATGCGCAGCCCCGATGAAATGAAAGGTCTGTTTATCCAGTACCCGGAAGCGATTACCAATACGGTGAAAATTGCAGAAATGTGCGATGTGACGCTATCCGTTGGAAAGTGGATATTGCCCCATTATCCGCTGGAAAACGGAGAATCCCCGGCCCAGCATTTAGAAAAAATGGTCGCGGACCGGACAAAAATAAAATTCCCGACGCTGACAGGGGTAATCAAGGACCGTATCAGCTATGAATTAGGGATCATTAACGCCAAGGGATATTCTACATATTTCCTTATTGTTCAGGATTTTGTCAACTGGGCAAAAAACAACGGCATTGCTGTCGGCCCGGGCCGCGGGTCAGCCGCGGGATCGGTCATTTCGTACATTTTGAATATCACGGGTCTTAATCCGCTATATTTTAATCTTCCGTTTGAACGTTTCCTGAATCCCTCCCGTCCGAGCCCGCCCGATATTGACCTTGATTTCGAAGATGACCGGAGAGACGAGGTAATCGCCTACGTAACCGCGCGGTACGGCACCGATAAAGTTGCCCAGATTATTACGTTCGGCACTATGGAAGCGCGGGGGGCAATCAGGGATGCCGGACGCGCCCTTGGCATGCCGTATGCCGGGCCGGATAGGATAAGCAAAATGATTCCCGCAGGTTTCCAGGGCGGGCCAATGACGATAGATAAAGCCCTTGAACAATCCGCCGAGCTTGCCCTCGCGTATAAAACAGAACCCGAAACGAAACGCCTATTAGATGTTGCAAGGAAACTTGAGGGTGTTGCCCGTCACGCATCGGTGCATGCCGCGGGTGTCGTCATTGCAGATAAGCCGTTGGTGGAATATACACCGCTCCAGCGCGAATCCAAGGGAGAACGGGTTATTACCCAATACGACATGTATACCGTCGGGGAAGACGGCGTGGGACTTCTTAAAATGGACTTTCTTGGTCTCCGGAACCTTACGATTATGTCGCAGGCTCTCAAGTTTATTAAAGATGTCCGGGGAGAAGTCATTAATCTGGAAAAAATTCCTCTCGATAACAAAAAGGCCTATCAGATGCTCGCAAGCGGGGAAACGACGGGGGTATTCCAACTGGAGTCGGCCGGTATGCGCAGGTATATTAAAGAACTCAGACCGACGAACATTTTTGATGTCATGGCTATGGTTGCCCTCTTTCGGCCCGGTCCAATGCAAACAATACCCGAGTTTATCAAGAGAAAACACAATCCTTCAGCTATCACGTATCCCGATCCGAGACTGAAGGATGTATTGAAACAGTCGTACGGTATTATCGCGTACCAGGACGACGTCCTCTTAACAGCCATCACGCTTGCCGGATATTCCTGGGGGGATGCGGACAAGCTGCGGAAAGCTGTCGGGAAGAAAATTCCGACGGAAATGAAAAAACAGAAGGAAAAATTTATTGAAGGATGCGTAAAGAACGGCATGACACGCCCGAAAGCAGAAGACATATTTAACCTTATCGAGCCGTTCGCGGGGTACGGATTCAATAAAGCACATGCAGCATGCTACGCAACCATTGCCTACGAGACCGCTTATTTGAAAGCAAATTATCCTGTTGAGTTTATGACGGCAGTATTAACAGCCGAATCCAGGGCAAATACCGGACCGGCGCGGGATGAACGTATCGCAAGCATGGTGGCCGAATGCAGACGGACAGGATTGACGCTCCTCCCGCCTGATATCAACACGTCGGATGTAGAATTTACGATCGAAGACGGTAAGATACGTTTCGGATTGTCTGCCGTTAAAAATGTAGGTACCGCTGCGATAGAATGCATTCTCTCGGCCCGCAAGGCCTCACGGTTTGTGAGCCTGTCTGATGTCGTGTCCCGCGTTGACACGTCTAAAGTTAACAAGAAAACGTTTGAAAGCCTTATTAAAACCGGCGCAATGGACGCCTTCGGGTCACGGTCTTCCATGCTGTCCGGGTTCACCCAACTTCTGGAACAGTCCCATAAACATAAAAGGACTGTCGCGTCCGGACAGGTTGGCTTATTTGCGGATGATGATGCGGCTCAGGTTTTTTCTGACGCTCTGAGAGATATTCCTGAACTATCCCAATCGGAGCTGCTCGGATTTGAAAAGGAATTGCTCGGTTTTTATCTTACTACACATCCTCTGGAGCCGCACCGGAAAGTATTGGCGGCAAAATCATTCATACCGCTTACCCAACTTTCGTCCGAACGGATCGGAGAACGGGTACTTGTAGCGGGGATTATTGTCAGCGTTAAAAAGATCGTAACCCGTGCCGGAAACCATGAAATGGCTTTTGCGAAGCTCGAAGACCTGACCGGAACGATCGAGGTTGTTGTATTCCCAAAAATTTATGCGTTGACGTCTGATTTATGGAAACCGGACCGTGTGGTTGAACTTACGGGGAAACTTGATCAAAAAGAGGATCGCCTGACAATTTTAGCTGATGACGTAAAATCGCTTGTCTAGGGGAGTGTTAGTAATCTTTTATTATACCGTACGGTCGCGTAAAAAGAAAGATGTTGACATTATACCCGCGTATTCCCTAAAATTTGGGTACCCTTGTGATAGAATAAGGACGAGGGGTTTCGTGTGGTCGAACAATACGATATTACGCTGAAAGAAGGGTTTAAGGGAGCAAAAAACCGCCCGAAACGCCGGAGTAAAGAATCGGATGATGCGTGGTACTACCTGGGATTGGCCGGACAAATAGGATATGTCATCGCAATTCCGGTTGCAGGAGGCGCAATTCTTGGTTCGCTTATTGATCAAAAATTCGGACTCTATCCTAAGGGGACGATGATAGGACTTATGAGCGGACTAGTCCTGTCGATAACAGCATTTGTTCGCGTGATACAACGGGTTTTGCAAAAACAGAAGAAGTAATACTATGCCGCAAATATCTTTAGCAGCGGAAAAAATCGGTTCCGTTTTCGGATTGCCTATTACCAATTCGTTATTATCGACGTGGATTGTTATGGCAATTTTACTGGTATTCTCTCTTGCAGCCACCCGTAATATGACGCTGGTGCCGCATGGCATTCAGTCGATCGCTGAAATGATAGTCGGCGGTTTCTATGATTTCTTTACGTCGGTAGCCGGTAAGCATATCAAACAGTTTTTCCCGCTGATCGCATCGTTTTTCCTTTTTATTGTCACTGCAAACTGGTTCGGACTATTACCCGGTGTCGGAACGATAGGGTTTTTTGAAACGGAAAAAGTGCATGAGCAGACGGAAACGGCAGTAACCGGTACGGTGACCACGTCTCCGGAACAACTTACGCCCGAACAGCCCGTTCCCAATAGCGCTCCGAAATTCGTACCGCTCCTGCGGGGCCCGAATGCGGACTTAAACATGACACTTGCTCTTGCTATCATATCTATTGTCGCAATCCAATATTTCGGATTTAAAACGCTCGGGTTCCATTACAGTACACGATATATAAATTTCAAAGGTCCCATTGATTTCTTCCTGGGGTTCCTGGAAATCATTTCTCAACTAGCAGACATCGTGTCGTTTGCGTTCCGGTTGTTCGGCAATATTTTTGCCGGCGAAGTGCTTTTGACGGTTATGGCGTTTCTTATACCGTTTATCGTACCCCTGCCGTTTATGGCTCTCGAGTTGTTCGTCGGGTTTATCCAGGCGTTGGTATTTTCGATGTTGACGGCTGCATTTTTAAATGTCGCGGTTTCGCATGGAGCGGAAGAACACGCCAAGCACGCGGCCTGAGTAAAGGAGGTGAGTAGTTATGGATCAAAATACAGTTAAACTTATTATGACGGGTATTACGGTTTCAGTCGGCGGTTTTATGCCGGCACTTGCAATCGGAATGCTCGCCGCTAAAGCGATGGAAGCCATCGGCCGAAATCCTGAAGCCGCAGATGGTATACGCACCACGATGATTTTGGGGTTGGCATTTGCTGAAGCTATCGCTATTTATTCGCTGGTAGCAGGGCTGATTATCAAATTCGTGTAAAGGGGCGACCCATGAAAGGATACCGTTATGGAGCAGTTAGGAATTGAGCCGAATTTGCTTTTGGCTCAAATAGTCAATTTTTTAATCATATTTTTCGTGCTCTCGAAGCTTCTCTATAAGCCGATCCTTGGCATGCTGGAAAAGAGGAAAAAAGAAATTACAGCCGGCCTTGAACTGACGGAAAAGATGCGGCTGGAGGAAGAAAAGTTAAACGTACGTAAAGAAAAATTATTGGATGAGGCGCGTAAAGAAGCGAGAAATATAGTGGAAGCCGGAAAAAAGGAGGCAGATGCGCAGGCGAAAGAGATAGTGGAATCTGCACACAAGGCCTCTCAGGACATCATAGAAAAGGGGAAAGAAGATGTCGTTGAGCTTCGCGCAGGTATGCAGAAGGATGTGCGGAGGGCCGCAGTGGATATAGCCCAGGCTATGACTAAACAGTTATTGTCACAGGTGCTAACGCCAGCCGATCAGCATAAGTTGATTCAAAAACACCTGAAAGAATTGGAAAAGGTTAACGCATGAAGACGCTTTCAAAAGATGCACGCGGTTTTATAGACGAAGTCGCGAGCTTCGTGAGAAGCGATGCGCGCGCAAAAAATGTCGCGCCGCGTGTTACGTCGCTTCTGACGAAGGTAACAGCCGCAGCGCGGCGCGAAAACAACGCACAGGTGAAAAGCGCAGTTGGGCTGCTTGGGCCGGAAAAGGAACGTATTGAAACTGTTCTTGGTAAGCTGTTGGGGCACTCTGTCACATGTGCGTATGGAATAGATACATCTCTTATCGGAGGCATTCAGATTCAGGTAGCAGACTGGATCGTTGATTCCAGTCTCACAAGTCAAATAGCCGACATTGCGCGGTCAGTTACATAAATATGAAAAACGATTATACCCAGGATATTGCCGACGAATTAGTAAAAAAAATAACGCAGTACGAACCCGAGGTGCGGGCTGCCCGAATAGGGCACGTTATAGCTGTTGCAGACGGTGTCGCACGCGTCTCCGGCCTCCAGCAGGTAGCCCTCATGGAACGGGTTCAGTTTGAAAGCGGCGTTGCGGGCCTTGCTATTAATCTCGAGGAAGATGTCGTGGGCGTTATTGTTCTGGGCGATTACCTTTCGATTAAGGAAGGGGACGAGGTAACAGCCACAGGTAAACTTCTGTCCATGCCCGTCGGGGAGTCGTTTTTGGGCCGCGTTGTCAATCCGATCGGAGAACCGTTGGACGGCGGACATGAAATAAAATCCAAAACTCTCTATCCGATTGAAAAGGTGGCCCCGTCGGTTACCAGCCGCCGGAAGGTCCAAACGCCCATCCAGACAGGAATTAAAGCCATAGACGCCATGATTCCGATCGGCCGCGGACAACGGGAGCTCATTATCGGTGACCGGAATACCGGAAAAACATCCATAGTCGTTGATACGATTATCAATCAGAAGAAAGAAAACGTCATTTGTATTTACGTAGCCATCGGACAAAAAACCTCCCGTATTGCTCAGGTTATCCGCGATTTGACCGAACACGGGGCCCTTGAGCATACGATCGTTGTTTCGGCATCGGCAAACGATTCCGCCGCGTACCAATATCTTGCACCGTATGCAGGATGCGCGATGGGTGAATATTTTATGGACCAGGGGCGCGACGCACTCATCATTTATGATGACTTAAGCAAGCACGCGTGGGCGTACCGCCAGATATCACTTATTTTACGAAGACCCTCAGGCCGCGAAGCATATCCTGGAGATGTATTTTATCTCCATAGCCGTCTGTTGGAGCGTGCATGCCGTCTGGACGAGAAACACGGTGGCGGATCTCTTACCGCTCTTCCTATTATAGAAACACAGGCAAACGATATGTCCGCCTATATTCCGACAAATGTTATTTCCATTACCGACGGGCAGTTGTTTTTGGAATCCGACCTTTTTAACGCGGGTCAGCGTCCGGCAATTAATGTCGGTATTTCCGTTTCCCGTGTCGGGGGAGAGGCACAGATAAAAGCAATGAAAAAGGTAGCCGGGACGCTGAAACTCGATCTTGCCCAGTACCGGTCACTCGCTGCATTTGTTCAATTTTCATCGGATGTTGATGAAGCGACTAAAAAACAGATCGAACGGGGGAGCCGCATGATGGAACTTCTGAAACAAGGCGTATTTGTTCCCATGCCTGTCGAGGAACAGATTGCAAGCATCTGGGCCGGAACGGCAGGATATCTGGATGACATTCCCGTGGCAAAAATCAGTACGTTTGAGAAAGAATTTTTAGCATTTCTGGGTTTGCGGTATAAGAAAACTATGTCCGCAATCGTCAAGGAGAAAATTATGACGCCGGCAATCGAATCACAGCTCAAAGAGGCAGTCACAACCTTTAAAAAAGGATTTACCTGATATGGCAAACATCCGTTTAATCAAAAACCGTATTAAGTCTGCAAAAAACATAGCCCAGATTACGAAAGCTATGGAACTTGTAGCCGCATCTAAAATGCGTAAAGCCCAACAACAGGCAATTGCGGGCAAGCTCTATGCGCAAAAAATACGCGATATGGTATTTACGCTTGCATCACGCACAGATATCACGAATCACCCGCTGCTGCGAGCTCCGCTGGCCGATACGAAAAAACATCTCGTCATCCTTATTTCTACCAATAAAGGATTGTGCGGAGGTTTAAATATAACCTTATTCCGTTCTTTAATGAAGGAATACCCTACCTTTAATAATCTGGAGTTTGTAAGTTTAGGTAAAAAGGGGACTATCTTTATTACGCAGATGCATGGGGTACTGAAAGCTGATTTTTCCGAGAAAATACCGTTTATTGACAGCGTCCCTGCCCTCACTCAGCTTTTGACAGATGCATTCTTAACCGGGACGGTCGCGAGCGTTGATATTGTCTATAACGAATTCGTTTCAGCGCTAAAGCAAATTCCGCGTAAAAAAACATTGTTACCCCTCACGCTGACCGGCGAAGAAGAAGAAATAAAAGGGCCGGAATTTCTCATTGAGCCGAATATCGGAGAAGTTTTTAACGAGCTATTACCACATTACCTGGAGAATCAGGTGCGTGATGCGGTCCTGCAGGCGGATGCAAGCGAACACAGTGCACGGATGGTAGCAATGCGCAACGCGACCGATAACGCAATGTCGTTTATGGAAGAGTTAACCCTTGTGTATAACAAAGCCAGACAGGAAAAAATTACGTACGAAATATCCGATATTGTAACAGCGAGGCTAGCCTCTGAATAATTTACTAAAAGGAGAAACAATATGAAAAAAACAATTGAACACCGCGGCACTATAGTTCAGATTATCGGCGCAGTCGTCGATGTTCAGTTTGGCGAAGAACATATACCTCTTATCTATGATGCCCTGCATGTTCAAAGTGCCGAGCCGGGCAAAATTCTTGTATTGGAAGTTGCCGCCCATTTAGGAGACGGCAGAGTACGGGCTGTGGCACTCGGACCGACAGACGGACTGAAACGCGGCGACAGTGTTATTTCGACCGGCAGCCCCATCCGCGTACCCGTCGGAAAAAAGACACTCGGAAGACTTTTTAACGTCATCGGAGAAACAATCGATACTCTGGGGCCGATTACAACTACCAAAACGTATCCTATCCACCGTGACGCACCGCCATTGACTGCACAGGCCGCTAGCCGCGAGGTTTTGGAAACCGGCATCAAGGTCATTGACCTTATCGCTCCGTTTGTAAAGGGGGGTAAAGTCGCAATTTTCGGCGGTGCGGGTGTGGGTAAAACCGTTATCATACAGGAACTTATTCACAACGTTGCCGAAGTACACGGCGGGGTTTCCGTATTTGCAGGCGTGGGAGAACGGTCCCGTGAAGGAAATGATTTATGGCGGGAGATGAAAGAATCGGGGGTTATCAATAAAACTGCAATGGTCTTCGGGCAAATGAACGAGCCTCCGGGCGCACGGCTGCGGGTGGCATTAACCGGCCTGACTATGGCGGAATATTTCCGCGACGAGGAAGGGCAGGATGTGCTTCTTTTCATTGATAATATTTTCCGGTTTGCACAGGCAGGAAGCGAAGTGTCCGCACTTCTGGGACGAATTCCTTCGGCCGTAGGATACCAGCCGACGTTAGCATCAGAAATGGGAGCACTGCAGGAGCGCATCACGTCAACGAAAAAAGGGTCAATTACGTCGGTCCAGGCCGTATACGTACCGGCAGATGACTATACGGATCCGGCGCCTGTGGCAACATTTGCCCATTTGGATAGCACGATTTCACTTGAGCGATCCATTGCAGAACAGGGGTTGTTTCCAGCTGTGGACCCCTTATCTTCCAATTCACGGATACTCGAACCGAATGTTGTCGGAGAAGAACATTATAATGTGGCACGCGGAGTGCAAAAGATACTGCAGCGTTATAAGGATCTGCAGGATATTATTGCCATTTTGGGTATGGAAGAGTTAAGTGATGAAGACAAACTCGTCGTTACACGCGCACGGAAAATCCAGCGGTTCCTTACGCAACCCATGTTTGTCGCCGAAACATTTACGGCGCGTGCCGGTAAATACGTACCGCTGAAAGAAACAATCCGCGGTTTTAAAGAAATACTTGATGGAAAGCACGATAGCAAAACCGAACAGGCCTTTTTCATGGTCGGTTCGATTGATGAAGTTAAATAATTCATATTATTTATATGCGCTCATTCAGACTGGAAATCATCACTCCCCAGCGTAAAGCATTCTCGGAAGACGTCGATTCCGTTATGGTGCCTACGGTAAACGGTTTGGTCGGCGTATTGGCTCTCCATGAACCGCTCTTCAGTGCACTGACAGAAGGGGAAATTAAAATTACCGCATCATCAAAGGAATATTTTTTGGCTATCGGCAGCGGGTTTATGGAGGTAACCAAGTCCGGTGTTTCCATACTGGTTACCAGCGCATATCACGCCCATGAACTCAATGAGGCGGAGATAAAGAAAGCACAAGCTGCGGCTAAAGAAGCGCTTGCAAAACATGTTACGGGAGTCGATCTCTCCGCAGCCCAGTCACTGCTTCGCCGTTCCGTGTTGGAATTGAAAGTTCTTCATAAAAGACGAGCCCGACCTACCCTACCGGTTTGACAGACATACGAGTGCGCGCTACACTGGCTCCACCGTATGAAAGTAAAAGACGTGATGAGCGTATCTACCGTTAGCGTATCCCCGACAGATTCATTTCATGAAATATGGAAATGCATATTTAAAAAGAAAATTCACGCGCTTCCCGTTATTAACAAAAAGAAAATACTAGTCGGTATCCTCACACGCGAAGAGCTTTTAGAAAAGTTGTTTCCTGATTACAGAGATTTGTTTACCTCCAGCGATGAATTTCCGGATCTTGAGGATATGGAGCGTAAAGTAGCCGAATTTTCTAGTTTAAAGGTAGCGGATCTCATGCGCACACACGTCGTGTATGCTCATGAAGATACACCTGTTTTGCGTGCGCTTTCCCGTATGATTGTGCGGCGCATTAACCAGATGCCGGTTGTAACAGAAGGGGGTGTTGTGGTAGGCATGGTCACCAAGGGTGATATTTTTTATGCCCTGTTTAAACCCCGTGTAAAACGATCCCCCGGTTTACGCCGAAAAACTCACTCTTGACACATCATCATAAGTTTCACTAGACTATATTCCCAGGGACGCATAAAAAGATGAATAACTGGGTTAGTTTTTTTACTGAGAAATATTGAAGGGGCCTTCGGGGTCCTTTTTTAATGAGAAGTGCTATGAAAGAAAAAATCTTTGATACGGAGCATTTGGCAAACCTGGTGGGCATTGCGTCGTCCGTGTTTTACGGCACCATTGCACATTACAAAAAAGCGGGTCTCCAGTATGCGGACGTTCCGGAAATCGTCGGTATAACCGGTGCGTGCGAAAATGTTGATACCCTTTTTAAGGTGGGGAACAATCTTAATCTCCCGCTTTTTTTCACGCAGACCGGCCAGCTTGCACTTGAGCAGGCATTACAAAGTAATCACGGCGTCTATACCATTATCCATAGCGGACGGGATGAAGAACTCGAAGACGAACGTCATTTGAGGCAATTCCGTCTTACAGAGGAGGAATTTGACTGTTCGTTCGGTAAAATGACACGTGATTCGTACGATGAAGAAAAAATGTATGAACTCCTGCTCACTCATATTGAATCGGCAACGAAAGCGATGATCCGATCGGTCGCACAGGAAAATAAAAAGGCCCTCACCGGATTTTATAAGCGGGATGTGGGAACGCTTTTAGAAATTATTGCCCGTCCGTACTTACGGATCTTGTATTCGGACGCGGTTGAACTGTTGCGGCAGCATGGATACCCGGCGCTTGAATTCGGTGACGATTTAGAAGCCGACCATGAGCAAAAAATTATTGAGCTTATGAATGCCAAAACCAAAGGATACGGGCGATCGGTTACAGATTGGTCTCCGGTCTTTATAATGCGGTATCCGAAGGAAATAAAATTCTTTAACATGAAAGTGTCGGAGAAGGACCCGCGGGTGGTACTATCTGCAGACTGCATATTTCCATACTCAGGAGAATCCGTCGGTGCGGCGGTCCGTGAACACGATGGTGTAAAACTCCTGGTTCGGCTGCTGACATCAACGATGTACAAACTTCACGAACAGCGCGGGGGAACGTACAACGATTTCCGTTGGTACACTGAAGGGATGATTTTATCGAAAAAAACGCTTCCGCATGCCGGGTACGGGATCGGTAATGAACGCATTATTCAATTCATCCTCGGACGTTCTGATATCCGTGAATGTTCACTCTTTAGTTTATTAAACACACAAACCGGCGATTGGGATATATCCAAACGCGGTATGCTCCCGATGGTCCAACACCGGAAGACTGTCCTTTTATCAATCGGAAAGGATCAGAACAAAAAACGTTTATTTCCGTACATCAAGCGTATCAGAAGTGATGGACATGTGTTTTATGCAACCGACAGTACCCATACGTTCTTAGAACGTCATGGTGTGCCGTCAACGCGTGTATTTAAAATAAGTGAAAAAGGATCACCGAACCTGAGCGATCTGTTACGGAATGACATGTTTGATCTTATCATTAACGTACCGACAAACCCCGATAGATCCGTGCATGAACATACAGACGGCATGTTTATCCGGCAAACTGCAACGGAAACCGGCACAACACTCGTTACGGACGTAGTTGTTGCTGAAACACTCCTGTCTCATCTATCCGAACGGACGAAAGTATCCGAAAAAGGAACGCCGGTATGAGTAAAACAACCCGCCTTGCCGGTCTTGAAGTTCAATTCTGCGGGATATCCTTTCCAAATCCCTTAGTGCTTCCCTCCGGCATTGCCCAGGAAATTCCGGCGGATCATACAAGGGCAATTAAAGCCGGCGCAGGCGGTGTCACGACAAAATCACTCACCATAGAGCCGAGGCCCGGCCATCCTTTCCCCCGCGTTATACGTGTCTCGAAAGATGACCGGGGCATTCTGAATTCCGTAGGACTACGTGGCCCCGGTATACAGAAAGGGAAGCGGCTGATCAAAGAATTTCTGACGATCTCACCTGTTCCGGTGATCGTGAGTGTTTTCGCCATCAAGTTAAAAGATTTTACCCGGCTGGCGCAGGAGCTGTGCCCGCTGGAACCCGCAATCCTTGAGTTAAATTTAAGTTGCCCAAACGTTGATGATGAATTCGGAAAGTCTCTCGGAACCGGCCAGGAATCTGCTGCGGCCGCAGTACGTGCCGTGAAAAAAGTCGCAGGAAAAATCCCTGTAATTGCAAAACTAACTCCCAATGTTCCCGATATTGCTGGAATCGCGAAAGCGTGCGAGGACGCGGGAGCCGATGGAATTGCTGCAATTAATACCGTCGGTCCGGGCATGGTTATTGATATCGCAAAGAAACGGCCGGTATTGGGTCATAAGGTTGGCGGATTATCGGGGCCGGCCATTAAGTCCATTGCAATCCGCTGTGTATACGATATCTATGAAGCCGTAGATATACCGATTATCGGCATGGGAGGGATCGCATCGTGGGAAGATACTGTTGAAATGATGATGGCGGGAGCAACGCTCGTAGGCGTCGGATCCGCGACATATTTTAAAGGCTACGCAGTATTTGAAGAAATCAAAGAGGGCTTACGAAGGTATATGAAAACAGAGCGTCTGGCTGATCTTACAAAAATCGTCGGCGCTGCCCACTAACTCACCTATGACGTTTTACCGCAAACTTGCTACCAGAATAAAAAAAACAAATTCTCTAGTATGTGTTGGTCTGGATAGTGACATGGCCAAACTTCCAAAAGCCCTAAAAAAATATAAATACCCACAGTTTGAGTTTAACAAGACAATTATTAACGCTACCCATGATTTTGTATGTGCATATAAACCCAACAGTGCATTCTATGAAGCGCGCGGTGAGCAGGGCACCCACGAACTTAAAATGACGTGTGATTATTTATTGAAAAAATATCCCGACATCGTGATCATTCTTGATGCAAAACGCGCGGATATCGCCAGTACAAATAATGGATATGTTACGTTTGCGTATGATTATCTGGGAGTAGATGCAATAACACTTCACCCATATCTTGGCCGGGAGGCAGTCCAGCCGTTTTTAGATAGAAAAGAGAAGGGGACTATCATACTTTGCCGTACCAGTAACCCCGGCGCAGGAGAATTTCAGGACCTTTCAGCCGGAAGCAAACCGCTCTACCAAATAGTTGCTAAAAATGTCGTAAAAAAATGGAATATATATAATAACTGCGCACTCGTTATCGGGGCAACGTACCCAGAGGAGCTTAAAATTGTACGACGTATCGTTAAAGACATGCCGTTACTCATTCCCGGAATCGGTGCTCAGGGCGGTGATGTTGAAAAAACCGTCCGCGCCGGGATTGACAGTCACGGAGCTGGTGCCGTTATTAATGCGTCCAGAAGCGTTATTTTTGCCTCATCCGGGGTTGATTTTGCCCGAGAAGCACGGCAGGAAACGCAAAAACTCCGGGATGAAATCAACCGATACCGAGAGATTTAGTTAATCCGTTTCAGATCTCGGAATAGGCGGGGTGCACTCCATGCAATAATATTCAGATCCTTGAGGCTCAAACAGATGATTATATATCTCCATACGATACACTGCGGTTTTATTGCAGATTCCGCAATTGTATGAATACCCATAACTATTCATGAAAAATCTCACAAGAAATTCACGCCCGGTTTTTTGATTGGGCATCATTGTTTCACCGATATTCTTCTCCAAGCTTTTCATGCGCTAAGTATATCGTTTGTCCAGAAACAAAGCTATTGACCGTTGAGGGTATTTAGCGTATTCTAGGCGGTGATGAAAAACGACGTTGTTCATATATTGAAAAAAGTGGGCGCGGTACTCACTGATGATCATTTTGTCTACACATCCGGCAAACACGGGAGTGTGTACATTAATAAGGATGCGGTATATCCGCATACGAAAGAAACTTCGGCGATAGGCAAACTCATCGCAGGGAAATTTCTTCATAAACGCATAGAGGTTGTAGCGGCGCCTGCTTTGGGAGGCATCATATTATCCCAATGGACCGCACATTGGCTTTCAAAACTTACTCATACGGAAGTGCTTGGTATATATACCGAGAAGGATGAGAAAAAGAACCAGGTGTTTACCCGAGGGTATGACCGGTTAGTTAAGGGCAAGCGTGTGCTTGTCGTTGAAGATCTCACCACTACGGGTGGCTCTGTACGGAAGGTTGTAGACACCGTAAAAGCTGCCGGCGGCACGGTTGTTGCCGTATGTGTCATGGTTAACCGTGACCCCAAAAATGTTACGGCGGACGTTGTGGGTGCACCGTTTATATCGCTTGGCGTAATTAAGGCGGAAGCATTCGATGCAGTAAAATGCCCGCTCTGTAAAAAAAGAATACCGGTTAATACGAAGGTCGGTCACGGAAAAAAGTTTATGTCAGAAAAAGGAGCAGTATGAGCCTATCACCGGAAAATAGATCGGAAAAACGGATTGATAACGGGCTCCGGCCAATGACCCCGGAAGAAATCGTCGAATACTTCGTTCGTGAGTTTGAATCAAAAGTACGCGTAAAATTTCCGCCAAGGGGCGATATCATCACTATACCTGACGGATGGCACGGAGCCGGTAAGGAAGGAGAAGTCGCCGTATACGTTGGAGATTTACTCACAAAACCCATTGCAGGAACAAAACTCAGTGCGGAAGATTTTTTCCGGTGGGGTACGCAGAATAAATTTGTACTCACTGACGGCAAACACCGTAAAGTTGACGTACCGACTGCTTCAAAAATCATAGAGGGCGATCAGGATTCATTAGATGGTAATCCTATTCTTCGTTTAACTCGAACCGAATCTAATAAAATGCCCGTTGAGATACAGTTTTTCGGCGGGGCAACAAATCAATGGATAGAAACGTTGACAAAAATAGGAAATAAAACCAAAGACAATCCTTTTTTTATCGAAACCGACAAACGTGACTATCTGAACGCTGTCAGACAATTATTCCGTCCATTTATATCCAAAGGTACGAAAGGAGACCGTGCACGGTTAGGATTACCTCTTACGGTTGATATACTGAGACGTGTTGATGACTGTTCCGCAAGCGGTGTAACCTTTATCGGCGACCAGGCGCTTGATGATGCAATGCTCATTTCTCATGAAAACCTGCTTGAAATTCACGACGTCTCAGTATCTACCCTTCACGCGGTTGTTCTGGCTATTTCAATGGCTGACCGTCGGCACGTTCCTCTTATCATGCGCATCGGAGCACCGGCATTCGGACTCGGAAGCGGATCTCAACTGAATTATATGATGAATACGCTTCCGGAAATGATGAAATACGGACCTCAGGTTGTAGGAGATATGGGTACCCTCATGGATGAAGGCGAATCTGCTGAGGCAATTCCGAAGCTTCTTGAGGTACGCAAGGGTGATGCATCACGGGAGCTGCGCCTGTTTTTAGGAGGAGGGTTACCGGTTGCACGAATGTTAAAGGAGGCTCACGAAGAGCGCGGGAAACCATTTGTATGGGATTTGGCAATTCGTAGGGCTTCAAGAGTAGATAACGGGCCTGATCAGTGGGGCGTGCTCATATCAGGCACGAACGTAACTGTACGAACCGCCCGTAGAGATAAGTCATTTCTACCTCCTGATACTGAACTTGTAGATCACGAGAATACTCCGTATTTTGTGAAGTCGTCAGGTTTATGGGGTTCCTTAGGAGTTGAAACAGGCGGACTGATCCCTGTTACGTTCGTCGACACGGGAAAATCGGAAACTTTATATCTGCCGGCAAAAGCAAAATAGATCGTTGACGGCGGAAGTAATTTTTGGTATCTTGGATCATGCCCGTAACGAAATTTATATTTGTATCCGGTGGTGTAATTTCCGGCCTTGGAAAAGGAATCACAACCGCCTCTATCGCACTTCTCCTTCAGAACCGCGGGTACAGAATTACCACCGTTAAGTGTGAAAATTACCTCAACATAGATGCGGGTCTCATTAACCCAATCGAACACGGTGACCCGTACCTCTGCGAAGACGGAACGGAGGCGGACATGGACATGGGTACCTATGAAAAATTCCTTGACACGAATATGTACAGGCACAACTTCATCACAATGGGACAGATTTATAAAACCGTTATAGACCGCGAACGAAAGTTCGGATACGACGGAGAAGATGTGGAGGCAATCCCCCATGTGACGGATGAAATACTCAAACGGATCAAGGCGGCAGGAGAAAAAGAAAAAACTGATATCGTCGTCGTCGAATTGGGAGGAACTGCGGGTGAATATCAGAATGCGTTATATTATGAAGCCTCACGGATTCTCGGACGGAATAAGAAAAATACTGTTATTCATGTCCATGTCTCTTATTTACCGACACCCTCCCACCTTGGGGAGCCGAAGACCAAACCGACGCAGTTATCCGTCCGGACGTTAAACTCCATGGGAATACAACCCGACTTCATTGTCGCCAGGGCCGAAAAGGCCATGGACGAGCGGCGCCGTGCCCGTTTTGCACTTTTTTGCAATGTCGAACCGGAAAACGTGATAGACAGTATCGATCTGCCCAGTGCATATGAAACTCCCATATATCTTGCCAAACAAAAACTTGATGAAAAGATTTTGACAATGATGAATTTACCGTTTAATTCAATTGATCTTTCCGATTGGGAGACTATGGTCGGTACAATTAAAAAGAAAAAGGAAACACATAAAACCGTTGCAATCGTCGGCAAATATTTTGCCACAGGAGAATACCAGCTCCGGGATAGTTATGCGGCACTTATGGATGCCATTGACCACGCGGCATGGGTGAAGGGTGTGGATGTTACGGTCAAGTGGATTCAGGCGGAAAAACTTGAGAAGGGTGATCTAGCCGAATTAAACGGTGTGGATGGTATCATCGTTCCCATCGGGTGGGGTCCGAGGGGCGTTGAAGGAAAAATTTCCGCAATTAACTTCGCACGTATCCATAAAATACCCTATCTGGGGCTTTGTTACGGCATGCAGCTTGCCGTTGTTGAATATGCCAGAAACGTTCTTCATCTAAAAGGCGCCAACACGCTTGAAGTTGATGCAGATACTGCTCACCCGGTCATACATATGATAAACGGTCAGGATGAAATTCTTAAACGACGTGCATACGGAGGAACGATGCGCCTGGGCAGATGGGAATGCAAAGTGAAACCGAACTCCATTGCTGATGCAAGCTATATAAAGCACAAGGGCTATGACGACCCAAAAAATAAAATTGTCGGGGAACGGCACCGGCACCGGTATGAGTTTAACGACGCGTACGCGAAACAATTTGAATCGGCTGGCTTGATCATTGCAGGCCGGTCCGTTGTCGAAAACCTCGCAGAAATTATTGAATTACCTAGATCCGTCCATCCGTTTTTTATCGGGACTCAGTATCATCCGGAATACCGTTCCAGACCGCTGAAACCCCATGCACTATTCGTTGAGTTTGTAGCAGCTCTGTGAAAACATATACAGCTACTATCTGCGGATATACGCGAAAGATACCTCTGGTCCATAACAGCAGACGCACCCTGCTTGCAAATATAACATTCCTCGGAGACATTGAGCTCGTTAATTGTTTAGCGGATAAACTGGCTGACAGATTTAAAGACATACACGTTGACTTTTTTGTCTGTCCCCACGTCAAAGTGACACCGCTGGTTCACGGTGTCGCGCTCCGTCTCGGGCACAAACGATTTGTAGTACTTCGGAGAAGTGTGAAACCATATATGGATGCTCCGGTGATTCTACGACCTCTCCCCGATATGCCCAAGCATGTCCAGCCGTTGGTAATAAACGGCCGCGATGCAAACCTGCTGAAAAATAAACAGGTTATCGTGATAGATGATGTGATATCCACCGGTACAACCATGCGCATGGTCGATAAACTCATGGAAAAAGTCGGGGCAACCGTCCTTCTTAACGTTGCCGTTGTGAAGCAGGGTGTTCAACAGGAACAGATCGATCATCTCGTTTCGCTGTGCGAATTTCCCATATTCAATGTAGAGTCTTGACAAAACTAGGAGAATTCATTTATTCTAATTTTATAACAGCGTAATATCCCGTGCCTTACGGGGCAGATCATTATGGATAAGGTAAAAAACATGCCAGCCGTGTTATTTTTTCGTTTTCAAGAATGTCCCGCGCTATGGCGGGATTTTTTATGCGTACAATAGAAGCAATTGAGCGCGAGCCGTTGTTGGATCACTGCGGTATAGTCGGCATAATGAGTTCGCAGCCACTGGAATTATTCAATGTCGGGCTCAATGGTCTTGCGGCTCTTCAAACTCGGGGTCAGGATGGAGCGGGATTTTGCGCACTTACAGATGAAGGATCCATAGTCTCGTATAAAGCAACGGGCATGATTCCAAACGTATTTACCGACGAGGTTAAAGAAACATACCGCAGAACATCGGCACGAGTGTTCGGTTACCAGACGCGATACGGAACAAACGGCTCATTTCACCCGGAAAACACCCAGCCGTTCAGTGCGTTGCATGAGCCGTCCGGAGAATCTTTTTTTGTCGCCCACAACGGGGAATTTTCCGTAAAACCAGGGGACATGGACACAAAAGCGAGCGATACCGCCAAGTTTGTACGTTCGCTGGCGCGGACTCCCGGTGATACGTGGGAATCGCGTATTCATGAAGCTCTGTCACACGAAAACGGAGCATGGAGTTTGATTATCGGTACCGGCAATGCACTCTATTTATCCCGTGATCCGCGCGGTATCCGCCCGCTGTCATTCGGTTTCTATGCCGACCCCGAGAGCCAGGCAACTGTTTGGGCTGCGGCAAGCGAAACGTCTGCACTCGAGGCAATGCGTGTACGGGTATATTATGACGTAAAACCCGGGGAGATGATCCGTATCGATGCCAAAGGCGCACATTCGCTTGCCGATAATACGACCCTTTCAAAAAAAGGAGTCATCTATGCAGCATGCTCGTTTGAAGGAATATATATCGAAGAAAATTCATCCGTATTACATCAGCCAAGAAATTCCCGTGAGCAACAAAATGCTCCGAAAGTTCAGGAATTCCGTTGTACATGCGGCAGGATTCTTGCGCGGGAATCACCGCTATCACCCGATGATGTCGATTTCGCAATAGGTATACCGGGAACCGGAATCGACGGCGGGGAAGCCTACGCCCACGTTCTGGAGATTCCGTATATCCAGGCAATTTCAGACCGTCTTCCTCAAAATGATCCCCGTACATTTATGACAGCTGATATTGACACAATTTTACAAAAAGTCCTGATGCATTTTAAATTTGACGCAGACGTACTGCAGGGAAAACGTGTGGTGTTAATCGATGATTCCATCGTACGGGGCAATATTATGACCGGACTTGTCAGGTTGTTAAAAGAACAGTACGGGGTGAGCTCAGTTCATATACGGATTTTAAGCCCGATGATAGACGATTCGTGTTTCCTGGGAGTAAATACACGGACCAGAGAACAACTTATTGCGTATCGTGAAAATGACGATGTGGAGCGCATACGGACCGTTCTTGGGGCGGACTCTCTGGCCTATTTATCTACGGACGGATTGAAACAAGCCTTCGGTGATAACCCGGATGGGTATTGTTACGGATGCATGATCGGACACCATCCGCCGTTTGACCGGACTGGAAATCCATTATGACAACCCACGAATCGTTACGGACGGCATTTTTGATATCGGGCAACGGCAGTACGATGGAGGCCGCGGTTTTGGCAAGTAAGCGGTATTCCGATATGCATATTGACCCGGTTGTCGTTATTTCCAGCCGTCCGGACGCTCCCGGACTGGACCGCGCACGGGCATTAGGGATTCCGGCGGAGGTATTCGTAAAAGGCGATTCACTGCTTGATTTGCTGAAAAAAAATAACGTCGAGCTGGTGGCTCAAACCGGATGGTTATTACAAACACCTCCCGAGGTTATCGAACAGTACCGCGGGATGATAATAAACCAGCACCCCGGCCGTTTGCCTGATTTCGGCGGAAAAGGAATGTACGGGGCACGAGTGACCTGTGCAACGATTGTGTTCCAGCATATGACGGGTGAACAGCATCCGTGGACCGCAAGTACCATTCATCATGTAACAAGCGAATATGATGCGGGCGATGTCATCCAGGTATCACGGCTCAATATACTTGACTCTACGGGTGATCTGCTAACTGCAACACGACAAACGCAGAATCGTCTGCTACCCGTGGAACACGATAATGTCATAAGTGTGTTATATCGTTTTGGTAACAATTCGGTACCGCGGTCCATTCGTTCCCATTCATTTGTCAACGGGTCAGAAAAACTGTTGTTACAGGCAAAACAGATTGCCGTTCAATTATTTCCGAAGGGATAGATATAAACAAAAAGTACGCGCTTATTTCAGTATTTGATAAAACAGGAATAGTAGATTTTGCAGGGAAGATTATTGCGGCCGGATATACGGTGATGTCGACAGGAGGTACCGGAAAACTGCTCCGCACGGCACATATTCCATACATCCCCGTCGAAACCATTACGGGAAATCCCGAAAGCTTTGACGGCCGGATGAAAACGATCAGCTTCCAGATAGAAGGTGGTATTTTATTTGACCGCTCCAATCAAAAGCACAGAAAAGATGCAAAAGCTATGCATATCCCCCCCATTGATGTTGTCATTTGTAACCTGTACCCGTTTGAGAAAACACCTTCGATCGAGAATATTGACGTCGGAGGTCCGACAATGGTGCGTGCGGCTGCCAAAAATTTTAAACATGTGTTAGTGATCGTTGATCCGGCGGATTATACGAGGATTTCCGGATTGATGAGAAAAAAACGTGTTGATGAAGTCCTGCGACAAGAGCTTGCTGCCAAAGCGTTTGCTCACCTATCCCTGTACGACGCATTAGTTGCCCGGTATTTAAACAGAGAAAAATATCCTGATGTTCTGACAATTCCTCTGCGGAAGAAAGAACAACTAAGATACGGAGACAATCCTGATCAATCAGCGGTATGGTACGTTGAACCCGGAACCGATGCGGTCATGCCACATTTGACCATCCGTGCCGGAAGAGTTCTGTCGGCTACAAATATGAGCGATATCGATGCCGGAATTAAATCCGTACGGCTATTCCGTGGTCCCGCTGCAACGGTTATTAAACATAACAGCCCGTGCGGCATCGGGTTGGGAAAAACCGGACACGAGGCACTAAAGAATGCGCTTGAATCCGATCCGGAATCAGCATTCGGCGGTGTTGTTGTTATGAATGTTCCGATGACCATACGGGCGGCTGTCGTTATTGCCGCCTTCAAAGAGCAAGGTCGCGGCATGATGGATATTGTTGCAGTTCCCGATATTACCGACGACGCGCTTGCAATGGTAACAAAAGTACGGAAAACCACAGGGGTCTATACGTTCGGCGTTATTCGACCCCATTCTCCGAACAAACGGTTCGTGCGATGGATAGACGGCGGAATCATTCTTCAAAACGAAAATAATCCTACTGATAGTCTTACAACATGGAAGGTTGTTACAAATAAACGGCCCACAAAACGTCAGCTTGAACAAATGAAAATTATCTGGACTGCCATCGCCAGAATCCGCTCCAATACTGTCGCAGTCATCGATCGTAAACTGCCGATTATCAGAGGCATCGGGTCGGGCCAGACGTCCCGTGTACTTGCAACGAAAATTGCATTGGAACGGGCCGGTACGTTTACCCGTGGTGGAATTCTGGCAAGCGATAGCTTTTTTCCTTTTGATGACAGCATAAAGCTTGCCGCAAAGGCAGGTATTGCTGCCATCATCCAACAAGGAGGATCAATCCGTGACAAGGATTCCATTGACGCCGCAAATGCCGCAGGAATCTCAATGGTTTTCACCGGCCAGCGGCTTTTTTGGCATTAGCAGTATGAAGGAAAAAATCCTGGTTATCGGCGGAGGCGGAAGGGAACATGCAATCGGATGGAAATTAGCAACGGAGGCCCCTACACGTGAACTTTATTTTGCACCGGGCAACGGCGGGACCCAAACCATCGGCAAAAATCTGGATATCCCGGTGACGGATACAACAGGACTTACGCGTTTTGCTTCCGATAATAATATAGATGTAACCGTTGTCGGCCCGGAAGCATCGCTTGAAGCCGGTGTCGTTGACGCATTTAATGAAGAAAACCTTCCCATATTCGGACCATCACGCAGTGCTGCCCGGCTTGAAACGGATAAAGCGTTTGCGGTGCGGTTTATGGAAACCTACGGAATACCTCATCCTGAATCCGTACCATTCACCGATTTTGATAAGGCAAAAGAATATATATTGCGTAAAGGAGCCTGTCAAATTGTTATCAAAGCGTCGGGGTTAGCAAGCGGTAAAGGAGTATTTTTACCGGAAAACGATACCGAAGCGTTTCAGATACTCGATAACTTACTGTGTAAACATACGCTATCCGCGGCCGGTGAAACAGTAGTTTTACAGGAACGGTTAATGGGACCTGAAATATCCATGCTCGCATTCAGTGACGGGAATCGCGTGATCCCGCTTCTTCCGGCACAGGATCATAAACGATTATATGAGGATGATGCCGGACCAAATACCGGAGGGATGGGGACGGTTGCCGGTGTGCCTTTTGTAACACCTGACATGATGCATGAGATTCACAGGACAATCCTGCAGCCCACGGTTGACGGCATGCGGGACGAAGGATGTCCGTATAAAGGAATTCTGTTTGCCGGTCTTATGATGACACGGTCGGGGCCATCGGTCCTGGAATATAACGCACGCTTCGGTGATCCGGAAACACAACCGCTCCTCATGCTCATGCGTTCTCCGCTTGCTCCCATACTTCGGTCGTGCATTGCAGAATCATTGAATGAAAATCAGATTATGTTTAAAAACGGATCGGCTGCATGCGTCGTCTTGGCAAGTGAAGGATATCCGGATGCACCCGTTCTCGGGCGGGAAATATTCGGTTTAAATTCGGTCGCTGATCCCAATATAATTGTATTTCATGCGGGAACGATACTGAAAAACGGGCATCTGACAACCCACGGCGGACGCGTGTTGGGAGTGACCGCATATGATAAGACTCTTCAGGGAGCTCTGAGCCGTGCATACGCCGCCATCGGTCCGGACGGCATACATTTTGACGGAATGCACTACAGAACTGATCTATGATTACCCGTATTGAAATAACTTCAACAATTCCCGATCCGAGGGCAGAAGTATTGACGGATCGATTGATTCATTCCGGGTACAAGATCTCGGTTGCCGGAGTGACGGACGTCTATACAATTGACAAACAACTCGACAAAACAATGCTACGGATTGTTGCTTCGATTCTCACTGATGCTAACGTCCAGAGATTCGACATGCTGCGCCCTGCCGCACCCGGAAAATTTGACTGGGCTGTCGAAATCGGAAATCTGCCGGGTGTCACTGATAATGTTGCAACTACTGCGCGTGAAATAATTTCAGACCGTCTGCACGTCACGTTTACCGGATCTGAGAATATGTATACATCGATTGTATATTTTATTCGGGGCAGGCTTTCCGAACTATCCGTCCGTCGCATGGCAAGCGAATTGTATAACCCGTTGATCCAGCGTTCGGAGGTAAAATCACGAAACATATTCATCCGGGATAAAGGAATGGGTCATTTTGTTCCGAAAGTAACATTATACGGTTCCGCAGATGTCAGTACGGTAAACCTCAACATGCCCGATACTACACTCGCGTCAATCAGCGCGTCCGGGATACAAAATACCGACGGTACACGCCGCGGACCACTCGCTTTAAGCACCCGTGCCATGAAAACAATCGCGCATTATTTTATGCATAAACACCGGAGCCCTACGGATATCGAGCTTGAGTCGATCGCACAAACGTGGAGTGAACATTGCAAGCATATTATTTTTAACTCCCCTTTAGATGATTTCAAAGAAGGACTTTTCCGGCACTACATTAAACGCGCAACTGATGAAATCCGGGCGAAAAAAGGTAAAAAAGATTTTTGTGTTTCGGTATTTGCCGACAACTCCGGAGCCATCCGGTTAAACAAGACATTTCTCCTGACACATAAAGTTGAAACACACAACAGCCCGTCAGCACTGGACCCGTTCGGCGGGTCCGTAACGGGAATTGTCGGTGTCAACCGTGACACGATAGGTTTCGGTCTCGGCGCCAAGCCAATCATAAACGTATACGGTTTTTGCCTTGCGGATCCCGACTCGAAAATTAAGCTGTATAAAGGAGCGAAGAAAACTCTGCCGATGCTCACATCGCGCAGAATTCTAGACGGTGTCGCAGGCGGAGTAAATAGCGGGGGAAACTGTTCAGGAATTCCGACTCCGTTGGGTTTTCTATACTTTGATGAGCGGTTCAGAGGAAAACCATTGGTGTTTGTGGGAACACTCGGTTTGATTCCAGTGCGTTTACATAACAGAAAATCGTATATGAAAAAAGCAAAACCCGCGGACTATATAGTTATGGTCGGTGGAAGAGTCGGCCTGGACGGCATTCACGGCGCAACGTTTTCCTCCGAAGCTCTGTCAGCCGGCAGTCCCGCTACAGCCGTACAGATCGGTGATCCGATTACGCAGAAAAAGCTAAGCGATGCCATAGTCAAGGAAGCCCGTGATCTTAACCTTTATTCAAGTATTACGGATAACGGTGCAGGCGGTCTGTCCTGCTCAGTCGCTGAAATGGCGAAAGAATCCGGCGGGTGCGTCGTACAGCTTGACCGTGTACCGCTCAAATACCAAGGGCTTGCGCCGTGGCAGATCTGGATTTCCGAATCGCAGGAACGCATGACTGTATCTGTACCCAAAAAAAAGTGGCAAAGGTTTTACACCCTTATGAAAAGCCGCGGCGTAGAGGCAACGGTCATCGGTACGTTTACAAATTCCCATAAATGTATTGTCCGGTATAAGGGTAAAACCGTTATGGATATTGATATGGATTTCCTGCATAACGGCTTTCCGTACGACCATTTACAGACAAAACCGGTGGTACGTACATATGCAGAACCCTCTTATACAAATAAATCAAATTACACCCCAGATATACTCAAGGTTATGGCAAGTAGAAATATAGCGGGGTGTCCGTTTTTAGCCAGACAATATGACCATGAGGTGCAGGGCACGTCCGTAACCAAACCCTTACAAGGTAGAGGTCAGGTGAATGCGGATGCAACCGTATCACGTCCAATCCTATCCGACCAAATTGGCGTTGCTCTTTCGTTCGGTCTGGCCCCTTCGTACGGGGACATCGATATGTATGCTTCAGCTGCCGCTTCTTTGGACACTGCTGTCCGTGCGTGCATTGTTGCCGGAGCAGATCCGGACCGTATTGCACTTCTGGATAATTTTTGCTGGTCTCAAAGCCGCAATCCGGAACGGTTATATGAGCTCAAACAAGCGGCGCGCGCGTGTTTCGATTTGGCCCTTGTGTACGGAACCCCGTTCATTTCCGGTAAAGACAGTATGTATAACGAGTTTGCAGGTTTCGATGCATTCAGTAAACCCGTCACCGTCGCAATTCCGCCTACCGTATTGATTTCCGGTCTCGGCATTCTTGATGATTGCGCCGACACGGTCACATTGGATGCAAAAATGCCCAAGGATCTTGTATATATTTTGGGGAATACGTTTAATGAACTCGGCGGGAGCCAGTGGTATGCGCTGTCCGGTGCGATAGGCAATACCGTTCCCAACGTACGGGCCCGTGAAAACATTTATCTTTACCGGAGATATTACATGCTTGTGAAACATCATCTGCTCGTTTCCGGCCAAAGTGTCGGCAAAGGGGGGCTTGCAGCAGCACTAGTTAAAACCTCACTCGGCGGACGTCTGGGCATGTATTTGACGCTCCCTACTCTTCCGGGAAACGTCAAGGGATCAGCCGAAACATTATTTTCCGAATCGCAGGGAAGAATAGTTGTAACGGTGGCGCCTCATAACAAGAAAAGGTTTGAAAAATTGCTTGTAGATATCCCGCACAGCTATCTCGGAACGGTATCAGAGGACGGGAAATTTATTATAAAAAATGCCTACGGTTCACCGATAATAGATACGACTATCGACAGATTATGTGCATCGTATCAAACGGCTTTTGCCGGATATTAATATGAAAACCATGCCCCGTGCTCTTGTGTTAACCGGATACGGGATAAATTGTGAAGAAGAAACGGCATATGCGTTTGCTCTTGCAGGCATTCCGACTGACATTATTCATGTCAACGATCTTATCACACGTAAGGGAATGCTGCGCAAATACAAAATCCTTGCAATTCCGGGGGGATTTTCCTATGGGGACGATACGGGAAGCGGTAACGCGTTTGCTATGAAACTCCATAATCATATGCAGGAAGAATTAGTGCGTTTTGCGTCATCGGACCGTTTAGTCATCGGCATATGTAACGGGTTCCAAATTCTTGTCCGGTTCGGATTGTTTCCGGGGGTATCTCTGCTACGCAACGATACCGCGCGGTATACTGTCCGATGGACGGATGTACGGGTATCCAATACCTCACCGTGGCTGCGGAATGTATCATCACTTTCTCTGCCAATTGCCCACGGGGAAGGAAAATTCTGGGCCACACCTGACGTGTTACAATCCCTAGACGGAAGCGGACAAATTGCATTAAAGTATTATAATGGTGACCTATGTGCTTACCAACATCTGGCTGCAAATCCTACCGGAACGGCACAAAATATCGCGGGCATCACGGATATATCGGGCAGGGTTTTGGGGTTGATGCCGCACCCTGAACGTGCTGTACTTTTTATGCAGAGGCCCGATTGGCCACTACTACGGGAACAGTATGTACGTGCACATAGGCCGGTTCCCTCATTCGGGCCCGGTATGGAAATATTTAGAAACGCCATGAACTATTTTGTCGCGTAAGGAGGCAGTATGAAACAACAGGTAAGTATTGTCATGGGGAGCGACTCTGATCTCCCGGTCATGAGTGAGGCGGCTAAAGTGTTGGAAGAGTTTCATGTCGGCTATGAAATGAAAATTTGTTCCGCACACAGGAGTCCGAAGGAAACGCACGCATATGCAGCATCACTGGAAAAACGGGGGATCCAGGTCGTGGTTGCGGGTGCGGGGGGTGCCGCGCACCTTGCCGGAGTTATTGCATCATGGACAACACTACCTGTTATCGGAGTTCCTATATATACCAGAACGCTAAGCGGGATTGACTCTTTGTTTTCAGTCGTCAGCATGCCGCCCGGCGTGCCGGTAGCAACTGTGGGTATCAACGCCGCCCAAAACGCAGCGCTTTTAGCAATCGAGATTCTGTCCGTGCATACCAATTCGTTACGGCATGCGCTGCAGGTATACAAAAAAAAGATGTCACTGGCTGTTGATGCAAAAAACCAAAAGCTGCAGCGCATAGGGTATAAAGCATACCGTCAGGCTATAGAGAAAGGAAAGTAAAATCATGAAGTCAAATACAATTGTGCGGGCATTGCCCCACGTACTGAAAACCGTTAATTATACCTCGCTCGGAAAAAAATATCAGGGAAAAGTCCGTGATTTTTATATCAAGGGAGATAGGCGGATTATCATCACCACTGACAGACAGAGTGCATTTGACGTAGTATTGGGTTGCATTCCGTTTAAAGGAGCAGTCCTCAATCTGCTGTCCGCGTTCTGGTTTGAAAAAACCGGTCATATTGTACCCAATCATCTTATTTCCATACCGGACCCGAATGTGGCGCTTGTCCGGAATCTCACGCCCGTTCCTATAGAGATGATTGTCCGCGGGTACATTTCCGGTTCAACAAAAACTTCCATCTGGTATTCATATCAAAATGGGGAGCGGGTCATTTACGGTCTGCGGTTTCCGAAGGGACTTACGAAGAATCAAAAACTCGACCGACCGATAATCACGCCCACGACTCATGGCGGCGGAAAAGGAGGCCACGATGAGCGGCTCACGCGTGAAGAGATTTTGAAACGGAAAATTATTCCGCCTGTTGTATACCGCCAAATGGAAAAAGCAGCACTTGCGCTTTTTGCGTACGGAAGCGCGTTGTGTAAACGCCGCGGGTTAATATTGGTGGATACAAAGTATGAATTTGGATTGTATAAAGGAAACATCATGCTGATGGACGAAATCCACACGCCGGATTCCTCCCGTTTCTGGAAAGCCGATACATACCGGGAACGGTTTAAAAAGGGGTTGGAGCCCGAAAATTTCGATAAAGAATTTTTGCGCCTCTGGTATGCCAAACGGGGATATACAGGAGACGGGGATCCGCCGAAAATGACGCGCCAACTTATTCTTGCCACGGCGCGCCGGTATATCGACGTATATGAAATGATCACGGGGAAACGCTTCGCAGGATTTTCATATCCCATCAAAGACAGGATATATGCCGCAATTAGGGTAACTCTGTGAAAAAACCACTCAACTACAGCGGAAGCGGTGTCCGGTATAAGACAATGGATACGCTAAAACGCTTCGCACAGGAATCCGGTGTCAGAACCGCGAAAAACCTCCGCAAAGCAGAAGCTGCAGAAGTACCTGCCAGCCGCGGTGAATCCGCATATGTCTGGGAGGAAAAAGACTCCTACCGTGCGTTTGTCATGGAAGGATTGGGAACAAAAAATCTGGTTGCTGATGCAATGGGCAGAATAACCGGAAAAACGTATTATGACGCAATTGCCAAGGACGCTGTAGCAATGATCGTAAACGACCTTGTTGTTGTTGGAGCCGCTCCGATGGTGGTAAGCGCATACTTTGCCGTCGGTGATTCAGCCTGGTTTACACATACCAAACGCGTCCGGGATTTGCTCCGCGGGTGGGCCGCCGCCTGTTCGGAGGCCGGCGCAACGTGGGGCGGCGGGGAAACGGCGACACTCAAAGGAATTCTAAACCGTGACACAATTGACCTTGCGGGATCCGCAGTCGGGCGTATTTATCCCAAAAAGCGGCTGACGCTCGGAGGTAAAATTACCATCGGAGACGCGATTGTGCTGGTTGAGAGCAACGGAATTCATTCAAACGGATTGACTCTTGCACGGGCAATTGCGGATAGGCTGCCCATGGGATATAAAACGAAATTACCGGACGGTTCGCAGTACGGTGAAGCACTTTTACGCCCGTCCCATATCTATGCTTCACTCGTCCGTGACGTATTTGATGCCGGTGTTGATATCCATTATATGGTGCATATTACGGGTCATGGCTGGCGGAAACTTATGAGGGCGGATAAACAAGCTTCTTACATTATCGGGAAGATTCCGGATTCCCAGCCGCTTTTTTCCTTTCTGCAAAAGCATTCCGGAGCAAGTGACCGTGAGCTCTATGGCACGTTCAATATGGGTGCAGGGTTTGCTTTTTACATACGTCCTGCAGACGTTAACAAAGTCCTACTGGCGGCAAAAAAACACGGGATGAGGGCATGGGAAGCCGGATTCGTGGCCCGCGGACCGAAACGTGTTGTTATTAAAGAAAAAAATATCGTCTTCGCCGCATCATCACTCTCGATCCGTTCGCTTGTCTAATGGCCCGAATGGGTGATATAATAAGCCTCTTATGGCAAATTCAGCAACCTGGAACACAATTCCCTTTCATGTCGGCGATACGGTCCGCGTGCATTACAAACTGATCGAGCACGAAAAAGTAGCCGGCAAAACCAAGCGGGAAGTCAAAGAACAGACGCGGGAACGTACACAGGCGTTTGAAGGAATCGTTATATCGATAAAAGGCAGCGGCGCCAACTGCATGTTTACCGTCCGAAAAATCGGCAGCGGAGCCATAGGTATTGAGCGTATTTTCCCGTTAGCATCCCCATGGATTAAAAAACTGGGAGGTTAAAAAGACAGGCGACGTCAGACGCGCGAAACTCTATTATCTGCGTGATAAACAGGGGAAAGAGGCTGCAAAAGTGAACGAGGCGACAATAACTTCCGCGTAACCGCATAATAATTCCCGGTCTGTTCAAAATTTTGATATAATATGCGCACGGGTTGGTAGCTCAACGGTAGAGCAGCAGCCTTTTAAGCTGTTGGTTCAGGGTTCGAATCCCTGCCGACTCACAAGTAAATGAAGAAAATATGAATAATATATTATTCTGTAATTCTTTTTCCAATTCTATCTGTCAGTTCTAAGAAGTATTGTTTCAATTCTTGAAGAGTAATTTTTATTATCATTTTTGGTAAATAATCAAAATCCTCAACTTTTAGTACATTTGAGGCAAATAGAACAAGATCTACCTCCATACCAAACTTATGTTCATACGCCCGAAGTAAATCCCAAAGGGTATAGTGTTTAAGGATAAAGTAACAGTCAACAAAATCTTTTATGTCGTTTCTGTTATTAATTGCTGCAATCTTATTCGCCCCGATATCAAGCAAACTATCAACCATCACGCCATGGCACAATGGGCCTTTTTCAAGCCGTTTATATGGATATTTTGCAAAATCGATTTTCAGCTTCATAGTATGCGAATCGGTAAACTCATATATCAATGTGTTTTCTATCTGAGTGAACCGTACGGATAATTTCAGTTTTTCAGCAATTAATGTAATGAGCGGATTGGTAAAATCAACTGAAATATCGCTTTCTGTGAAAAAATCGAGATCATCTGAAATGCGATGCTGAAGATAAAATATAGATAACGCTGTGCCTCCAGTGAAATAGAAGTTTTCTTTTATCGTGGAATTTGAAGCTATACTATCAAATGCTTTCTGCTGTGTGACGGTAAATTTCATGTCCCCCATATAAGATGATGAAATAGTTTTTTACGTTTTGGCTCAATGGAGAGACTATTCCAATTTTTTTTGACTTTATTTAAAGGAATCTTTTTTTTACCTTTCAGATAAATACCATAATTGATCAGACGCTCTAAAAGGAAAAGTTGACCACGGCTGCTTTTTTTCAACGTATTACTTCTATAATCCCAAATATTATCGTTCATACTGTTATTATATGATATTTAATTACGTCGTGCTATTTTACTCTGTAAACAACGCTGCGGGTCATCTCTGCTGTACAATAATAGAAACGTGGCAGTTGTCGTAGGTAACGCCGAACTTTTTGAGTTTTTCGAAGGTATTCAGGAGGCTAGGTACGATCAGGTTCCACCTGCGGGCACCTGCGCTCACCGAGAATGTGGTTTTTTTATAGCCCAAGGAGCTTCTTGTTTTACAAGCCAGTAATATGACGCTTCTATCAATGGCACGTCTTCAGTGTCAGGAGGTAGTGCTAAAACAGCCTTAGCCATGTTCATGAGAGATTCTGCTGAAACTGGTTTATCTGGAAGTTGCAGGCGTTGACATAATTCCGCATAACCCAAAGGGCTCTGTATATCTGGTGGTCCAGGTTGAACCACGACCTCGTTCCAAACCTGAAATACTCTTTCAATAGCTTCGGGAGTGAGTTTGCTCATAAGTGCCCCAAATTATAGCACACAGTATGCGAAATGTTTATTCTCTCGCTGTCATAGGTATTTGTAACTGGTTGAGCGTGTGGTACACCCGCAGCATATAGCCGTAGTAGGCGTTCCAATCTTGGGACAGCCGACTCACTACTTTATACAGAATATGCTTCCGACAGAGGTGAGTTCGGAAAGAGCCGTTTTCCCGTTATAAAACGCCGATGCACTGCCGCCGTCAAGATTTAATGCATCCGCAATACCCAGATTTTCCTTCCTGCTTATTGAATCGACAACCGACGGAAGGTCGGCAAGCATAGGTCCGGAATAGACTGAATCTGAAGAATATACTGCAAGAAACACAAATCCGTCGTCCACTGTCTTTCCGACAATCATCCGTCGGGCATGCTCGTCCTGCGTAATTGTTAACGGCAGCGCCTGACTGTTAAATACAATCATCGGTCCTGTTTGGATGGCAAAACGGTACGATGTACGCGGCAGGTCCGAAGAAATAAGTGCGCCCCCGTCGGCATCTGCCCAAAAAAAACCGTTCACGAGCGCACTGGATATTTTTGCACCGTACGTGCGCTTATCCGCATAAAAGAATCCCAGCGGTTTACCGGCCGTATCATAAAATCCACCGTTTATTGCTTGTTGGCACAGATTATCGCCGGCAAGCGACTTCGCATCGCGTTTGTCGGTAAAATTAGGAATCAGGGTGATTGATGAGCCTGTTGCAACTTTAATAAGAGCATACGAATAGGACAAATTATCTACTGTTATTGTCGGTCCCGGTGACGGTGCATCCGGGGTCGGAACCGGGTCTATAGAAGAAACAGGTTCAAGGACCTGATTTTGTATATGCACAAATTGATATACGGTCCACGCAAGCAGGAGTACACATACAAGGATTATTCCGGCAAATACACGTTTCATGTACGTCCGCCCTTTTTCCAAAGAGGAGAGTTTATAAGGGGAGAGAAAATATCCTCCGTCACGGAAATATGAAGGGATTTAATTTCTGTATGTGTCGGCGCCCGTTCCAAAAAACGGACAAACGGTATATCCTGTATGACCGCGAGCGGTGTCTGTTCTTTTCCCTCACCCATCGCCAATACGGCTGCGGCTGCCAGTCCGTCCAGAACGCTTGCTTTCGTAACATGGAGAAGCCGTCCGAAAATATCCGGCTGGTCAATATAATTATTGAGCGGCTCAAAACCGCACCACCCGATGCCTATACCGGTGACTCCCCACCGCAGCGGGGTTGTGTGGCTGTCGGAAATAATGACACCTACGTGTTTCAGGTGATAGGTAGCACGCAAATGATTCCAAATATCCGAAGCTGTTTTCGGAATATTTTCCGGCCACAAAATAAAATACCCGTTTCCGTTGCTCTCATCAATGCCGGAAGATGCTATGAGCGTATCGTTTTTGACGGTGAGTGTAATTCCCCACTTCCGTGAGTTTTGTTCTTCCATATATAATTGGGCTTCGCGGTGTATAAGGTCATGTTTATCGATAGTACCGTCGTTTTTGATAACGCGTCCCTGGCAGATACTTATAATTTTGGATGTCACGACAACGACAGAGTTTTCCGTAAGACGCGGCAGACACGTATCAAGTGTCTTCAATAAATCAGACCCAACCACAATTTTCGGGGTATTATATGCAGTCACTATCATAGGACTCACTTCGGCCGGGCGGCCTTTTTCACAAGTTTCGCTACGTAAATGATTTCCCGTACCTCCCCTTCATCGGTTTCGATTTCATTCGTCCCGCTCATACGCATATATTCCCGGAGATAATCGGAAAGCGCGCTGTCAAGCTCCCGTGTTTGTACGGACAAATCTTTCACTTTATCCGCCAATACTTTATTTGCAGGCAGCTGCATGATTTGATATTTGGTCAGTGCCTTCGTTTTTGCTGCTTTCTTTGCTTCCTCCGTGTGCAACCGGTAGGTTTCGTCATTTAACAAGGCGCTCTCAAGCATTTCTCGTTCTTTTTTGAGTTCCGCTTTGTTTTTGTCAATCAACGATATATGATTTTTAATCGTCGTTTCTAGTTCTAGTAGTACGGTAGCACCGGTATCACTGGCCGTATCTACGATTTCAGCATCTATTGTTGGTTCTTCCATAGATACCCACTATACAAAGAAAGCGCAGGGTAAATCAAGGGGGAAATGATACAATAAGGGCGTTGAATATGAAAATAGCGATGATTTCGTACCATACATGTCCGCTCGCATCCCTTGAGGGAAAGGAAACCGGCGGTATGAACGTGTATGTATTGGAGCTTTCCCGTGCTCTTGCCCGCAAGGGAAACCAGGTGGACGTGTACACGCGTTCACACGAACATAATGATGCTCTTGTCACAAGACCGGAAAAAAACCTGCGTGTCATGCACCTCCCTGCCGGGCCGCAAACCCAAATTCCCAAAAAAAAACTTCCGAATTATATTCCTGACTTTGTCCGGACATATGAGTCGTTTGTTAAAGGGGAGGGGATTACATACGACATAGTACACGCGCACTATTACCTGTCCGGTCTGGTAGCAGTGGGCGCAAACGTACCGTTTATTATGCAGTTCCATACCCTCGGTCTTATGAAAAATCTCGTCGCGCGCGATACGCTTGAGCGTGAAAGCCAAAAGAGGATACGGTCCGAATTTATGCTTATTAAACGTTCCCTGGCAATCGCCGCCTCAAGCGAACGTGACCGCTTGTATATGGAATACCTGTACGACGCACCGGGTGGAAAAATTACCGTTGTTTCGCCGGGTATTGATACAGAACTTTTCCACCCGATGGACAAAAATGCAGCCCGTGCGCATATACACGCTGATCCGAAGCATAAAATAGTTCTATACGTAGGGACGTATCGAACCGCTCAAAGGAATAGACACGCTCGTGTATGCCATTAAAATTTTAACAAAACAGCACCCGAATGAGACTATTTGCCTGTGGATCGTCGGCGGGGATATCTCGGAGGACAGCTCCCACTGGCCCAGAACACTCCGTGAACTTTCGAAACTGCAAAAAACGCTATCCTTGGCCACAAGCATCCGTTTTGTCGGCCGTCAGAAGCAAACGGAACTGCCGTACTATTACAACGCCGCGGATGTTGTTGTCATGCCCTCTCACTATGAATCGTTCGGGTTATCCGCCCTTGAGGCAATCGGGTGCGGTGTGCCGGTTATCACTACAAACGTTGCCGGTATATCGAGACTCATCAGCAACGAGTATGCCCCGTATATCGCCGCGTCAATAACCCGCTTCTCCTGGCATCTCAAATTCAGAAAGTACTTACCACCGGCCTTCCGTTACCGGAACAGACATAGATGTTTCCGAACACCGGTGGTCCAATGTGGCCGACCGTATGCTTTCGGTGTATAAATTTGATACAATACGGTAAGTCGCCCCCATCGTCTAGCGGCCTAGGACAGTGGGTTTTCAGCCCATTAATCTCCGGTTCGAATCCGGATGGGGGTACAACGCTTAGCCTCAATTTAGCATCAAAAATCGTCGTGCTTGTTGCTAAAAGCTCTATAAGCGTGTACTATATGAACATGAATTCATATAGTTGCTGCACCTACGACAAACAGGGGTTTAAACAAGTTACTTCATTATCCTCACTACTGAAGATTGTCGGAGAAGAAAGCCGACTCAAAATATTATGTATTTTAAATGATGGTCAACACTGCGTCTGCGAAATAGAGGAACATGTAAGATCAATCTCAAAGTCTGATTTCCCATCACTTAAAAGATTTAAAAGATGCAGGGCTTATAAAGGATGAGAAAAAAGGGTTGCGGGTCCATTATTCGTTAACGGAACAAGGTAAAAAAATTACGACTCTGTTATTCAGCCTTAAATAGAAAGGGGAATTATGAAAATTCAAGTTCTAGGTTCGGGTTGTTCTACGTGCGCAAGACTTAACGAAATTACACAAAAAGCGGTGAATGAAATGGGTTTTGATACCAAGGTCGAATATATAACCGGAGATCAAGGAATGAAAAAAATCATTGAGCTCGGCGCCATGGCAAGTCCGCTATTGGTGGTAAATGATGAAGTCGCAATGATGGGATTCACTCCCGATATCGAACGTATTAAGGAAAAGATTAGGGAACATATTAAATAGCAATAACGTATGGATTTATTTTTACCAGCTCAGCGTTTAGCTGATATCGCAACCTATAGCTGGTTTGGTATTGGCAAAGGTACGTATTTGGGAGATGCGGTCAACTTTTTTATAAACGATTCCGTCAAAATCGGGATACTACTCGTCGTCATTAACTATGTCATGGCAATAACCCGTTACTATTTCCCGATGGAAAAGGTGCGGGATTTGCTGACAAAACGCCGTTGGTTTGGGCTGGATTATCTTTTTGCTGCTTTCTTGGGGGTAATAACTCCGTTTTGCTCATGTTCATCAATTCCTTTGTTTATCGGATTTTTGAGTGCAGGAATTCCCCTTGGAATAACATTCGCATTTCTTATCAGTTCCCCTCTTGTTAACGAGGCATCACTTTTCCTGTTTCCGGCACTATTTGGGATAAAAATTACAGTCTTGTAGAAGTACCTGTTATTGTATATCTTAAATATAATACAAGTTCTATTGACCAATATAATCTATTTCTTAGCCATGTATATAAATATGAGATGCTAATAGGTCCGCATATTGCACTATATCTAAAAGGACAATAATACGCAGTCTTAAAAACAAATATTTCCAGTATAATTCCAACAAGGTAATACAAAATAATAAGTAAAAGAATCCAATATATTATTTTTATAAAACGCTGGAATGATAACATATATTAATTATTTATTAATTTCCCATAAATATCAATATCTATACCCTGCAGGCGAGCAAAATCTCATATTCACAAACTTCGAACTAACATCAGACTAAAAATAGCCTCGTAACCCGCGAGTATCTGTTCGAAATCGTGTAGTATGGGGGTACAATTTAACCTTAATTTAGCCTCAAAATTGATTTCTTTTTGAATTGAGAGGACAATGTATTTGTAAGAAGATATTTTATGGAACTCACAACAAGATTTATCATTTTTGTTGCAATTATTATATCCGTTAATAATTTTGTGTTGTTTTATGCTATCCGGAACAAGGGGATACATTCAAAAATACCCTCGCTTGGCATGTTAGTATTTTTGATTAGTCTTATTGAAATAGTGGCAATTGGAATATATATTTATATCCACTTAGGAAATAGATTCTAACGTCTCTCACTAGGCAAAACCATTATTGGTTCACTGTATAACTCAAATTCACCAACTTCGAACTAAAATTTGGTTGAAAATAGCCTCGTAGCCGATGAGTATCTGTTCGAAATCGTGTAAAATAGAAGTAGAATAAAGTATCTTGATATGAAACCTCTTGAGACAGAAGAACGGATTGAGAAAGAGTTTCATGTATCGTGGTATATCGTTGTCTACAAGCTTCTTTTCGGCGCCATGGAATTCCTTTTAGGAATAAGCATCACGTTGTTCGGGAAGTCGGCGCTTCATTGGTATCGCATAGTAGCAGTACAGGAACTTTCTGAGGATCCGCACGACGTACTAGTGCGTTTAACGGAACATGTCGTACCCAATATATTAACCCACAATACGTTCATAGCACTGTATCTCATCATTTTGGGTTCGGCAAAAATAGCCGGAGCAATCGGTTTAATGTACAAACAGTACTGGGGCGTGGATCTGCTTGTGGGACTAACGTTCATTATGCTTCCCTTTCAGCTTGTCCAGTTGGTGATGCATCCCTCAGTCCCAGATCTTCTTTATATTGTAACCGGGCTTCTGATCGCCCTGTATCTCGTCAATTTCCGCCCGCATGAATGGGCAAAACGAATAACAAAACATATTACTCATTGATGCACTGAATACTGCAACACAAAGGATTGTAAGCCTAAAGGTACTGAAAACTTATACATTGATGGCAAATACGATGTATCTTCTCTGTCATGTACCTGTAAACCATTTAGTAGTATCGTAGATCCTTTTGGTTCTGTCGTCAGCGTATACCGCCCTGTAATGTACAGTGAAAATGTGTCGGACGGAATAGTAAATGCCGGTAATCCATGTAGATTATATTGGATACATTCGGATTGCCTGCAGAAAAACGTAACCCCAGGCGTGTAAATTTTAAACCACGGACTCAGAAGATAATGTGTGAGAATGAATTGAAGATCGTTGGCCTTGGGAGTCCAAAAAATATACCCCTGTTGATCCAAAACAATATATTTAGTCTGCGTCCGAATGAGCGATTCAGTTAACGTTTCAGCATTGGGATATATTTTATCAATGACAGATGCATATAACGGAAAGTTATACGTAAACCCGTTTAGACGGTACACATAAGAACCGACAAGATCAACAACCGGTTCATTTTTTGGAATATGTTCATGTACTTGCTTTAATACTTCCAGCTGTTCGGTATCCGTAGGAATACTCCGTTCGAGATATTGAAGCAGAAAACTTATTGATATAAATCCGAGAAACAGTAACAGAGCGGTATACTTTAATATAGGTCCAAAAAACTCATTCTCCTTTATTGACCTAATAAAAGTAAAAATAGATTCTAATGCATATGCTGCCGTAATTGAAAAAACCACAGACAAAGGAATGAAATATTGGACAAACGGACGTTCTAATATACCAAGAAAAACTAATGCAAATATCACAAACACCGCTATAAATATTCCGAACCGGCGGTTCTTAGCGATGACTAACGGTATTCCCGTCAAACCAAGCAGCCAGAAGCTTATCTGTATAATCCATGGCAATGATATCCCTCCGTTCTTGAGATATATGAGTGGCCAGGGGCCTAAAGCATTAAAAAAAGAAAATGAACTTCCTAAAGCATAATTATAGATAACTGATGTACGCATAATATCGTTCCATGCAACGAATAGTGCGTTATGTAGTATTAAATAAAAAATAAAGAGTACAAACGGAATCATGAAACCGGTAATAAAAGGCAGTATGTGTTCATTGATAAATTCATGTATATGTTTTTGCCGATACGTAGAAAAAATTAGATAGATAAGGGCAGGAAACGCATAAATCATTTTCAGTAATACGAGACAACTTGCCGAGATTAACATACCGGCAATAAAGAATTTTTTATGATCGTGTCTGTCAGATACGAACAGTAAATAGACGCCGGTAAAATAAAGGAGTGTCATGAGCGTGTCCGGTCGAATGTCAATTGTTTTATCAAACGTCATCGGGAAAATTACAAAAATAAGGCAGGAAATTATTCCCAAAATACGATTCCGGGATAGTGCATACACGATCCTGTACAGGATATAGACGAGGGCAACGTATATACACCAGATTAATACTCTCATCACAAGTATAAGATACGGGCCCTCGGGAAGAATAAACACAATGGAAAATAGCCAGTGAAATAACGGAGTGAAAAAATAAAAAAAATCTTTATACGGTACTTCTCCCCTGAAAACAAGATACGCCCAGTTGGCATGAGCCATCTCGTCCGGGTCAAAAAAACGTTCAAATCCAACGTGCAGTCTGCCGAATAATAGAACTACGAGTAATACAATGGGAATATATAACAAATATAACTTTTTAAACATATTCATGGCAGAAAGTTCTCTGTAATACGGCCATAGTTGAGGGACAAAAGGATCGTAAAAACAGTGTTAAGAGGTATTTCGACTTTTCGCATACAACCATCATACCATGGTTTATTTGCAGTTTAATGAAGTGCTGTTATATCAGTTTCACGCTTTGCGTAAGCGTTGTTCCCCACCTGAGCATGCGGTTTGCCCAGGCGCTGTGGTTAGTAATACCTGCGCGGTACTCTTTTTCGAGCCGCCCGAATGAGTGATTGAATTTCTGAAAACCGGAATCAAAAGAGGGCGAAACGGGAAAACCCAACAGTGCATTGAGATTTTTACGGGTAAGCTTGAGGAATAACTCAATTCTCGGCTGTTCTTTGTCAAAACTTTTTTGCGCCCAGAGACCGATTTGCGTCAAATTATCGGCTGTATCCATCAGGAGGTCACGTTCAGTTGCGGGAGAAAAATTACTGTGTGTTGAATTTTGAATTATATACATACTATACACGGCTACTCGATAAAGGTCAATGCCACGCCGCGCTTGCTTGCGCGTCCTGTGCGTCCGATGCGGTGAATGTAGTCATCCATGGTTTCCGGAAGATCATAGTTTATAACATGAGATACGTCCGGTATGTCCAGGCCGCGGCTTGCAACATCCGTCGCCAGTAAAATCTGGATTTCATTGTGGACAAACTGGTCCAACACATGTTGCCGCTGGCCCTGGCGTTTATTTCCATGAATGGCACCGGTTTTGATACCGCGTTTGGCAAGTTCATCCGCTACTTTTTGCACCCCGTGCTTTGTCCTGCCGAAAACAAGCACTTTAGAGAACTCACGCTTCTTCAGGAGTTCATGCAATGTATCCACTTTAGTCGCGTTACCTGAAACCCGTATAATATCCTGCGCGATTTGTGATTGCGTTGCTTCAGATTTCAGGAAAATGCGGAGCGGGTTTCGTACAAAATCTGCGAGTAGTTCCCCGGCTTTCCCGGAAATCGTCGCTGAAAAAAACAGCGACTGGCGCGCAATTGGCAAAAGGGAAATAAAATAGTTAATTTCCTTAATAAATCCAATATCTACCATCCTGTCCGCCTCATCAAGGACGACATTACGGAACCCGGACAGGCGGATGACTCTGTTTTCGATAAACTCTTTGAGTCTCCCGGGTGTGGCGATCACAAAATGCGGGTCATCCTGTATATCTCTTTTCTGGCGCCATTCGTTTGCACCTCCGATAAGAAGGGCACTGCGGATAGAGAGTCCGCGGGCAAAATCCCTCAGTTCATTGTGAATCTGGAAAGCCAGCTCCCGCGTCGGCGCGACGACAAGCACCCGCTGTGCGCGGTCGGATGATACTTTTTGGACAAGAGGGATCAAAAAGGCAGCAGTTTTACCGGTGCCGGTATTGGAGACGCCGATAATATCTCGATTCCCCAACACCGCGGGAATTACTTCAGTCTGGATAGGAGTTAAGGCGGAAAATCCTTTTGCCCGGATATTTTCATACAGCACCGGTGTGAGGTGAAAATCAGCAAAGGTGACAGTCGCAGCTGTCGTGCCTTCCATAGACCGCTCATTACCTGCAGTCTGCTTACTTTGGGCAATTGCAGCTAAGAGCAAATGCTTAGGCACGCTTTTTACGACCCGTGATTGGCCTCCTCTGAATCTGTTGAAATGATGAGACCGATTCGTATACTGCATAGGCTGAAAATTTTAAAAAAATACAACTGCTTAAAAAATGAATATAGAACTGAAATGGGGAAAAGACGCGGATTTAAAAATTAACTTGAGGCGTTTTTTCTCTTACACTTCTTAGACCTAACTCTATTAAGCAGATGTATTGTTTCAATACAACTGCATAAAGGATTATATCACATTGTGACGACGATAACAACAGACACGCTGCGATCCGATATTTGTAATGTGTGCGGCAATTATATATGATCGTGTTCCATGACAGAGGCAGCAGCCCAGATTATTGTTGTTTTACTTCTCATCGCATTGACCGCGTATTTTGCAGCTTCTGAATACGCTATAGTCGCTGTACGTAAATCACGTATTGACGAGCTTGTTAAAAAGGGCGACACAATGGCAAAATTAATACAGAGGGCGCTTGAAAGGCGGGAAGATTATATATTTACGACACAAATAGGGACTACAATTACCAGTTTGTTATTAGGCTGGATCGGCCAGCCGTTCCTCGCAAAATTTCTTCTGTCATTTGTAAGCTTTTTACCTCAGGGCCACGCATTAGCGGTTGCAAATGCAGTTTCAGTTATTGTAGCCCTCATTTTACTTACTGTAATCGTTATCGTATTCGGTGAACTGCTGCCCAAAACGTTCACGCTTTATCATACCGAGATCGTATCGTATGCCATCATTACACCGCTTGTTGTACTCGTAAATCTTCTTAACCCGTTTGTGCGTTTATTACATAAGTTTAACACCGTAATCCTACGGGTATTCGGTCTCAGTAAGGATAAAAACATACCGCCCGGCTATTCTAAGGAAGAAGTGGGTATTATTTTGGAACAACTGCAGCAAACCGGTGACGTGAAAAAGGAGGGAATGGACATGTTGCATAACGTATTTTCACTTTCCGATAAAACCATAAAATCCATCATGACACCCCGCACGGAAATTACTGCGCTTGAGGTTAGTGCAACACTATCGACCGTTCTTCTCCATGTAAATGAGTCGTACAGCAGGTATCCCGTATATAAAAAATCCCTCGATAATCTCGTCGGATTTATCCATACGAAAGATGTCTACAAAAAGTTGGCCCTCGGCATGAAAGGGGATATCCCGTTGTCCAAAATGGCCATTATCCGTGACGTTATCAATATTCCTGAAACCAAACGGGTCGATAAAGTACTCCTGGATATGCGGAAAAAGCGCATTCATCTTGCCGCGGTGTACGATGAGTTCGGCGTCATGGTCGGAATCGTCACGCTTGAAGATATTATTGAAACCCTTGTCGGGGACATCCAGGACGAATTCGATGTCCCGGTGAAAGGTATCCGGCGAAATGCTGACGGCACGTACATGATCGAGGGCAATATGTCAGCGGAACATATTCAAAGGCGCTTTCGCCTTCCGATTAAAGGTCACGGGTACCGTACTATCGGCGGGGTACTCTTCGGGTTACTCGGACGTGAGCCAAGGGTAGGAGATCAGCTTGAAATCGGCCACCTTATATTCGAAGTGATAGCGACGCAGGGCAAACGGATTACACGGGTGCGGCTAAAACGTCAGGTTAAAAAATAGCATCGTCTGCAGCGCGGTTGATACGTATCTAACTCCCCGACGAGAGACGGGTCCGCCATATGAGGGTTAACGGTCTTTCCCCTGATGATTCTCTTGTGATAGACCGCTTCTTCGCCGCACCGGGCACAGACCGCCGAAAGTTTGGTCACTTTATCCGCCATGCTCATTAAGGCCGGAATCGGGGCGAAGGGTTCACGGTCGTAGGTAAGAGCGAGTCCTGCAACCAGCACCTTTTTTCCTTTTTTAAGAAGCGTTTCTATGACCGGTATTAAATCCGTCCCGAACCATTGGGCTTCATCTATTGCGACAATTTCGGTCTTCGGGTGAACATGCCTCAAAATTGCACGCGCAGATGAAACAACATCTGATTCAAACGTTAATCCTGCGTGAGAAAATAATTTTTTATCTCGCCCGTAGCGCGTGTCGATTGCATGCTTAAACACCTGAATCTTTTTCCTGGCAATGGCCCCGCGCCGCACCTGGCGGATGAGTTCTTCGGTTTTGCCGCAGAACATAGGTCCGGCAATGACTTCTAAATACCCGTTTTGTTTTTTCATTCGGTTTATTTTAACCATTTTTGATACAGTTATACATAATTGACGGTATCTATTTTCGGGTTTATTATGGACTTACGTATGGCAGAGGATATCAATGAATCCGTTTCGGTTACGTTGTGGAGCAATCATACCACAAACAAAATTTTACCATATAGCCTGTATTGGCACGGCCGGCGCTACCAGATAACGACAGTCGGACTTCATCATACCGTCCGTGAAGGAAGAGTCCTCTGCCACATATTTTCAGTAACCGACGGAGCGACATTTTTTAAATTAAAATTCGATACGGAAACACTCTTGTGGAAACTGCTGGAGGTGGAACATGGAGTTTAATCCCGCCGCCGCCACCGTCATGCACATAGATCTTAACTCCTGCTTCGCCACGATCGAGCAGCAGGCAAACCCCCTTTTCAGGGGACACCCGTTGGTCGTGGCCGCGTATACCACCGACCGGGGATGCATACTGGCCGCGTCTGTCGAGGCAAAACGGTTGGGGATTTCTACGGGAATGCGCGTGGGGGAAGGGAAACACCTGTATCCCCGGCTTATTGTCCGACCGAGTGATCCGCCGAAATACCGCTTTGTGAACCGGAAGTTGCTTGTACTGCTTCAGGAGTACAGTGAGCGGGTTGAGGTAAAATCAATCGATGAGATGGTTATACAATTATCGGGTATCAGGAATCCGACGGCTATTGCAAAAGAAATAAAACAGAAAATAAAAAGTGAGATTGGCGAGTGGCTGACGGTCTCTATCGGCATTTCCACCAACCGGTATCTGGCAAAAATAGCCTCAAATCTGCATAAACCCGACGGACTGGACGTTATCGACGCCGCGAATATCGGGCACACGCTGGGCTCGCTGCAGCTCGAGGAATTAACCGGCATTAAAGAGGGCTACGGCACCAGACTGCGCCGGCACGGCATCTATTCGCCTCTTGCCATGTATAGAGCTTCCAGTGAGGTTCTAGTGACTGCATTCGGGTCAAAAATAGGGCGCGACTGGTCCCTCATGCTCCACGGCTGGGAATCGGATCTGTATGACCGCGATACCACGAAAACCATCGGCCATTCGTACGCTCTTCCAAAGGGCTACCTCACGTCCGACGTCCGTTTGCATCAAATTTTGTCCCAACTGGTGGAAAAAATGGGCAGGCGCGTGCGGGAAGGTCACTACAGTGCAGGAGGAATCCGCGTTGCGGCCGTTTTTGGCGATCACACCTACTGGAATCACGGGGAAAAACTGGACCAAGCGATATTTGCAAGCCGGGATTTATACTATGCTGCGCTCACTCTATTAAATAAAGCGCCGGAAAAATCCGTAAAACTGCTCGCGGTCTCCGCCTATTTTTTATCGGATCAAAATCAGGAACAACTGGAGTTGTTTGAAAAAACCAACCGGAAACGTGCGCTGGCGGCTGCGCTGGACGCGATAGCCGACCGCTGGGGGGAGTTCACCGTAACCCCTGCACGGATGCTTGCTATGGAACACAGGGTGCTTGACAGGATTGCATTCGGTGGGGTACGCTAAATAGCATTACAAAAAATCAAGAGTGACGGGGAGAGATCTCACTCGATAATCCGTCCAGCAACCGATTCCGACTGAAGCGTCGAGAACACGGTGCTCCAATGAGTCCCGGTGTTTCAACCGGGAGATTAGCCCGAGGGAGGGAAACATATGATTACCTATTTCACTTCTGAATCAGTGGCAGCCGGACATCCAGATAAAATTTGCGACCAGATTTCCGATGCAGTGCTTGACGCGGCCCTATCGGCAGATTCCATGTCGCGCGTGGCCGTTGAAACGCTTGTGACCGTCAACCGTGTGGTTATGGCAGGGGAAGTCACGTGCCCAAAAAAACTCGATTACGAATCGATTGCGCGCGACGTAATAAAATCATTGGGGTATACACGCGCAATCTATAAGTTTACTGACAAATCACCGGTTTCCGTTTATATCCACGAGCAGTCACCGGATATCGCCGCAGGCGTGAACGATGGCGGAGCAGGCGACCAGGGGATGATGTTCGGGTACGCAACGCGTGAAACCAAAGAATATATGCCGTTACCCATAATTCTGGCACACCGGTTGGTCGCCCGCATGGACGATGCGCGGGAGACGGGCACGCTTCCGTTCCTCCGGCCCGACGGGAAATCAGAGGTCAAAATACTCTATGAAAACGGCAAACCCACATCCGTAGAAAGTGTTGTTATAGCGGTACCGCACGATCCGGAAATAAATAATGAGATTTTAACAACCGCTCTTATAGCAAACATCATTACACCGGTTTTGTCCGAATATCATTGTAAAACACCGCCGCGGACACGCATCATTATAAACGGAAGTCGCGGAAGGTGGGAGATCGGCGGGCCGGCATCTGATACCGGTGTTACGGGCCGGAAAATTATTGTTGATACATACGGTGCATTCGCCCGGCACGGAGGCGGAGCGTTCAGCGGTAAGGATCCCACAAAAGTTGACCGGAGCGGCGCGTACGCCTGCCGGTACATTGCCAAAAATATCGTTGCTGCAGGCCTGGCTACACGGGCCGAAGTGCGTGTTGCGTATGTTATCGGGCAACGTAATCCTATCGACCGTGACATAGAAACATTCGGCACAGAAAAGAATAAACTGTCCGTCATCGAAGATTTCGCTTGGAAGCTTCTCGATATGTCCGTGTCCGGTATAGTAAACGGGCTCAACCTACGGCGACCCATATACAGGGAAACGGCGCGCTATGGCCATTTCGGGCGTGATAGCTTCCCGTGGGAAACGGTGGTAGAATAGCCTGGATGAGAGATGAGCGGCCGCTGGCGGACCTACTTCGTCCCACAAGGCTCGACGATGTCATCGGGCAGGAACACCTCGTGGGAAAAACCGGTATCATCCGCAAACTCCTTGAAACCGGATACCTGCCTTCCATGATTTTTTGGGGTCCTCCGGGTTGCGGCAAAACAACACTTGCGCAGCTTTTGGCAACGTTAACGAACAGTTTCTTCGAATCCCATTCCGCAGTCACATCAACCCTGGCCGATGTACGGCGCGTCATTAAAGAATCTATCCAGCGGAGAGAAGCTACCGGCGTACGGACCATTTTGTTTTTGGATGAAATTCACCGGTTTAACAAGGCTCAGCAGGATGCATTACTTCCGGCCGTCGAACACGGAACGGTCATTTTTATCGGCGCTACCACTGAAAATCCGTCATTTGAAGTTATCTCGCCGCTTTTGTCCCGCTGCCGCGTCCTTGTTTTAAAACCACTGACGGATAATGAACTTACGCTCATTGCGGACCGTGGACTGACATACCTGAAAAAAACCATTACTAAAGAAGGCAGGGAATTTTTACTGGAAGTTGCCAATGCCGACGCGCGGGCACTGCTCACCGTTTTGGAAATCGCCGCGAGCCTTTCCAAAAAGAAGGAACTCTCCGCTGCCGACATAGAGGAATCCGCCCAGCGAAAAATGCTTCAGTACGACCAGGTCGGCGATGAACACTACAATACGATTTCCGCTTTCATTAAAAGTATGCGTGCCAGCGATACCGACGCGGCATTGTATTATCTTGCGCGTATGGTGGCGGCGGGTGAAGATCCCTTGTTTATCGCGCGCAGAATGGTGGTGTTTGCGTCGGAAGATATCGGGGTTGCCCAGCCCACTGCTCTGGTTGTTGCCAATACGGTATTTGATGCATGCAATAAAATCGGGTATCCGGAATGCCAGGAAAATCTGGCCCACGGCGTCGTGTATTTATGTTTGGCCAAAAAAGACCGGAGCGCGTATAACGCATATATGGCGGCACTTGAAGATGTCAACAGATACGGTAATTTGCCGATCCCGCTGGTGATCCGCAACGCCCCGACAAAACTTATGAAGGGATTGGGGTACGGGAAAGGGTATGATAAATACACCAAAGAAAGTTTGCTGCCGGCTACATTAAAAGGAAAACGGTATTTTAGGAAAGGCGGTGAATAACAATGGACATTCAGATTGCCAAAATCACGCATTACTACGATAAAATCGGGGTCGCGGTTATTGAGGTCATCAAGCAGCCGTTAAAAGTCGGTGACGTCATAAAAATTTCCGGTCATGATAATGAGTTCAATCAAACGGTCTCATCTCTTCAGGTTGAACACGCGCAGGTTAAGGAAATCACCGCCGGAGAATCGGGGGCGCTCAAAACGGATAAACCGGTGAAGGAAGGTGACGTGATATACTTAGTGACGAAAAAATGAAAACGGAAATGTCCGCCGGCGGCATTGTTGTCCGGAAACGTCAGGAGGCGTGGCAGGTAGTAGTGGTGCAGGACATGAATGATGCGTGGACGTTTCCTAAAGGAAAAATCTATGCGGGAGAGGAACCCGAGCAGGCCGCCAGGAGGGAAATTCTTGAAGAGGTAGGGCTTCGTGACATCCGCATGCACACGACGCTGCCTGTTATCCAGTATATATACCAAAAAAACGGGCGTATCAGCAAAACCGTTCAGTACTATATTTTTGAATCAAGCGGGGATGAACCGCTCGTCAGCCAAACGGAAGAAGGCATCCATAACGCAACATGGATGCAACTGGAAAAAGCTATTAAAATCATCGGCTATCCGAAAACGAATCTGTCTTTATTACTCAAAGTAAAACAATGGACATTACACCGGCACCGGACATAAAAAAAATCGTCAACACAGTTGTTCCGAAGTTACCGTTTTCCGCGTATGTGAACCCAAAACGGATTGTCTGCATGCGGAGTTTCCATGCAACGAGCCGTGCGAGGGCCCGGATATGGAGCTTCCCGAAAATTTGGCAGATGGCGCTTAAACTCCCGCCGTATTACGTGATAGAAGTGTTATCCCACCATTTTGACCACCTCTCAGACGACGATAAAACGCGGGTTATCATCCATGAGCTCATGCACATCCCGAAAAATTTCTCCGGCGCTCTCGTTCCCCACAGGGGACTGCACAAACGCATCAATACCGGGACGGTTGAGACGCTATTCCGCCTCTATAAGGAAAATATATGATTACGCTTCTCCACGGCAGCTATAGCGAATTATCCCGTAAGGAATTCATGCGTCTAAAGGGTGAGGCAAAGGCCAAAGACATACGCGAGTTGGACGGCCGCACTATTGACGCTGCCGCTTTGACGCAGGCTATCGAGTCTAACTCGATGTTCGGCGGCGACACGATCGTATTCATCGAAAAACTTTTCGGTAAGCTCGGAAGGAAGCAAAAACTTATCGAGTCGCTAACCGCGATCATCAATGGAAGCCGCGCCGACATCGTTCTGTGGGAAGACAAGGAGATGGGTGTCACGGTGCTGAAAAATTTACCTCAAGCAAAAATTATATTGTTCAAAATCCCCTCCGTCATTTTCCAAATGTTAGACGGAATGGCCCCCGGGTCGGGCACCCGTATCCTGCCTCTTTACCGGACCATCCGTGAAACGGACGCTGCGGAACTTATTTTTGCCATGATCGTACGGAGAACGAGGCAATTGATACAACTATATGACGGTGTCACGCCATCGGGTCTCGCGGGATGGCAACTAACCCGTTTGACAAGGCAGGCAAAGTTGTTTACGCTTGATACACTCCTGACTATGTATAAAACACTTCTAACAATGGAGTTTTCCGTTAAAAACGGCTCGTCACCATTCACTATCAGCCAAGATATAGAACAATTTTTGCTGAACCTGTAAAACGTATGGATCTTTCCATTTTTAAGGACTACGACATCCGCGGCACGTATCCTGCGCAAATTAACGGTGATATAGCCTCATCAGTCGCGTATGCGATCGTACGGAAATTCTCCCCGAAATCGGTGTGCATCTGCCGCGATATGCGGCTCTCGGGAGACGAAATATTTTCCGGACTTTCACGGGTATTTACCGACGCTGGAATTGACGTGTTCGATGCAGGACTTACCGGTACCGAAGTTGCATATTACATTGCGGGGACAAAACCATACGACATGGTCATTATGATTTCTGCATCCCACAACCCGCCGGAATATAACGGGTTTAAGGTGGTTCTCCGGGGACCGGTCGCCGTGACTAGCGACACGGGATTATACGAGGTGCGGGATCTGATCGCACAGGGACCGCTTCCGGCAGCTCCCACAAAAGGAAGCGTTCTACAGATTGATATCTGGAAAGAATGGAAAGAAAAAATTCTCTCATTGATTAACCTCCCGGCACTGAAACCTCTCAACGTTGTTGTTGATGCCGGAAACGGTATGGCCGGCAAAATGGTGCCGATGATTTTTGACGGACTTCCGATGAAAATAACCCCGCTGTTTTTTGATCTAGACGGACGGTTTCCCAACCATACTCCCAATCCGCTGGTTGACAGTAATAATCAAAAGCTTATTGAAAAAATCCTGGAAATACACGCGGATATCGGGCTGACGTTTGATGGGGACGCAGACCGGCTGTTTCTCGTCGACGACCGCGGTAGGATAGTCTCGGGAACGATCACAACCGCATTATTATCAAAATATATTCTTGCCAGTCACCCGGGTGAACTTATTTTGTATAACGCGATCTGCGGCAGGATTGTACCGAAAATAATTCAGGAGTGCGGCGGGAAATCAAAACGGGTCAGGGTCGGGCACAGTTATATCAAACAGTATATGAAAGAAACCGGCGCGATTTTTGCCGGTGAACACTCGGGGCATTATTATCTACGCGATTATTTCCGTGCAGAGTCGGGGCAGGCCGTCGCGCTCATGGTGTTGGCACTCCTGGGCAGCCAGACAAAAAAATTATCCGAGCTTGTCGATGAATTGAATGTATATCCCGCCAGCGGAGAAATCAATTTTATCGTATCCGATATACCCGCAGTGACTCAGTCAATCAAAACCGGATTCCCGGATGCGCAGTCGGTTGACGACCTGGACGGCGTCAGCGTATGGTACCCTCAGTATTGGTTCAACGTGCGGGCGAGTAAAACCGAACCGTTATTACGTCTGAATGTGGAGGCAGATACGCAGGAAATTCTTGACACAAAGACAAACGAATTGGTTACAAAAATTGAGTCATTAGGAGGGAAACGAAAATGAATAATCTAGATGACGTTGCAGCGATGAAAAATGCGGATCCCGCAAACGTACTCGGCTCGACGGCGCTGTTTCCGGAACAGTGTGCAGCGGCGTGGGAAGAAAGCCGCACGATTGTATTTCCCGATGAATATAAGAAGGTTAAAAATATCGTCGTGTGCGGTATGGGAGGTTCCCGGTTTACACCGAAAACGATCGGCGCGTTATTCCGGAAATCTATTACTGTACCGTATGAAATTTGCGAGGATTATTCCGTGCCCGGTTATGTTAACTCGGAATCTCTTGTCATACTATCGTCATATTCCGGAACAACAGAGGAAGTGCTTGCCGCGGGAGAAGATGCAAAAAAGAAAGGCGCAAAAATTGCAGCAATCATGAGTAAAAAAATGGACGTTCCCGGGTATTACTTTGATCCGAAATTCAATCCATGCGGCCAGCCCAGAATCGGCGGCGGGTATCTGTTATTAGGCCACCTCGGACTACTTACAGCGCTTGGATTTGTTTCAGTAAAGGATGATGTAGCTGCCGCTATTGCGTTTGCAAAGGAAACGGGGAAAAAATATGCACCGGAAATTCCAGAAAAAGACAATCCGGCCAAACAACTTGCCCGATTCCTGAAAGATAAACATCCGTTTATCATTACGGCAGAGTTCCTGAAGGGATTCGGCAACGGACTGGCCAACCAGATCAACGAAACCGCCAAGATGATCTCGGACTACAGGTACATTTCAGAACTCAACCATCATCTTCTGGAAGGACTGTCCCATCCGGATTCGATTCATCAAAACGGTGTATTTGTTTTCCTGCTTTCTCATTGCTACAGCGAGCCCATCCGGAAACGATTTGCCATAACCCGCGACGTTGTAGAAAAACAGCGAGTTGCGACGTACGACATAATCCTCTCCGGGCCGGATAAACTGTCTCAAACCCTGGAGGCGTTCACGCTTGGGGCGTTTACCACGTTTTATCTCGGTATGCTGTATGACTCCGACCCCGTCAAAATCCCGTGGGTCGACTACTTTAAATCCGAGCTTGCAAAGAAATAGGTCTTGCGCGCCGGAAGAAAATTCCCCATACTAGATCTATGACCAAAAAATATGTGGTTTGGTTTCGCGATGTCGGAAAAGAGGATGTTGCCATTGTCGGAGGAAAGGGCGCCAATCTGGGGGAAATGACACAGGCGGGATTTCCCGTACCACCCGGATTTATCGTCACCGTGCATGCATATACGGAGTTTATTGACCGGTCAAATCTGAAAGAAAAAATATCCGCACTGCTGACTACCGTTAATGTCAACAATTCAAAAAATCTTGACACGGTTGCAAAAAAAATCCAGGCATTGATTACACAGGCAGAATTTCCCCGGGACATTGCCCTGGACATCATCCGCGCATATTTCCGTTTGGGCGCAGGTATAATCAAACACCCCGTCGTGGCCGTACGATCATCTGCTACAGCCGAGGATCTGCCCGGCGCATCATTTGCAGGACAACAGGCAACGTTTTTGAACGTTCAGGGTGAAGCAAACCTTATCGAAAACGTAAAAAAAGCATGGGCATCACTGTTTACGGCGCGCGCCATATTCTACCGTGCTACGAATCATTATGACCATTTTAAAATCGGTATCGCCATACCCGTACAGAAAATGGTTGAATCGGAAAAATCAGGCATTATGTTTACGATCGATCCGGTAACGAACGACAAGTCCAAAATTGTTATTGAGGCAATTTACGGACTCGGCGAGATGATTGTTCAGGGAGCGGTAACGCCTGATCATTACGAGGTTGATAAAAAAACCGGTACTATAATTAAAAAAGAGGTTCATATTCAGGAAAAACAAATGCGAAGGCACGGAATTGATAATGAAAATATTTTACTGGACAAGAAAGAAGGCGGTAAACAAAAACTAAGCGATATAGAAATCGTAACGCTGGCCAAAATCGGACAGAAACTGGAGAAACACTACTATTTTCCGCAGGATGCCGAATGGGCGATTGAAAAAGGCGTCACATACATTGTCCAGACGCGGCCGGTAACGACGACCGGAAAAAAAGAGCAAAAAACATTCAGCCAAAATTCCCGGGCGGTCCTCATCGCAAAAGGGGATGCGGCAAGCCCCGGTATTGGGAGCGGACCGGTCAGGATACTCGGAAGCGCGAAGGAAATCGGAAACATACGGACCGGAGATGTCCTGGTTGCCCAACAAACCAATCCCGATTTTGTCCCTGCGATGCGTAAAGCCGTCGCTATAGTAACTGAACGGGGTGGGAGGACGTCACATGCGGCAATCGTATCCCGTGAACTGGGAATACCCGCGGTGGTCGGCGCCAAAAATGTACGGAGCTTACTACGCGACGGGCTTGTCATTACGGTCAACGGCTCTACCGGTGAAGTATTTAAAGGCGCGGTGCATATAGCACAAACAAAGACTACACGATCAGGCGACCCGGTCCGTACTGCGACCAAAGTCTATGTAAATTTAGCAGAGCCGAGCCGGGCTGGGGCAGTTTCAGTAATGAACGCGGACGGTGTAGGTTTACTGCGGGCTGAATTTATGATTGCGGACATCGGTACGCACCCGAAAAAACTGATCGAAGATAAAAAACAAAAACTTTTTGTCGATACGCTCGCAACAGAGCTTGAAGTATTCTGCAAATCATTTGCGCCGCGTCCGGTTGTGTACCGTACAACCGATTTTAAGACGAACGAGTACCGCGCCCTGAAAGGCGGTGCCGCATTTGAGCCGGAAGAACCTAATCCGATGCTGGGTTTCAGGGGGGCCGCACGGTATATTGTTGACCCGCGCGTATTTGAACTTGAACTTGAGGCCATAAAAACCGTCCGGAATAAAATGGGATATAAAAATCTCCACATGATGATCCCGTTTGTCCGTACGCCTAAGGAGCTCGCTGACGTCAAAAAAATCATATCGGCCAATGACCTGACCCGGTCCGGTTCATTTAAACTGTGGCTTATGGTGGAAATTCCGACAAACGTTATCCGCATTGATGACTTTTTAGATGCCGGCATCGACGGTGTTTCCATAGGGTCAAATGACCTCACCATGTTAATGCTGGGCACGGACCGCGACAACAGCGATGTCGCCCATGATTTTTCGGAACTGGATCCGACACTCCTGTGGGCATTCGAACATGTCATCACGGCATGCAACAAACGCGGAATCACAAGCTCCATGTGCGGACAGGCGCCGTCAGATTATCCCGAACTGGTAGAGAAACTTGTTTCCTGGGGTATAACGAGCGTATCCGTCAATCCGGACGCCCTGGATAACGTCCGTGAAACTATAGCGGCGGCAGAAAGGAGACTGGTCCATGTACATGGACGCTAAAATTTATTCAATAACCGCAAAGGAAATACTTGACTCCCGCGGAGATCCGACGGTAGAAACGACGGTTGTCCTCACGAGCGGGTACCGGGGCACCGTATCGGTACCGTCCGGAACATCCATAGGTAAATACGAGGCCGTGGAACTGCGCGACGGAGACGAAAAACGCTTCGGCGGTATGGGTGTTCTCAACGCCGTTGGGAATGTGAACACCGCGATGAATCAAAAACTGCACGGCATGGATGCCGCTAATCAGGGCCTCATTGATAAAACGATGGTAGATCTTGACGGTACGCCGAATAAAAGCAAACTCGGGGCCAACGCAATGTTGAGCGTTTCGCTTGCAGCGGCACTGGCCACCGCCAACCACGAGCGGATGCCGCTGTACCGGTATTTAAACACACTCGCCAACAACGGGAAGGCCGTTCCCATGACCCGGATTCCCACTCCGATATTTAATATTATAAACGGGGGAAAACACGGGGCGGGAAACCTGGATTTTCAGGAGTTTCACCTTATTCCGGCAAGTAACAAGCTGTATCATCAGGCACTGCAGATCGGGGCGGAGGTGTATCAGGCGGTCGAAAAGATACTCGTGTACCGGAATGCCGTGCATTCCGTCGGATATGAAGGAGGTTTTGCACCGAATTTATTCACGAATATCGATGCGATGGAAATACTTCTTGAGGCGGTACGCAATACCCCCTATCGGTTCGGCGTGGAAGCATTTTTCGGGCTGGACGTTGCCGCCTCCCATTTTAAATCAACACGCGGGTATCAGATCAAAGACCGGTCAACGACATTCCAGACCGATGATTTTATCGAATATTTCAAAAAACTCCACGAAAAATACCGGTTGTTATTACTCGAAGACCCGCTGGGTGAAGACGATTGGGAAGGATGGGTGAAGATCACCCGGGAAATGGGAAATGACGTACTTATCGTCGGGGACGACCTGTTGGCAACAAACCCCGAACGTTTGAAGCGCGCAATCAGTGAAAAGGCGTGTTCCGCAATATTAGCAAAGCCTAACCAAATCGGTACATTATCAGAATTCCTCGCCGTTATCGTAGAAGCAAAAAAGCATGATATAAAAACGGTGGTTTCCCATAGAAGCGGGGAGACGAATGACTCATTTGTAGCGGATCTTGCGGTCGCCGTGCAATCAGATTATGTAAAATTCGGCGCTCCCGCACGCGGAGAACGCGTAGCGAAATACAACCGGTTACTTCAGATTGAAACCGAATTATTCGGTACGAAGTAGCCGATTATCCAAGTATGATAAAACCAATCGCACTTATTATCCTGGACGGGTGGGGTATCGCGCCTCCCGGCCCCGGCAACGCAATATCGCTTTCCCACCTCACGAGCATTCCCCATTATTGGAACACATATCCGCACACTGAACTCGCTGCCTCCGGTACGTCCGTGGGTTTACCCCACGGGGAGGACGGAAATACAGAGACCGGACATATTAATATAGGAGCCGGACGTGTGGTCTATCAGGACTTGCCGCGTATAAATATGTCGGTAAGCGACGGATCTTTTTTCCAAAACAGCGCATTTTTAGGTGCAATCCGGTATGCGGTACTACATCATTCCAATATTCACCTCATGGGTCTTTTAAGCGATTCGGGTGTACATGCCAACCGTGAACATCTCTATTCACTCCTGACGCTCATCAAGGTGCAGGCAGCACAGTTGCCGGTATATCTGCATCTGTTTACCGACGGCAGAGATTCCTCCCCGTCCGCGGGCAGACGCTTCATCACGGAAGTTGAAGTAAAATGCCAGTCGCTGGGGATAGGAAAAATCGCGACAGTCATGGGCAGATACTTCGGCATGGACCGCGACAACCGGTGGGAGCGGACTGAAAAAGCGTATAAGGCGCTGACCGAACCTATTGAACTGCGCGCCCCGTCTGCCATTGCTGCAATAGAAGCAGCATATAAATCGGGCAAAACCGACGAGTTTGTCGAACCGACAGCCATTACGGATGCAAACGGCAATATTCTGCCCAGAATCGGGAACCACGACGCCGTGATATTTTACAATTACCGGATTGACCGTCCCCGGCAGCTCACCCGCGCCTTTGTGTTGCCCGATTTTGAAGAACGGGGTCTCGTCACATCATTTGATCCCTACGCGGTAAAATATTTTCATAAGCACATAGTTGAAGCCGACACCCGTGCACGCCCGTTTAAGCGTGCGGTAGTGCTTCCGAATATATTCTTTGTTACAATGACGGAATACGAACGTGACCTGCCCTGTACCGTCGCGTTCCCGCCGCAGCCGATTTTTGAAACGCTCGGATCCGTATTTTCCGAGTTAAATTTACGGCAGCTTCACGCGGCGGAAACTGAAAAAGAACGGTTCGTTACCTATTATTTCAACGGTCTTAAAGAAGCGGCATTCCCCGGAGAAGACAGGCTGATCGTACCCTCGCCGAAAGTTGCCCTGTATGACCTGAAACCCGAAATGTCTGCCGTAGAACTCACTGACAAGCTCTTAGAACGCATCGCTCTGGATATTTATTCTTTTATCGTCGTAAATTTTGCCAACCCGGATATGGTTGCCCATACAGGAAATATTCCGGCCGCAATCCGCGCATGCGAGGTGGCGGACGCATGTATAAAAAAACTTGCTTCATCGGTTTTATCCATCGGGGGCACTTGCGTCATAACAGCGGACCATGGTAACGTAGAAGAGATGCTTGGTCCCAACGGAGAGATGGACACCGAGCATTCGACATATCCGGTACCGTTTATCATGGCTGATCAAACACTGTCCAACTATCCCCATAGCCTTCCCAAAGGCAAACTAGCGGACATCGCGCCGACGATTCTCTCATTTCGTAAACTTGCCGTCCCATTACCCATGAACGGAAAAAATTTGCTGGCGGATTTGCCGATATAAATATGGATAGCGTATCTGTCGGATCCTATGCATCAGGAGGAGGCACTATGAAAACAACAATTTCTGTCATCAAAGCAGATACTGGGTCCGTGGGAGGTCACAACCGGCCGAGCGATGCAATGATGGTAAAAGCCACAGAACGTGTTGCGGAAGCCGTCAAAAACGGTCTTCTTTCTGACGGCCGCGTTACGTTTACGGGTGACGATATTGCGCTTCTCATGATTCATGCGAAGGGAAAGGATAATCCGGATATCCATAAATTTGCATGGGATACGTTTGTGGAAACGACCAAAATTGCCAAATCCCAGGGTTTGTACGGGGCCGGACAGGATCTTCTTAAAGATGCGTTCTCGGGTAATGTCCGCGGTATGGGGCCGGGGTCAGCTGAAATGGAAATCGAAGAACGGACAGCTGAACCGTTTATTGTTTTTGCCGGAGACAAATGCGGGCCAGGAGTCTTCAATTATCCGCTCTTCAGTTGTTTTGCAGACCCGTACCACAACGCCGGGTTACTGCTTGCACCGGAAATGAGAGCAGGGTTCACCTATACCATTATGGATGTGAATCACACGGAAAACGATAAAGTTATTACGTTAAAAGTGCCGATTGATTATTACGATATTGCAACCCTGCTGCGGGACCCGAACCGCTATATTATCGAGAGTGTTACCGAAAACGCGACGGGTCTTATTGCGGCTGTCGCATCGACCAGCCGGCTGCATAATATTGCGGGTAAATACGTGGGGAAAGACGATCCTGTTGCTATTGTGCGGACACAGAAACAATTTCCATCAACCGGAGAAATTCTCTCGCCGTGGGCACTTGCGCACTTTAATCTCGGAGACAACAGGGGAAGCCATCATGTTGCCGTGATGCCGGTAAAGCAAAACACCATTATCTCGTTTTTTGACGGGCCTACCATTATGTCGGCGGCCGGCTATTGTGTCCACGAAGGGAAACTCACCGAAGCGGTTGACTATTTCGACCAGCCTTTCTGGGATGTCATCCGTGAAAAAGCCGCCAACAAAACGCTCGACATGCGTGCGCAGGGATTTTTCAACCCGGCCATGGGTCCGTCCGATGAGATGGAATATACGGGCGTTATGGAGAATCTGAAACGTCTGGATGCACAATTTGTAAAACGGGACGATAAACCAGCCGCATGAAGGCAGACATATACAAAAAATCCGCCAAGGATTGGAAATTTCCTCCGAATCTCGAGGATTATACCCGTACCCGGAAAAATTTTTCGTGGACGGCGGCGCGAAAGAATGTTGACTGGTTTGACGGGAAACTGAATGCGGCGTACAACGCGGTAGACCGGCATACGCTCACGTGGCGCAAAAATAAAGTGGCGCTCTACTGGGAAGACGAAGCGGGTAATGAAAAAAAATATACCTTCGAAGAACTATCTCTCTTATCCAATAAGGTAGGAAACATACTGAAGGATTTCGACGTTCAACGGGGAGACCGGGTATTCATATTCCTGCCGAGAATTCCGGAACTCTATTTTTGCTTTTTAGGAATTTTAAAGATCGGAGCGATTGCCGGAACTCTGTTTTCCGCATTCCAGGAACAGGCACTCGCGGACAGGCTCGCAAACAGCGAAGCAAAAATTCTCATAACAACGAAAGAATTAAAGCCGCGCGTCGATAAAATCCGAAGGCGTCTTCCCGCACTGAAGCATATCCTTGTTGTTGACGAACCGTCATTTACTAAAAGTGTCGAGCACGCCAGTGACGAACTGCGCGTCACCCAGATGGATCCTGACGAGTATGCGTTTATGCTCTATACGTCAGGTACTACCGGCAAACCGAAAGGCGTTATACACGCACACAGGGCAATCATTCAGGAACACGTAACCGGTTCGTGGGTTCTGGACCTCCGCGATGATGACACGTACTGGTGTACGGCAGACCCGGGATGGGTCACAGGTATTGCGTACGAAATACTGGGGAGCTGGAGCAACGGGGTGGCGGCACTTGTGTTCGCCGGACGCTTCGACCCGAAGCGCTGGTATACCTTGCTTGCCAAATACCGCATTACCGTCTGGTATACCGCGCCGACTGCGATCCGTATGCTTATGGCGGCCGGATCAGCACTCGTCAAAGAATTTGATCTTACAAACCTGCGCCATATGGGATCCGTAGGCGAACCGTTGAATCCCGAAGCCATTAAGTGGGGCATCAAAGCATTCGGCAGGCCGTTTCACGATAACTGGTGGCAGACGGAAACCGGCGCCATCTGTATTGCCAATTACCCGTGCATGGACATTAAAATCGGTTCTATGGGTAAACCAATCCCGGGACTCACGGCAGATATTGTTGACGACGAAGGACACGAACTTGCACCCGATAAAGAGGGCAATATCGCACTTAAACCGAAGTGGCCCAGCTAGATGCGCGCCATATGGCGCCGTCCGCAGAAATATAAAAGCTATTTCGTCAACGGATGGTATATATCAGGTGACCGGGGCTGGAAGGATAAAGACGGATATTTTTGGTTTATCGGCCGGGCGGATGATGTCATTAAAACTTCCGGTGAACGCGTCGGGCCGTTTGAAGTGGAATCGGCGTTGGTTGAGCATCCGGCAGTCGTTGAGGCCGGCGTTATCGGCAAGCCGGACGCATTACGGGGGGAAATCGTCAAAGCGTTTGTCGTCCTGGAACCGAATACAAAACCGTCTGAAAAACTAAAAGCGGAACTGTCGGAGTATGTAAAAAAACATCTGGCCGGCCATGCATATCCTCGGGAAATCGAGTTTATCGATAAGCTTCCGAAAACCCGTTCCGGAAAAATAATGCGGCGTATTTTAAAAGCAAAAGAAATGGGCCTGCCGGTCGGGGACACTTCTACGCTTGAGGAATATTAAATAATACGACAAATTCGCCTTTGGGTGTACTGAAATGTTTTTGTGCATCAGATATTGATCCTCGCCAAATCTCTTCATGAACTTTCGTCAATTCGCGCGCGATAACAATATCTATAACACCGAGTGTTGATTTCATATCTTCCAACGTCGCAGCCAACTTATGCGGGGCGCAGTAGAAAATGATTGTCATCCCGGTGTAAGCCGGGATCTCCTGAAATAATTTCAGTCGCGCTGATTGCTTTTCCGGCGGATATCCTAAAAATATAAATTTATCCGGGGGCAGGCCGGAGCTCGTAAGAGCCGCCAAAATAGCTGACGGACCGGGGATACTTTCGATGCTGATCCCGCGTTTGACGCATTGACGGACCAATCTGAATCCGGGGTCGGAAACGAGCGGCGTTCCTGCATCCGAAACGAGTGCGATGTTTTTGTTATCCGAAAGCATTTCTATAATTTCCGGTATCCGTTTATCTTCGATCTCATCGTAATACGGTATAAGTTTTGTAGAAATATTGAGTTTTTGAAGCAGAAGCCCCGTATGCCGTGTATCTTCACACAGAATGAGATCTACGGAAGATAAAATCTTTACGGCACGCAGGGTAATATCATCCAGATTTCCAATTGGGGTTGATACGATGTACAGTTTTCCCATATAATAGGCTAATGATTGAACTTATCGGTTCCTGGATTATACACTTTATTTCTACCCTCGGATATTTCGGCGTATTTATCCTCATGACATTGGAATCTGCGTGTATTCCCATTCCTTCCGAAATAACAATGCCGTTTTCAGGATCGCTGATCGCATCGGGACAGTTTAATTTTTGGATACTCATTATTGTCGGAACCGTAGGAAATCTTGTCGGGTCACTCCTCGCCTATTGGCTGGGATGGTGGGGACAGGAGGCGGTAGTACGGAAAGTCATCGTCAAATACGGAAAATATTTCCTTGTAAGTGAACACGAGTATGACCGTTCGGAACGCTGGTTCCGCAATCACGGAGAACTGATGGTGTTCGCATCACGCGTATTACCGGTTTTACGCACGTTTATTTCCCTTCCCGCGGGTGTGGCCAAAATGAACCTCACGAGGTTTATTATCTATACGACAGTCGGATCGTTTATCTGGACATTCGTACTGACTCAAATCGGCGTAACATTAGGTGCAAACTGGCAATCACTGGAGGGATATTTCAGAAAATTTGACGTGGTGATTGTCGTTGCGTGTGTCGCAGTCGTTGCCTGGTACATCTGGCACAAACTCAAACACGTCAGACGAACTTCCTGATAAGACCCACGACTTTCCCCTGAATTTTGACATGCGTTGTAAAAATGGGAGACATGGTCGCGTTTGCCGGCATGAGTTTAATGCGCTCTTTTTCAAAATAGATACGCTTGAGTGTCGCAAACCCGTTCGGCAGAAGTGCAACCACGATATCGCCGTTTTGGGCATCCTGCTGATGCTGGACGACTACAAAATCGCCGTCCATAATGCCGTCGTCAATCATGGATGTCCCTTTGACCTGCAGGACGTAACTGGGTTTTGCTCCTGAAACCATATTCGGTGCAACAGAAATGTAGTAATTCGGGTCTGTGTAGGGTTCCAGAGGAGCTCCCGCGGCGATAAACCCCAACACGGGCAGCTCGATTGCCGACTTGCCGGTTGCCGCCCTGGCATAAGATTCTACAATCTCGATTCCGCGTGCCGTGCCGTCTAATTTCCGGACAAATCCTTTTTGGCGCAGGCGATCGACATGTTCATGGACAGTGGCCGGTGACCCCATTCCGAGCGCAGCACCGATTTCCTTAAGGGTCGGGGAATACCCATACCGTTGGATAAATTGTGTAATGAACTCGAGAAGTTGTCGTTCTCTGTTGTATAATGTAGCAGGCATACTGTTAGTATTCCAAAATTAACCCGAACAGTCAAGAGTATCTTTTACTATACAACCATATCAATCTATGAAATTTACCCTGCATAGTGACTTTAAACCGACCGGAGACCAGCCGGAGGCCATCGAAGCGCTCATCAAGAATATCGAAACGGACAAAAAAGAACAGGTATTACTGGGCGTGACCGGATCAGGCAAGACATTTACCCTGGCCAATGTTATCCAGCGTACGCAAAAACCGACGCTGATCATTTCCCACAACAAAACGCTTGCGGCCCAATTGTACCAGGAATTCCGCGATTTTTTCCCTGATAATGCCGTATCCTATTTCGTCTCATACTACGATTATTACCAGCCGGAAGCGTATATCCCGACAACGGACACGTATATTGAAAAGGAGACGGAAGTAAACGAAGAGATTGACAAGCTACGGCTTGCGGCAACCACGAACATATTAACACGGAGGGATACGATTATCGTTGCTTCAGTCTCATGTATTTACAATATAGGCTCGCCGAAAGAATACGGAAATTTCGTCCTGGAGTTAAAACCCGGCATGAAGATCAGCCGCGGGAGTATTTTTGACCGGCTGGTTTCTTTGCAATACGAACGGAACGACTACGGCTTTCACCGGAGTACATTCCGCGTACGCGGGAACTCAATAGACCTGTTTCCGGCATATATGGACACATCGATCCGGATAGTTATGGACGAACACGGGATAACATCGCTTGAAGAAATCGATCCGCTCACCGGAAAGAAACTTCAGGATCTTCCGGGTTCCGTCATTTATCCCGCAAAACATTATATGACCAATCCGGCCTCTTATAAGAGCGTGTTTAAAGAAATTGAATCAGACATGCACGCACAGGTACAAAAATTCAGATCGGAAGGAAAACTTATAGAGGCCCAGCGGATCGAACAGAAAGTAACATACGATCTGGAAATGATCAATGAAATGGGCTATGTCAACGGGATTGAGAACTATTCGAGATATTTTGACGGTCGCGAAGCAGGCCAACCACCCTATACGCTTTTGGATTACTTTAAAGAAGCCGCAGGAAATGACTGGCTCCTGTGTATCGATGAATCCCACATGACCGTGCCTCAGGTGCGGGGTATGTATAACGGTGACCGTTCGCGTAAACAGACGCTTATCGATTACGGATTCCGTTTGCCGGCGGCCCTTGATAACCGGCCGCTGCGCTTTGATGAATTTGAGCGCGCGACACCACGGACGATTTATCTCTCTGCAACGCCTGCGGATTGGGAATTGGGACGGGTAGGACGTGAAGGACTCGTTGAACAACTGGTGCGGCCGACGGGATTATTGGATCCGGTTGTCAGTGTCCGGCCCGTGACCGGCCAGATTGATGACTTATTTAAAGAAATCAATTTACGCGTTGCTAAAAAAGAACGGGTGTTGGTCACGACGCTCACCAAACAAATGGCAGAGGATCTTGCTGAGTTTTTAGCCGCACGCGATATTAATGTTCACTATTTACATTCAGAAATTCTTACTCTTGAACGTTCTGACATTCTCGCCGATCTTCGCGGCGGGAAATATGATGTCGTTGTCGGCGTCAATTTACTTCGCGAAGGACTTGACCTTCCGGAAGTATCTCTGGTCGCAATTTTGGACGCCGATAAGGAGGGATTTTTACGGAGCCGTACATCACTCGTCCAGACTATGGGCAGAGCAGCCCGCCACGTCTCCGGTGAAGTCATCCTGTACGCAGATACGATTACGGATTCGATTGCCGCAGCCCTTGACGAGGTGAAACGCCGCCGCGAGGTTCAGGAAACATACAACAAAAAACACGGCATCACCCCGGAGAGTATTCATAAACCCATCCGTGAACGCCTGGTAGAAAAACAGGCGGAGCAAATAGAACTTTTACCCGTTGAGTCCATGACACCGCTTGATAAAAAACGGTATATTACGCGTCTTACCAAAGAGATGCGCGAAGCCTCACGGGATTTAAACTTCGAGTTGGCGGCCCAGCTCCGGGATCTGATTACCAGCCTTACATAAGTTGAAATATCGTGTATAATATCAACCGCCCCGCGAACGTTCGAGGGCGATTTGGCGTCGTATGGATAAAATAATAATCAAGGGTGCTAGGCAACACAACCTCAAAAATATAAACATCGAGCTTCCGAAAAATAAGCTCATCGTTTTTACGGGACTTTCGGGATCGGGTAAATCCTCGTTGGCGTTCGATACGATTTACGCCGAGGGACAACGGAGATATGTTGAATCGTTAAGTTCGTATGCCCGGCAATTTTTGGGCATTATGGACAAACCCGACGTGGACAGTATCCAGGGATTGTCTCCGTCGATATCCATAGACCAGAAATCCGCATCGCACAACCCCCGTTCGACCGTCGGCACCGTCACGGAAATTTACGATTACCTCCGTCTGCTGTTTGCCCGTATCGGACACCCGCATTGTCCCATCTGCGGCAGGGAAATCAGCAAACAGTCAAGCCAGCAGATCGTTGACCAGATTCTTACAGAAGCGTCGCGCACGCTCGCCCAGAGATCCCACCGCCAATACCGCTTTCTCATCCTTGCTCCGGTCGTCCGTGACCGGAAAGGGGAATTCAGCGGACTTTTCGATAACCTGCGCGCTAAAGGGTATAGGGAGGCACGCGTGGACCGCCATTTCTTCAATTTAGACGAAGACCTCGTCTTAATTAAAACCAACAAACATTCCATTGATGTTGTCGTCGACAAACTATCACTTGATCGGGCAACATTGAAATCCGACGTCGGTTTTACGACAATACGGTCGCGTATTACCGATGCTATTGATCAGGCTTTAGCGCTTTCTGAGGGCGTGGCCGTTATCGCAGAGGTGGGGGATACGGGATTTGCGATTCCCGAAAAACCCAAAAAAGTGCATGACCATGTCTATTCGGAAAAATTTTCCTGCCCGGTTGATAACATCTCGCTTGCAGAGATTGAGCCACGATCGTTTTCATTTAATTCACCGCAGGGGGCGTGTCCTACGTGCAGCGGGATAGGCACCATTCTTATGGTTGATCCGGAACTCGTTATGCGTCCCGAACTCTCCATTACTGAAGGCGGTATCCTTCCGTTTGCCCGGATGTTTTTCCATGACACCTGGTTTTCACGCGTGGTTTCCACAGTCGCCGAGCGCTTTGGTATTAACACGCGTGCGCCTCTGAAACTCATGACCGCGCGCCAGAAGGATGTGCTGCTCAACGGTACTGGCGACACAACGTACCACGTCGTCGGAACAAACCGTTTCGGAGAGACAACCGCAATTGAAGAACCATATCGGGGGATTGTTGCGGAACTCAAACGCCGTTACCTCGAGTCCGAATCGGATTTCGTACGCGCGGAAATTGAAAAATATATGCGTGAGGAAATCTGTACTGCGTGCGGCGGTAAACGGCTGAAAAAAGATTCCCTCACCGTCACGATCGATAAATTTTCCATAGCTGATGTCACCGAGCTCTCCATATCGGATTGTCTTGAATGGATTAGCGTACTCCTTACTAAAACCTTAAGCGATACGGAAAAAGCGATTGCACACCCGGTCGTAAAGGAAATCAAAGCTCGTTTGACATTCCTCAACGCCGTGGGGCTTGAATATCTCACGTTGGGCCGTGCCGCCATGACTCTCTCAGGGGGCGAGGCCCAGCGGATCCGTCTGGCATCCCAAATCGGCTCGGGTTTATCCGGCGTGCTGTATGTGTTGGACGAGCCATCCATCGGGCTTCACCAGAAAGATAATTATGCGCTTATCCAGACGCTCAAGATGCTACGGGATCTGGGGAATACGGTTATCGTCGTGGAGCATGACCGGGAAACTATGGAGGAAGCAGACTATATTGTGGACTTCGGGCCCGGCGCCGGCGATCACGGCGGTGCGGTTGTGGCCCAAGGGACGTTGGATAAAATCAAAGCAACAAAGTATTCGATTACCGGACAGTTTTTGGTTGGTAAGCGCCGGATTTCCCGCCCGCGACAGACGCAAATTCCCTTGGGGAAACCGGACGTGCTGACCGTGACAGGAGCAGCACAAAACAATCTGAAAAAGATTGACGTGTCGTTTCCGCTGGGAAAATTTATCTGCGTCACGGGCGTTTCGGGCTCGGGGAAGTCAACGCTTATCGTGGAAACACTATACCGTGCGCTCGTGGCCCACTTCTATCCGTATACGAAGGAAAAACCGGGTACGTATAAGGAAATTAAAGGGTTAGAAAATATTGATAAGGTGATATTAATCGACCAGTCACCGATCGGGCGTACGCCGCGCAGTAATCCGGCAACCTATACGGGTATCTTTTCCGTCATCCGGGACATTTTTGCCCAGACATCCGAGTCGCGGCTTCGCGGGTATAAAACAGGCAGGTTCTCCTTTAACGTTAAAGGAGGACGGTGTGAGGTATGTGAAGGGGAGGGGCAAAAGAAAATCGAAATGCAGTTTCTGTCGGACATTTATGTGACCTGCGAGGTGTGTCACGGGAAACGGTATAACGCAGAGACTCTTGAAGTCGTCTACCACGGAAAAAATATCGCGCAGGTTCTGGACATGACGGTTGAGGAAGCTCTTGCGTTTTTTGCCCATTACCCGAGTCTTTCGGAAAAATTGAAAACCATTTTTGATGTGGGACTCGGGTATATCCATTTGGGACAACCGGCCCCGACACTGTCCGGAGGCGAAGCCCAGCGGGTAAAATTGGCAACTGAATTGTCGCGCAGAGCCACCGGCAGAACCGTGTATATTCTTGACGAACCCACAACGGGACTCCATTTTGCCGATCTGGAAAAATTACTCCTTGTGCTGCACCGGCTGACCGAGCTGGGAAATACTGTCATCGTGATTGAGCATAATCTTGATGTAGTGAAGAATGCCGACTGGATTATCGATTTAGGACCGGACGGCGGTGATCGGGGAGGGGATGTGATTGCATCGGGTACGCCACATGATGTTGCGAAAATAAAAAATTCTTACACGGGACAATTCCTCAGGAACATACTAGAATAATGGATATCTGATGAAAAAAATTTTATTTCTCATAGTCTCTTCATGTTTTCTCTCATTTTTCTATTTGTTAATTCCGCTTAATGCTGTTCAGGCCGGCGGGGAATTCCAGGCAGACTATATCGTCCAATACGCAATCTCTCCGACAGGCACTACTATCGTCACACAGAACATCACCCTTACGAATAAACAGACAAATCTGTATCCGCAAAAATATTCGATCGTTATTGACAGCACAAAAATTAAAAACGTCATTGCCTATGACAGCAACCAAATCGTCCCGGCCGAAATTTCACAAAATGACGGCAAAACGGAAATTCTTCTCACATTCAACGATAAAGTCGTGGGGTTGGGTAAACAACTCCCGTTTACGCTCCGGTTTGAAAACGGGGATATTGCCCAGCAAAACGGCAGCATCTGGGAAGTCAACGTCCCGGGCGTTGCGCCGGATGCCGACATAGCGAGTTATTACGTTACACTTTCGGTCCCGCAATCTTTCGGTCCGAACGCATATATGACGCCACTCCCCGCCGCGGGCGGACGGTGGAACCGTGAACAAATGATGGCCGGCGGGATCAGCGCCGCATACGGAGCCAGCCAGACATTTGACATACACCTGTCGTATTATCTGGAAAACACCCGTATCACCCCGGAAAATTCTGAAATAGCGCTGCCGCCGGATACTGCATATCAAACGGTCGTTATCCAATCTCTTGATCCCAAACCGAAAACCGTCACCCGCGATACCGACGGGAATTGGCTGGCACAGTACTCGTTACTTCCGGGCGCGAAACTTTCCATAGAAGCGTCACTTCTCATTAATATGCTTCTTGAACCCAAAGAGGGCTATGCCGACAATGTGCCGGACCAGATACTCTACACCTCGCCGCAAAAATACTGGGAAGTACAAAACCCTCAAATACAGGAATTGGCTAAAAAATATACGACAGCGAGGGCAATTTACGCCTATGTGTCCCAAACGCTGGGATATGATTATACGCGCGTTTCCCAGACGCCCATACGTAAAGGTGCGCTTCTTGCGCTCAACTCTCCGAAAAATTCTATCTGTATGGAATTTACGGATTTATTCATCGCGATCGCTCGTGCGGCCGGTATACCGGCCCGTGAGGCCGTCGGTTATTCGTATACAACGAACAGCCGTCTGCGGCCCCTGTCACTGGTTGCGGACGTACTTCATGCATGGCCAGAATATTATGATAGTGAGAAAAAAGTCTGGATACCGGTTGACCCCACCTGGGCCAATACCACCGGCGGTGTCAATTATTTTGATAAACTGGATTTTAACCACATCGTGTTTGCAATATACGGGAAATCGAGTGATTACCCGTACCCGGCCGGTTTCTACCGAAAATCCGGCAAAACAACAAAAGATGTTACGGTTGCGTTTGCCGAAAGCCGGTTCATCCTGCCAGCAGCCAAACTCAACACGTCCGTTTCATTCCCGAAACTCGTGACGGCCGGAATTACCGCCCGCGGAGAAGTCACGGTGCAAAACACAACCGGAGCCGCCCTGCCAACGGTTGCCCTGACCATTCAATCAACACCGGTTGATGTCTCACTTTCAAAAACCGCTGTTGACGTACCCCCGTTTGCCACGCTTACATATCCCGTTGCCCTGACAATTCCGAATTATTTTAAAGCCGGAACCGGCAGAATTGTCGCAGCCGTTAACGGGCAGACAGCGCAGTACGTATTCAACATCCAGCCCATCACCGCATTTTTCATTTTCCCAATCATTTGCTTTAGTGGTATACTGATCATTCTTCTTATCCTGACAGTACGAAAGAGGCACGCATGGAAACACCGCAAGAAACGATAAAAGAACTCCCTCACGCCCCTGGCGTGTATATCTACCGCGACCGTGTAGGTACAATCCTCTACATCGGTAAAGCCAAGGATCTCAAAAAACGGGTATCGCAATATTTCCAGCGGGATGACGCAATAGGTCCCAAAACAAAAATTCTCGTCTCACAAATAGCCGATATCTCAACAATTAAAACAGCGAGCGAATTTGATGCGCTGCTTCTTGAGGCAAAACTTATCCACGACAATGCTCCGAAATATAATGTCATTCTCAAGGACGACAAAAGCCCGCTATACATACTTCTGACGTTGTCAGAAGCACTCCCGCATGTGTACACGATGCGCCGGAGCGACTTGCCAAAGCGTTTTAAACACCAGGATGCCCTCTTCGGCCCGTTCCAGTCCGCAACCATGGTCCGTTCTATCCTGCGTCAAGTGCGTCACACAATTCCGTATTGCACACAAAAGCGAAGAACCGGCAAACCCTGTTTCTATTCGCATATCGGGTTATGCAATCCCTGCCCGTCAGCAATAGGCACGGATAAACGCACATATCGGCGGAATATCTTCCGTTTAAAAAATATTCTTTCCGGAAAATCCGATGTTGTTTTAAAAGAACTGGAGAAAGATATGAAGCGGGCCGCCGGTGAAAAGAGATTTGAAGACGCTCTTGCGCTTCGGAACCACATTCAAAATCTGTATTTCATGATGCAAAAACAGTATGACCCGATGCTGTATATGAGTTCTGCTACGGGAGCGGAAGATATTTTCCACAGTGAGCTTGAATCACTTAAGAATACTCTTACGCCGTATATTCCCGGATTGCACGATCTTCACCGTATCGAGTGCATAGATATTTCCAATACGTCCGGCGCGCATGCTACGGGTTCGCTCGTCGTACTCACCGACGGCCATACGGACACAAGCGAGTATAAACGTTTCCGCATCCGGCGTAGTGAAACCCCCAATGATACAGCAATGGTTGCAGAGGTCGTATCGAGACGTTTCTCCCATCCTGAATGGCCGAAACCCGATTTGCTCGTCATTGACGGGGGAAAGGGACAGGTAGCAGCCGCATCGGCTGCAATCCCGAGCGCAGTCAAGGGATCCCTACCAATAATCGGTCTGGCAAAACGGTTTGAAGAGATTATCGTTCCGTTGGAGGGTGATTGGAAAATTATCCGGATTCCGTATACGAGCTCGGCTTTGCACGTCCTGGAACGCATACGGGACGAAGCCCACCGCTTCGCTATTACCTACCACCGCTTGCTTCGCAAAAAGGCATTTGGTACCATTGAGGCTAATGAAACACATCATTCGGGTGTTCCTGTTTAACGTCTTTGCACTCTGGCTTTCTAGCCAAATCCTTCCGACCCTCTCTATCCCGCCGGGCTGGCAGACGGTACTCTTAGCCGGATTAACCCTTTCGATGCTTATGCTTATCGTCAAACCGGTTCTTAAAATTCTTTTTATCCCGATCAATATCCTTACGTTCGGGTTGTTGAGCTGGGTTATAAACGTCATTGTCATCTATTTGTTGACTGTTTTTGTTCCGGAAATCGCTATCCGCCTCTGGGTATTTCCCGGCGCAACATGGGCAGGATTTGTTATCCCGGCGATACATTTTACATACATTACTGCTCTCATCGCATCCAGCTTACTCATCACAATCATTACTGATGTGCTACACTACGTCAGCGAAGATTGACGCGCATCGCGGCATCCTGAGCGACGCGAAGGACAACATTATGCAAAATAACCGTAAAAATATCGTGTGTATCGGCGGTGGGACAGGCACGTTCGTCGCGCTTAAAGGTCTTAAACATTCACCGCACCACTTATCCGCAATCGTTGCTATGAGCGACTCCGGCGGATCAAACAAGCGGATCCGCGATGAATTCGGGTTATTACCCACGTCGGACCTCCGGCAGTGTCTGGTCGCCTTGTCCGATGAAAACGGAGGGGCAGGAATTTTACGGAAACTCTTCATGTACCGGTTTGAAAAAGGCCGTGGCATCACGGGCATGACATTCGGTAACCTGTTTATGGCTGCGCTGTCGGACATTTTAGGCTCCCAGAAAGAAGCAATACGGGCCACCGGGAAGGTTCTCCGGATACAGGGGACGGTTATACCCGTGTCTTTTACGAATACAAATCTTGTCGCTGAATATGAAAACGGAGATACTGTAAGCGGAGAGCATTTGATTGATGAACCCGCACACGACGGAACGGTAAGGATTTCACAGGTGTATCTTGACCCGAACGCACAGGCGAACCCGGAGGCATTGGATGCAATTTCAGCTGCTGATCTTATCGTCCTGGGGCCCGGGGACCTCTACACGAGCGTCGTTCCGAACCTTCTCGTTTCCGGAATCCCGCAGGCAATAGCTGCGTCGCACGCACGAAAGGTGTACGTCGTGAATCTTATGACAAAGTTCGGCCAGACATACGGATTTACCGCTAACGATCACCTTCAGACTGTCCAGAAATACGTCAACAATTCCATTGACGCAGTCATCGTGAACACCGCGGTACTCCATACATCTGCACTCGCGGCGTATGCAAAATTTCATGAAATCCCGGTATTGGATGATTTAGACGGTACGCCGTCACTGGCAATTCTTCGCGCCGATGTAGCAAGCCGCCAGGTTGCTGCAAAATCCAAAAGCGATGCGCTTGTACGGAGCCTGATCCGGCACGATTCACAAAAACTTGCTACAATACTCCTGGACTATCTGGAGAAAGGCACCTCATGAAGATCGTGCTGTTGGGGCTACATATCATTATTACCGTTATCCTTATAACGCTTATCCTTCTGCAGAACAGTAAGGGGGGATTACAAAGCGGGGTAGGCGAGGGACAAATGTACCGTAGCCGTCGCGGCGCTGAGCGCATTGTATTCACGGGAACCATCGTATTCGCAGTGTTGTTTTTCATCACATCGATCATCAATCTGGTAGTCCGCTAGGTATGACACTACTTCAGAAAGGCCGTCTGATTTTTCTTATCGTACGGGAGTTAAGCCACAAGTATACCAAGGCACTCGCGCTTGGTTTTGTGAGCGGCTTAGTTCTCTCGTTCGGTTTCTTCCGGATATTTCCCATCATCAGACAACAATGGTTTATTCCTGTTGACCGCATAGGAATGGTCGGGGATTTTACACCGGCGACGCTTCCGCTGGGCATTCAGGAGTATGTCAGTGAGGGACTGACCAAAGTGAAACCGGACGGTACGCTTGAACCCGGGCTCGCAACCAGCTGGACCGCAACAGACAGCGCGAAAACATTCATATTCACGTTACGAAAGGATGCGGTCTGGCATACCGGGAAACAAGTGACGGCGGATGACATCAATTACAATATCCGCAATGTCTCATTTTCGTCTATTGACCAGTCTACGTTGCGTGCTTCGCTCAAGGCACCGTACAGCGCATTCCCGGTCGTTGTGGCAAAACCGTTGTTTCTAAATGCTCTTGTGGGCTTCGGGCAATATCGTGTATCCAACATACAGCTCAACGGTAACTCCATCACGTATCTGAAACTCGTGCCGGCTGCCGGCGCAGTAGGACGTGACCGGGAATACCGGTTCTACAATACCGAGGCTGAAGCAATCCTCGCGTATAAATTGGGAGAGGTGAACGAATTGGACGACCTGAGTGCGCCCGGAGATCTTACCAACTGGGGAAAATCCAGCCTTACAACCGAAATAAATTATAACCGCATCATATCCGTGTATTTCAATGTCACAAACCCGCAACTTTCCGATAAGGCAATCAGGCAGGCGCTTTCCTATGCCATTCCCTACCGGAGCGATATGACGCGTGCCTATTCTCCGATATCGAACATTTCCTGGGCCTATTCGGACAATATTAAAAAATATACCTATGATATGGCTACCGCTAAAAAACTGTTCGGCAACACCGAAGAAGGAACGTCATCTGCCCATTTAACCATTTCAACATTTGCCCCCTACCTTTCGGATGCACAATCAATCGCCGCAAGCTGGACGTCCCTCGGAATTGCCACTGATGTGCGGGTGGAAAACAGCGTACCGGCTAACTATCAGGTACTCTTAAGCGCCCAGGATGTTCCTCCCGATCCGGATCAGTATCCCCTCTGGCACAGTACGCAAACGGAAACCAATATCACCAATTATGCAAACGTCAAAATAGATAAACTTCTGGAGGACGGCCGCCAGGAAATGGATACATCAAAGCGTAAAACCATTTATGCGGATTTTCAGCGCTACCTCACGGAAGATGTCCCCGCCGCATTCCTGTATTACGCAAAATCCTATACCATCATCCGGCATTAGGTAGTATGATATACTCATAGCTTCAGATGAAAAAGAAAAACATCATTATTATTGCCAGTGTTGTTCTTGTACTTTTGGGCGGGGGTCTATTCATCCGAAACTCCAAAACGCAATCCGCAAACGGGCAGGTTAAAACGGTTAAAGTCAGCCAGACAACGTTTACAAAATCCGTCCAGTCATCCGGAAAAACGAAAGCAAAAAAATTTGCTGATTTACAATTTCAGACATCCGGATTGCTAACATGGATCGGGGTTGCCGAAGGGGACCAGGTTGCCGCGTACCAAACGGTCGCGAAACTCGATTCCCGGGAAGTTGAGAAACAACTCAAAGCGTCCCTCTTGGATTATTCCAAAGAGCGTAATGACTTTGAGGAAACGTGGCGCGTCACATATAACGGGGTCCAGAACCCGAACGCCGCGCTGACCGACACTGCCAAACGTATCTTACAAAAAAATCAATGGGATCTTGACAAAGCAGTGAATGATGTTGAAATTCAGAGTCTCGCACTCGAATTTGCAACGCTTTCATCGCCGATTGACGGTATCGTCACGCATATCGATTCACCGACGGCGGGAGTCAATATTACCCCCGCTACGTCTACTATAGAAATCGTTGATCCTTCCAGTTTAATATTTGAAGCCAATATTGATGAAGTCGATGTCGGAGAATTATCTCTCGGGCAGACTGCGGGTATTGCCCTGGATGCGTTTCCCGAAGCCACGTTCTCCGGAAAAATATCATACATTTCCTATTCGTCCGTACTCTCCGGCGGGGGAGCGACCGTATTTCCGGTGCAGATCGCATTCGATGAACCGCAAAAATTGCGGATCGGGTTAAACGGAGACGTCACGATACAAACCAGCGCCATGCCGGACGTCCTGGTCGTCCCGATTGAGGCAATCCGCGAACAGGACAACGGCAAATTTGTCTACAAAAAAACCGGAAAAACGTATACACTCGTCCCGGTGACCACCGGGCAGCAGAACGACACCGAGATTATCATAACCGGAGGGTTAGCACTGGACGACGAAGTGGTTACAAAAGGGTTTGCTTATGTCGGCAAATGAAATACTCCGGATCACGCATATAACGAAGGAATACCGGATGGATGACGTTGTCTTCAAAGCGTTATCCGATGTTTCCCTGACAATACGTAAGGGTGAATTTGTCGCTATCATGGGCCCTTCAGGATCGGGTAAATCCACATTAATGCATATCATCGGGTGCCTGGATAAACCGACCGAGGGCGCAGTTTATATTGAAGAACACAAAATATCCATGGCCAGTGAAAAACAGCTTGCCGTCATCCGTAACACCCATATCGGGTTTGTCTTCCAACAATTTAATTTGCTTCGAAAAACAACAGCCATTGCCAATGTCGAATTGCCGCTTATCTATGCAAAAATTCCGTCCAGAGAGCGTATGCAGCGGGCCCGCGACATGCTTACGGAAGTCGGACTGGCAGACAAGATGCAGAATTTCCCGTCTCAACTTTCCGGAGGTCAGCAACAGCGCGTTGCGATAGCCCGGGCGCTCGTCACGAATCCCACGATCGTTCTGGCTGACGAACCGACGGGAAATCTTGACAGTAAATCCGGCGCCGAAATAATGAAGCTGCTGGAGGAACTGAACCGGAGCGGCCGGACTATCGTCATCGTGACGCATGACGAAAATATTGCCAGGCACGCGAAGCGGATCGTCAAAATTGCTGACGGGGCGATTCTTTCTGATAAAAAATCATGAACCTATCGGAATACATAAAATTAGCATTTCAGGCTCTTCGGACAAATATGGTCCGTTCCGTACTCACAATGCTCGGCATTATTATCGGCGTGTCATCGGTTATCCTCTTGGTGTCAATCGGGACCGGTTTACAGGAATACGTCACGACGCAGTTTCAGGCATTAGGTTCCAATACCATTTTTGTCATGCCCGGCAAAGTCGACCTTAAAAATATGCAAAGCGCCGGTGCAGCTATGATGACCGTAAGTAAACTTGATGTTTCCGATGTTGCCGACATCGAACGCGGCAGTACCGCCATAGCACTGGCCTCACCCGCCGTCGCCGGTCCGGGAATTATCACCTACCGGGGCAAAACCATAAGCACGGAACTTGCCGGTATCTGGGAAAATTATTTCCAGATCGCCAACTTTACTGCAGAAAGCGGCGACATAATCCGGCAAAATGACGTGGAACGGTCCCGTAAGGTTATTGTACTCGGCGACAAACCGGCAACAGATCTGTTCGGGGATTCGGATCCTGTCGGCTCGTATGTTACCCTCGGCGGCGTCCGGTATCTTGTGAAAGGAAGGCTCGTTGCAAAAGGAGGCGGGGGAGCACTCGGAGTCAGTATCGATGACCACGCATTCATTCCGTACACAACGGCTCTTCGTCAATTTAACCAGACAAATCCTCAGATGATAGCCGTAAAAACGCTGACCCAGACGGATGTCGAACAGGCGTCTGAAGATATAAACCGCGTCCTCCTTCGCCGGCTGAAACCGGATGATTTTACAATCATGAAACAAACGGATCTGCTCAACACGATCACACAGTTTTTAAGTGTTATCACCGTCGCACTCGGCGGTATTGCGGCCATATCTCTTCTGGTCGGGGGGATCGGAATTATGAATATCATGCTTGTATCGGTTACCGAACGGACGCGCGAAATTGGACTGCGCAAAGCCGTCGGCGCAACGCCTCAGGATATTATGAGTCAATTTTTAATCGAGGCGGTCATATTAAGTATATTCGGGGGTATTATCGGAATCACCATCGGATTCTTAGGATCCCTGGCGTTAAACACGGTCATTAAAACCTACGTAACAGTGTGGTCCATCCTTCTGGCATCGGGATTTTCAGCTCTCATCGGAATCGTCTTCGGCGTGACTCCGGCCGTTCGTGCCGCACAATTGGACCCGATTGAGGCACTACGGTACGAGTGATACGTTTATTTAATTATCTTTACTATCACTATCGATGTGGCAAACAGGACGATAAACGTACTGACAAACCACCATCCCAGGAGCGCCACCGGGACATTAAATAAAAGATACACGGGCAGGGTGAAAAATATAAAAGATGTTGAAACTAGAACGTCTGCAAAAAATGTTGCGCGGTGCCAAAACCCTTTCGGTAAATAATCCTTCAGATAGTAATAAATGATTGTCAAGGCCATTCCGATCGCAAACGTGAGGATCATCGACGTTACCATAAATTCAAACGGCGGCGGTCCGGCCGTCGGCATCATACGCTTGCTCCACACGCCGAAAAACTCAGGCTGCGTATAATATTTCATGGTCCAGAGAACTTCCAGCTGCCGGACAACCATTGAAATGACCGTATATATAAGACCGATGAGAAGCACCTTCCCCCACTGAATCCTGCCAATCCATTTCACCATACGTCCTCCTTAGTAATCATCATAGCATACGATGTTCTTGACCTGATATGTCTTAATGTCTAGACTTGATAGGAAGTAGATATGCTTCATGAACTTATTCGGGACACCCGGATCAAAGAAGGATCGTGGGAACAGCCGCTGTTCGGTGTGTTGACACACGGATATCAACCACCCAGGTTATTTCATGCTGAATTGACGCTTGACGGAAAGCCATATTCTGCGGGGTTTTCCGTTGTTCCTGATGTGAATGATGACGTCACCTATCAGGTATATAAACCAATCTTCAGCGAGGTAAAGCGTCTGCCCCGAGGACTCATCACGTCTATCTATGCCCCCATGCGATCGTATATCAAACGAAATACCCCCGACGTGTTTGCAAAAATCCAGGAAACAGTGAGAAATACACCCGACAGGGAATATAGCGTGCTCGGAGATCCGCTGGTGCATGTCATTTTACCGTTTCTCCCGTCCGAAGATCAAACAATGCTTCTTGAGGCAGGAAAACAGGCGTTCATGAATGATTTCGGATTTGCCCCGAAGGGACTGTGGCTTCCGGAAACCGCCGTATCAAAAGAGGTGTTACACAATATAGTGGTTGCCGGATACGAATTTATTCCGCTGCGTGACAGTCAGATTACGCGTATCCCGGGCAATATCCGTCTTGACGCAAAACATAACGTGTGTATGGTGCGTACCGGTGAAAATGAAGAAATTGCGGTACTCTTGGGCAACTCAGGGTTAAGCGGGTTCGTATCATATACGCCATGGTCTACGTTTAATGCCGATGGGTTTATGTCGGGAAGACAGGCACGCGAACAACAGAACGGATGGAACGCCCTCATGATGATGGATTTGGAACGGTACGGTCACCATCAACCAGGCGCCGATCAGTTTCTCAAACGGATTTTTGAAATCCAGGAAAACTACGGCTTCACTCCATTAAACATGCACCGTGTCCTTGATTCATTCCGGACAACTCGGAAGAAAACATATGTAGACGTCGGGGAAAATTCCAGCTGGAGCTGCGACCACGCGTTAGGCAGATGGACCGGAACATGCGGGTGTGACAATCCGTCGGAATCGGCGATACGTGCAAAAAAGGAATTCTACACAACCCTTATGGGAATGAACACGTTTGTTAACGTCTCGTTGGATGCCGAATCACCCGGTTGGAGGGAAGAATTTACCGGTTTGTTAGTTGATTTCTCAGACGACATGTTTACGGGTTTCAATTTTGCACCGAATCTTTTTGAACGGGTACGTCATTCCGGAGGAAATGAGAATAAAGCGAAACGCTTTTTGGCAAAGAAGGAAATATTTATAGGCCTGACAAGTTGCGGATGGTTTTTCGGGAAGGACGATAGCCCTGAACGCGAGATTCCGTCATCCATGATACGGGGAGTTAGACATTTGTTCCCGAACACTTCTAAAACCCGGGCAAAAAGAACAACATCACGGTAGATATCGGATCCCCTCTGCGATGTTTTATCAGTCAGTATCACGTGATACGGGCTTCAGAAGGACGGGGGCATCCATAATGCCGGTAATATATTGTATAGTTATAGTACCACAAGATTCGGAAATCGGACCTGCCGGTGAATGAGGCGATCTGCGGTACTTGACGTATGCGATTTTATTACTACCCACTTCTTCTGTCCGTATTGGTATTGAGCTGCATAGCAATAGGTTCCAGGCTATCATCCCGGCACGGTCTATGCTTCAGCGGGGACGGCTTGGACAAAGGACCCGGGTAATCCCGTGCTTAACGGAAACGCCGGCACATGGGATGAACAAGGTGTATACGATCCGTCAGTGATCCTAGACGGATCTACGTACAAGATGTGGTATCGGGGATCGGCAAGCGATATTGGTGCCCTTGGCTATGCTACGTCAACTGATGGCGTGACGTGGGTAAAGTCCGGTTCCAACCCTATCCTTGTATCCGGCACCGCCGGAGCATGGGATGCAAGCGACGTGAGCGGCCCGACAGTTATTAAAGACGGCTCTACCTACAAGATGTGGTATGCAGGCAAGTCAGATAGCAATCCGGATTACTGGTACAGGATGGCTATCGGGTATGCCACGTCAAGTGACGGTGTGACGTGGGTAAAATCCGGTTCCAACCCCGTACTGGTTGCTGGCACCGCCGGAGCATGGGATGACTACGAAGTGAGTAGCCCAACCGTCATTAAAGACGGCTCTACCTACAAGATGTGGTATACAGGTACGGCAGAAGCCGGCAATATGGTCATCGGGTATGCCACGTCAAGTGACGGCGTGACGTGGGTAAAATCCGGTTCCAACCCCGTAGTTTCCGTTGGTTCAGCAGGTGAATGGGATGCTTCATATGTCTATGATCCCAGCGTGACGTACAATGGCTGTCAGTATGAACTGTGGTATACGGGAAGCAGGGATATAACGGCTATCGGATACGCGACGTCAACTGACGGGGTGGCCTGGGTAAAGTCCGGTTCCAACCCCGTACTCACCACCGGTCTGGAAGCCGATTGGGATTATTCTCGGGTTGATCAACCCGATGTTTTACAAAACGGAACGACATATTATATGTGGTATGAAGGCGGAAAACTTATGGGTGACCCGATCGGACTCGCAACCGTCGGCGAATCCTCTGGCTGTTCGTCAGATACACCTGCCCCCACACCTACCCCTACGCCCCCCTCGTCTTCATCAGGCTCCGTCAGTGCGCCGAGCTGTCCTGATAGCGTTCCTTCCGGACCGCCACAACTGTTAGTTGCCCAACCGAACTATCAAGGAGAAGTTACCCTCCGTTGGGAAAAAGCCCCCGATCCTGTTACCCATTACGCAATCGTGTACGGATTCTCTCCGGGTAATTATAACTTCGGAGTGGTGAATGTCGGGAATGTACAAACGTTCACTATTGGTAATTTGGACCGCCACATTACGTACTATTTTGCCGTCAAAGCGGTAAACGGATGCGCTCCCGGTCCCTTATCAAACGTACTGGGTGCCGGATCAGACCCGTCTGTACCTGTTTCGGGAGAATCATGGGTTACTATTTCACTGGGTATCGCAGGATTACTGCTCATGGGTATTGGACTACGCGTTATAGGTAATCGGAAATGATACTAATCTTACTGACTGAAATGCTGAACATATCGGCCGCGGACAACGCGATTGGTATACCATAAATCCCATAATGATTATGTTGTTAGCAGTCAATTTTTAAGTAATATTAATATAATTGAGCATATGGCTGAGGTGTCAGAAGACGGAAGTACTGATAGGTCTGACTAGTTGCGGATGGTTTTTCGGGAAGAACGATAGCCCTGAACGCGAGATTCCGTCATCCATGATACGGGGTGTTAAAAATCTGTTCCCGAGACAATTCCACTAATATTATTTGTTCAAAACACAGATTCCGCTACACCCAATACATATATCATCTCGTATAAAACATGTAGAACCCGGAAGGCAGCGTTTATAATTTAATGTTGAACCGCCGCATGTTTGACCGGGGAGGGCAAAATTTAGAGAGGCAAGGTATAGTAATATACCTACTATAATTATGACCGTAAAAACAAGAAGTGCTTTCGACATGGTAGTTCTATATTTAGAATATCATATATTGCTGGGAGACTAGGATTCGAACCTAGATTCCAAGATCCAAAGTCTTGTGTCCTACCATTGAACGATCTCCCAAATGAAGAACTATAATTTGAGCGGCGTACGGGAATTGAACCCGTTACCTTCTCCTTGGCAAGGAGACATTCTACCGGTGAACTAACGCCGCGCCCTGGTGCCGAGACTAGGAGTTGCACCCAGATAACGTGTTTTTCAGACACGCGCCTTCACTACGTCGGCCATCTCGGCAAACAAAAACGCTACGCGTATTATACGGCAAAATGGGTCGTATTGTCACGGGAGACTAGTCTGTTATAATCATTTAATTATGCGAAAAAAATTGTCCCAACTTTCCGTTGCAATTTTGTATTATTCCGGAACCACGCGAGATGATATCGATACGATTGACGGCGTCAGGGGGATAGAAGAATCACTCAAGCGCACAGGACACACGGTCACAAAAGTTATCGTCACGAACCAAAATTGGAAACAAGCACTGAAAACCCCGGGCGATATCGTCTTTAATTTTGTCGAGGACGACACCTGGGAACTCTACGAAAACGTTGCGTACGGATTGGAACGGTTAGATCGGGCTCAGGTCAGCCATGATATCGCAGGATTGCCGTACGACATACGAAAATCTGCGATGAAAATGCAGATGAAAAAAATGAATATTAATACGCCGGAATTTAAAATTTATTCCGCTGATTCCGGTACGATTGACCGTGGCACACTGCGTTTTCCGGTTATCATTAAGCCCGGAAACCAACACGCGGGAATCGGCATTTCCCAGAAATCAGTCGTCACGAGCGAAAAGGAATTGGAAAAAATGGTGAAACGGGATATACAATCGTACGCGGGTGACGTCATTGCTGAAGAATTTATAGATGGCAGGGAAATTCATGTCACAATACTGGGTAATGGCAAAGACATTACCGTACTACCGTTCTGTGAAATAGGATTCAAAGGGAAATTTAAACAGCACTGGAACGTGTACACCTATGACGCCAAGTGGACCAAGAGTACGTGGGAATATAGCGATGCCAGGGTTCAGGCTCCGGCAAATATTCCGGCAGGACTTCAGAAACGAATCAGAACGCTTTCCCTAAAAGCCTACCGTACATGTTTCTGCCGTGATATCGTGCGCCTCGATATGCGGGTGGATACACAGGGTATTCCGTATCTTGTGGATATCAATATGAATCCGAGCATCAATGTATACGACGATCAGGATGCTACGCTCGCATCCGTTTATGCGTCCGGTGGACATATGACGAATTTATTGAGCGGTTACTCGCCATCACCTATAGACGTATTCATGGATGACGACGGAGGAATCCGTTTTTCTATGATGAATCCCGACGGCAGGGTCTTCTGCCACACCACGGAACCGGTTTTTACCACAGTTTCCATCCATCCTTTATATGACCACGGTTTATTACCATCCGGTTCCATCAAGAGATAAAACGGGTTCATCTGCTCGCCAACCGGCACGTACCCGTATGTTGTCGTTCCCAACCACCAGGCAAGATAATCATACGGATACGTATAGACCGGAGGAGTAAATACCAGTAACCCAAATGGTTTGCCTTTTGCGTCGTTGAAAATATATTGAAGCGCCTGGACTTTGCCTTTTACTTTTTGCGTTCCGCCAAAATCCCCATAATCTTTTTGGTAATACACCATTGTGTGCTGCGCAAACAGCAACAAAAAATATACAATGAGCGCCCCGATAACAATTTTACCGGGCACGTATTTTTTCCAGAGATACGCAGCGCAATACCCGGTGAGTACAATGTACATAACCGGCAACTCAAGGAGCCACCATTCCCACATCTGCGCCGTATATCCTAAAAACTCGAGATAAACCAGAAGAGGGATCGCGACTAATACGGCCAAAAATAGTTTCTTTTCTTTTGATACCTTTCTATCAAAACCGATCAGAAGTAAAACGATCCCGTGTGAGGCTATAAATAACCAACGCGGTAACGGGATAGTTTCATATGCGCCAAACATATTAGTTGCAAATGTAGCGATGTGAGTGTTGAACGGGTGCGCATCACCTGATGTCGCCATACTGACGACACCCCGGAGGTTTAGAAAATTATGACGGAGATCAAACACAAAAAGCGGTGCAAGCGGAATCAAGAATCCTACAGGTGCTAATACTACGTCCCGAAAGGAAATTTTTTGTAGACGAGCCACGAAAACCATGACGATAAGCGTGGGAAAAAGTAACGTCAATGCCGTTGCGATCTCGAAATGTGCCATGACGCCGCACATGAAAAATGTCCAAAAAAGGTAAAACGGGCGGCGGGATATCGCGCCGTATAAAGCGCCGAGATAGAGAACGGTGAGCGGCGGAATAATAAACGGCGGCCACGCAAACCTCGACTGAATAATAATCGCGGGGGATATGGCCAAAAGCAAGCCTGCCAGTATGGCCTCTGTATATCCGAATATCTTACGGAAGATCCAGCAGGCTAGCCCGACGGTCAGCATGCCGGACAGCACCATCAGGACAATGCTTCCCTGCGGATTCCCTTTCCAAAATAAAAAGGGGATGGTCAGCACATAGTACCACCCCGGACCCTGGAAAAAACCTCCTGTGCCGCCGACAGGATCCCCGATGAGGGGAAATACGTGATCCACGACAATGGATTTTGCTGCCAACCAGTGTTTTCCCTGATCAAATCCGAAGAGGAAATTACCGGAAAACATTTCGATAGCGCGGGGGAAAAAGGCAATCAGCATAATCCCAATGACCATGCTGAGTTTACCGACATGCACCCATGTGGCCCGTTTCATGTGCCCGCTGAGGGATTTGAACCCCCGACCACTCGCATGTAAAGCGAATGCTCTACCACTGAGCTAAGCGGGCAAAAAACCACTTGTGCGGACGACAGGACTTGAACCTGCATGCCTTTCGGCACAGTCTCCTCAAGGCTGCGCGTATACCAATTCCGCCACGTCCGCGTAAGAGCTTATTTTATCACATACGATACCTGTTCACTCTTCACGTTCTCGAGCCATGATAACAGCGTCTCGCCGGTTTTCCCGCCGGGCCGCAGCCGGTAGAGGAAATACCGGTGCGTCTGATACTGGTCTGCGCCGGGTATCGTTGATACCGCACTGGTAAATCCGGCTGCCGCAAGCATCTGAATGGCCGCCACGTCAAACACACCGTACGGATAGGCAAACGATACGATGCGTTTACCTGTCACATACTCCAGAGTTTTTTTGCTTTGGTTTATCTCGTAGACAAGTTCCTTCTGCTGCATTCCTTTGAGCCATGCATGGTCAACCGTATGCGCGCCGATTTCCACCAAACCCTCGCGTGCCAGTTGTTTAATCTGCCAGGCAAACATATTATTCGGATAGCCCACAAATCCGGAAATAACAAATGCCGTGGCTTTAACATGATATTTTTTAAGAATCGGATACACGTCCGTATAAAAATCCCGGTACCCGTCATCGAATGTCAGAACAATGGGTTTGGCGGGTAACGGATTTTTCCCGCTCAGTGCGTCCGAAAGTTCTGCATTCGTCATAAACGTATACCCGGCGCCGATAAGTGTTTTTACCTCCTCCTCAAATGTATAGGGCGAGAGGCTTAGGGACTGACGGATCGTATCCCGTGTATCCGTCACATTTTCAACGTAGTGATACATAAGGATCGGCACACGGATCATTATCGGGTACATCCGCAGCGTAAACGTGTCCCCGCTTTTTGCTCCGAGGACGCCCCCCTCACTTACCCATTGGCGTACATCCGGAGGAACCGTATTCTGAGTCACTTCAATGCGCTCATCTCCCAATAACTTCCGGTAGACCGCATCCTGCCGGCTGGCGGCATAAAACCAGACAAGACCTAACAATACCATCACCACACCGGCGACTGCCGCCGTTTTCAGGGATATGAAAAAAGAAATCCGTTTTTTTCTTGCCATGAGTGCCCAGAGGGAGACTCGAACTCCCAAGGGTTTCCCCATACGCTCCTGAAGCGTACGCGTCTACCAATTTCGCCATCCGGGCTCAAGGTAAATTATATCACGAAGGAGGTCAGCGCAGCGCGTTGCCCACAATTGCAAGAAGAAATTTGTCCAACGTCATGCCCTGGGCGCGGATGGCGGCGGTCATTGCGTCTTCGGGATCCTCGCTAAAACCTGCATTCGCGTTTCCCTCCAAAAAATACCACCGCCGGATCTTCGGATTGTACCGGACATCAAAGCGGGCATAGTCACGGAAGCCGAGCGCATAAAACGCCCGTATCGCATCACGTTGAATAGCACGGCAGATTTCGCTCGGGACTGCACGGGGGGGAGCCGTAAAATATAGCCGGTTATAGATAGGGGCATCTGTGTCCCACTTCTCGGTAAAACCGTACATATTCCATTTATTACCCTTATGACGCCGGAATAAAAGTTCCGCGAGGGGCAGCGCTATGGTTTGGTTGTTCATTTCCAGCACCGTAACGTGCAATTCTTTCCCCTTGATAAACTCCTCCGCAATCAGCGT
>CAWEKC010000005.1:0-191671 GCA_963809665.1 Candidatus Gottesmanbacteria bacterium
TTACGCTGCAGGAGTTAATTGGGATTACGGAGTCTATTCTGACGCCGATGTTTTCTTTGCAGCAAATTCAAGTATTGGAAATAACATCGCCGATACAGTATCGTTTGGCGCAGGAATTTTCACCATGCTCAATCCTGAATCATGGAATATAGCTGAGAGCGCACAAGCAATTGATATCGAGACTGGCACGCTAGATATAGATGGTCTTAATAATAGAGTCGGTATCGGAACAACGGCACCGGGAGTAGCCTTGGATGTTGTGGGCGCTATAAGATCCAACAGTACAATAACGTCGACCGGTGGGGGCATTGGGTATGCCGCGGGGGTGGGCGGAACTATTGGTCCAGGAGCAACCAGAAAAACAGGGCAAACGTTAAACGAACTCAGCGGAATCATAACAATGACCAGTTCCGCAGTGACAGCACAAACCGTAGATTCTTTCCTCTTTACTAACTCCTTTATTGCGGCTACTGATATGGTCCTAGTGCAGCATAGTAGTCCTACGTATATTAACGGAGGAGCTTGGAATATTTCTGTAGAGCCGAATGCGGGATCTGCCATGATTGCCGTGCGGAATGTTACTACCGCCACAATTACCGAAGCAACACCGCTGGAGTTTGTCGTGATAAAGGCGGTGACTAATTAACGGAGTTGTCAGTATTATGACGCCCAAAAAAATTCTCCTCGTCATCCTGGTTATAGCAGGTATTGCCGCCTATATCGTAGGGTCGTTCTTCATCATCGGCATCATACAGGGGAATAAATCACTGCCGTTTATGGCCAAACAAAATACGGAAGCGGCAACCACGTCATTGCCACAACAAACCTTCCGGAGGAAACCAAACAAGTCGTCTTCCGATAACTGTAGCCACACCAACACCTGCTCCCACTGCAACACCCGCACCTACTCCGACGCCGCTGCAGGGTCCGGGTATATACGCATGTGATCCCAACGGGATATGCAATAACTACAGCGACGATATGCGGGCGCCCTGTCCGAAAACGTTTGCAGATTCTCAGTGTCTGGGAATGTGTGGTACCCCGGCGATCCTCTGCCCGAAGTAAATTAATCGGCGCAGGCGCAGTACCGGCCGGGGCCGCACTGCAATTAGCACCGCATGCGCATGCGCACCTGGCTTGGCTTGTCACAATATCAGGGTCAGATAAATTATCCAAAACTGTCCGCAGACAAAAATCATTGCCGCCGGGAGTCTGATAATAGTAATAGAGCATGGGCGTGGGTGGTTGTGATAAAAATTCCACAGGAATTGTCTTCATATAGACATTTTCGCAGGTAGCCCCCGCAGCAAAGCTCCTGGGAAGAACTCCCGGGGACGCATACGTACACGGGCACGCATCTGTTCCTGTAGCGCCGCATCCGAACATCTGCCTCCCATTGGTACCTCCCGGAGTAGCTATTATAATCGTTGTAATAAAGCCGGAGTGCGGTTTTGAGCTGCTCCATATTCTCCTTTTTCTTCACATCGCTGGCCCGCTGACGGGCGGAGAGGTAATTCGGGATGGCAACGGCAATGATAGAGGCAATGATGGCAATGACAACCAGAATCTCAATCAGTGTAAAGCCTTTTTGTTTCATATAGTATCCAGCTTATCACTAAGGACTTATGTTTGCACTGGACAGTCCCCAGTTACACGATATGTTGGTCCCGCAGACGGCTGAAGAATCCTCCGGCGTTATAATCGTCGGGTCCTGACCGTTTTCCAGATGCGCGTAAATTTGGTATTGTTTCCCCTGTGCATCGGAAACATAATAATATCTCTGCCCGCTTACGGGGTCTGCCGGAAATTTTGCCATCCACATGGCGCCGTTGACAATGGAATCCTTAAAAATCGGATAATCCGTCCCGCATGATCCGGTTCCCCCACCGGCATTATAGCAACCGGGAATATTTCCTGCTCCGTCCCATACCGGATATTTTCCTTTATCGTTAAAATAGAGTTCCAATGCGCTGGTAATAGCCCGTAGATTGTTTTTGCGTGTCGTATCGCGGCCTTTCTGGAGCGAACTGACAAACGTTCCCGTTCCGATCACCAAAAGGACACCGAGAATTATCATGACGATCATAAGTTCTAGGAGGGTAAATCCCTGATTCCGATGCAGATCTGTTTCATTGTACACTATTTTATTTAGTATACCATTAGTCAGCGCAACGATTGACGGTCACGCATGCGCCGCTAAGGGAGTCCCGGATTATGAATGAAACCAGGGCAGACAAACTCCCACGCAATTGGACACATGTGTTTGTCTGCTAATGGGACGTCATACCAATTACATGCTCCGCCTCTCGTGCAAACGATATGATAGTCAGGATTATATGGCGGGGGCGTGGGTGTACTTCCTCCTCCGCCGGGGCGTGGGTGTCCCTCCTCCACCGGGGGGTGTGGGTGTCCCTCCTCCGCCGCGGCCGGGTCCGATTATTTCATCTCCTGTGCCTACGGCAGAAGCCGTCACACCGGAAGCCAGACAATAATTATATGCTCCGCCGGAAGACGGCCCACCCAAGCCGCACCCGGCATCCCCGGTACATCCCGTCGCAGCAATTGCAGGATCCGTCTTATCAGTCAATACGGTACAGACCCTGTATCCCCCGTTGAGAGAGGGAAAATATCCATAGTGCTCTTTTGATACCGGATCACAGGGTATATTCGGAAGATACGTCCCCATCTGCTCACCACAATTGTTGACAGCCGTTCCAACCGGAAATGAACCGTTATCGTTATAGTAATCTTCGACGGATTTACTGATTGTATACAAATCCGTTTTCCGTTTAGTATCCGTCGCATGCGCCATCTGACCACGGATATTCATAAACCCTAACATAGCGAGGACCATAATGATGGTAATAACAATAAGAACCTCAGCAAGCGTAAATCCCTGCCTGCCGGCAGGCAGGGCCTTTCGAAATTTGTCCATGCTAAAATTAGTATCGCACATCAATCGGAAAATGCAATCCCGTATGGTTTGATATATATTGTTCTATAATTTTTAATTTACTGGTATTAAATAATATCTTGTACAAGATATCTATAAACTATCTATATTATCTATATAAATCAGTATACTTTCTCTGTTCTCACATTTACATCTGGAAAATTTCCGCTATATTAATACTATCATGGCGAAAAAAATTCCTATCGTTATTTTGGGTCTTGTTCCCCTATTTTTCCTTCCCGTGACCCAAAATTTCTATGACACGAACAAATGGATACTGCTGGTTGTCGGCGCGCTCCTCATCATGATTTTCTGGGCCATCGCGCTTTTCCGGGTAAAAATACCGCTACGGGTGACATTTCCCTGGGGTGCTCTCGGATTTGCGGCACTTTCTGTTGCGTCTCTCATCGGGCTTGCGGCCGCTTCTACGAATAAAATCGAGGCAGTACTCTCACCGTTGGGGCCACTGACGTTTATTGCCATCACAATCCTTATTCTGGCCGGTTCTTCCCTGTCAAAACGCGGGAAACTATGGCTTACGTGGGTTCTCTATGCGGTAACAGGAATTCTCGGGCTTATTGCACTCTATCAGTTTTTAGGTATGGGAAAACTCATGCTCCCGCAGGTCTCCTTCCTTGCTGATCCGCTCTGGACCCCGACCGGCGCTACCACCACCACTCTTACCATATTTTTCATCACATTATCGCACCTCATTCCCGACACGGTAGAATCATTCAGAAAACATCAGGAATACGGTATACCGGCAGTACTCGTCACCGCTCTTATCGTTATCACGCTTGGCACGGTCATTACCCTCTTCCAGTTCATTCCGAACATAACCGGCATGTTACCGTTTGATGTCGGTATGGTGGTGGCATCCCAAATTTTTAAAAATCCTACGGCTACCGCGTTCGGCGTCGGCGCGGAAAACTTTATCACTTCGTTTGCCACTGTCAGGCCAGCGAGCTTCAATGCAGGCCCGCTTGCCGCAATCATGTTTGCGACGAATGCGGACTTTTTCCTCCATATCCTCGCCGTATACGGCCTTACCGGACTGGCTGCAGCGTTGGTTTTGATTGGTAACCTCGTCAGCGGAAATAAAAAAGAATGGCTTTTTTTCACCAAATGTGTCTGTATCGCAAGTTTGCTGTTTATTCCGCCGACTATACCGCTTCTTGCTGTGATCGCAATCATCCTCATCTTGTCGGAAGGTGAAAAACAATCCGCTACACCGGTTACGGTAAGGCCGTCCTGGATCCGGGTCTCGGCCGGAGCGCTGCTGATCCTGATAACGGTTGTTTCTCTCTACTTTTTGGGCCGCTCCTATGCGGCTGAATTGTACTTTTTCCAATCGTTCCGTTTTGCTGCGGCAAACGACGGAACCAACACCTACAAAAAGCAGGCTCAGGCAATCCGGGCCGATACATTCTTAAGCCGGTACCATATCGCCTACAGCCAAACCAACCTGGAACTGGCTAACAGCATTGCGGCCAGTCTGAACAATCCTTCCGTCAGTTCGGGGTCCGGTGCTACAACTGATCGCGACCGTCAGCTTGTAGGACAACTCCTCCAACAATCCGTTGCTGAAGCAAGAACAGCTGTCACGCTCAACTCAAATAACGTCACGGCATGGGAAAACCTGGGGTTTACGTATCAGTCAATTATTCCGGTTGCATCGGAAGCAGCTAATTTTGCACTCACGGCCTATGGGTCTGCCATGAAAATGGACCCGTCCAATCCGAAGCTATTCGTCAATATCGGTACCGTCTTCGTCGCCCAGAAGCAGTACGATGATGCCATTTCCATGTTTATCCGTGCCGTACAGCTGTCCCCGACGTACGCCAATGCATATTACAATCTTGCCAACGCGTACAAACTTAAAGGAGATACGGTGAATGAAGCGAAAATCCTCACCGAAACGTTAAAGCTCGTCGCGCCCGATAGTTCGGATTACCAGAAAATCAAAACCGAACTGGATGCACTCCAACAAAAAACAACGCCACAACCGTAAACGAATATGCTGAAACGCCGGCTGGCCTTTTTCAACAATCCGTTTTTTCTCACTATCCTCATTTTTGTGCTTCAACTAGGTTTATTTCTGTGGATTACTCTGAGACCGTTTTCGGTAGCTCCTTCCGGACGCAACTATTACATCCTTAACGGACAGGGAGCATACGCGGCATATATACGCCAAGCAAAAGAAGGCGCATGGAAATTATACAACCCCTACACGACTAGGCCAAATCCGGCAGTCTATATGCATCTGTTTTTTGTTTCTGTCGGTAAAATGGCACAGATTTTCTCAATAGATCCGATCACGGCCTATATGATGACGCGCATAGGGACCGGACTTCTCCTGTTTATGGCTACCTACTGGTTTATTATCACGGTATTACCAACGAATTTCCAACTCCTTGCCGTTTTCTTTTCTCTCGGATTGGAACCCGGACCGCTTTTGTCCGCAATAAAAAATATCCGGTCAATTGATTCTGCGCCGCCTGCCATATTTAGCTATTTTCCCCAGGAATTGGCGTTGAGGCATTTCGGAATCCCTCATCATGTACTAGCTGAGGCACTTGGGTTGTTGCTTCTCGGATATGTCTTTCTGTATATAAAAAGGGCCTCGTGGCTTCGGCTGATTGTCATCGGACTCCTCGCGATATTGGGAACCCTCGTAATGCCGGCATATAACGGATCGCTGGCTATAACAGTATTTGTTGCATTGTTTCTGTGGTCCATTTATGAAAAGCAAACAAAAAAAATCCTACCCGCACTTATTATCGTCGTCGTCTGTCTGAGCGCGGTAGGAATATTCACCAAGCTGCAAATGGACAGCAGTACGTTGTGGAAATACTTCAACATCGATGAAAAACGATGGGTCACGGATTCGTTTCTTCTCGTCAATTACTTTTCATCACTTCTTCTCTATATTCCGGCCGTAGCATTCCTCTGGGTGTCTGCACCACGTGTCTGGCACCGTATGTCGTCTACCGTACAAATGCTGACCGTACTAACGACTACATGGATCGTAGGACCGCTTCTGTATATCCCTCTTACCCATTTCAATATATTTCCGTTGGCAAACTTCCGATTAGTAGACGGGTATGCCTACGTCCCCGCTGGTATCTTGGCTGCCATAGGAGTATGGGAAATCGCCCAGGCGTTTAGCAAGCGCGCGGCAGCACTTGCCGTAGCGCTTATGCTTACCGCTTCTATGTTTCTCACGTTTAGTTTTACAGACCAAACATTTATAGGACAACAGCATATATGGACAAATGTCTACCCCTTAAATCAAGAATGGGACGCAATCCAATACCTGTCAACTATTCCGAAGAATAGCAGTGTTATGGTCATGAAATACTTCGGCGAGATTATCCCTGCATATGCCACGGTACGTGTGTTTTTAGGTGAGACTCCAGGTGAATTGGATTGGGAACAGCGGTATCAAATAGCCGTCCGGTTCTATTCAGGACAATTGAAGGACAATGAAGCTCGTAGCATCCTCGGGCGCGAGAATATTTCCTATGTCTATTGGGGGCAGGACGAAAAGAAATTTTTCAATGCCGAGGCCTTGTACCCCAACGTCCTTGTACCTGTGTTTCAGAATCCTGCGGTCACAGTGTTCCGGGTTAAATAATCATTGGATTTATTTACTTGCTCTTCTATACACCCACCCAAAAACGGCCGTCCCGCGGGAAATTGTGTGAACAAGGGTAAAATTTTCCCCGGAAGCCGATGCCTCTAACCTATCGGCGCCATGCGTTTGCTTATTTACTATGATGATGCTATCAGGTTCTCCTTCAAGCGTATAAATATATCGGTCAGTAGAAATCAGATACGGCCAGGACAAATGCGCTGCAATCGGCACCCATACTCTCACGGAACCATAGGTTTGGTGCAGCCAGTCCATACCCTCTTTGACGGAAAATCCTTCTATATCGCGGTCAAAATTCGTATTGGGATCCCGAGCCAGAAAATTATAATAGCCGGTGGAATACGGAAACATGCTGATATTAATAAAGAACATGTGCCCCAGAATGATCGCAGAAATCATGATTCCGGTGAATTTGAGGTGTTGTTTCTTTTGAAAAAACCAATCCGCGCCGATTGCCGCCACAAGAACTATGGCAGGCATAATTTCCAAAAAATGCCGTGTGAGGTCGTAGAACGCGGACCAAGGGGATAAAAGACGTACCAGCGGCATCAGAATCCATATCGGCAACAAAACCCATACGGGATTGTTATGAACATGACGTATCAGAGTGAACCCACCGAAAAATATAAGAAGTAATAACGGGGCCGGTGTTGTGTAAAAAAAACTCATGATCGGATACCACCAGAGGGATTTTCCTACTCCCACGGTGTACCAGACACCGTCCCAGATGACGCGGTATCCCTGACCAATCGTCGTAAAATATTTTACTACCTCAATGACATGTTGTATGGTGTCAAACCACAGGTACGGCCACACGAAAAACATGGTGATTAGGCCGACAATACAAACAATAAAAACATATTTCATAGTTAAAATAATATGTTTCCTTGCCGTCGAAAGAAACCAAATACCCCAAATAATCGGCACATAGACGGCATTAAATTTCGTCGCCATTCCTAATCCCCATACCGCGGCTCCGATGAAAAGATCCTTTATTTTTATCTCGGTACCTTTCGACGCCCGCACCAGATAATACAGACTTGTAATCACCAGAGCTACCTGTGCGGTATCTTTTAAATTGGAGAGACCGTGACCGAAGAGCTGCGGATACAGAAATACCCCAATAGCCGCAAAAAGACTCGACCACACGGACAAACCCAATAATAGGCCAAACCGGTACGTCATAGCTACCATGAGTGCAAAAAACACAACTGTCGCCAGATGCCACCCGATGATGATAGCGGGCGCGGTCATTTGTATGTGCAGCGCAGCAGCTGCGGACACAAATAACGATCCTATATAATTCGGTAAAGGCGGATAGTGTGAAATCTGGTGGTCGTTGGGAATGATCCTGTCCCCGTAGGCAGACGCCTTATCCGTAAGAATCCGGAAATATGAAGGGTCCGCGCCGTGGGTAAAAAAACTCACGTATACGCCTCCTGCAAAAATGTTGTCGGGCTCATCCCACGCGGGACCGATAGAGAGAGAAAGTGCAAAACCGACAACAAGAACGAGGAAAAATAGCGTGAGTGCGGTGTGCCGTTTTATCCAATCCATACGAATGAAAATATCATACCACACGCATGTTACTTTCGAAGCTGATAGTAGACCGCTCCCGCCATAATCACGACATAGAGTGCGAGTCCTGTGAAGATTGCTTGAGCGGCGAACCCTATCCCCTTTTCCCTATACACAAACCATAAGAATTTACGCAGGAGCAAGAGATGAATAAGAAAAAGTACGGCCGTCACCCGCCAGGGTAACAATGCGTATCCATGTGTAGGGCAAAAGAAAATACACTATGGTCCCCGTCACGATGGTCCCGATTGCCCCCACTCCGGTTATGGCTGTTATTGTCTCGGACATGGTTGTTGCAACCGGATCAAATTTTTTACGTACTTTGTACAGTTTTGTCCAGTAAAAACTTCTCCAGAAGTATTTTCGGACGACCGGCCAAAATTCCTCAAATTCATGGTGGACCCGCACATCGGGTGCAAAGATAATCGCGTACCGTTTGGCTATCCTATAGGTAAACTCCACGTCTTCCATCTGCCGGAACGCTTCGTTAAACCCCCCTAATCGCATAAATACATCGCGCCGGATTGCTGCATTCCGTGTACTGAACAGATAATAATACCCGTCACGGTCGCGCTCGTTTGTCCAATAACTCCAGTCACGCATGGCTTTAAACTGGGGAAAAAATGATTTCGTCTGTTGGTGTTTATCCCAGACGCCGGTGATCGCCGTCAGGTCATGATCTTCTTTAAATTTACCCGCAATCTTCGCCAGCGTATCCGGATACACAGTTACATCAGCATCCAAAAATACCAGCACTTCGCCTTTGGCGCGTTTGACAGCGGCGTTACGTGCTGCCGCAGGACCCTTATTTCTGGTCAGCCGGATGACAGTTGCGGCTTTGCCGACTTTATACTGCTCATTTGATGCATCATCGCCGACAATTACTTCAAAATTTTTAAACGACGAGGTCCGGAGGGATGCCAATAGATTTGTGAGCGTCGCACTGGCGTTGTAGGCAGGGATGATGACGGAAAGATATGGTTTTCTCATCCCGCAAAGAATACTACGTTTCCCCTATAACAATCAAATCGTCTCGATATATCATACTTTTTGTGCAACACAGACAATACTTGTCCCGAACGGGAGCGGCACAAACTTCATGACGTACTGCTCGAGTATACAAAGCGCATTTAGAATCCGATTCACAACCGGCGCAGTTATCCGAAAATCCGATCCGTAGCTATCTTCCGGTAACCGCGATTTTACAAGCCGGATTAGCATAACAGGGATGGGTAAAAATGAAAATACATGAGATATAAACAACAGTTTGAACCCGGACGCAGATAATGCACGGCGCAGCGTAGTTTTGGTATACCGCCGCTTATGATGCAGAACGGTATCCCATGTGCTCCATAACCACGGATAAGCCGGTATCGTCACAATGAGGATGCCCCGCTTTGAAAGAATTCTTGCGAGTTCCGGCAGCACGGTCGTATCATCCGTATGTTCCAAAACATCCAGAATGGTTACCACATCTACAGACGATGCGCGCAGTCCGGTTCGGTCTGCGCGTGCCCGCCGTACATGGGTAATACCCCGTTTCCTGCAATACGCGACCGCACGCGGCTCAATGTCAATTCCCGAAGCAGTCCCAAGACGGGACCACTCTTCAATATTTTTTCCGGTTCCGCAGCCGACATCGAGAATCCGCGGCCGCTGAGTCGGCGTAAACTGTCTGATAAGCGTTAATCACCAAACGGCGTTTTGCCCTGTGCCACCAGTGCGAATCTTCAAGCTCATATAAATCATCGTAAAGATAAGACTGCATACGCTAGGATTGAGTATTGGTATATGCCCAAAGTTTTAATAAATCCACCCATGCATGAAGTACATCTTTTCCGTGTACGCGTGTACCTTTTTTATCAGACCAGTGAACCGGAATCTGAACGATCCGCATATGCAAATGGCGCGCCCGCCATAGAATCTCCGCGTCAAATACCCATCCGCCGATAACCAAACCCCCAAAAAGCCGTTTGGCTGCGCTCCCCTCAAACCCCTTAAACCCGCACGTACTGTCAAAAACGCGTAACCCCAAGAGGACATTGGAACAATAGGTAAAAATTCTCCCTGCGGTTTCCCTCAGTATCGGTTGATGCGTGCCGATGATAGCACCCGGCGCGCGACGCGACCCGATAACCACTGGGGCGTGGGACAACGCAGAAAGTACAGCCGGGAGTGTCGCGATACCCACCGAAAAATCTACATCGCTGAATACGATATATTTTCCGCGGGCGGCTAATACCCCGCGGGCTATCGCCGCACCTTTCCCCTTATTTACGGGAAGGCGGAGTATCGTAACCGGATACCTCCGCAAACGGAGGTCTACCCGATTTTTCTGTAATAATTCACTCACCGGTACGATTGATCCGTCATCGACTATAATGAGTTCCCATTGATATGGTTGTTTTTGTAAATATGCGATAGCCGCCGTAAGGCCGGGTACCAGCCGGTGGGCTTCGTTGTATGAGGGCAGGATAAGCGTGAGATACGGCCGTCCCAATAACTTCATGTGTCAGAAGATTGTACCACGAACGACAATGTGCTCACTTCCCGGACTACTATTCATATTTCGCAGGCAACACAGTATCACCTTCATATCCGCAATATACGCTGTCTGTACGGGTACTGTGATATACATATAACAAATCTCCCCCGTCACGGGCTACGGTGTACACAAGTCGTGCATTCTGAGAATACCAACCAAGAGGTATACGAAAGTATGCATAATCATTGGGAATCAGCACATAACTGCCCGGTTCCGGATACCTTACCACCCGAACATTCGGTGCCGCATAAAAGTAAGCCAGGTGGGTTACCTGACACACATAGACAAAGGGATTCCCGGGTTGCGTGTTAACGAAGTCTATCCCCTCTTTGACGGAACTTGCTAATTGCTCCGTATCAAAAAGCTTTTGCGATGAAACCGTTTTAATCCCGCCGATAAGCGCATTGTAATAGGTCGGCTCATACGGGTAAAACCGTGCCATGATGAAAAGTTCATGACCGAAGGCAAATAAAAATATCGCCACAGTCAGAATCCTCCATATTTTTTTGGGGCGTAAAGAACTAAACCACTGCAACCCGAATCCGACGAGGAGGAAAAATCCCGGCATCGCGTCAATAAAATGCCTCACTTTATCGTATATAACCATCCCCGGGAGTAAAAACCGCATAATTAAAAGCCAAAACCAGAAAAAAGCAAGTATCGCGTATGTATTACCGCGCCGGAATGATGCCCAAACGGCACCCATTCCTAGTATGGCTAGAAGTAATAGTTCGATCGGTGTTTTCGTGCCAAGAGCTACATACGGGTATGTCCATGGCAATGTGAAACCGGCATTATATGTTCCTCCCATGTATGTAACCAAATTGCCAAACCCCACAGTGTGGAAAAATTGCCAGACTTTCGCGAGATTCCCCACGGGATTGTCCCATAACCACGGCCACGCGAAAAAAAATACGGACAATCCAATAAAACCTATCAATAAAACCAGCGGGGTGAGACGGCTCAGCGGTCCGATTGCTTTCCGGAATGATGAATGTGCGATCATGGAAATAATAAACCACACGACGATTGGCGCAAGTATAAGCGGCGCGGTCGGTTTGGTGGCTACTGACAGCCCAAGGGTAATGCCTGTTGCAAGTGCCCACCCGGCATGAACGGGAAAACTGCGCCGGGAAAGCGACTTCACCAGCCGTAAGAAACAATACATAAATATGACCAACATGCTCATGAGCGGTATATCTTTGGCATCAGCACGCATTTGACCGATAATAGTCGGATAAAAAGCAAAAAGGAGCGTGGTGGCTGCCGCAATAGGTACTACAAGACCTACTTCAATGGCCACACCGTAAAAAGCCGCGACTCCGAAACTTGCCAATAATACTTCGCCCATATGGTGCGCATCAATAACCGGCAACAAATGCAGATGTTCGGCAAATATCCACGAAAACCCCGATGCTACGACAAACGGAAACGGCGGGTACACATCTTCGCCGAAGAGGTAAAAAAACGGGCTGTCGGTAAACAACGTTTTGCTTTTGAAATCATTAAGATATGCACGGTTTCCGGTAAGCCAAAATTTGATATTCGCCCGTCCGAAGAAAAAACTCGACGGCTCATCCCACGTAAGCCCCGCGCCGTGGATCAGCATAAGCTGGACGCCGAATACAATGATTGCCAAAAATATTCCTATATACTTCTTCATTGATTCCTCTTCCACAATCTACTGCCCCATCCCGGAACCGGAGTAAAATGCGATTTAATATACGCAACGTTTTCCGGCAAAAGATGTACAAGTCTCTCTGTACCTCCGTCATACAGATAATCGGCAGGGTGAGCGGATAAATACGTTGCTAAAGAGGGCGGCCCGTGAGAAATATTTGGCACAAAATCATCAAGCGACACACAGCACATTGGATATCCGTCTGACCAAAATACCATTTTACCTTCCAGATCAACGACGCGGGCTGACAATGGCACGGTAACCACTAATCGGTCGAATTCTGCGCGCTGATCGGCATTTGTTGACAAAATCTTCGGAGCATTAACAGACTGGGTTACCGTGACAAGGACATATCCCAATCCAACCAACGCAATTGCAAGAGATTGATATCCGCCGACATGGGCAAGCCGGTCAAAAAAAAGAGATATACCATCAGCTGCATAATACGCCACAAATACAGCAGTCGGAATGAGATACTGGCTATACCTAACCGGAGAAAACTTTAGATATACAATACTAAGCAGTATAAACGTCAGTGCCAAAAGCAGTTCAATTTGCATTTTTTCCCTATTTCCCTGAGCCTTTACATACGGTGTAACCACGCGATATGCAGCAACGACAAATGCAAGTATCCATATCGCATGATTCACAAGTAACCCTGCTGAAATTGTACGACCGTCACCGCCGTAGAAGAAAGCGTTCGGGTAGAAAAATAAAAATGGCGCCAGATATTGCCCCCCCTGATAATACTTAGAGATTTCAAACGGCATATTCACCACCGAGTACCATGTTACCTGCAGAGTCCCGGTTAGCACAGCCCAACCGAAAAATCCACATAGTACAATCAATATTCCTCCGCTCACGGCTTCCAGACCCGCCCAGGCAATCTTTTTTCGTTGCAGGCTGAACGACTGAATACTCACCATTGCCGCAACTGCCCACCCGACAAAAACAAGTGGCGCCAGTTTAATAAGAAATACCAACGATATTCCATACAATACTCCGCTCGTGAACCATACACGCATCGCGTGTATCTTTCTAATAGCGATCACTTCAGTAAGCAAGCCTGCGCATGCAAAAAGCATGGCTAGTATATCCGGCCTAACTTCCAAAAACTTGTCATACGGCATGGGCAGGAATGCAAGAATAATGACAGGAAGCAGGGCCCAACGCCACGACCGCGTATACCCAAAGAGAAACCAGAGAACACCGAGAAGTGCGAGAAATATGCCGAATGATAGCTCCCGCGCCGCGATAAATATCTGAAATGAAATGCCGTAAACCCAAATCAGCGGTGCTAATACCCACATAAATCCGGGTGAAAAGTACGTAATAAAATCAATGTATGGACGCTCCCCACGGGCAACCTGTGCGGCCAAATGCAGGTGCAAAAATTCATCAATGTCGAAATACCTCATCTGGCCTACCTGCCAACGCCAAAATACAAGATATGCAAGAATTCCGGCAAGAAACAAGATAATAATAGTCTTCCATACATGTTTTTTTCCACCAAGATACGGCAGAAGAAAATTTTTTTGTTTTTGAACATACCACGACATGATACTCATAGTCTTTTTAATAATCTCCCCCCAAATCCCGGAACCGGCGTATAATGTGTGCTGATATACCTGCTGTCTTGGGCTGTGAATGCGGCAAGTCTATTGCTGTCTCCGTCATAAATATAATCTGCAGGGTGTTTGTCAATGTACTGTGCGAGCGGCAACGGCGGACGGCTCACAAAGGATAAAAATGAACCAAAATCAAAACTGGAAATTGGGTATCCATCCCGCCAAAATACCATCCTCCCCTCAAGGTCCACAACGCGCGCGCTCAAGGGAACAGTCCGTAGAAGCGTGGTTAACTCCGCCATCTGCGATCTGTTCGTGTCCAGTAATTTCGGTCCATTCACGTCTTTATTCACCACGATCAATAGATACGCAAAACCGAGGAGTACGAGCACCAGCGATAGATATCCGCCGGCACGCTCAAGCCAGTCAAAAAAACCACTAAATACATCCGCCGCATAGTATGCGACGAATACGGCAATCGGGATGAGGTACTGCGTATGCTTCCAGGGAAAAAATTTTACATACGCCGCAGCACTCACAAAAAATACGCCTGCCACAAGAAGTTCAACAAACGTCTCGTTTTTTTTACCTGCCCTTATTGGTGTCACCAGCCGATACGCGCCGCCAATTAATCCCACGATCCACATTGTGTGGTTGACAATAAGCCCAAGTGTTATCGTACGTCCGGTTCCCCCATAAAAAAATGCGTTCGGGAAAAAAAACAGATCGGCTCCCATATAGTAATTAACTGTGCTTTTATATACTTCAAACGGCAGCTTCGTAAGCGAATACCATACAACACTAAAGTGACCTTGAGCTGCCGCACCGAGGAAAAATAGTACCCACGGACCCGTAAGTCCAAGAAAAAACATAAGTATCTTAGGTAACCTAGGTAACTTAGAATAAAAAGCCGATAAAACAGCAATTCCTGCCCCCACTGCTACAATCGGTACTGTTTTGGCAAGTACAAACAATGACGCGCTGTATACGAGTCCCGACACGAACCATATCCAGTTTTTCTTTTCCCGAATCGCTATAATCTCCCCTACCACACCTAGTATTGCCAACAATGTCGCCAGATTATCAGGCCGAATCTCTAAAAATTTATCATACGGCATCGGCAAAAAAGCTAATAAAACAACCGGAAGTACTGCCCACTTCCAGCCTCGTGTTATGCCAAATAAATAACCTAAACTCGCTAATATCCCTAAAAATATGACAAAGGAAACAGTACGGGCCGCCGTAAAGACCTGAACGCTCACCCCATAAATCCAAAATATCGGTGCAAATACCCACATAAATCCGGGCGTAAAGTACGAGAAAAAATCCGTGTACATATGCTCTCCCCGTGCCACCTGTGCCGTCCAATGCATATAGGAAAATTCATCAACATCAAAAAATCGCATGGCGCTGACACGAAACCGCCACACGAGAAGAAACAGGAGAAGTATGATAAGAATGATGTACGATACCTTCCTCATGAGATTCATTGTACTATAGAGGTAATCATACGGTCTATTTCTTTTTTCTTTCACCACCTCGCTCAAAGAAAAAGCGGACGTAACCGTCTAAACATGTAATAATGGCATGGTCCATATCTTCAAATATTATCCTGCCGGCGGTGTCATGAAAGGATCTTTTCTCCCTACTGTGAGTTCATCACATGAAATAATTTCTTTCCTGTGAAATACCGGAAGTTGATATGGTTTAAAGATCAATGATCGCACATAATTGACTACTGAGCGCGTAGGGAGACGAAATTCGGTGATGTTCCGATTCCGAAAATCAACGGAGGACCGTGAATAATAACTCGCTCCTTTCTTTGTTTGCCGATGCGCGCGTATCCTTCTGCCGGAAAGAAGCCTACGGATGTTTTTTTTAAATAATTCGAAGCCATAGGACTGATAGAGCTGATAGATATCCCGGCTCGTCATAAATGACGTGATCTTAAACTGTATTTGGTCAATAATCGGCCCGGCATCAATCCGGGGAGAAATCACATGGAGGGTCACACCTGTTTTCGCTTCTCCATTACGAAGAGGCCAAACACTCGTTAAACAACCGCGGTAGCTTGGGAGTGCAGAAAAGTGAATATTGTATGCTCGCCACGTTCCAACTTCATGAGTCCGTATGATCCTATCATATTCTAGTGAAAGAATGATACCATGTGGCGTCGTACGTCCCTCTTTTAAATTTCCAATAATACGTATACCAAGCTTTTGTGCGCACTTCACAAGCGATGGTTGCCATGTATCCATACCCGTATCTTCCTTATTGGGCAACACAGACATCTCTATCGGACCGGAAACTTTTTGCAGATCCCGCAGATATTGCAATGCCGAACATGCGATGGAATTTTTACCGCAAAGGATTATGTTGGACATCTTTTTGCTCGTAATTGCCGGTAGTGTCTTTCTCAAGATGGCCATATCATAGCGTCATGGAGCAAACCTTACAACTATGTTACAATTGCCGCGAAATGACTTCGCCAAAAAAAATAGTTTTCAACAAACACGGAGCTCCTGTCATCGGGTATTTGACTGCGCCGACCGTGCGGGAAATTCCCTTCCATATCCGGCGCGTATTCTGGACATATTTTACGCCGGAACGCATTACCCGCGGACGGCATGCCCATAAAAAAACGTCCATTGTACTCGTTGCCGCCACCGGAAAAATAATCGTTACAACCGAAACACTTGACGGCAGGAAAAAAACATTTGTACTCGATAAACCCAATGTGGGCCTCCTTATACCGCCGATGGTCTGGCACATTCAGCGCTATTCCCATACCGCGATCCAACTAGCTCTTGCCTCCCGTCCGTTTGAGGAGATGGAGTATATTCGTAATTACCAAACGTTTAAAGCGTATAAAAAAAACAAAAAGTAGCACCACAATGGAATCATTGACTTTTATTATCCCCGCCTACAATGACGAAACGACGATAGAAACGGTCATCGATAAAACCGCTGACGTTGGTAAAAAACTTCGGATTCCTTTTGATATTTTAGTTATTAATGATGCAAGCAGAGATTCTACAGGACACATTCTTAAAAAACTTGAGAGACGTTACGCACATCTGCGTGTCATTACCCATACTAAAAATGCTGGCTACGGTCAAACAATCAAAGAATTGTATCAGAAAGCAACTCACACATGGCTCTTTTCGTTGCCGGGTGACTATCAAATTGACCCCCGCGAGTTTCTAAAGATTTGGCAGCGTCGCGGTGAAGCAGATATGATCATTGGATGGCGCCGTATACGGGCTGACAGCCCAGCAAGACTTTATCAATCACATATATATAATAAACTTTTATCTTTCATATTTAGTCTTCCTATACACGACGTAAATTCCGTGCGACTCATGAAAACGTCGATTATAACTACCGTTCAATTGTCATCATTATCTGCGTTTGTTGATGCGGAACTTGCTATTCAAGCCCGTAAAGCACGGATTTCACGTAACCGAGGTGCCCATTGCACACCGTGCACGCGCAGGAACGGGAGCCAGCGGCGGGAAACTCACAACTATATTACCAACCATAAAAGATATGATCGTGTTCTTTTTTCGGTTATGATTCCGATTTTTGATCTCACCCGTGAGTATAAAACCATCGCAGCAGAGCTGACTCTTTCGTTTACCCGCACGGCAAAAAGGGGTATGTTTATCCTCGGCCAAAACGTATCGGTCTTTGAAAAGGAATTTGCTGACTTTACCGGGGTTACATACGCCGTTGGCGTGGCAAGCGGTACCGATGCCCTTACGCTCGGACTCAGGGCGCTTGGTATTCAACATGGCGATGAAGTCATCCTACCTGCAAACGCCTACCCAACGGCATTCGGTGTCGCTCTTAGCGGCGCGCGCATACGTCTTGTTGACGTTAAAGGCGACGGCACGATGGATCCGGTGCGTCTTGCTGATACCGTTTCCAACCGTACCCGCGTCGTTATCCCCGTCCACTTGTACGGCAACCCCGCCGATGTCGTTTCCCTGATAAAAATAGTCAAAAATAAAAAAATTGCTTTGGTTGAAGATGCCGCGCAGGCTCATGGAACTGATTCGGCGGGGTCGCTGGGCGATATTGGCTGTTTCAGCTTTTACCCGACGAAAAACCTCGGGGCACTCGGTGATGCCGGCATAGTGGTGACAAATAAAAAATACATTGCCGACCGCATCACGCGACTTCGCATGTACGGGGAAACCAAGCGGTATGAGAGTATTGAGGTCTCCGGCGTCAGCCGGCTGGACGAACTACAGGCGGCTTTTCTTCGTGTTAAACTACACCACTTAAATGCTTGGGTTACCCGCCGACGTGATATCGCAAAACAATACATTGAAGAATTACGCGGCACCGGTGATATTCAATTTGTCACAAATAATACCCGGGGTGCCTATCATGTGTTTGTCATCCGCACAAAACACCGGAACGCCCTCCGACAGTATCTCGCTGTCCGCGGTATCGGAACTGCAATTCACTACCCCGCGCCTATTCATCTCGTTCGTGCATTCCGGGATCTGGGATACAAAAGCGGTGATTTTCCTGTATCCGAGTCGCTCTCGCGGGAAATCCTCTCCATCCCGATGTTTCCGAGGCTTACTGACGGCGAAATTCTCCGGGTGGTCCGAACTGTCAAAAAATATTTTCAATAGCTACCAGTGATACACGCGAAAAAGGCCGAGGTTGTAGATCTCTGTAAGAAACGGGTATGTCGTTGACAAATTCCCCAGTCCGCCGTCCGCCATTTCCTGCGGACCGAAAAATATATAGTGAAGATTATTGGCACCCAAAAACTCCTTCGCCTGCATTGGGCTCATGGTACCGGCGAAAAAATCCTTTACTACCATCTCTTTTTTCTCCGTATTGACCGTATTGGCGTGCCCCACATACACCGTGTTGCCGGAGATTACCGGCAGATAATTACCTGCCGTGGTTTCTGAAAGGATCACCGTATCGCGGCTCGTGTGGTCCTGGATAAATATCATCGTGGTAATATAATCTTTTAAAGGATACATCACATAACTTCCGGTCGGCACCAGTGGTTGGGTTGCGCTGATTTTCTGATCCAAAAATTCCTTTTGCCACCGCCACGAGGAATACATTTGTCCCAGACCCATGGTTACCAAAAGGACCGGGACAACGATAAACAGGTACCGGTACGGCTTAATACATACCCGATACAGCGAATAAAAAAGGTAACACGCAAGGAATCCCAATGGTACCTGCGGCATCATTTCCGTAAACCTCAGGGGCGATTCCTGCGGGATAAATTGAAATGCGATAATACATACAAACCATGCGATAGCCCAGGCAACGAAAATAAATAACCTGCGTTCACGCTTAATAAGCACCAATACCCCTCCGATTGCACCCAATAGAAGTATCGGTCCTACAGCCAAAAGATACTCCCTCAGGATAAACGGCGGCGGATGCAGTATGGAATAATCAATGAGCCGTTTCCACGGATATACTTTTACGATAAGGGAAAAATATAAAAGCGTCGGGGTGCTGATCGCGCCGGCAACCGCGGGTCCCGCAACGCGTTCAATTATCCATGACCGGATCTCGCGTCGCGCCAGCGGCAATCTGTACAAAAAATCAATGATGACAAATACCCCCCACGCGGCGAACACGAACCCGAGACCAGCAGGAAATACGATGCCCAGCATAAACGCCAAAAACCCAAGCATCACCCAATTCCCCGCTTTTCTCATGACTTCGCGCTGGGCCATCGCAATCAGAAGAAATACAATTATTGCTTGGCCTGCCAGCATATGCGGGACAAACGTAATCCGCTGTAACGAATCCATGATGCTCCACCACGGCATGTACCCGCCGAACCGCCACTCATTCTGATGAAAGACAAGCATCGGCCAGGATGCGGCGGTAACGGCAAGTAAAAATGCCAATAGTTGCCATCTATAGCGGAATATTTCAAACGCCCATTTGGCGGCATACGCTATAAGAAATAAGAGTGCAGCAGCAAGAACTATCCGTGCCGCGTGATAGGTATCTCCGCTATTGGACCATGGCACGTCATACCATGCGGACACTTTTCCCATCAGGAGGTACAGTATCTGGACATAGGACCCCTTGTGAGGTTCGGACGTGTACTTTTCCGTTACCGAAATAGCCCCTTCCCTCCCCTCGCGTATCCGGGAAAGGTAAAAATTATAATCCGTGTAAAAATTATGGACGAGTTCAAACTGCCGGTTAGGGTGCAGATCACCTTGACGGGACAACTCGTAAAACATCGGCACGAGAGAAAACAGCAAGAAGAAAAAAACTAATAGTCCCCAATATAATCGCCGCATATGTCACCTATTCTACAAGTTTTTATGATACTATGTGTGTGTGGAAAATGATATGTCTTCTTATAAAAAAGCTGCCGCAGTAGCTGTTGTGATTACCGTTATCGGCATTGTGTTGGTCATAATAAATTACCGTCAGATATCAGGGAGACAGGGTACTATCGTTATTCCGGCCGGGAATACGTACCTCGGGCCTACTCCCACACAGGCGCCCGGTACTGCAGCGTGGCAAACGGTAAAAGGACACATCTATCCCTATACCCTGAGTGTTCCGGGGACGATTACGCTTACAACATTCCCCAACGACCCATACGACATGTACGCCCTCGGGGGCAACGACCCTTCTTCAAATGTCCTCATTGGCGTTGATGATCTTTCAAAAAATGCCGATCGCAATGCGTATATCAATCAACCAAAAACCGTCTATATCAACCAATGGTGGAAACAATTCAGTGTGCTTACCGGCGTTAAACGTATCGACCCGTTTACAAACAGCAAAGGGCTTAAGGGATATAAAGTAAAATTTCTTGCTACCGGCGGCGAGAGCCCGAGTCTGGATATTTTTTTTGAAGTCGCGGCAGCACCCCAATATGTCATCCATTTAAGTAACGGTCAGTTGGACGCGGCCGTATTTGACAGGATTGTTGACAGTGTCGGGTGGGAGCAATAATGAAAAAATCCTCCCTGCCTCTTATCTTTATTGCAGGATGCATGCTCGCATTATTTATCCGACTGCTGCTTATTCCCAATCCGGGTTTTGAAGCGGATATTTCTTTTTGGAAATCCTGGGGGCTTGCGGTTTTGGACTTCGGTATCATCAAAGGGTTATCTGTCACGAATTTCAACTACCCCACACCGTTCGGGTATTTCCTTGCACTCATGCCGGCCGTGTACAGGATCTTCGCCGACCCGCATAATTTCGATCAATATTGGCAAAATACCAATGTATTATTCCTGATCATTTCCAAACTGCCGGCAGTTATAGCAGACTTCGGGATTGCCGGACTGATTCTTTGGATCGGCAGGAATGCCAAAAAAATCGGATTCCCTGATCTTTCAATGCCGTTCTATGCAGTGCTGGCTCTTGCTTTTTTACTCAATCCCGTTTCATGGATGGACAGCGCATGGTGGGGCCAGGTTGACAGCCTCGGGGTGATCGTCTTTTTTGGTGCGTTTCTTCTCGTGGTTACGAAAAGACCGTTTTTAGCGGGTGTTGTGTACATGATCGCCATGCTGACCAAACTCCAAAACATGATTTACGGACCGATTTTTTTTCTGTTTATCTGGCAATACTTGGGTTTTAACGGACTCGTACGCAGTCTTGCAGGGTCGCTGGTCACGTTCATTGGCCTCAATATTGAATTCATACTTTCCGGCAGCATGTGGAAGGTCATTGAGTCTCTTACGGGCAATTACGATTATTTCCCTTGGCTCTCGCTTAATGCGTTCAATCTCTGGTGGATCGTATCCGGCGCCCGCGGGATGCAATTTTCGGACAAATTGCTATCAGTGGGTCTTGCTAACGCCAAAACCGTTGGCCTTACCCTCTTCTCTGCCGGATATTTGCTTGCAGCGTTACTTCTGAAACCGTTCGCGTTTCTTAAAAAAAATAAGGACGACCCGCCAACAGTTGTCTATCAATTCCTTACCGCTATCGTTATTGCCAACGCTTCCTTTTTCCTGTTTCAGACGGAATCACATGACCGCTATGCATACCCTCTTATTGTCTTCCTGCTCCTCTGGGGTGCTTTTTGGATCCGGCGCCATTTGACGACAAAAGAAATGCCGGATGTTTTTACCAGTAAACCGTTTCGCGCAGTTGCCTTTTTCTATGTGCTCTTCACGCTCTTTTACTTCTATAACCTCCATACGGCGTTGGTGTTTAATTATCCGGGAAACGGTGTGCCCATCCTCTCATCGCTCATTCAACCCAACCTGACCATCAGCATATCGCTTCTTTTTATCGGTTTGTTTTTCTTCTTTCTGTACATCATCCGGCACGATACATCAATCTGGACCTTCATGGCGCCTTCCGCGTTGGTCATTTGTATGCTTACGTCAAAAAATATGCCGCTTATTACACATGCGCCGGTTTTCCTTACTGCAATGACCCCGGTTTCCGCATCCCAGGATTATGGAATACGGCAGATAAACATGCCGGTCAACGCATTTTCGGGATTTGATAAATGGGGATCCCTGTCGGTCCAGTATGCCTTCTACCGTCACGGGATCGGGACGCACGCCAACAGCACACAAACATTTGACGTACATAAATATTTCAGCCGGTTTTCATTCGACTATGGCATCGATACCGAGGCCGGACCCAAAGGAACGACCATCTTTGAAGTAATCGGTGATGACAAAAAACTTTTTGTATCGGAAAAAATCGGCCGGTATGATCCGCCGCGGCATGCGGATGTTGATATTACGGGAGTGAGTACCCTGAAACTCGTCGTTACCGATGCCGGGGACGGTATTACCGATGACCATGCAGATTGGCTGAATCCGAAATTAAGTTGGTAAACGGCTGAACCAGTTTTTTCGCGCGCAAATGGGAACCCTGAAAGGGACGTGAGAACGAAAAACTTGGTGAAGCCGCAAAAATGTCATATGAAACATATTGGAAAATATATCAGTATTGCAATGTTAGTTTTTGCCGTCGGGTTTAATCTGTGGCTGTACCGCACGGAACCTACGGCGAAAGTAGATCCGAATGACAATACATTCCAATTCGCGCTGGTCTACCGGACGAACCAGATATGGGATTTTGCAACCAAAAAGTGTTCAGGGAATATTTTGACGTTTCCCGTCTGTCACTTCTCCTATCTTGCCGACCACTGGGTTCCTAACTGGAATGAAGGATATAATCTTCCCTTTTATTATTCCCATATCCCACAAATTGTTATCGTCGCCTCCTGGCGGTTCATTCATTTATTCGCGGGATCCATGTCTCTGTTTCAGTATTACCACTATGTTATTTATTTTCTTCTGTGCCTGTTCCCTCTATCGGTATTTTTAGCCCTCCGGGTTACGGGTCTCCCGTTGATTACTGCGGGACTGGGTACACTATTGGCATCCCAGATCTCCACAGACGGGTTATACGGCCTTGATCCGTCGTCATTTTTATGGCGCGGGTACGGCCTAAGCAGCCAGTTGTTTGCCATGATCTGGCTCCCGCTGGCTATCGCGTACTGCTGGCGCGCGCTATCTTCCAAACGCGCAGTTATTCCTGCGACGATATTCCTCATTCTTACCACGGCCGGACATCTTGGTATTGGTATGATGACATTTTTAGCCCTTATTCCCCTGACGCTTGCCGCACCCATATTGGCTTTTTTTCAAAAGCAATCTCCGCAAAAAATATTCGAACCGCTCAAAAAAAATATCATAGTGCTTGGTATTATTGCAGTCATCGCCATAGGGTTCTTAAGCTACTGGATCCTGCCGGCAATATCCCTTGATCGATTCCACAATTTTTCCTTCTGGGATCCGATATGGAAATTTAACTCCTACGGCGCCAAGGAGACACTGACCCGCCTCGGGAACGGCGCGCTTTTCGATTTCGGGAGGCTGCCTCTTATGACCGGATTGGTTCTCGTTGGGCTATTCGCCGGTAGTGCGGAATTTACCATGCTTTTGGTATTTTTCATTCTCCTCTATTTCGGCCGGACAACGTGGGGCAACGTGCTCGATATTATTCCCGGCATGAAGGAATTCCATTTATCACGTTTTATCGTCGGCGTCCACATGGCCGGCCTCTTTTTGGCTCCAATCGGACTTGCGTGGCTTTGGGAAAACGCGTCGTCGGCTGTCGCCCGGATTATTCTCATTCCGAAAAAATATATATCGATCGTTCTGTTAATTCTGATTATTGTTTTTATCTTTCCCGCCATCTACGGGCAAACTGTCCGGTACGCCAAATATAACGATACGCTTATTGCACAGGCCAATGCCAATTATACCAAACAGTCTGCGGGAGCAAGCCGCCTCGTCGCGGCCCTGCAGGAACTGGAAAAGACAGCGCCCGGCCGGGTGTTTAGCGGGAGGGGCGGCGGGTGGGGCCATAGCTTCGTTCTGGCCGAAACCACGATGACGATGTACCTGGGAAATTTTGCATTACCGACCGTATTATGGCTTCCGGAAACCTGGTCACCAAACGGCGACACCGAACAGTATTTCCGCGAAAATTTCAGCGAAGATTATGATCTTTACAATATCCGCTATGTGGCCGCGCCTGCAAATTTAGCCAAAACCGACATACAACCATTCTGGAAAATGATTCAAAAAAATCCGTCATGGAATATTTATGAGGTAAAAACTTCTGGATATTTTACGGCGGGTGTACGGCCTGCAGTTGTTGCATCTGATAAATACTCGTTCACCAACGTCATACGTCTCTGGATCCAGTCAAGCGACCCCAAAAACGACCTGTACCCGCAGCTCTCGTTCGACACAAAAAGCTATCCGGTGAACGTAGGATTACCTAACTTCAAAATGACTGATGAGGTAACGTTTCAGGTGCCAAACGGCTCACTGCACAACATTTTTGCGGAACCGCCGAAATATGAATCCCCCTACCTGCCTGCCGGCAGGCAGGTTGCCATATCGAACCAGACTGACGACACTGATATGATTTTCACAGCCCGGGCGAGCGTTCCGGATGGCTGCACCGAATGTATGGTAATTTTAAAACAAACGTTTCATCCCGGATGGCGCATCACTGTGGATGGAAAATCTGTGACGCCTATTATTACATTCCCTTTCTTTATCGGCATTCCGGTTTCCGCAGGAACACACGAGATCGTCGCCGCATATCAGCCTTCTGCTATAAAAGTAGTATTGATCTGGATCGAATTCCTGACCGTTATTGCCCTCGTTATATGGTTCATCGCACGAAAACTGGGGATTGACAAGAAAGCCGTTCATATCCCACACTAAGATCGTATGGCAAAAAGACATGTTCGCCGGGTACATCATACGCCGGTGCGCCACAAAGCACATACGTCCGGAGACTACCTCGTGGTAGTACGCGGATGGATGTTTGTTGTCGCATTCGCCCTCATGTTGGGGATTGGAGCGATTGTCGGGCAGTTTATCAGCGCCTACATCGCCTCTTCGACCCCGACAGTAGCAGGGATCACAACAACGAAATAATCAAAGAAGCATAGGCATCCGGTCATAGGATTACGGCCTATGTTTTTTTTGTGGACCTGACCGGATTCGAACCGGTGATCTCCGCAATGCGAATGCGGCGCATTACCAACTGTGCTACAGGCCCCTTGCCGATGGGTGGACCCGAGGGGAATTGAACCCCTTTCTACTCCATGCCATGGAGTCGTTCTACCGGTATACTACGGGCCCGTTGGAACAGTTAATTATATCAAATCTACTGGAAGAATTGTGAGGGGTTGATGGCGATACCGTTGACGCGGGTTTCAAAATGCAGATGCGTCCCTGTGGAGCGGCCGGTCGAACCCATTTTCCCGATCACCTGACCGCGTGACACCCGATCTCCCACACTCACATAATATTCATACATGTGTCCATAGAGCGTAGATATTCCCCCACCGTGATCAATGATCACGTGATTGCCGTACCCGTAGCGGTCAAATCCCGTAAATACGACGACCCCATTATCGGCAGCCATAACGCCGGGCCCGGACGGATTGGCGATATCAAATGCCATATGGTACCAAATCGGATACTGCGTGATCATGCCGCTTGCCGGCCACAGGAATCTTCCCGTCCCGATGGGAGCCGAAAGGAATGACGGCGCGATAAATGCGATAGGAGCGGCCGCAGGCGGCACACCATCCGGGACAATCAGTGTCTGGCCAACGTTGAGCGCAAACGATTCCAAATCCGCAAAGTCATTAAACGGGAAGTTCACAATCTTTTGCGCATCTGTTTTATATTTTTTAGCGATACTCTGGACCGTATCCCCTTCCTGTACCTTATAGACGATACCGGTCACCGGCGGAATCTTCAGCGCATCCCCGATCGATATGTCATCCGTTTTTAGGGAATTTGCCCACCGGATCGTATCCGTCGAAATCCCGAATTTATCCGCAACGGTGGAAAGCGTATCGCCTTTTTCCACGACGTAACTTATTACCTGATCACGCGGTTTTTGGGATACCTGTGTCTGGATGCCGTAGTCGGAAAAATCCAGCGATGTGGCGACGGCAGACGAGGGCGTAAATTGAGCAAGCTGGTTGTTAATCCCGCCCGGATAGGCATTGGCGATAATGGGTGCACTCATGACGCCTGCGACAAGGAGAATTCCTAGGGAGATGGTTAAAAACGGCCGCTGGTACGTCCCGCGCCGAGCCATGAGCAGGTCAACGACAATATCTTTCTGCGTTTCAAAACCCGTTCCCCATCGTTTTAATTTCCGTTCTATGTAGTTGTACCACCCCTCACGCCAGAGGCCGACATCTTCAAAAAAGTTTCGTATATGTTTTCGCATACAAAAGGGTGCCCTTCAGGGTATCACGTAAAAATTTATTGTGCAAATCGGCAGTAGAATCAACCCTGCGACAACGTATCGAGGAATTCGGCGTTGGTTTTAGTTTTTTGCAGCCGTTCAATAAGCATCATCGTACGCTCTTCATCTCCGAGCATCGAAAGCATATGGCGAAGTGTCGTCACTTTTTTCATCTGGTCTTCACCGATTAACAGTTCGTCGTGACGCGTACCGCTTTTGCCGATATCAATGGCAGGAAAAATTCTCCGCTCCTGCAGGGCGCGGGAAAGATGCAGTTCCATATTGCCGGTCCCTTTAAATTCTTCGTAGATAAGGTCATCCATACGGCTGCCGGTTTCCACAAGTGCCGTACCGATAACCGTGAGTGATCCGCCTGTTACACCTGCTATCCCCTTGCCCCCCGAAGCTTCAGCGGAGGAGGGTTCCACACAACGGGCCGCACCAAGAAATTTTTTTGCAGGATATAACGCAGCCGGATCAAATCCGCCGGACAGCGTACGGCCGGAAGGATTGACTACCAGGTTATATGCCCTCGCCAGCCGTGTTATGGAATCCAGAAGTACCACCACGTCTTTACCCATTTCCACAAGACGCTTCGCGCGATCCAGTGTCACCTCCGCAATCCTGGTTTGCTCTGCAGGAGACTCATCAAAATTACTTGCCAATACTTCTCCTTTAATGCTTCTGGTTAAATCCGTTACTTCTTCCGGCCGCTCCCCGATAAGTGCCGCCATGAGGTGGACCTTCGGATAATTGGCGGTAATTCCTGCAGCAAGTTCTTTCAGAATTGTCGTTTTGCCGGCTTTCGGCGGAGATACTATTAATCCCCGTTGTCCGAATCCGATGGGTGCAACAAGATCAATGATGCGTGTTGAAAGGGGTTGTTCTGTAGTTTCCAGCTTTAGCTGCTTGTTCGGGTACAGGGGTGTGAGATCTTCAAATTTCGGCCGTGAGGCCATTTCCTCCGCCGGTTTGTCATCAACTTTTTCAACTTTCAGAAGTCCGAAATACCGTTCGTTGTCTTTCGGAGCTCTGGCCTGGCCTTCCACCATGTCGCCGTTCCGCAGTAAAAACCGACGGATCTGGGACTGGGAAATATACACGTCGTGATCGCTCGGGGTAAACTTCGGCCGCAAAAACCCGTGGCCCTCCGGCATAACGTCAAGAATTCCCTTAACGGTTTCCGTCGGTACGTCTATATCCGCAGTAAACCTGCCTGCCGGCGAGGCAGGTCCGCCGGCCAGCGGTTCGCCGTTTTGAGGCCGCGGCGTCCATTCCCTTCGGTAGCCAGTTGCCGGTCCGCTTGGTGAATACCCGCGATTTCCGCCATACCCGCCCGGACGGTTTTGATATCCGGCCCCCTGTCTCCGGAATCCGCCGTTAAATCCGCCGCGATTGCGGTCAAATCCCATACGGGGACGTTCGCTTCTGGGAGGAGGCGTATACGGCAACGGTGCCGGATCAGCCGTTTTTGGTGCAACTACTTTTTGTTCTTCCTTAACTACTTTAGGTTCGAATTTCGGACCGCCGATAAGGTCGTCAATGCTCAAGGACGGCGCAACAACTACCGGCTCGATTCGCTGAGTCGAAGTGGGCTCGTCTGCAGGCGAAGCCTCCGGAACTGTTTTTTTCGGTTTTGCTGATTTTGTGGATGCGCGAAAGGCCATAAACTATTGGGACAAATCTTAGGGATTCATGAAATAGATTGTCACTACGAGGAAACGCTTAATCTAAACGGTATTTAACCACGTTTACCTGCTCTTGTCAATGCCGTTCTTCCAGCGGAGTTATCACCCTTACCGTTTCCCGTAGCGCAAAATCCACCAATTTTTCACCGATTTTCAACTCTTCTTTTAACCAATCAGCCCCCTGGGTCAAGTCTCTTCCTCTTACCATGGCGCTTTTGATTGATTCCGGCTCCCGTGCCGATGAAGTTGACCAAAAATCAACAGACATCGTAGCGTCATTCCATGCCACCCGGGTTGTGATTTCAATGTGCCGGTCTGTCCCGCTTGACGTGCCGACACTAACCCTCAGGCGGTTGAGTGAGTCCTTGCCTTTATACGCCTGCACTCTGACTTGTTCATCCTTATCTCTCTTTTCACTCTTACCCAAAAAATCAGCTACACAATTATGCAAGTCTGTAAAATCATCAACGCGGCCAAGATTAATAAATATACCATCCACTTCTGAATCTCTAAATTTCTGATCTTGCCGGAGAAGTTTAATGAATTGTTTAATTTTATTATCCGTAAGGCGGACACCGCGTTTGTAGGCTTCTCTCGCTTCTTTCTTTTCCTTCTTTTCAAGCTTCGTCTGTTCCAGATGCTTCTTCATCGCTTTTTCTATATTTTCAATCGACATAATGTTCTCCTTCCGGCAGGTTAGCGAGTGTTATATCACAACGGCGCCGCAAAAGGCAAATCAGAGCACTTTATAAATGACCGTTTCGCCGGAGGTGAAGACAGGAGTCCCTAGCTCGTTGAATTTCGATTCCTGAAGATTGGTAAATTTCTGCCGTTCCAGTGTTCCGACAAAAATATATCTCACCTGATATTTTTCCAAAACCGCTTTCGTCTCATTGATATCCGTTGATTCATAAATCAGCTTCACTTCTTCTTTGCGCGGCGCAACGATGTCATAGGACCCGCGCCAGAGCCATTCATGGACGGACCATCCCACAATGGTCGGTATCCCAGTAAACACGCTTACCTGGTCGTAATCGGTGTAACTGTCTCCGTCGGCTTCCACAAGCACGGGATTGTGGCCTAATTTCCCATTTTTAAGTCCTTCATTCAACCATTGAATTCCCGCCCAATTATCCTGATACTGGGTACTGATCCATCCCGTCCCGTTAATTCCCTCATACTGTTTCAGGCTATTGAAATACGACCGTACGCTGAAAATGGGATAAATGGACACCAGGAACAGTTGCGGGGCTAATAATATAAAAAACAGCATCCGTTTTTTGTGCCGTGTCATCGTAGCGATCACATATCCGGAAATAATCGAAAACATGATAAATGCCTGATACCCCAGTTTGAACATTGTGTTGCTACGGAAATGCATGGGGTAGATATCTTTAAAATAGAAAAATTCAGGAAAAATAATAAGAAGAATTGAAAACACAAAAAATATTCCCAGCAGGAGATCCTGATGTTCCGGCAATTTATTACGTGTGATTTTTTTAATCAACGGGACGAGTAAAAATAATCCGCAGTAGATGAAAAATCCCCACAGCAACCACATCATCCACAGCGGGCTATGCTGGCACTTTTCCACTCCCTCAAACAGAACCGGCCCGAATTTCGTATCGGCAAGAGCCGCGGGCGGACAATTGACGGCAATCCCCGAAACAAACGATTTGAAATATAGTAAAAACGGCAAACTGCATATACCCGCCGTAATTATCGTAATGCCGCCCGTAATGGCCGCCTTTTCCCATGATAGCTTTTTGAAAACCGCGTTGAATACAACTAACGCTATGAGAAATAATCCCAGATATATCGGCCCGTCCAGTGCGTTGGTCATCAGGAGCACGCTGCACAAAAATCCGTAAAAAATATAGATACCCCATTCGCTTTTTTCCTGCCTGCCGGCAGGCATATCCATAAACAACCGTATAAGAAGCGCTATGGCCAAAAGCACAAACGGGATTGACAGTACGTGCCCGTGGACGTCCGACACGACAAACGAGTAGCTCGGAAATTCATGGATCGTATACGGGATAAACCGCGTAGCATTGGCATACCAGTAACGGTTCAGGCCGTCCGGCAGGCGGGAAATGAAATTCCCGATCGGCCACAGAATTGTCCAGAACGGCACAACCTTGTCCCCATCATACCCCTGGGTAAACGCGTAAATCGTCTGCATGTTGCCCGCAAGGGTTACCAGAAATGCGGTAAAGAGTCCTCCCCCGATTTTCCCGGCAATACTCATCCCTTTTCTGACGCGTAACAGTTGCACCCCGATACCAAACGACATGGTGCAGGTGAATGCAAAAATCGCCGCCAGCATAAGATTAAACGTATACGTAAGATCGATACCGCTCATCCGTGTCAGGACCGCCATGACGGTATGCCCGAAATAATAGTAGTTAATGGTGCCTCCGGCGTACCACATATCCGGCGCCGGAAAAAATTTGCTATCAAGGATGGATTTGGTAAAACCGAAATCCATAAATTTTTCAAGATTATGGATGCTCGGCTCGTGCGCTTTTACCCAGGACCACAATAAAAGTGCGGCAAAAAAGAACAGTTCCTCCGATACCATACGGAGAGCGTTATTCCGTATATTTCCCTTTTCCCCTGAATTTTTTCTCCGGAGGATTACTCCGGCTGCAAATGTGAGTCCCATGGCGCCCCACACAGCCCCCTGAGTAAACGGGATGATGTGGAGTACTCCGGCCAAATACACGAGGAACGTCACTACCGCCATACCCACGGCTTTGGAGAAAATATACGATAACCCTAATTTTCGGGTGAGAGGATATGCCACCGCGCCGATCAAAAATAACGTTCCCCACCATTGGAAAACTATTACCACATCTGACATCGGCATATGAAGTCGATTATACGTGATACAATCTTCTCATGAAAGTTGCGGTTGTCGGCGGCGGTTTCACGGGACTTGCCGCGGCATATGAACTGACAAAACATGGGGCCACGGTGACGCTGTTTGAATCTGCACCGGTAGTTGGGGGGTTGGCGCACGGATTCAAAAAGGCCGGTTGGACATGGCACCTAGAATATGCCTATCACCACTGGTTTACCGGTGACCGCGCGGCACTGGATCTGATTAAAGAATTAGGCCTCACACAGAAACTTATTATTACCCGGCCGATTACTGCTTCCCTGTATGATGGAAAGCCGTATGAATTAGATTCACCCGTGAATTTATTAACATTTCCGGGGCTTTCACTATCCGATAAGTTCCGTACTGCGGCGCTCCTTGGATTTCTTAAAATCAATCCATTTTGGAAACCTTTGGAAAATATCTCTGCTGAACACCTTTTAACCTCAATAGGTGGTCGGCGTTCATACGCCATGCTTTGGGAACCGCTACTTGCCGGCAAGTTCGGTACCTTGGCACCAACTATCCAGGCAGCTTGGTTCTGGGCGCGGATAAAAAAGCGGACGCCGCGTTTAGTATATATGGAGGGAGGCTTCCATACGCTGATTGCTGCACTCGAAAGCACTATAAAAAAAGGGGGCGGTATAATCCGCACGAATACCACGGTTGCTTCAATGAATGACCTGTCAGGATTTGATAAAATTTTATTTACCGTACCCAGCCCGGTTGCCCAAAAAATCGTTCCTCAACTCCGGATCGATCTTATCCCCCATCTCACGGCACAAACCTTAATTCTGGAAACCGACAGCCCGGTTCTGAAAAACGTGTATTGGCTTAATATCACGGACCGTTCGTTTCCGTTTTTAGCGGCAGTATTCCACACAAATTTTATGGAAAAAAAATATTACGGTGGTCACCACCTGACATACTTCGGCAATTATCTTCCGGCGGATCACCCCTATCTTTCCATGACCAAAGATCAATTATTGAAAAAATTCATGCCGTATATCAAACGTCTTTCACAAAATTTTCCAATAAAAATTTTAGACTCTTTTATATTTACCGGATCGTTTGCCCAGCCGGTCCACCAACTGCATTATTCATCCCATACACCAAAACTTATTACATCCATTCCGAATGTCTATATGGCCAACATGGACAGTATCGTACCCTGGGATCGTGGGACCAATTATGCTATTGAATTAGGACAAAAGGCAGCGCAGAAAATCATGGAAACATGAAAAAACTACTTATTTTTATCATAATTTTTGGAGCCATTCTGCGCTTTACCGCAATCAACTGGGATTCGTTCGGCGCGTTCCACCCGGACGAAAGAAATATTTCCTGGGCCGTGACACGTATCCGGTTTTTCTCGCAGATGAACCCGAAATTTTTCGCGTATGGGGGGTTGCCGGTCTATCTGTACCGCGCGCTGGGCGAAGGCGTTGTAGCGGCGACACATAACGATATCTGGCTTGCAGACTGGGGGCACATTGCCGTTATCGGGCGCTCCGTTTCTGCCGTACTGTCGACCATAAGCATATTCTTAATCTACGTAGCCGGCGCCGCGTATTTCACTCCCGGAGTCGGACTTCTTGCGGCTTCACTCCTTGCGTTTTCCCCATGGGCAATACGGGAAGCGCATTTCGAAACCACCGAAACCATGCTGGTATTTTTCCTACTGGCTATGAGTATCGTTGCGCGCCGGCTATTCCAAAAACCAAACCGCCGCAGCGTCGTACTTATCGGGTTAGTGTGGGGCCTCGCTATGGCGGCCAAAACTACGAGCATACTGTTCGGCCTTATACCAACCGCAGCCATCTGGTTTCCGCATCACATCTTTAAAAATATTCCTAAAAAAATCCTGTACACGTTCATGTTGGGCTGTACATCTGTTTTTATTTTCTTCCTTTTCTCTCCGTATACGCTCCTGGACTTCACACATTTCCGCGAGTCCATGACGTATGAATCCGGAGTGGCCCTGGGGCGTTTTTCGGTTGTCTATACACTTCAGTTTCTGAATACCACTCCGTATCTTTTCCAACTGCAAACAATGCTCTGGCAGGCGGGGCCGTTAGGTATCATCGGAATGTTCGGTCTTATCGGACTGGTAATCATAGTGTTCAGGAAAAAATTTTATCTTGTGCCGTTGTTACTATTCCCCGTTCTCTATTTTAGTTGGGTCGGTTCGTGGTATGCAAAATTCAACCGCTACAACGTGCCGTTCTTACCGTTTGTCACCATTGCGGCGGCATGGTTTTGTGTTGTCATCAGTAAACGTTTTCGTATAGCCGGCACAGCGTTAACTCTGCTTGTACTTTCCGCAACCATCTTGTGGGGACTGGCTAATTGGACTGTATACCTGCGGCCCCAAACGCGTTTGACTGCATCCGAATGGATGTTTACCCATATTCCCTCAGGTGCCACGATCTACACGGAACACTGGAATGACGGACTGCCGATCGACCTGCCTGCGCAGGCAGGCCTGCCGGATGCAGTTAGGTATAACCGCGAACTACTTACAGTATACGACGAAGACAATGCAGCCAAAAAAAACTACTATGCCGATAAGCTTGTCACCGGAGATTTCATCGTCCTATCGACCCGGCGTATGTGGGCTACGATGCCGCGGCTTGGTGAAAAATATCCGCTGACAAAATTATTTTACCAACGGTTATTAGACGGATCTTTAGGATACAAAGAGGTCGGCCGCTTTACGTCCTATCCGCAACTATTCGGCGTCTCTGTCAATGATGACGGCGCGGAAGAATCCATCCAGGTCTTTGATCATCCCACGGTCTTAATTTTCCAAAACGTAGCGCACTATTCCAATGGGGAATATCTCACATTGTTGACGCCATAACAAAATCGCGCATTATTCTATTCTCTAAGGGAGATTGACAGCCTGCCCAACTATCAATCCCCCATTATAAAACAGAACTCTGCGCGACTTTTTTGAAATAACTTTTCTTGCTCAGTAATTTACCTTTAGCACGACTCGCCGCGATTGTATATCGAGAATTCCATATTGTCAACGGGATAACGCGCGGAGAACATAATAAAAAATACCATACAGCAAAACACGTAAAAAATTATTGTTTTTTTGGAGAAAATCCTGAAGGTTTTGGAGAACTGGAAACTTCCCGATCAAACGGGCTAAATAAAATATTCAGCTTCACTTTTTTATTTGACAACGCAGAAATGCGTTGATATCGTGATCAAATAGATATTGTTCTTTTGCCCAAAAAACAATATCAACACTAAAAGGCATTACTACTCGTAGGCCATCCAAAGTCTAGCGGTAGTGATGCTTTTTTTCCGCTGCCTGCGCAGGCAGGTTAGAGCGTAAACACCGGAATACTTAACCCTTTATCTTTCAGCTTCTGGAACTGTTCCTTTACTTCTGCCTCAAACCGTTCCCTCTCGCGGGTCATCGGCGATTTACGTTCCGTTTTAACGCCAAAACGGCCGCCCAACCCTAAACGCATTAAAAGTAGTTTCATGTTCATACATCCATTCAAACACGACTGCAATCTCTTGTCAAGTCCCATAGGTTTTTTATATACGGAAATTGTGATGACTTATAGTTAAATATATATTAATTAGAAGGTATTAACGGTCTATAATTATTTAGGAAAATAATTGTGGATAACTTGGGGAAACAGAAAACTTGCGGATTGGTTATTTTACCTATAATGTAGTAGTAGGCAACTTAGGATCATGAAACATAAAATAATAGCATTTATTTTATTCTGGACGGCAATAATCTTTTTCGGACTATTTCCCCTTCCCCGCCCGACGTATGCAGACTATCAGGAACTTGGAAAAAAAGAGTTGTTGGGTCCGATTGGTCAAAATAGTTCCCAATATTCACCATGGATCATGCACGGACAGGGATGGGGCAGCTACGTGATGTATTACTGTAAAAATTCGCCGATTAACAATGTCTGGCGCGACCGGGTATATCGGATTGAAAACTTTAATGACGGCATATCAGGAAGCTGGATCGGCGACCAACCGGTAATCGAGGGTTCTGACGGCCAAAATGATGATTTGTCCTGTTCCCCCGGGGTTCTTATAGACAATCAAAATACGTGGCATATGTATTACGTCACGGCAAACAGGAACACCGGTTGTGATGTGTACCTATACCACGCAACAGCAACCGCCCCGGGAACAAATTGGGTGAAACAAGGTGTTATCAATATCGATGGGAAACCGATGTCCGCTGTTCCAAACTGTAATCTTGAAACACCAAGTCCGTATTTTATTAACGGTACATATGTACTTTATTATGCAGGCGCCCCCGGTAAAATAGTTCGTCTTGAAAGTACTGACGGATATAATTTTACCAATCAGACAACCATAAGTCTTCGCGAACCGTTGGGAGGATCCGGCAGGGTAATAATCGTTAACGGACAGTATTACTATACGTACAACAGGAATCCTACAAGCGGATACTTACCCTCCACACAAATACTTATAACACAATCGTCGGACGGGATACATTTCTCTCCATCTGAATTACTTATGGCTTCGTCAGGATCAGGTTGGGATGGTGACAGGATGTGGAGCCCTTTTCCGATGTTTGTTAATAATGAATTACGGGTGTATTACGCCGGCAATATCGGTAATTATGGGTGGTTTGGTGCAAATACGTCAATTGGCGTCCGTTGGTTCAGTATGCCAACTATGACTACGCCTACGCCAACGAAAACACCCACGCCGACGCCAACCAGAACCCCGACACCTACCCCGACACGCACTCCTACATTGACTCCCACGGCAACAATCAGATTAACCCCGACTCCTACTCCTGCTTCCATACCCGGTGATCTCAATGGTGATCATACGGTCAATATTTTTGACTACAACATACTGATCGGCGATTTCGGGAAAACCGGTTCACCGGGCTGGATTCCGGCTGATATCAATAAAGACGGAAAAGTAGATATTTTCGATTATAATGCGCTGGTAGGTAATTTTGGAAAATAATTTACTGTATATGGAACGCATGTTGCGATGTGAATATGCCGAAACGTAAATCAATACAGAGTATCTCCGATACTGATCATCCGGTTGAACCCATCGACCAAATGAATACGTCACCGGTACGGTATTCAAAAATACATATATTGCCTCTCATACCCATTCTATTCCTGCTTGTCGTATTAGTGGGAGTGGTAATACTGTCGCAGAAAAGAACGCAGGACCTGCGCAGCCGTGCTACTTTAATCGGCCCTAAGCTTTCTCTCTCACCCGCTACGAAAACCGCGGCAGTAGGGGAAACATTTTATCTGGCAAGCACACTGGATACCGATACGGATAAGGTGTCCGCGGCCGAACTGCATCTTTCATACGATCCGACCGCCGTACAAATACTCGGGTTTGCCCCCGGCAGCGTTTTGCCGGTCGTCCTGATGCAGGAATCACACAACAACGGCGCCATATCCGTCACCCTTGGAGCACAGCCGTCAAACCCGTATAAAGGTGTCGGTATTTTGGGAACGTGGAATATAAAAATTCTTGCTGCAAAACAATCATCAGTCAGTTACACCAATTCCACCCAGGTTGCAGCCATAGGAAAACCGACAAATGCGCTCGTTTCAATGACGGGCAGCTCAATCACCGGGGGCTCAGGCAGCACGCCAACTCTTACTCCCACACCGACAAAAACACCGACACCGACGCCCACCCGTACCCCCACGCCGACCCGTACGCCGACACCGACAGTAACACCAACTCCCGGCGCAATGGCAACTCCCACGCCGACCCGTACGCCGACGCCGACAGTAACACCAACTCCCGGCACAACGGCAACTCCCACGCCGACCCGTACGCCGACGCCGACCCATACACCTGCCCCGACTCCCACACCAACCAATACACCTACACCCACGCCCACGCCTTCTCAGGGCACACCAACGGCAACACCAACTCCCACACGCACGCCGACACCAACCGCAACCGCGACACCGAAGCCGCCGTTTAATCCGTTTCGCTTCTTATACCCAACCTCAACGCCTACACCGACGCCAAAAAAGACATCATCTACAGGATTTGGACAATTCAACACAGAGACTCAATATTCCGTTACATCAGTAACGCCGTCTCCCACAGAGGCACCAATACAACAAGCACCTGCTCCGACATTTATTGAACAGATTATTAACACAATCGTTTTATTCTTCAAAAATCTTTTCGGAAAATAACGCCAGGAAGAATTATTTTATTCTCGCAAAAAACAGCTGTCCTGCCGCGGTCTGATGGATCTTGGTGACGATCACAAGGATGTCCTGCCCTATCCTGTCACGGGCGTTGTCTACGACGACCATGGTGCCGTCTGCCAGATACCCTACGCCCTGGGCCCGTTCCTTCCCTTCATGAGTAACACGCACGGTAAATTCTTCGCCGGGCATGAGTGATACTTTAAGCGCCTGGGCGATATCATTAATATTGAGGACCTTAACACCCTGTATACGCGCCACATGTGCGAGGTTAAAATCAACCGTCAGGAGTCTTACTTTCTGGTTTGACCAACGTTTTGCAAGTGCCACAAGCTTCGCATCCACTTCTTTCACATCCGCAGGATCTGCGGATACAACTTTGACGCTGAGAAGTTTATTTACTTTCTGTCCTTTGAGTTTGTTGACGATATCTAAGCCCCTCCTCCCTTTGGCGCGCCGAAGGGAATCATCCGAATCGGCAATGTGCTGAAGCTCCCCTAAAATAAACTGCGGAATTATGAGCGTACCGGTAATAAAACCGCTGTTGGCGATCGGCAGGATTCTGCCGTCAATAAGAACGCTGGTATCGACCAAAATAGGATACTCGCCCAATACATCATCTTTTCCGTTCGTCTTGGGTCGGCGGATAAACGGGCGCGCAGTAAACCGGCCGATATTCGTAAGATTTTTGACGATCTCCGCGGCGAGGGCCCGCGTAAACTCCGCCGGGGGTTTTGCCACGATAGGTACCTGCGTAACCGGTTTTTTTGCCTTGGTCAATAAATTCTTTTTATTATTCACCGTTAGGGATTGTACCACAAAAAAACTGGGGGGTAGCTGAGAATAACCGTCAACCGATAGCCAGACCTGCCTGTTTTACGTTATGAACCGTTTTCGGGGAAATGATTGTCGTAAATCCGAGACGCTTGGCTTCCTTCGTCCGCCGCTCGTCCGAACCGATTGAACGTACCTCTCCTAAGAGCCCTACCTCGCCGAACACCGCGGTTTTAGGGTCCAGCGGTTTATTTTTAAACGAAGAAAGAATAGACAATGCAACCGCAAGATCCGCGGCCGGTTCCGTAATCTTCATGCCCCCGCTCACATTGACGAATACATCAAAATTTCCCAACGGAATAGTAAGGCGCTTCTGCAAGATGGCAACAAGCAGCTGCAACCGGTTGTAATCTATCCCGTTTGCAATTCGTCGCGGCATTGCCAACTGGCTGGGCACCACCAGCGCCTGGATTTCCACTAACATCGGCCGGGTTCCCTCCATCACGACGGTGACAATACTGCCGGGAACATTTTTTACCCTATCCTGCAAAAATAGAGCGGAAGGATTTGCTATCTCCTTCAGGCCTTTCTCGTCCATTTCAAATATTCCCACTTCTTCGATTGCCCCGAACCGATTTTTGTAGGTACGCAAAATTCTGGCATTGGCAAACCGTTCCCCTTCCAGATATAAAACCGTGTCCACCATATGTTCCAATACTTTCGGCCCTGCGATTGTCCCCTCTTTCGTAACGTGTCCTATGATGATAATGGAAATACTTTTACGTTTGGCAACGCCCACCAGTAACTCGGCGCAATGCCGGATCTGCCCCACCGACCCCGCCATTCCGTCCAAATCCCCCGACGATAATGTCTGGATGGAATCCACAACCACCAGTCTTCCCTCAAGACTATCAACGATATGTTCGACTGACGTCTCTGCCAATACACTGATATTCCCGCCTTCAACACCGAGCCGTTTCGCGCGTAGTTTAATCTGTTCCGCCGATTCCTCACCGGATACGTATAGTCCTCCGGTTTTGGCAATGACATGAAGCAGCAAGGTTGACTTCCCGATCCCCGGGTCGCCGGCCAGCAGTGTTACCGATCCCGGTACAATCCCCCCGCCCATCACGCGGTCAAACTCCGCAAACCCGCTTTTGAGGCGGTTTTTTTCAATATGTTTTACGTCTGAAAGCCTCTGAGGTTGAGAGGTAGAAATATTTTTCAAAAATTTATTTTGTGTTTTTTCTTCTTCCTTAACCGTCTCAACCAGAGAATTCCATTCACCGCAGTTCGGACACTTCCCGTACCAGCTGGGGCTCTCAAACGCGCACTGCTGGCAAACGTAGGATGTCCGGAGTTTCATTGTGGGGATATTCTACAGCATATCGACAATACGCGATAGACGGTATTGACTTAAATATGTGGACAACGCATTATGGAAGTTAAGATTTAATTGTATGACAGAAAAATCACCAGCAGCAACGAGTCAACAGAATCCTTCGGATGGGAAATACACACGTGATCCGCTCGCCGTTGTGGAACCACCGGACCCTTGGTATTTGGGCGGATGGAAAGCCCTAAAAAATCCCAAAGTTGCTCCGTACTTGGGGGTCGGATTATTTCTGATCATCGGGATCATATTTACTGTCGCAACCCTGAATCCTCTGCAGATGACTACCCGTGCAACAGCCCATCAAGCGTCGATCACCGTTCTGCCGGCTAAACTTTCCCTGCCACCAAACGGAACCCTGCAGGTGTGGGCTACAGCAGACAGTCCCGTAGCATTTATCAACGTCCAGATCACGTTTAACCCGGCGGTCGTGAAGCTAACCACGGAACCCGTTCTGACGACATCAACATGGGGAAGAATCGTCAAACTATCTACCATGGCTGATACCAACACTTCCGGCAAACTGGATATGGTTATAGGATTGGATCCCGCGCACGTCCAGTCTCCTCCCAATGGGACATTCCAGATTGCAACCCTGCAGTTCGAAGCAAATACTGCAAATTCTAATGTAACTACCTCCGTCGTCGCGTCTGCCATATCCCAACTGGTGGCGGTGGATACGACCGTATTCACCGTCACGGCAGCGGGAAGTACCATTACCGTGAACCCTCTTCCCTCTCCGACACCCACCACGACTCAGGGCGTCACCCCGATACACACCCGTAAACCGACTCCGACGACTCCGCCTAACGATATCACCCCGCCGGTGGTAACCATCACGTCTCCTACGCATGGATCTGTCGTTCCGAATAAAGGCAGCATCTCCATTAAGGTCACGGCATCTGATGCTAGCAAAATTGCCACCATCACAATCACCATGGATGGCACCATCGATAAAACCTGCAAAAACACAGCTTCTTGCCAAGATAAAATCGCGGTTAATAAAATACCGGCGGGGAGCCACACTATCACGGCAACGGCAATGGACAAAAGCACGAACCATAACACCGCAACAACCACCATCGCCGTAACGAAATAGAGGGCTAAAGAACAAAATTCCTTATCTGTAGCCGATAGGCTTTTCAGTGAGCGTCATTGAGAGGCTGATTTTCCGCTGGTCGGGCTTGATATCTTCGATAATACACTGGATTTCGTCCCCTGCTTTCGGTTCCTCGCCGGGAGAAATTTTGCTGATGTGGATGAGTCCTTCAATTCCGGGGTGAAAGAATCACAAAAATACCGTACGGCGACACACGGGAAACGGTCCCTTTAACAGTGCTGTCCTTCTCAAACATATCCAGGACGTGTTCCCACGGATCGGGTAACAGCTGTTTGAGGGATAATGTAAGTTTGCCCGAAGCCGCATCAATGCCGATGACTTTCACCTTTATATTGTCCCCTGTTTTGAGGTATTGGTTTGGATCATCGACCTTTTCCCATGCAATTTCTGAGATATGGATTAATCCTTCAATTTCGTGTTCTGTACCGTCCTTGGTGACCTTCAATTTGGCAAACGCCCCGAATGGTACTACTCCGGTAATGGTGGCGGCTACGGTCTCTCCGACGGTCAGTGCGGACAATACGTCCTTTTGTTTGGCGAGGGCCGCGCCTTCAGTGACTGCGCGTTGGGAAAATACCAGACGGTTTGTATCACGGTCCACCTCGACGATTTTCGCGCTTACTCTGCGGTTAATGGATTTGTCTAACTGTTTAAATGTTGCGCCATCCAGCTGTGACTGCGGAATATAGCCACGTAGCCCGCCGTAATCAACCAAAATACCGCCGCGGACCGGCTCTTTGAGCGTTACTTCAACCACTTCTCCGCTCTTTTGTTTTTCAGTCAGGGCTGCCCACCGTTTTTCAAAAATACTCCGGCGCAGGGACAGTACGGACTGTCCGCGGTCGTTTTCTGCAACGATGACCTGGGCAACCACCGTATCCCCGACTTTAAGGGACATAAGCATGTCTCGGTACGTCTCCAGCTCCCGGTCGATAACCACGCCCTCGGTTTTTCCGCCAATATCTATAGTAATTTCCTTGCGGGATATACGCGTGATTTTCCCCTCAACGACATCACCTTTTTTTACGCCTTTAAGGGTATACGAAGTTTGCGCGAGCAGCTCCTCCATGGTCTGGGGAGCAGAAGTCTTAGATGAGGATTTTGTTGATTTGGCCATTCATGAATACCGCCTTTCGATAGGATAAGGGGTATTATAGCCTATTTTGTGCTTGCGCTCAATGCTCAGCTTTTTCCGCCACTGCAGCCTCGGCCTTGGTTTTATGCACCGTCCCATCGGGATGGTTCGGCGGCGAATATATCGTGTAGAGTTTCAGTTCCTCCGCTCCGGTATTCACCACATTATGCATATTGCCTGCCGGAACAATCGCCACGTCGCCGTCGGCAACGTCATAATCCACGCCGGCGATAGTCACTCTCCCTTTCCCGGTCTCAAACCGGAAAAACTGGTCCACCTGCGGGTGAACTTCCATACCGATTTCCTCCCCGGGCTTCAGTGTCATGAGCACGAGCTGCGCATGCAGTCCGGTGTAGAGAACCTGCCGGAAATAGGTATTTGCCCGCGTGAGCTCCTCAATATTTGCTTTATATCCGATCATATTTTTCACCTCCTATGAGTATCATACCACGCCTTTGCCATATACCATTCTGTAATAGAGATTACAGATAACCAAACAGGAATACTTCATACTTCAAGTATAGGTAACATTTATAGGAGGTATTTTATGATTAAAAAAATTGATGCAGTCCTTTTATCAAGTCCGAATGCCAAAAAACTCGCGGCATTTTACACGGATACAGTCGGAGTAAAATTTCAGTTTGAAGGTGAAATGGGAGACGGAGACAATGTCTACGGGGCTAGTTTCAAAGGAAGCGGTGACTTTACCGTCATGGACCACAGTAAAGTCAAAGGAAAAAGTACGCAGCCGGAGCGGTTTATGGTTAATTTCGAGGTAGATAACGTTCAAAAAGAATTCAACCGGCTGAAAAAGAACGGTGTTAAAGTGATTTCACCGGTCTATCACATACAGGACTACGGCTACATTGCTACCTTTGAGGACCCGGACGGTAATTATTTCCAGCTCGTGCAGGTCCGGGCAAAATAACCGTATGAAAGCAGTCATACTTACCGCGGATGAGTTTGAGGATATGGAGGTTATGTATCCTCTATTCCGTCTGCAGGAAGCGGGGTGGAAGATCGACGTAGCGGCGCCGACAAAAGAGTCGATCCACGGGGAATTCGGGTACGGCGAACTGGTCCCCGATGTCACGATTGGCAAGGTAAATCCCGACGACTATGATCTCCTCATTATTACCGGCGGGGCGCCTACGGGCGCGCCGGCGGTTGTACGGAAAATCAAAAAGGCGCAGGAAATAACCAGATCGTTTTTTGCCAAAAACAAGCCCGTTGCGTCCATCTGTCACGGTCCGTGGACCCTTGCGGATGCGGGGGTTGTTGCAGGCCGTCATCTCACATGTTACTGGCACGACGGCGTTCCGGAGTCAGTGAAAGCCGCAGGCGGTATCTGGGAGGATAAAGAGGTTGTCGTGGACGGAAATCTTGTTACATCGCGCTGGCCGCCGGATCTTCCGGCGTTCATGCGCGAAACGCTTAAACTCGTAAGTGCGAAAAATTAAGCGGCTCAACGTCCATTACCACCAAACGGTCTATTTTGACACCGCTGTAGCCGGTTTTTCAGCCGGTGAATTATTCTGGGGGTTCTGTCCCGAATATATAATGATATCGTTCAGCGAGTCTTTCAGGTCGCGGACGAGCGTTGCTTTCAGGATTTCCCCATTCTTATGAACAGTAATAGGAATTTCTTGTTCTATATGTACCAATTGTTCTTCACCTCCTTTTTTACCATAAAAAAACCAGAGATTGGCTCTGGGATTCTAGTATAGGGGGGTATTTTGCGGTCTGTCAATGCATCAAAAAACCGATCCGGGACTTTTATTACTTTTTCAGGAGGGTTTCCGGTGTTTGGCCGGTCCGGGCGATCACGGCTGCGCGGTACCGCAAGCGGTTGGGATTATCCTCAGTTGCGATTGTATACATAAGTAATACCGCTTCGGGTGGGTATTCGGTCAACCAATCTCGGCGGACAGGTTGTGCGAGCCACGGAACGTCTTTCTGTTCCGTGTCGGGAACCAGAAGATGTACGACGGGACCGCCGAGCTCTTTTTCCCAGGCTTTCATCTGTTGAGATGCACGGAAATTATCACGCACCGTCCATAACTTATCATCAGGTTGCAAAAGATATAATGCACTTTTCACCTTTTTGAATATATCTACATCAGAGAAATCGACAATCCAACCCTTGGATAAATTTTTCGGGATCTCATCGTCCAGAACCAAGTCCGTAATGCGGCGCCGGTTGTTATTAAGGTTCTCCAAAGCCCACAGTAATCCGCTCGAGATTCTATTCTTATACTCTTGGCTTTCTATCTCCGGTCTTTGCGACATGATGGGCGCACTATAGCGCGAATACCAGCGGGAAGTCAAATAAAAACCGCTCCAATGTCCCCCAGCCTTGACCTATCTTCCCGGTTCCTTGCGGAATAGGTATTGTCAGCGCTGACGCGTTTCACTTCCGAGTTCGGAATGGGATCGGGTGGGTCCACGTCGCTCAAAAGACTGGAAGACACCGGAGCGGTTCTTCCAAAATAAAAGTATTCACTTGTTAATAAAGTAGTTGTACGTAAGGGATAATCCATGCGGACTTCCTTACTGTTTTACAATTTGTTGGAATAAAGAACGAATGTACGTTTGTAAACGTAAACCTTTGTTCTCCACAACATCGATCGATTAGTACGAGTAAGCTAAGCACCTTACGGTGTGTACACTTCTCGCCTATCAAACCCGTATTCTCCGGGTGATCTGTAACGATTCTTCATCTTGGGTTGGGCTTGGTGCTTGAGATGCTTTCAGCACTTATCCCGTCCGGATCTAGCTACCCAACGTTGCCTGTTGTCAGACAATTGGCACACCAGGGATCCGTTCCTCCCGGTCCTCTCGTACTAGGGAGAACTCCCCTCAAGAATCTAACGCTTGCACAGGATAGAGACCGACAAATTTGTTAATCTGAATGTCGCCATTCAGTTCGGACTATATCTTCCACGCCTCATCGGCGGGTCTGACATATAGTCTCTGAGGGGTCCGTCGTATGACAGACTTCCCTGCTGATTGTCTGCATTGAACGATTTTTACTCGTAAAAGTACGTTCAAATACTCAGAGTTTCCAGCAAATAGTCAGATTTACACTTTGCACAACATTGCGCAAAGTATGCTTTCAAAATATAACAGTAATAATTCTCGATGGAGTTTCCAAAAAACGTCTGAAAGCGGACAGCTCTTCTTACGTACGGTCGTACGTATTGTCTACTGTCTCACGACGTTCTGAACCCAGCTCGCGTACCCTTTTAACCGGCGAACAGCCGGACCCTTGGGACCTTCTCCAGCCCCAGGATAGGATGAGCCGACATCGAGGTGCCAAACCGCCTCGTCGCTATGGACTCTCGGAAGCGATCAGCCTGTTATCCCCGGGGTAGCTTTTATCCGTTAAGCCCGCTACCTCCCACGAGGTATGCGAGGATCACTAACACCTACTTTCGTACCTGCTCGACTTGTATGTCTCGCAGTCAAGCTGGCTTATGCGTTTGCACGACAAGTCCTGATTTCCATTCAGGATTAGCCAACCTTTGTACGCCTCCGTTACACTTTTGGAGGCAACCTCCCCAGTTAAACTGCCCACCAGACAGTGTTCTTCTCCCGGATTTTTATGCGGGAGTAAGTAAGATTTCGTCATTCCAAAGAGTGGTATTCCATGTTTCGCCCGAAGGCTCCCACCTATTCTCGACAGTCAAAATAACGTCCTCAGTGCCAAGTTACAGTAAAGCTCCACGGGGTCTTTTTGTCCATGTGTAAGTAGGCCGCATCTTCACAGCCATTTCAATTTCGCCGGGTAACAGTTCAAGACAGTCACTAAGTCATTCTACCTTTCGTGCAGGTCGGAACTTACCCGACAAGGAACTTCGCTCATAAATCGTGTTAGCTTCATGTCGCCATGAAGATCAGACTATATCTTCTCGCCGATGTGATCGGGATCGCACGTGTAGTCGTTGAGGATTTCTCGATATTGTTATCGAGATCTTTCCTGCTGATTGACTCCACTCGAACAGATTATTACCTTGTGGTACTGTTGATATTCAGAGTTATTCCAGCATATAGTGCAATTTTTCTATATACCCACTTTCCTATTTGCACGGTGAATATACGAGAGGTTTGGCTACCTCACTATGGCAGCGAAAATATCTACCATAGAACAGTTCACTTTGTTATATACTCCGGTTGGTTACGTAATCTCATAGTCGCCTATGAGGTCGGACTATATCATCTCCTGATTACATCGGAGGTCGAGCGTATAGTCTCTGAGGATTCTTGAAGAGGAAATACATCGTTAATACCATATTTTCTTGTTCTTCCTTTTCCTTCATTGATTGTTTCCCGAAGAAGAAGGATTTTCTTTAACCCGGATTGAGTTCTATGCTCCCCTCTCTCCATCAAATCGGCGATCTTGCAAAAAATCGCAAAATTTCGCTTTTTTGACTGGGAAAGGACCGGATATCGTCGAAAATACGGAATAACGTGCTTGATTAAATCGTCCGGATTCGTAGCATCAAATGAATGAAGTCCGTCCCGTTTTCGAACCTTAATAATCCCGCATTGAAGTTCATCCTTCAGTATTTGTAATATTGTCGGATCCTTCTGCGATACATTAAAGCTCATGACGACTTGCCAGTTGACCTTATAGTCAGCTTTCCGTCGTAACGAAACGTTAAAACTTCCCTCACCTTCTACAAACCCGGCTAAGAAATAACCAAGTTTTTCCTTTTTCAAGTCTTTCCTGCTGATTTGCTGCACTGACCGCATTGTCACCAGTATATCTGGTAGCGTCAGATACTTCAACCGTTCGCTTTTCCGCGACGGTACAGCTCTTCCAGCATTTAGTCAACTTTTACAACTACAAAACTGTATTTTATAGTTACTGCTGCCGTTCACCGGAGCTTAAAAAATCGGCTTCTCTCTTGCGAAAGTTACCAACCTTTTTTAACTTACCGGCACTGGGCAGGTGTCAGCCCCTATACGTTGCGTTTCCGCTTCGCAGAGACCTGTGTTTTAGTTAAACAGTTGCTTAGTGTCGTGTGTTGAAACCCGGATTGCTCCAGGCAAGGCATCTCCCATAAGTTACGCCTAGTTTTTGTTGCCGAGTTCCTTTAACTGCTGTCGCCCGCTTGCCTTGGTATACTCTACCAGCGCACCTGTGTCGGTTTGTGGTACGGAAAACATATGCTTCTCAACGGAAATTTTCTCGAAAACAGAACTATCTCTGTTGCCCTCGCCTTGCGGCTCAGACTTCCCTACTTCTCAATTAATCGCAATAACGGATTTACCAGTTATCACTATTTCGAAGCTTGGCGGCCAACGAATCAACCGCGAGACCAATCCTCTTTTGTCAATCCTTTGAGTCTTAATTAGCATACACTTGTAACGGAATATAAACCGTTTCTACATCGAGCTACGCCCCCCATAGGGGCCTCGCCTTAGTTCCGACTAACCCGAAGTCGACGAACGTTGCTTCGGAAACCTTGCGCATTCGGCATGAAGGATTCGCACCTTCAAACGCTACTCATTCCGGCATTCTCACTTCTGTCCGCTCCAGCTGCCCTCACGGGCTGGCCTTCACTGCTGAACAGAACGCTCCCTTACCACTTACTCCCGATAAATCGGGAATAAATTTCAATCGTCGGTAACATACTTGAGCCTCGATCATTTTCGGCGCCACGGCTTTCGTCCAGTGCGCTGTTACGCTTTCTTTAAAAGGTGGCTGCTTCTAAGCCAACTTCCTGGGTGTTTTAAAACCATGACTTCCTTAACCACTTAGTATGTATTTAGAGACCTTAGATGTGAATCTGGGCTGTTGCCCTTTAGACACACGCGCTTAGCCGTGCATGTCTGACTGGCCAGGTACGGACGAAAGTATTCGGAGTTTGATTAATGCGCGTTCCTTGCGAAACTCACATCATTCAGTGCTCTACCCCTTCGTACGAGTGACTGACCGCTATACCTAAATATATTTCAGGGAGAACCAGCTATCTCCAGGCTCGATAGGCATATTACCCCTAACCACAAGTCATCTCACAGATTTGTAACTCTGAAGAGTTCGGGCCTCCACCCATCTTTCGATAGGCTTCACCCTGCTCATGGTTAGCTCGCCCTGGTTTCGGGTCTACCGCCTGCTGCTAGTGTTTCGCCCAATTAGGGCTCGCTTTCACTACGCCTCCTCAACTCGCGTTGATTAGACTTGCAGTAGATCGGTAACTCACCGGATCATTCTTCAATAGGCACGACGTCATCTATCTTGCGATAAACTTCGTCTGTTTGTTAGCTGACAATTTCAGGTACTATTTCATTCCCCTTCCGGGGTGCTTTTCACCTTTCCCTCACGGTACTTGTTCACTATCGGTGTATTCATGTATTTAGCCTTGGATCGTGGTCGACCCAGATTCCCACAGACCCTTCGTGGTCCATGGTACTTAGGAACCAATTAGCGGAAATTATCATGTCGAATACGAGGCTTTCACTCTCTCTGGCCGCCTATTCCGAGGCGTTCTTCTACAACAATTTCATCACATATCACTGGCCCTACAACCCCAATCCTTGCGGATTGGTTTAGGCTGTTCCGCTTTCGCTCGCCGCTACTGACGGAATCTCTATTGATTTATTTTCCTCACCTTACTGAGATGTTTCAGTTCAGATGGTATCCCACACAACACTATGACCATCTTTCGATAATTTTTATGTTGTGCTCCCCCTTGCGGGGTGGGTTGCCCCATTCGGAAACCGTCGGATCGGTGGATTATAGCTCCTCCCCGACGAATATCGCTGCTATATACGTCCTTCCTCGGCATGAATACCCTGGGCATCCATTGTCAACTTGTAGCGTTGCAGAGAACAAAGGTCGCAATCTGCTTTTGGCAAATTGCACTTTGTTCTTTCTCCAACAAAATTGTTATGCAGTAAGAAATAATCCGAAGGATTACCCCTTACGATGCAACTACTTGTTTTTCAAATTCTTTCCATAATAGGAATTGCACCTACACTATGGAAAAGTCGTTAAATTTTTAACGTGCTGCGCTAAAAAGTTATGCGTAGTAAGGCAGTACCCTGCCCTAGTACCCATAACCTTTCCAGTGGACCCGGGCGGAGTCGAACCGCCTGCCTCTTCATTGCAAATGAAGCGTTCAACCAGGTAAACTTCGGGCCCGCGATTTTCTCCGTTGTCCAATTGTTTAACGTGCGTGGGGCATTAAAAAACCCCGCCTGAGATGCGGGGCTAAATTCACTCATTCGAGGCAACTACACACGCAAACACTGCCAAATTTGGTTTAGGTTTGAATATGATTTGTTGTGTCTCATGAATTGAATTTCGGCCTTCTCGTGGTGAAGCGAAAAAGCGCTCGTGCCTTGCATCTAAGGGCAAATATGTATTCTACTCACTCCCGCTTCGCTTGTCAACAACCATGCGGGGCTATTTTGTACCGCTCTTGGCCCGTTGAAAAATAATGTACGTCTCTCCAAGCCCATATCGCTTATAAGGTAAAGCGGTACCCATATCGTATTGATCCACTTTTTGGTTTAACGGGGCTTTCCCTGTTTTCTCTTCTTCCGCCCGCTGCTTCAGTATTTGCTGATAATGAGCGACAATATCAGTGGTAGCGCCTGTTACTTTACGTACAATTTCTGCAGCCTGATCATAGGTGATACAACCGTCAGCAGTTATCCAATACGGAGGGTCTGTTTCCTCATTCGGTTCAGGATGCCACTCCGCTTGATCCCTCTCATATATAGCTGATACCTGTTGAAATTCGCTGTCTGTGGAAACCGGTAATTTATAATCTGCAGGATTAGAATCGTCAAAGTAAACGTCACCCGTATACCTTTTATGTGTTAAAACCCCGACCGGTATATAGTCTTTCCGGCGGATGGCTGAATTATCTAACGCCTGAATAACATATCCCCCGTCGGCGACGGAAGACAGAAGAACATTCTTATCCTGATTAAGGAACAATATATCGATTTTTTCCTCCGGCTTAAATCTTATGGGATTTTGGTGATATGTCATGAATCCTATATTAGCAAGCGTATATGCGAGTTGCCTCGACCGCGTAACATACCGGACGTTCGGAAATATCGACGAAAGGCTCATATCCGCATCTCCCCGACTATCCGTAACAGGCTGTACTACGATATTTGCCTTCGGATGTAACGTATCCTTAAATGCTCCCAACAGATTTACTGTTGATTTGTTCATACGCATTCCGGGATAATCAGGGTCTCCTATTCTGTGTTCCCACTGATCGGAATCCGGATACCATGACGCCCGTTTCCATGTCTGAAGTGTTTGAAATTGTAATAGACGGGGCTTAAGGATAGTCACGCTCATTTTATTCAGTAATCGATATGCTTTGTTTAACTCCTCGTCGCTTGGAGTAGCAATAGGGTCTATGTTCTCCCCCTTCAATAAGAACTTAATTGCTTCAATTTCTTCATTATGTTCTTTTACCCCTTTATTATCGTAAAAACGAAGTTGATACTTTGCATGTATGAGTAAAAATGCGTCCCTGGTTGAATATCCAACGGCTTCACGCAGCTGGTCTACACACTTTTTGTACGTAACGGAAAAATCGGGGTCTAGTTGAGTAAGTTGAATGAGATTGTACCAAACATCAGCCAGTTCGGATAATACGTTAGGCACATTTCGTTCCCTCTCAAAATGATCGCTAATTGCTGATGCTGCCTCGAAAATTTCGGGCGCCTTCACATGATTTGCTTTTTTTGTATAAATAGTAATACCGGTACATGTCTCTGCCTTGGTTATATCCACTTCCTCCGTCCCCACCAGAAAAAGCAGTTTTGCATCCGGTGATAAGACCCATCCGTTTCTATAATGCAGCTCTTCACGACGCAAATAGTTCCGTGCGACGGTACGATACATCAGACGTTCCCACCAAGAATCCACACCCTGTTTTTCCGGGTAATCGTAATAGCGCTCAGCCTCCATTCTCATAGAATGAGAGGATTATAGGGTGTCAGGACAGGAAGATCAACTAATAGACGGCCTTATCTGTTTATTGCCTTGAGGATCCGCGTGAGGGCGAGGTAGAAAGCTGCGGTGCGCAGGTCCGTTTTGAACTTTTTGGAGGCCAGCCAGACATTCGTGGCCTGCGTCTGCATTTTTGCTTTCAGCTTCCGGTTGACCGCCTCTTTGGTCCAATGCTGGCCTTTGAGATTCTGTTCCCATTCAAAACAGGAGACCGAGACACCACCGGAGTTAGATAACACATCGGGGATAACCGGTATGCCGCGCGTATGTAAAATGGCATCCGCCTCGGGAGCCGTCGGGCCGTTGGCCATCTCCAGGACCACTTTTGCTTTAATCTTCGATGCGTTTTCACGCGTTAATACGTTTTCCAATGCAGACGGTACTAAAATGTCGACCGGCAATTCCAACAGTTCGGCGTTGGTTATCATCCTCCCTTTCTTCAGATCGCAGACGGAACCCGAACAATAACAGCCCGCTAGGTACCCGTTTTTCTTTTTACAGTCCAGCGTCAGCTCCGGGTTTATCCCTTCCGGAACAAAAATGCCGCCCTTGCTGTCCGACACCCCAACCACCTTGATCCCTGCATCAACGAGGAACTTCGTAACGTTGTAACCGACATTCCCGAATCCCTGAACTGCGGCAGTCAGTTTTCCCGCCAGTTTATGATGCCTAAGGATTGTTTGCAATACGTACAGTCCGCCCAAACCCGTCGCCTCTGCCCTCCCTTCCGAGCCGCCGTCTTTGATAAGTTTTCCGGTAAATGTTGCGCGAAGATAATTCTTCTCTTTTTGTGTTTTTGCGTGACGCACCTTGATGAGTTCATCCGTCATCCACCCCATGATCATGCCGTTGGTGTTCACGTCCGGCGCCGGTACATCCGCTGCCGGCCCGATATTATCGGCAATGGCGCGTACATAGGCGCGCGATAACCGTTCCAATTCACCCTCCGAAAGTGTTTTGGGGTCCACAATAATACCGCCTTTTCCCCCGCCCAACGGGAGATCGGCAACAGCGCATTTTATAGCCATCCAAAATGATAATGCTTTTACCTCATCCAGGTTAACGTCACGGTGATACCGGATGCCCCCTTTGTACGGCCCGAGCGCGTTATTGAACTGCGACCGGTATCCCTGAAAAATCCGCAGAGATCCGTTGTCCATCGTTACGGGTATCGCGACATTAAGAATCCGCTGCGGTTGGGAAAGAAGGGTCAGAAGAAGTGTTGACTCTTTTTTAGGGAATAATGTTGCTGCTTTTTTCAGCTGTTGCATCGCGCTTTCAAACGGGTTGATGTTCATATTAATAAAATAATTCAGATTTCACCTGGTTGTCCTGGACGCCGGCGGCTTTCAATTTCGCACGAATATCCGCCACCATCGCTTTATTGCCACACACATAGTACTCTGCGTCCTTGAGATTTTGCTGAGAAAATAGGTAATCCTGTACATGTCCTCCGCGCCAGCCGGCGGACTGACCTGTCGTATGGGGCTGCGAAAGAATAAGCATATAATGAAAATTCGGATATTGATTCTGTAGCTGCTCAAATTCTTTTTGCCAAAAAATATCCTCCTCATGGCGGAGCCCCCAATAGAGCATGACGTCCGCTGCACCCCCGGAAGCTAAATAATCCCTCGCTATCACGTAAAACGGCGTCATACCGGTACCGGTGGCAACTAATACTTTATTCCGCGGGCTTTTCCGATCGAGGATAAACGCACCCAGTGGCCCCATAAACTCCATTTCGTCCCCGACCTTGGCCGAAATCGCCCACTTCGAATACGGTCCCATGGGCGACACGTCATGGAAAAATGTTATTGAGTTCTTTTCCGAAGGAGGAGACGCAATGGACATGGTGCGGTTGATGCCGGGCGCCACATACAACATCACTGTTTGACCCGCGATAAAGGTAATTTCTTTAGGCTCAATGAGTTCGAACCGTTCAAGATACACCTTGCTTGAAATTTTATCGATCGCCGCGAGCCGGGCTTTAAATCTTTGAGGGGTGGTAAGTGTCATCATATGGAGGTGGCTTCAAGATATCTCTGCACATCAAGAGCAGCCATACAGCCCATACCAGCAGCTACAACGGCCTGGCGGTATTGGAAATCCACACAATCGCCTGCGGCAAATATCCCGGGGACATTCGTTCCGGTATGGTAATCGCCGGGTTTGCGAAGACCATGGACAGACACATATCCTTTCGGATCGTGTTCCAGCAATTCACCTAAGAATCCTGTGTTTGGCTTATGTCCGATTGCCAAAAACACTCCCTGAGTCGGATATACCTCGACCGTACCGGTCGAGGTATCTTTCATACGCACGCCCGTCACTGCAGTATCGCCTAAAATTTCTTCGATGATTTTATTCGTGAGCATGGTGATCTTGGGATTCTTTTTGGCACGCGCCAGCATTATTGGGCTTGCCCGGAACGCTTCCCTTCTATGAATAATCGTTACTTTTGTTGCGAATGTCGTTAAGAAATTTCCATCTTCCATCGCCGTATCCCCGCCGCCTATAACGACCACTTCTTTGCCTTTGAAGAAAAATCCGTCACACGTGGCACATGCGGATACACCGTGACCGGTTAGTTTTTTTTCTGACGGCAGCCCTAAATACATCGCAGAGGCGCCGGCGGCTACAATGACCGCCCGTGCCTCATATTGCTTTCCGCCTGCGGTAATAACGAATGTATTCCCTTTTTGTGCTTTTGACACGTTTGATACTTCGGATACCTCTATCTCCGTCCCGAACCGGCTAACCTGCGCCTTCATGTCGAGCATCAGCTGCGGTCCCGTTATCCCTTTCGGAAACCCGGGGAAATTTTCGATTTCCGTCGTTGTGGTAAGCTGCCCGCCCTCCTCCAAACCCGTAAAAATCTTCGTTTTCAGGAATGCACGTGAGGTATAGAGGGCTGCGGTGTATCCGGCAGGACCGCTGCCGATAATGATGACGTCGTACATACCTTTAATGTATTAATTTATTCAATTCGCCCATCAACGTTTCTTTCGATTGTACCCCGATAAACTGCTTTACGACCGTGCCGCCTTTGAAAATCATCAGGGTCGGTATGCTCATAATCCCGAATTTCTGCGAGACTTCTGGGTTTTCATCAACATTGAGCTTCCCGACTTTCGCTTTGCCGTCCAAAGCTTTGGCAACATCCTCCACGATGGGTCCCTGTATTTGGCACGGACCGCACCACACTGCCCAAAAATCCACTAATACCGGCTTGTCATGCTTAATGACTTCCGCATCAAAATTTTTATCGGTAATCGTAACATCTGCCATATATCTGCCTCCTTAAGGCTCTTAAGTGTACCACTGTTAATTTTATTGTACAATAAGTTTCTTATGCGTATATTTTTTGCCGGCCCGCTAACGGATCTTAAGAACCCTGTAAAAACAAAAGCATTCTATCGCCGCCTGGCTGACGTGGCCAAAGCAAACGGCCATGACTACTTTTGGGCATTTTTAAACGGCAATGACCCGATACTCAATCCCGACGTGTTACCTACGGATATCTACCAATCGGACATAGCGCAACTATCCAAAAGCGATGTCATGGTCGCCTACATGGGCGAGCCCTCAATCGGAACCGGTATCGAAATTGAATATGCCAACGCACACACTATCCCCGTCTATATCCTCTATGAAAAGGGAAAACGCGTCTCACGAATGCTTCGCGGCTGTCCGGCAGTCAAAAAGGAAATCGTTTTCACATCCCCCGAAGACGCACTCAAACAATTTGATACCCTGCTTTCGCAACTACGTCCGTGATCTTTTTTTCTCCCGTCGTTTTCTCGTTAAATTCGACAGAAAGCGTTTGTGAAGCATAGTTGCATACTGCCCTAACCCCGGCATCCTCGAGGTCGCTTTCGATGAGAAGCGCACAGCTTGTGCAGTGCATCCCTTTCACTTTGAATGTTTTAGTCGTCATAGTCAGTCCACCACGGTAAATGCGCCGGTATACATGCCCATACTGCATGAATATGCAAGCCGTCCGGCTTTTTGCGGCGTAAATTCTATCGTCTCATTGCCCGTCACAGGCAGAACTTTGGAAATATTGAGGTCCGGTATGGTGAAGGCTCTCGCACACCCCTGTGTGTTATTCGTCGAAAGGGTGAGCTTCACGGGCGAACCGCGTTTTAACGTATCTGCGTTTGCAGAATACCCGCGGCTGGTTACCGTAATCGTAACGTCCTGTACCCCGCCTGTAACCGCTGCCGCATTTCCCGCGGCAATCTGGCCGGCGGGTGTGGTTGCCGCACGCCAATAATTCTGCAGCGTATACGGCGATCCGTTGAGTCCCAATCCCCCGTTAATCGACAAAACGGCAAATACCGCGATAATCCCTGCGGCTGCATAGGAAAATGCTTTCTTTTGTAAAAGCTGGACAACGGTCGCGCCCAATACAAAAAATACCGGACTTGTTCCCAAAATGAAGGCAAACATGATGGCCGCGCCGCTAAACGGGTTGCCGCTGGCTACCGCAACCGCCATGGTTGCCTGTGTAACCCCGCAGGGCAACAGAATGGTCAGGAACCCCAGCAGTGCCGGCGCAAAGAGAGATTGGCTCCGGCTCGTGTTTTTCATCAGCCGGAATGCCCACCGCGGCGGCTGGATCACAAAATACCGGAAGACGGGATGGGCGTCGATCATGCGAAGCGCCGTTGCGATCATAAAGATTCCCGCCGCAATTTGCACCCATCCTAATACTTTCGGGGTCAGGGTCAATGTTGATCCGATAAACCCGAGCAAAAATCCCAGGAAGGTATAGGCTACGAGTTTGGCAATGACAAACATGCCAACCTGCAGCCACCGGTTGGCGGGTACGGCCTGCGGATCCGGTGATTCGCCCGGTTTGCTCATGGCTGTTGCCAGAAGCCCCCCTTGCACAGCCAGACATGAAATGCCGCCTGTTGTGAGCCCTGTTATAAACGCAAGCCACAAAATATTCATATTATTGACAATAAAGGAATTTTACCGTAAAGTCATTATATCCCCCATGGGGGGATAAAAGTCAAGGAGGCAATTATGCCGAAAGGAATACCGAGAGATCAATCCGTCCAGCAAAAAATTCTACACCGCTTTAAAATTGCACGCGGCCAGCTGAATAGTGTTATTGCGATGGTCGAAAAAGGTCATTACTGTATCGATATTATTCATCAGTCTATTGCCGTGCAGGCGGCCCTCCGACAAGCCGATGAGGCAATTCTCAAGAATCACATGCAGACATGTGTGGCGGAGGAAGTGAAAAAAGGCAATACCAAAGAAGTGATAGACGAAATCATGAAAGTAATGGAGAAAAAATAATATGGAAAAATTTGTTGTTACCATCGGGGGACTTGGCCTTATTGCCGGTATTTATTGGTTCTTCTTCGGCAAAAAAGAATATGCAGTGTCTGTCGATAAATCGGTCACGATCACGGTAGACGGCGGATATAAGCCACGGTCCATACATATCAGTCTGAAGAAAAAAACGATTCTCGTGTTTATCCGCAAAGACCCGAACACGTGTCTTGAGGAATTGGTAATCCCGGATTTAAAGATAAAAAAATACTTACCCATGCATACGCCGGTCACCGTTACGATCTCCCCTACCAAACCCGGCACCTATGATTTCCACTGCGGGATGAATATGTTTCATGGCTCGATACACGTCACATAGGTATATGAAGACAACATTTCCCATCGTCGGTATGCACTGCGCCAGCTGCGCAAATCTGATTGAAAAAAAATTAAAAAAAACACCCGGTGTATCGTCTGCTGATGTTAATTACGGCAGCGAACAGGCGATGGTCGAGCATGACAACACGGTTACTCCTTCCGTATTATCCGGAGCGGTTTCTGACATCGGCTACAAAGCGGTGTTTGCCGAGACTTCGGAAGCGGCTGTTGATACAAAAAGTGCGGACGAATTAAAAGAACAGGCAAAAAAGAACGAACTTCAGATACTACGCCGTAAAGTGACCGTGTCAGCCGTCCTCACAATTCTTATTCTCATAGGAAGCATTCCGCATATGATCCCCGGCTTCCGGATGTTTGTAGAACTCCCCGCGTGGACTACTGCTTCTTTTAACTCTGCCGGTACAATTTTGGGCCGGACGTGATTTTTATCTGGCGACCTGGTCGGGCCTGAAAAACCGGACGGCAAGTATGGACACCCTTATCACCATCGGTACAACCGCTGCATTCGGCTACTCACTGGCAATAACCCTGTTCCTCCCGCAAATGATCGCATGGGGATTCCCGCAAACGCTCTATTTTGATGTCGCGACGGTCGTTATCACCCTCATTTTACTGGGCAGATTCCTTGAAGCCAAAGCCAAAGCGCATACAGGTGATGCGATAAAAAAACTCCTGCATCTTGCGGCAAAAACCGCAAGAGTTGTCAGAAACGGATCGGAAGCAGATATTCCAATAGATGACGTTGTTGCAGGTGACGTAATCCGCGTACGGCCGGGTGAAAAAATTCCTGTGGACGGTAAAATTACCCAAGGGTTTTCCAGTGTTGATGAGTCGATGATCACCGGCGAATCCATACCGGTTGAAAAAAAGACGGGAGATGCAGTGATCGGTGCGACGATCAATAAAACCGGAACGTTTCTTTTCATCGCGACGAAAGTCGGGAACCAAACCATGCTTTCCCAAATTATCCGGATGGTCGCAGAGGCCCAAAGCTCCCGCGCACCAATTGCAAGGCTCGCCGATACCGTCTCTTCGTATTTCGTTCCCATCGTCCTCATGCTGGCGGCCGCAACGTTTATTGTGTGGTTTGATACCGGCACGTTTATCCAGGCGTTTACCAATATGATTGCCGTCCTTATTATTGCCTGCCCGTGCGCAATGGGTTTGGCGACCCCAACGGCAATTATGGTCGGCACGGGACGCGGAGCGGAACTCGGGATCCTAATTAAAAATGCGGAAAGCCTGGAAATTGCAAACAAAATAAATGTTGCAGTATTTGATAAAACAGGCACGCTGACGACAGGAAAACCGGTCGTAACGGATATTGTCGCTCTCGATGGAAATGAACATAGTCTCGTTACCATCGCGGCGTCTCTTGAGCAGGGATCGGAACATGCACTCGCTGACGCCATTGTCCAAAAAGCGAAATCAGACGGAGGAAAACTCATTGAGGTCACTAAATTTGCCGCAATTCCGGGCCATGGTATATCAGGGATAGTGAATAAACAGCGGATGTATTTTGGCAACAGATTGCTCATGAACAAAGAAAAAATTCCGTTAACGATGGAAGAAAAAAGCATAGAAACACTGGAACACCAGGGTAAAACTGTTATGCTTCTGGCCGGCAAAACACTGCTGGGTGCCATAGCAGTTGCCGATACGCTGAAACCGGAGTCTAAAGAGACAGTTAGCTCTCTTGAGCGTATGGGTGTTGCCGTATGGATGGTCACGGGAGATAACGCGCGGACAGCGGGAGCCATTGCCAAACAGGCAGGCATTTCGCGGGTTGCTGCGGGTGTCTTACCGCACGAAAAAGCAGATAAAATCCGGAGTCTGAAAGAAAATAATCAGGTGGTCGCTTTTGTCGGCGACGGCATCAACGACGCGCCCGCCCTTGCTGCCGCGGATGTCGGAATCGCCATGGGAACCGGAACAGATGTAGCGATAGAGTCTGCCGGAATTACATTATTGAACAAGAATCTTACTAGTGTAATTTCTGCGATCAAATTATCACGGGCGACCCTTTCCATCATCAAACAAAACCTCTTTTGGGCATTCGGCTACAATGTTATTCTTATTCCTGTCGCAATGGGAGTCCTCTACCCTATTGCCGGGATATTTTTAAACCCCGCACTTGCCGCATTTGCCATGGCGGCAAGCAGCGTATCGGTTGTTACCAATTCGCTGCGCCTGAAAAATGCACGGATTACTTGACAGTGAGCGTCCCGACCATTCCTTTATCTTTGTGCGTCGGCACGCTGCAGAAATACGTAAACGTTCCAGCCTGGTCGGCCGTAAATGTCACGGTGTCAGATTCCCCAGGGGAAAGTGTTTTACTTTTCACGTTTAGCTCCGCAATGGTGAAATTGTGAGGGAATGCACCGCCATTGGTAAACGTTACGTTCACCGTATCACCTTTGTTTACGCTCAGGGTATTAGGTGAAAATGCAAATTCACTCCCCGAAACTGTAAAGTTTTTCACCGCCCCGGTTGACGACGAAGTCGGTAGTGCCGTCACTTGAGCCGAACTATACGCGCCTCCGCCTTTCATAAGAAAATATCCCACTGCACCCAAAACAATAACGATAACAGCTATCATAAGTACTTTATTCATATATTAACCTCCTTTCCTACTCTAGGTATAAAGTAATCTCCTGGTATAAGTCTGTAATCCTGGTTACATACCGCTACGCGTATAATAGAAATATGACCCCATTGGCAATAAAAACATACAAGCTTCTTAAAATCGTCCCCGCAGGCCGCGTGACGACATACAAGGCCGTAGCTGACGCACTGGGAACCCGCGCATACCGCGCGATCGGACAATTCATGAAACATAATCCCTACGCCCCCGTAGTCCCCTGCCACCGTGTCGTGGCTTCGGACGGTACAATCGGTGGGTTTAACGGAGGAATTGCTAAAAAGATACGGATGCTTCGAAAAGAAGGGGTCAAAATCACGGGGAACAGGATTATCGATTTCCCCGCCGTACTATTTCTTTTTCCAGCCTCCTGAGGCTCGGGATGACAAGCCGCCTCCTGCGGCAGCAAATCAATCCGATTTTTTTCAGTAGTGCTACCTGCACACTCGCCGTTTCGCGTGTTGTGCCGATCCATGCAGCAATTTCCCTGTGAGTTACAGGTACGGGAAAAACGATAATTACTCCTTCTTTTTCTCCGAGATTATGAGCCAAATACAACAGTAGAAGAATCGTCTTTTTATATGCAGAGCCTGATATGAGGTATTCGATACGATGCCGATACCGCAGAGACCCGAAAGAAGCAGCCGCGTCAGATCGTAGACGACCGGAGGATTATTGTGTAAGAATTCCCTTACCGCTTTTTTGGGCGCCCGCCATAGTTCAACCGGCGTGACCGCCTTCAGATAATACCGGTTCGGCTCATCATTCACGACCCACGTCACCGGGAAAAATGAGTTCGGCTTAAAAATGTGAAACATAAGCATCGTTCCCCATTCGTCCACCATATACTGACGCACATACCCTTTCGTAAGGTACATCACGCCCTGCGGGGCATCCTCAGCACGGAGAATGATGTCTCCTTTCCGGTATGTAAGATGCGTAAACTTACCGAAGAACGCATCGAGCGCTCCCGTTACAATACCATCCATACGGACAAATAATTACGAATATAGATATGTAGTATTCCATGCGCGGTATGGTATAGTAAACATATGAAACGCTCGCTGTACCTGAACCGGATTATTTTTGTTCTTGCTATAGTCGGAATATTGATTGCTGCCTACGTCACCCAGAGCTTCTTACGGAAAGTCGGCATTATCTGTGTGTCTTCGGGCTGTGAGCTGGTGCGTAAAAGCCCGGCAAGTTATCTTTGGGGCGTACCGGTACCTTCCGTTGGACTTTTAGGATACTCCACAATCGCAATCCTCGCGTTTTTACGTACGACAAATCCCGCAAAAGGTTTGTTATACGGAATTCTGGGAATGACAATCTTCGGCGTCCTCTTTACCGGCTGGTTTACGTATACGGAACTCTTTGTCATTAAAGGTGTATGCACGTGGTGTGCCATATCCACCGTGAACATGTTTGTCCTCTTCTGCCTCGCTCTCAAAAGTTATACATTGGAAAAGAAAGGCAAATAATTATGTTTGATTTGACCGGCAAAGTCGCGCTCGTGACCGGCGCTTCAAGTGGTATCGGAAGAGCCTCAGCACTCGCCCTCTCAGCCCAGGGAGCTAAAGTGGTCGTTGCTGCACGCCGAATTGATCGTCTGCAGGCGCTTGTGGCAGAAATTAAAAACCACGGAAAAGACGCCCTTGCGGTTCAAACGGATGTTCTGAAAAAATCTGAAATCGACAATGCAGTCGCTTTGGCGGTCAAAACGTTCGGTCGGCTGGATATACTCCTCAATAACGCCGGGGTGGGCGCACTCTCCCCCGCACTCGAAATGACGGAGGAAGTGTGGGATACCGTCCTTAATACAAATCTGCGCGCCTACTTTTTGGTCGCACAGGCAGCAGCCCGCGAAATGGTCAAGAATAAATGGGGTCGCATCATCAATATCGCGTCCATTCTCTCCGGCGGCGTCGGTAGCGGCATGACCGGTGCCGTCAATTATTGTGCCAGTAAAGGCGGTGTGGTCGCCATGACCGAAGCGCTTGCCGATGAGTTTGCCCTGCAAGGCATCACGGTAAATGCCATAGGACCGGGATTTATAGAAACGGAAATGACCAAACAGGTGCAGGAAATGCCCGATTTCTACAAAATGCTGTTGGCACGAATTCCGATGCAACGATTCGGTAAAGCGGAAGAAATTGCCGCGGTCGTGGCATTTTTAGCTTCCGATGAAGCAAGCTATATGACCGGCTCCACACTGTACACCGATGGAGGTTGGACGGCGGCATAATTGCATGGGATGTGCTAGTATGAATGAAGATACACATGTCGTACTTCTGACCCTGGAGGGAGGTGATACTTATGGCAAAGGCAAAAACGAAAATTAAATTAGATGTAATGAGTATCACCGTTCTCTTGGTAATGGCGGTTTTCGGCGGACTCATCGGTTTCTACGTCGGACAGGCGGCGGGAATCAATGCAGCAATTCAGGCAGTCGGAATAAAATAAGAAACATTGTTTAACCGGAATATCCCCCGAAGCTTTAGCGGAGGGGGATTTTTCGTGCATGGCGTCAAAGATACAGCGCTACGGTCATGTTCCAGAAGATGTGGACCAGAATCGGGGCAACGAGTGACCCCGTGTTGTAATAGAGGAGGCTGTTGGCGATCGCAAGAACCAAATCCGTCACCAAAAAGAGAATGAGTGTCGGTCCCTGCAGTTTTGTCATCGTAACCAGAATCGGAATATGGAGGAGGACAAACATCACCGAAGAAACAAGGGATGAGTACATCAGGTTCTTTGTTTTTTCATACAAACGGTTAAAAACAAACCCGCGCGCGAGTAATTCTTCCGTACAGGCCGTTGCCAGCGACAAAATAATGAGGAAAAATCCGTACTGCTGGAATGCGGCAATCGGGTTAACGTCCCATGTTCCGTATTTGACGGCATGAGTAACCATGCCTTCAAGCGCAAATACAATACCGAACCCCAACCCGATATATACGCTGGAAAAAAAATTACGACGGGTGATCCCTAGCGTTGCTAAACTCTGTTTTTCTTTATTGCGGACGTACCAGATGACCGGTGCCACAAACACGAGCGGCTTGAAGATAAACTCATCGGCCCATTCGGGGAGTTTGAAAAAATACCGGTACAGGCTCCACGCCAGGAGAATCCATGCCCAGAGACGAAAAACACTGGAAACCGACGTCACTACTTTTTTGGCAGCCATACTATTACAATACCCACTCGTTCATTTTGGTGCAAGTATCAATACCGCCTCGCGCATGGTACCTACCAACTGATTCACCTGTTCCACGGCCATATCACGTGTAAGCGACCGGTAGTTGTGGGGGAAATAGTGGAATACCATGTTCCTCCCCTCTTTCCACGTATGCCAAAGCCGTGCCGCCAGCTGATCGCCGTATCGGTCGCTGATTTGTTTATACGCACTTCTGTCGCCGAGACGGTGGACCATATTCGGAGACAATACTTTACCGATACGGAAATGGTCGCTCCTGTACTCGCGGTCGGATATAATGTGTGCGTCCAGAAATAATTTTTTCAAAAATCCTTCGTAGAGCTTCGCGAACGGGAATACAAGGTATGAAAAATCCTGCCTGCCGGCAGGCAGGCCGTCGGCTGTATGCCTGATACTGTCTTCAATCAAGAACTCCCCGTCCCGGACGAGCGCCCGCATATCCGGCGCCAAATACTGCCAAAGTGCTGAGGTTTCTTCCATCATGACCAGCGTAAGAATAGAAGCGTTTCTACGACAAAAAGTGCGGCGAAAATAAGCATTCCCCAACGCTGGAGTGCGGGAGCAACCGGTCCTTCAACCATGCGGTACCACGAGTTGAGATTACCCGTAATCTGCCATTCACCGACCTGCCAAAGAATCATGGTTAAATAGAGCGTCAGCACCAATCCTTCGGCAAGCATACTGTCTGCGCTCGTTACGACAAACAGCGACAGAACGACAAATGCTCCGGCAAATACGATGCTCCGAAACGGTGAGGGGCTGATGGCAAAAAATACTTCTGACGCATCCAATAAATAGACGCCTACAACGCCGCCGAGGATAAACCAGACGGAATCAAGGGGCGGATGTATAAACCACTTCAGGATTCCGGCTACAAGCAGATATCCGAGTGAGATAAATAGAAACAGAAGCGGCTTGCGGGAGATTATCTGTTTGAACATATCTCTAGTATACAACGGTGAAGTTAAAAAATTCACCCGTTTCACGGAGCCACGTAATCTCAACGCGTTCAACCCACGCCACATCCGGGCCGTGTTTACAATATTTTATTAATTCGTCGAGTTTTTCTTTTTTGCCCTCCGCGACAATCTCCACAGCACCATCTTCCCTGTTTTTTACCCACCCCGTAAGCCCCAAACCCTGAGCTCGTCGTACAACCCACGCGCGATACCCCACGCCTACGACATCTCCGGAGATTATTAGACGTACCCGTTTCACTCCTTGCCTTTCCGCAACTCACCCATTTTCCACATAAAAAGCTTGGCGCGGCTCCTGGCATTGGCATCCTTGACGAAACTTAATGCTTTCTCCAGTACGGCACGCGGAACCGTCTTGGCCAGACGTATGTAGAGCGCCTTGTGTTTGTAATCATCCAGAGATTCTGCCAGATAAATCCCGTAGGACTGGAATTCGCGGGAAATGTATTTGTCTTCCAGCGGGTTAAATTTTTTGAGGATATCTCCGATCGCTGGGATAACGGTTTGGTCTGCCATACCTAATTAAATCTGTTCATCGCCACGTCAATACCCTTGAGAATGGCCATCTGGACCGCCTGCGTTCCGTGTTTGATAAGGTGTTTAAACGATCCGGCCTCCGACTGGCGGAACCGCGACAATACAAATGAAATCACGGATCGGTCGTTTGTATCTGTCCCTCTCCCTATACCGAGGCGGAACCGGATAAATTCATCGGTACCCAGTTCTTTAATAACGGATTCTATGCCGTGATGCCCGGCGCTCCCGCCTTTCTCACGGATTTTTATCTTCCCGAGGGGCAGATCGATATCATCATGAATAACCCATACGTCGGCGGGAGTCAGTTTGTAAAAATTCACGAGCGCGCGGACCGCAAACCCGGATTTGTTCATAAACGTCTGGGGTTTTACCAACAGCACTTCGCCGATTTTCGCCGTCAGCACATTCTTTTTCTCATCCTTTTGCCATGCTGGCGGCACACCGGCTCCTAATTCTTTCTCCAACTTATCGATTACCATGAATCCGATGTTGTGGCGGGTATCTTTATATTCACTCCCGGGATTACCAAGGCCGACAATGAGTTTCATGAGAGTAATTGTACCACGTCTCCGTCGGAGACCTGCGTAAAATCGCGGTAGAACTGCCCGACAGATTCGAAATTATCAGGTTTTTCCAACACGATGACCTTATCTGCCAGCGATTGAAGCGTATGAACGACATCCGGCGGGGCGACCGGCAACGCAACGATGATTTTTTTAACACCGTGGTCACGAACCCAACGGATCGCGGCTGCTATAGTCGCGCCTGTTGCCGCCCCGTCGTCCGTTAAAATGATAATTTTGCCGCGGACATCAAGCGATTGCCTGTCCGGCACAATGGCACCGGTAGCCAGTTCGGGATTTCCGGGACTTCCGATTTTTTTTACCACGAGTACATCAAACGGTTTTTGAATGACCTTTGAAACTCCTGAGGCAACCACTGCCCCGCCGTGCGCTATTCCGATGACAAGATTGGTGGCTTTTGAAGAAGCTGTCAGTTGTTTACCCAACAATTTGCCTGCTTCGAAGCGATCCGTAAACACGATTGTTCCCCTTCCTCACAACAACAAGTACTTGGGTAATACCCCAAGTACTCATTGTTTAACATCTCAAAACCATTACTTCATTTTCGCCAACTGTTTTTCCGCGAGTTCTCCGACGTACGGAACCTTATACATCTCTCCCTGGAAGGACTTCCACATAAGAACTATCCAGAGGATAAATGCGACAAAAGATAAAAGGAGTCCCGTGAGCCATCCCAATATCGGGATGAATCCCAACACAATATTGACGACGAATATGCCGCCGAACAATATGGTGGACTGCATCGCATGAAAACGGACGAATTTATTCTGCTTTTCGACAAGAAGAATAATGATACCGGTAACAAACCCCAGTAAGTAGGATGCTGCTGCAAGTAAATTTTCGTTGCTTTTTTCTGCCATTCTATTCACCTCCCCTCAAAAATTCATTATCTATATTTTACCACAACTATCTACACGATAACGAAGCGGTACCATGCCGTCAATGGCTAAAAAATCGACAATTGTTCTTTGGAAGCATCAATGAGCGGTTTTTGTTCGCCTTCGCGCCAGAGCTTCACGACACCGAATACGCCATCATAGCCCGGATCTATAACGATGTCCCCGGCGCGTACTTTATCAACACCGGCCGCCACCCGTTCCCCGGCAATTTTGGCAATGTCCGCATGGCCAGCTTTCAAAAGAACACTAAATTCTCCGCCCAGCGCATCGGTTAATACACGGTAGGGTGTTTGCACTTTCGGACTGGCAACCGGCGACCCGAGGCATTCGGAAATAATTTCCTGGAGGGGTACCAGCATGACAAACGGCGGACGTTTCGGAAACGCGCCGCTCATAATCATTCCTGTTTTTGTCTTAGTAAGCCGCAGATCCTCTTCACTTCGTCCGGCGAGCTCTCCGACACGCTGCTCAACTCCCTGAACGAGCGGTTTCCCGCACACCGGACAGATCGAACCTTTTTCCGCAGTCTCTTTCGGTCCCCAACGGATATTGCACGCGCGGTGGCCGGACCAGTGATACTTCCCCTCCTCCGGGTAAAATTCTATCGTATAGGCGATTTTTGATGGCCCTTTTTGTTTGATAGCATCTGTAATTGCCGCATAACTGAGGTTTCCCTCGGGAATTTCAAATACCGTGGATTCCCGGCCTAATTTTGGCCCGCTGTGTGCGTCGGAAAAAGAAACGATTGAACGGGTATCCAATTCTTTAATCCGCCAGTTCATCGCGGGACTGCTCGAAAGACCGGTCTCAACAGCATAGACGTATTTCGCAAACGGGCCGTATGCTTCTTCTATGCTGTTAAATCCGCTTTTGGCGCCGTATACGGAAAACCACGGCGTCCAGGCGTGCGCCGGAATTATCATTGCACGGGGTTCGATCGTGAGCACTAACTCTGCTACCTGTATTGAAGTGAGACCGATAATCGGCCTGCCGTCGCTCATAAGGTTACAACCCTGTCTGGTCATTTCTTTATTAATTTTGTCGGCAGCCTCAAGGGACGGTACCCAAATCAATGTGTGGATGCGGCGGCCTTTACCATTTTGTGTATAAATACAGGAAACTTCGGTTGCAAGAAGAAATAACGGGGCGTTTCGCGCAGATGCTTTTAACTTTAATAACCCGTTGCCGAGTTCTTCAAGGTTTGCCTTGATCTCCCGCATCCAGAGGGGATGCGTCCAATCGCCGGTTGCCACAAGCCCCATGCCTTTGCGTCCCGTCCACGCAGAAATTTCCGGTAACACCATATTGGGTGATACAGCACGCGAGTATTTTGAGTGTAATTGAAGATCCGCGATAACCTGCATGGAATGTTATTCGAACAGTTCTTTCATTAAAGACTTCAATCTAGCATCGTACCGCTTCAGTACCGTCTGTTGCGTTCTTTTTTTCTTTTCGTAGACATGTCCTCCGGTAAGATACCCGGGTATGAAACGTACGGGATATTTAAAAAATAAGTAGGGCAACCCGGACATGAGATATTGCTGTAAAAGTTTCAGTTTTCCTTCTTTCCGTAACCGTCTCATGGACCAGATATACAGTGTTTCGGGAATGACCGTAAACGGAAAGCCTTTTTTGTGCAACCGCATACTAAGGTCTACGTCCTCATTAAACACACGGGTCTCATCGTATCCTCCCACGATATTGAAAACGCTTCGTAACACAACAGTCAGAGGTCCCGGCGCCATCGGCCTATGGAGGATAATGGACATTTCAAAAATCATATTCGCCAGCAGAGCAATATTTGCATCGCTTGGCAGTTTGGAGTCCGGCCGGGTCCATGTGGTAAAAATTTTTGGATGTTCCGTTTCAATATATTGACCGATGCGTTCAATAAACGTCGGCAAGAGTACGCTGTCAGCATCCACAAACACCAGCCACTCCCCTGACGATTCTCCTGCTCCCACGTTCCGTTGCCTGGAAACACCGGGGCCATCGGTTACCAGAACGGTAAGGTGCGGTAATTTCCGTTTATACCCTCCGGCAACCGCAACTGTTTTATCTTTGGACGCGCCGTCCACGACGACTACTTCAAAATCCTTCCGGGTCTGCGCCGTAAGTGATTCCAGTAATGTGGGCAGATATTTCTCTTCGTTTAAGGTAGGGATGATGACGGAATAGTGAATGGCCATACGTGTGGCCCGTATTATACCTTAGACCCCTGATTTTTGTACATTGCGGTTAGCTCCGCAACGGTCGTTGCCTCCCGTGGTGATTTATCGTCACGGATACGTACCAGGCGCGGGAACCGGACCGCAATACCCGCCCCGTGAGTCGGTGAGCGGGTCAGATCGTCACCGGCAAGCTCAACGACTATTTTAGGCGCCACCCAAACATCCGGGTAAAGCTGCTTGTTCACGTCCTTGTATTCTCGGGGTTGTTTTAACACTTTAATATCGTTTAAGCGTTTACGGATTTCTTTCCACAGTTCGTCCGTGACCCCGGTACCGATTTTCGTTACCGTCACAATGCTTTCCCCCTCCGCCACACCCACAAGAAATGCGCCTATCCCGAAGCGGCTACGCTTGCCTTCTCCGCGGTAATATCCCATGATGACGGCATCTATCGTATCCGTCAGTTTACCGGTTTTGCCTTCTTCCTCTTTAAATTTCACCCAGTGGTACCCGGCCCGGCCCGGCTCATAGATGCTGTCCCATTTTTTAACCACCGCGCCCTCGAGTCCTTTCTTAAGTTGTTCATCATGATACCGGCGGATATCATCGGCATCGTGTGTCACTATCTGCGGCGAAAGCATGAGGTGATTGTTTTTCCGGATTGTCTCCTCCAATATCTTCCGGCGCCCGGATAGCGGCAGGGATAACAGCTCTTTGCCGTTTTTATAAAGGATGTCAAATACGAAAAATTTCAGAGGAATGTTTTTGGCGGATTCGGTGATCCCGTGCTTCCGTTTTCTTGTCGAAGTTTCCTGGAACGGAACCAGTTTGTCGTGTTTGGCATCATACCCTACAGCTTCACTGTCCAATATCACGTCGTCTACGGCAAGCTCCCGGCCTATATCGGTCAATTCGGGAAACATGGGTGATGTATTTTCAAGATTCCTTGAAAACGAGGAAACTCCCGTGCCGCGCTTGAAATGAATTTGTACACGCACGCCGTCATATTTGGGTTCTACCGCCACCTCGCCCATTTTTTTAATCATCTCATCTGCATTAGGCAGGCGGGCGCAAAGGGACGCTAAAATCGGCGCACCGACTTTCACATGGATATGCGCGAGTCCTTTCATCCCGTCCTTTTTTACTTCGGTCGCCAAAAGCCCGATATCCGGCCGGACGTTATATGCCGCCTCGAGCCTGCTACGAAGCGATTTATCCCCCGCTTTCATCCATGAAAGCGCATCCAGAATAGTCATATCCGAAAATCCTAACCGGAGTTTATCCAGAGGTATACGCGCGATGTATCGAGCCGAAAGCGCATCAGTGCCTCTGAGTAGATCCGCAAGCAATCCGATTTTTTTCTCCTGCGATCCTTCCCCTCCCACGCGTGCAAGTGCGTCGAGATTAACAAAAACCTCATGAACGGATAAGTTTTTATTATCATGTAACGAAACATGATAACAATCCTCTGCCGCTTTACCCAAATCCCCATATTTTCTAAATGACTGCCGGACTTTGTTTTCATCGCATCCGTAGGCTTTGGCAATGGCGCGGATCATAAACTTATCGGCAACACCGAATTCAACCGCTTCGTAGAGGGGAACCGTGCGCCCCTGCACAAGATAACAGATTTCACCGATTTCCTGCGGTTTGGCATGGCGGAATAGTTCTGAAAGTATCTCGGTCATGCTGTTCCGGGATGCCGTCACCTCAAGGCGCTGAAAATACTTTGCAAGCTCGGAAAATGTCATTTGATGTAGAAAAAGTAGGCAAGGGCGATAAGTATAAGGAAGACGATGCCAAATCCTATTGCAACCCCGCCGTCGGGCTCATGTTTACTTACCTTTTCTATCCCCTGAAAGATAACAACAACCACAAACAATGAAGGGATAATCATGAGGGCGTACACGACACCCGGTCCGGATAGATCCATACCCCTCTATCATCTCTTACTCTCCGCCGGTCGTCAAGACGTATTTGACCCCTTTGGTGGAACCTTCTTTCCGCAGAATCCCTTTTTTGATAAGGTCCTTAATTTCCCGAAGAACTGTATCCTCAGAAATCATGGGGAACAATTCAAAAAACGCTTTGTTCTGCAAAAATCCGTTTTCCTGAATGAACTCAACCACCTTAATCTGCCGTTCTGAAAGTGCCAGTTGCTGTCCTCCCAGCGATTTTTTAATCTTCAGATCCGTCGAAAGCGACTTTACTTTTTCTTTGATGCGTGTAAGTTCAATGGCAAGCCCCTCGGTAAAGTATTCTATCCAGTTGGTGAGATTTCCTTCCTGCTTTGCCACGCTCTGCAAGGCGTCATAATATTGCAGGGGCTCGCGGTCATAATATTCCTCAAGTGAGAAAAAACGCTTGATATCATAGCCTTCTTTCACGAGTACCAGCGTTGCGGCGGCACGTGCGACCCGTCCGTTTCCGTCCAAAAACGGATGGACCCGCACCAGTTCATAATGGACAATGGCAGCTTTGAGGACCGCATGCATATCATCCGGGCTGACGCCGTTGAGCCAGCGGAGAAACGAGTCAATGAGAAACGGGATTTCAACGGCAGGCGGCGGGCGGAACGTAATTTCTCCTGTTGCCGAGTTTTTTACCACCACCTGGGTTCTCCGGTATTCCCCCACAACGTCGTCTGCGAGCATCCGGTGCACCGTAAGGGAATGGACGTGTTTGAGCGTCTCCGGGGAAATTTCGTTATTGTCATACTGCTCGATAAACTGCAATACATTCCGGTAATTGAGTACTTCCTGTATATCCCGGTCGCGGCCTACAATTTTTGCACCCGCCAACACTTTTTCCGCTTCGGTAATATTGAGTTCATTTCCTTCTATATGCGTTCCGTGGTGGACAGTGCGTACCAGGGCGTCTTCGCGGAATTTAGCTTCCCAGGCAGGCACCAGCGGCGCATTTTCAATAATTTCCCTGGCCGACTCAACGACGCCGATATACTTAAGAATTTTATTGGTGATCGTAAATTTAGGAGTGTACATAGATTTCCTGTATAATAACCGCATGGCCAAAGAAAATCAACACCGAAAGCGTTTGCACCTGCTAATTCTCAAACAAATGTTGACCCTTACCGCCAGCGGCTTCGGGTTAGTAGCGGCTCTGGCGTGGAATAATGTTATCCAGGAATTCGTTTCAACAAAAATAAAACCATTCCTGCCTTCCGGAAGCGGACTTCTCTCCCTGGCTATCTATGCAATCATCGTCACGGTGATAGCTGTCACTGTTACCTACCAATTGACGGCACTTATTGATAAGCTGGAAGAGAAGTCATGAAACGCATCAAGTCACTCTGGTCCCACTACGTCCTCCGGTACCTGAGGACTATCTCCCGTATTGCCCTTTCTCAGTCACAGGCAACCATTATCGGAGTAGCTGGATCAGTCGGGAAAACCAGCACCCGCGAGGCACTCTACGCAATCCTTAGGGATATTGCTCCCACGCATATGGTCTCGGGAAACTCGGAAACCGGTGTCCCCTTGGGTCTCGTCGGGCTGTTCCCCCGCGACTATTCCCCCCTCGACTGGGTACGGATGATGATAGCGGCCCCACTGCGCGTCGGATTTTTGAAAAACAAACGCTATATTATCGTTGAAATGGGCATAGACGATCCGTACCCGCCTAAAAACATGGGGTACTTACTTACTATCGTTAAACCGGACATCGGCATTATCACGGAAGAATCGGCCGCCCACACGATGCAGTTTGAAAAAATCTTCGGACCCGATATGGTAATTTCCGATACGGAACGTCTGGAACTTCTTATCGAGGCAATTACAAAAGAAGATGCCAAAATGCTCGCATCGTGCAAAATCAGCATTGTAAACGGAGACAATACATATCTCACGAAAGAAGCACCTGCCGCCCTCACATTCGGAACCAAAAAATCGTCTGCATTACAGATAACCGGCTATACGGTAGATATCAAAAAAACCGCGTTTTCATACGCTCTGGGCAAAACCCCGATGGATCTTCAGTTTAAAGGATATGCGTTCCCGCAGGATCTAGCGTATGTGTTTGCGCCGGCCATACTTGCCGCCCATAAACTCAATATTCCTCTTAACGACATCCGTAAAAATCTTGAGATAAATTTCACCCCGCCGCGCGGCCGCGAAAGTTTGCTTGCCGGAGTCAATAATTCCGTTATCATCGACTCTTCCTACAACGCATCAAAACCATCCGTTCTCTCGTTCCTGACTCTGACGGCAACGTTAAAGCAGCAGAGCAGCCGCCATACAATTATTGTTTTAGCGGATATGCTGGAGCTTGGGAACGAATCGCAAATCGAGCACGAGGCGGTCGCCCGCGCAATCGGTACTATTCCGGACGCGCTCTATTTAATCGGCCCGTTAACCAAACGCTTCATTCTGCCGATCGTTGAAAAGAAACTCAAACAGGTCGAGTGGTTTCCGTCCGTCATCGAACTAAACCGGGCGCTCACTGGCCTCCCCAACCGATCCCTTATACTTTTTAAAGGGTCGCAGGGCGATCTCTGGCTTGAGGAAAGTATTAAATTACTTCTGAAAAACAAGGATGATGCCGCACTGCTATGCCGCCAGAACGCTTTCTGGCAGAAGGTAAAAAAAGCCGCCGGCAAGTGGGTCGAGGTGTGATACACTAAACGTATGGATGATAATGTTATCCAACCGCCCGCACAGGTGGAAACTATACCGATTCCCCCTACCCCGCCGCCGCGAAAGAATTATTCAGTCGTTTTGATCGTCATTCTCGTGATTTTAATAGGCATACTCGTCGGTATGGAGCTGGACGAAACCACGCTTATAGCCAATTTCCGCGCTCGGTTTCTGCGCCCCACCCCAACCCCGAATGTACATATTACTCCGTCCCCCTCCCCCGATCCGACGGCGGGGTGGAAAACGTATACAAACACCGCCGGGGACTATTCAATAAAATATCCTGCAACGGCGACGATTGAGGCTGCTCAAAAACCTTCAGTTTCGATATCCTTTATGGGACAGGAACAGGTTCAATCCGGAAGAACACAAACGGAGTTGTTTGACGGATATAAAGTGACTGTCTCCAGCGAACAAATTGCCCCCGGCCAAACCGCTCAATCTGCCGCCCTGTATCAAAATAAGAATGTTATTAACGGATGTCCGGCTCCCGAAGTTGCGAAAGTGTCCGGGGTTGAAACAGCCAAAATATCCGGGCTTACCGCGTATCATTACACCATAATGAACTGTCTTGGGGATTATGATATGTATTTAGTCCAAAATTCAAATACTATTTACTCAATCAATCTTTTATATACCGCATCAACAGCCAGCCAAAAGGACGCGTATTATCAAACAGCCACCCAAATCCTCTCTACGTTTAAGTTTGTTGACCAAACACCCACTCCCACCTGCCGGCCGCGGCCGGCGTGTCTAGATGCAACCCCGCGATGCCTGATGCCCGAAACAGCTGATATGTGTCCGCCGAGCCCGAAACCCACTTCAACCACCTTTACCTGTCCGCCCAACGGCTGGGTGGATTGTATGCCCGGTCCTGCTGTAAAACCGGAGTGTTCAGCGGAGGCTATGGCGTGGTATCAGGCTAATTGTCCGGACTTCAAGGGCGGGGCGCTATAAGAAGTTCCTTCATAGTTATAGGAATCTGATTTGCTAAATCCGTGGCGTTAAAGAACGGACCGGTCTTATTATAGAGCGCGTCTCCGGCTTTTTTATTGATAAAACTTCCTGCAATCGTCGACAAGAACGGATCATTCGTGCAGGCGAGCGCCGCAATAAGTCCCGCCAGTACGTCTCCGGTGCCGCCTTTGGTCATGCCGGGATTTCCACCCTCGATGACACGACAATTCCCTCTCTGGTCACAGGCAATATCCTTCTCCCCTTTCAGAAGCACAATACACTGATATTTTTTCGCCACTTCGGCCACATCAGCATCGCCGAACGCATGGATAAACTCTCCGTGATGCGGCGTGAGAATTGCCCCTTTGGGAATTTTAGTAACGTCCATCATTTGCAGGCTTCCCGCATCAATGACCCACTGTTTATGAGGATATGTGGTGAATAATGTGTTGGTAACCGTTTCCGTATCAGCATCTCGCGTCATCCCGGGTCCGATAAGAATGCAATCGTCTTCTTCGATATACGGCGCAAGTTCTCCGCGGGGAACCACGATACCGTTTCGGAATTCTTTCTTTTCTTCGTGAACGATTGCGTTGTTTTCCGGCACCGATGAATAATGGACCAGATCCACAATCCGCGAGGCCACGGTAAGTGACCAGAGGCTGGCGGCATGAAATAAATGGGATCCGCCGATAATAAGGAGCCTGCCGTTTTGTCCTTTGTGCGACCCCGGGACCGGCAAACGCAGTTTATTAACATCACCAATTGTTACTGGTTTCATACGTGTATTGTACACAATTACGCGCCCAAACGGATAATTTCAGCCGGAATCTTACGTTTTTTAAACAGGACCGGCACGTCTTCCTCCGCAGAACTTACAATGGTCTGCTGCTTACCGAGGAGATCCAATACCAACTCCCTGTGTTCGCGGTCAAATTCGGAAAAAATATCATCCAAAATAAGCAGCGGCCGCTCTCCGACTGCTTGCTCTATAAATGCCACTTCCGCCAGTTTCAGCCAGAGTATGGCCAGCCGTTGTTCTCCGCGGCTCCCGTACTTACGTACATCAAGCCCGTTTTTTGCAACGAGAAAATCATCGCGGTGAGGCCCGACGAGTGTAGACTTGGCTGCCACCTCCTCCCCGGCATACTGAGCGAGGCGTGACTGGGAAATCACGCTTTTGTCATATTCCACGCGGTACGCAACACCGGGCATGGCATATCTGTTTATAAAATCAATAAATGCCGCCCGTGAATCCGTGATTGACCCTCCTGCGCGGATAAGTAACTGATCCCAGAATTGAAGCTGGTGATGATGAGCTTTTCCCTCGCTCATCAAATCCAGAAGCCGGTTCCTCTGCCGAAGTCCCCGCTCATATGACAGGAGGTTCCGCCGGTATTCCCGGTCAACCTGGACCAGTACGCCGTCTAAATATTTACGCCGGAGGGACGGGCTGCCGGTAATCAGTTCCAGGTGTTCCGGCCAAAACAGAACGGCCCGAAGGTGCCCGACGAAATCCAGCTGGCGGCGCGCAATCCCGTTAACCATGAACTTTTTAGACTGAGTTTTCCGGTCCCCCACCGCGCCCGTCGTCACTATCACTTCAAGTTTTGTCTCACCGTCTGTTGCCCTCGCTCTGCCGATCTCGGCACCCCACCGTACCATCTGGGCATCGGCATCGGCCCGGAAACTTTTTCCGGTAGCAATGACCATAATTGCCTCGAGAATATTCGTTTTCCCTGCGGTATTGGGGCCCACGAGAAGCGTGGTTGTCGGGGCAAATGTAATTGCCTGTTTCGTATAGCTGCGAAAGTTAACAAGTGTAAGATCCGAAAGAATCATGCGATCGTGGTTCCGTGGAATTCCTTATTATCCAGTGCTTTTGCAAGGTTCACGAGGTCTTTTCCGTTGAGGATTTTCACCGACACTCCCAACTCCTGTGCCAACCGCGAGGCTATCGGGTCAAAGGGTGCGTTCATCCGCGGCGTCCAGGTGTTGCCGACCATCGCTCTGTATGTTTTCCAGGTTATTGTATCAATGGGTTTAGCGTCCGGAAATGACCTGGGATCTTTGGTATATACTTTATCAATATTTGTTAAATTAATAACCGACCGGATTCCGTAATCTTCGCATAATGTCACGGCATCATAATCCGTGCTCCAGCCGGGTTTCCAGCCTGCGGCGATGGCCACGGGTTTGTCAATTTTCAAAATAATTTCATAATGTTTAATGACACGGGGATCGGCAATATCCTGAAAAATGGTACGCACGAGCTGGGCATTAAGCCGCGTGGCGTGAATACCGAGCCAGTCTTTATCCGCATCGGTCAGTTCCTGGCCGCGGACGTCTTTGGCGCCCTCGATATATTTTGCGGCAATCGACCCGCCGCCGATCACAATAAAAAATCTCCGCTTTTTTGCGGAGACCTGGTGACGGATGAATGCGTTAAATTCGCTCAGGAATTTGGTGTCAACAATGCCGCCGGGGACGATAAGTGATCCCCCGACGGATAGAACGAACGTGTTGTTCTGGTCAACCATGATTTCTAGCTTGAAAAACGCGCACCCTGCGCGTGTATTTCCCTATCTTAGGGGAAGCAGGTTTATTTGTCAACGCAATCTATTTACTTTATAATCGTATCCGTTATGCCGGTTCCCGGAAAAAACGAACACCAACCTATAGTTAACCATGATACCTACCAGACGCAGGCAGTTGCTGATGCCGGAAGACTTATCAGGGCCGGAGTAAACAACAAAGACGCACTCACACAAGGGGTCGGTGTATCAAGACTGATCAAAGCGGTCGGCACAAATATCCCTAAGGGAATTGCAAAATCCACCGGGCTGGATAAAGTTGACGTATCGGATGATTAATAGTCTTATAGTTTTACTTTTCCCGCATTCTTTGGTATACTCCTCTCAACTCTATGAACCGTCCAGAATTTGCCATCAGTTTCGGTGGATCAGTCTTGATACCGTCTTGTGAAGTAGATACAAAGTATCTTAAAAAATTTTCAGATCTTTTGTTTCATTACGTCGAACGGGCTGCGATCGTCACGGGGGGTGGACCTCTTGCGCGCATGTATCAGAATTCTCTTCGGGAATTGGGTGTGACGGATAAACAAATCCTTGACAAAGCCGGTATAGGCCCCACACATCAAAACGCGAGACACTTAGTGGATGTATTGAGAATCCGTGGGGTACCAGCCGCATATGTACCCAGTTTAGAAGCAAAACGTCCCGATGTAACGGTCTGGGTTACCGGAGGCACTAAACCGAGCCAGACCACAGACGCCGTCGCAGTCGACTGGGCCAGGATTCTTGGATACAAACAGGTTATTAATATTACTAACACGCCGTTCGTATATGATTTCGGACCCGACGGAAAACCGGATACTACAAAGCCGATTTATGAAATTACGTACGATGACTATCTGGTTCTTGTCGGCCCGGATCACGAATCAGGAGAAAATGTACCCGCGGGAAGAACCGGCATTAAAATTGCTAAAAAATACGGAATAGAATTTCACGTTGTCGGTCCCAGCCTCAATAATCTCAAGAGGGTTTTTACGGGCAAACCGTTTGAAGGAACCGTTATCCATCCGTAATACTTACGTCCGTGCGGACCGTTTGGTTATAGTGGCTACTACCTGCTGCCTCGGACGGTCAATCTTCTCCCCGTACTTGACTGGATCCATGATAGTCATGATGACTCTCCATCCGTTTACGTTCACTCCGGGATGAAGCTCCTGAAGCCAGGCATGCTCAGGTTCATCGAAGTGAATATCCTGGTAATCAAAGAAGGCGCTGCTATCGGCTTTCTTCGAACGGATATCGGCAACCAATTCCATAAGTGAGGATGCTATCTTCGATCTCTTCCCCCGTTCATCATCGGAAATGGAATCATCCTTTTCCAAATACTGGAACGGTCTTCCGTTCATTAATACCTGAATTTTCGCTAAAATCATGAGTTCTTCTACGGAATAGACTTTCTCTCCGCCTGTCGGAGGCGGAATGGGGGTAGCTTCGGGTACTGATTCCTTCATACGAGTTGCCATAGAATCACCTGTATTATACTCCCCAAGTCAATACACCCCGATTTGACAATCTAAATTGCCCGATCTATACTATGGCTCTTATGAAGCGACATGAGATGGAAAGAGAAAAAAATTCCGGAAGCGGATTTGCCTACACCTTCATAGGCAAAGGGTATCAAGCGCATGCTGATTTTGATCCTGTGACCGGTGAAGCAAAGGTTACATTTGAAAAGGCGGCAAAGATGGCCGTGGCTCTTGAAGCAGTTATTAGCAAACTTCAGAGCGAAGCCCGTATATTATCAACTAACCCGGAGTTGCCACTGCGTATCGATATACATGCAGGTCCATTTGACAAGCAGTTGGACAGGCTTGCCGAAAGGTTTGGTCTGGAAGGGCCGATTCCCGCTGATGAATCCGGCGCCGAGGGTTTATTCTATCGCGCGGTAGTTCCGTCAACCCGCTAATCGGACATGCTGCGCATATTTTTCTTCCACAAAAGATAGTAACTCCGTTTTAAATCGTTCTTTGCTGAATTTTTTTGCCTGGGCAATACAGTCCTGCGCATTAAACTTCATTTTTTCAAACTTTTGTATCGCAGAAATGACATCATGCGTACAGAATAACCCGGTTTTACCGTCAATGACAGACTCCGTATATCCTCCGCCGCGATAGCAGATAACCGGCGTCCCTGCCGCCATCGCTTCCACCGGCGTCATACCAAAATCCTCATCGGTGGCCAGTGCCAGGAATGCCTTCGCTCCGGCATAGAGCGCGGCCAACCGTTCGTCCGACACAAACCCAAGATATTCAATATGATTATCAGAATTCCCGGTACTCCCGACAATTTTTAAGGACAATCCGAGCTTTTTGGCCGCCGCGATAGCGCCATCCAGCCCTTTACTGCCGACAGGGCGCGAGACGAAAAGATAATAGTTCCCTTTTTTCACAGCGGGGATTTTTGGCAAATCTATCGGGGGGTATATGACAACAGAATTCCGTCTGTAAAATTTTTGGATTCTCTTTTGCGTTTCCTTAGAATTCGCAATAAAGTGGTGTACGCGCTGCGCGGCGCCATAATCATACTGCCGCATAAAAAAGCCGACCACTGTTGCATACGCACGGACCAGAGGATACCGCTGCCAATCCTTCGATGTCGAGTAGCCATACAACCACCGGGGCGGCGTATGGCAGTAGCAAATCTCAATCGCCTTACCTATTCGTGTAAATCCTTTTGTGATGTACCAACTGGATGACCCAACGACAACATCATACCCGGTGAAATCAAATGTATTCCAAATGAATGGGGCCAAAAAACGCAGAGGACTTGCCAGAGGATATATGGATTGTATCCACGATGTCCTAACGTCTCTAGTGCGAAATCGCTCCCATGAGGGCGAACCCTTTTTACAATAAGCTGTGTAAATGGGAGCCTCCGGCCAGATCTCGGACATGACTGCGAGCACCCGCTCCGCTCCTCCGAATTCGTTGAGCTGATCATGAACCAATGCAATTTTCATATTTTAAAATAGTGCCTGTTGCAGGCTTCCCGTTTTTTTCTCTTTTTTTACCTTTTCTTCTGATGTTGTCTCTCCCGTAATCCGCTTCAAAAGCGAGCGGAAACCGAGCGTGGCTAGCACATTCACGGCTTCCGGCCGGTTCAGGCTTCCCAGAGGCTCCAGGGAGCCTTCCAGGGGCACGTTGGTGCGGATGGTAGCCAGATCATGGGACATGTGTGCACTTTCTTTCTCGGACGGTGTGAGCTCTTTTGTTGTAAGAATCTTTTCAATAGACTTGTATTTCGTAAGAAGTGCAACCGCTGTTTTTGGCCCGATGCCGGGAACTCCGGGATAATTGTCCGACGGATCGCCTGCCAACGCCTTAAAATCAGGAATTTTATCCGGTACCACGCCCATACGTTCAAACACTGCCGCCTCATCATACAATTTCGCTTCAGAAAGGCCTTTGGTCGGCATCCAGACAAGTATTTTTTCATCCTCAACCAATTGCAGAATATCGCGGTCTCCCGTCACAATGATCACCTGATCAATGCCGTCCTTTTTGGCATGTTTTGCAATGGTTCCGATTACGTCGTCTGCTTCAAATCCGTCAACCTCGAAAATCGGGATACCGAAACCTGCAATCAAATCATGGACTTTGGGAATTTGTTCTGACAATTCCTCGTCCATCTTCGGCCGTTTGGCCTGATACCCCTCGAATAATTTCTTCCGGAATGTGGGTTTAGGACGGTCAAAAGCAACTGCCACGTACGTAGGTTTCAGGTCGCTTATGAGGCGCAAGAGCATCGTACCGAATCCGTACACGGCATTCACGACCGACCCGTCGGGGGCTGTGAGCGGCGGCAGGGCATGGTACGCACGGTGAAGCATTGCGTTTCCGTCGATTAAAACCAAGCGGTTCATGAGGGTATTATAACAAGAAAGCGACTCCACGGTCGTAGATCCGTGGATGAGCGACTAAAATTCGCCGTAAGGCGCACAAGGCGTTTCAAAAATCTCGGGATTTTTCTAGGAGCTTACTCGAGTTTTTTCTTGGGGCCCCCCATCATGGCCTCAAATTCTTCACCTTCGACCGTTTCTTTTTTGATAAGCTCAGCCGCAATAATATCCAGCTGTTTCTTATGTTTCTTTAATATATCTACTGCTTCTTTATATCCGGTATTGACCAATTTCTGGACTTCCGTGTCGATTTTGGACATCATTTCCGGTGAAATCTGTTGCGCCTCCGTAAGAGTTTTCCCCCACTCCGTTACGTCCATCTGCGGGCCGAAGTTGATGGGTCCGAGGTCCGACATACCGAATTCCATCACCATATACCGGGCAATCCTTGTTGCCTGATCTATGTCGTTAGCGGCGCCGGACGTCATTTCGTTGAAAATCAACTGTTCCGCTGCGCGACCTCCCATGGTCATGGCAATTTCATCAATAAGACGGGACTTCGTTTCATGCAGGCGGTCTTTTTCAGGCGGAGACAATGTGTACCCCAGCGCCATGCCGCGCGATACGATACTGATGCGGTGCACGGCATCGGTATATTTGGAAAAATAGGACACGACGGCATGACCGCTTTCATGATAGGCCGTCATTTTACGGTCTAATTCACTCTGCAACCGTTTTTTCTCCGGCCCCAACTTTACTTTAGTTGCCGCCTCTTCGAGATCCTCCATTTCAATTTCTTTTTTATTTCCGCGGGCTGCCTGAATGGCTGCTTCATTGAGCATATTCTCCAGGTCCGCTCCCGAAAATCCGACCGTACGCTTGGCGACTTTATCCCAATCAACACTCGAACTAAACGGTTTGCCGCGCGCATGAATTTTCAGGATGGCTTTGCGTCCCTCTATGTCCGGCATGTCCAATACCACACGCCGGTCAAACCGTCCGGGCCGAAGTAGTGCCGGATCCAATAAATCCCCGCGGTTGGTTGCGGCTACAATGAGGACCGCGACGTTGGGTTCGAAGCCGTCCATTTCAACCAGAATCTGATTGAGCGTTTGTTCCCGCTCGTCGTGCCCGCCCATAATGCCGACACTGCGCATACGGCCGATGGCATCGATTTCATCGATGAAGATAATTGCCGGTGCGGTTTTCTTGGCCTGGGCAAATAAATCACGGACACGCGCCGCTCCGACTCCGACCAGCATTTCCATAAACTCCGATCCGGCGATACTGTAGAACGACGTTTTTGCTTCTCCCGCCATGGCTTTTGCCAAGAGCGTTTTACCTGTGCCGGAAGGCCCGACCAGCAGCACCCCTTTCGGAGTTCTGGCACCCAATGCCTTGTATTTCGTGGGGTTTTTCAAAAAGTCTACAACCTCTTCCAGTTCTTTTTTCGCCTCGTCCACGCCGGCAACATCCGCAAACGTTACCTTTGGCAGATCTTTATTCCAAATCCTGGCTTTACTCTGGCCGAATGAAAAAAGGTTATCCTGTGCCCCCCTGGCCTGCCGAAACAGGAAGAGAAAAAATAACATGGTTAACACGAGCGGCAACACGGTGGAAAGAATATTACCCCATAACTGGCTCGTGCTTTGGTCTTTGACGGAAATTGCGACGTTTTTGGGATCTACCCCTGCATCGGAGAGTAGTTTGTACATGGAATCCTGTGTTTCTTTGATAGATGTGACTTTTGTTCCGTTTTTATACGTTACCGTCAGCTTGGTATCCACCACTTCAATGCCGCTAACCGTGCCGCCCTTTACGTCGGAAATTACGGTCGAAAGCGGCTTCTCAGGAAGATTCGCGTTTTGCCCGCCCATGCTGCCCAGAAATGACAAAAGAAGGAACAGGACAAACAACCCGATAAAGACGTTTTTAAGATTCAGATGGAACTGAAGCATCCAGATTTTGGATTTCTTCGAGTTTCCGTTCTTTTTTATTGATTTTTGCTGGGATTTTTCTGCCATAGATAGGGCCAAGTATACCACGATTGGAGGTCAAAAACACGGAACTTCTTGACACCGAATGAATTTGTGAAGAAAATGCAGTCAACTTCTAATCTGAAAAGGTACATCTCACGTTAGAATCCGACGAAGTATCTACTTGCCTACTAATTATCCTATAAAGTATGATACATAAATACATTTATTCTTTTCTATGAATACATCATCATATTCTGCTCACCATCTGATTGAGATAGATAAAACCATAAATTCCTCACTCAAAAACGTTATGATTGACGGGAAAAGTCTCACGATACAAGAGATCCTTTCTGTCTCCCGGCATGGATCCTCTGTCATGTTGACAACAAATAAATCCATTATCAGGCAAATAGATGAATGTTATCGTCACATGATTCTGGATGTTACGAACGGTATACCGATATACGGATGTAACACGGGTTATGGCGCCCAGGCAGAAATTGTGGTTAACCGGGGAGATAAAAAAACCCGCATGAAGATGGCAAAATCCATATCGGAGAGTATTGTACATACCGACGTATCTGTCGGTCCGCAGCTTCCGACGGAGATCACCCGCGGCGCTATGCTTATACGCATTAATATGCTTATGAACGGTGTAAGCGCAGTACGTCTCAAAGATTTAGAAATTTATCAAAAAACACTGAATAAACACATTACGCCTATCGTTAATGCATATGGCGGACTTGGCGCTTCTGGAGATCTTGCACACAACAGCAGAATTGTCAGCACACTCAGAAGACTTCCCGGCACCCGGGTAATCACTGCAAAAGGAATCATCGCTGATGCGGACAAAACACTCCGGCAGGCAAACATCCCAAAATTAGAATTGGAACCGAAAGCGGGTCTCGGACTCGTCAATGGAGATAATTTTTCAACCAGCGCCGCTGCAATTATTGTCAATGAAGTTATTAAATACACGCTTATTGCGGATGTTGTGGGAGCAATGATAGTCGAAGTACTCAAAGGTTCAAGCCGGACATTTCATCCGTTTCTCGCCGCAGTACGGCCATTTAACGGTCAAAGGGAACTCGCGGCTGTCTACCGCTATTTATTGCAGGACAGTAAGCTTGCGTATCAGGAATTGAAAGGGCACCAACAACGCGATCCGGGAGTAAACATACAGGATGTCTACAGCCTCCGGTGTATCACCCAGTCGGAAGGCTTTAACCGCGAACAACTCACTTGGGCGCTGGACACGATTACCATAAACGCAAATAGTGTTTCAGACAACCCTCTTTGGGTGACACCCGCCCATACAACGCCCGGTGAAAAGCCATGGCAATGGGTAAGCGGAGGAAATTTTTTCGCCATGCACATGGCAGAAGTTCTCGACAGCATGAGAAAAATAATTACCCGGCTCATAAAACGAAATGACCGGCATCTTCACAGGCTCGTAAGCCCCCATACGAATAATGGATTACCGGCAAACCTTTCCGATGCTTCTGCGATCTCATCGTGTACGTTTAAAGGAGTTCAGCTGCAATCCGGAATGTTTGACGTGTATTCGATGATTCTTGCACAACCTGTTACCACCTTATTCGGCATTCATGAAGAAAGTAATCAGGACATCACTCCGCATTCACTGACATCTGCCATTCTTGCTCTTCAGAACCTGGAGATCCTCCGCTATTCACTTTCCATGAATTTACTTGCTATAGCACAGGCAGTCGATCTTCGCGGGGGCGGACATTTGCTTTCTCCGAAAACCCGCCCCGTCTATGAGTTCATCCGGGGTAAATGCGCATATATCACAAAAGAACGGCCAATCGCCCATGATATAGAGACAATCTCATCCGTAATACTGAACAATGAACTTTCAGCCATGTTACGAGCAAAAGTATTCAATACGTTTGTCTATGAATCAAAAAAACAATCATGACATGTACGGTATAGAAAAAGGTCAACGGAAAGCCCTCGCATTATTCCACCACGCCTCCCTACGGGTACCTGCATATAAACAATTCTTACGGAAATACCATATTAATCCGTCACACATTAAAACAATGGATGATTTTTCCGAAATACCCGTCATGACAAAAGAAAATTATTTGAACCACCATACACTCAAAGATCTGGTATGGGACGCAGATCTGAGTAAGACAATGATTATCAGTGCAAGCTCCGGTACCACGGGGTCGCCGTATTTCTGGCCCCTTACCAGACAGCACGTGGAAGAAGGCGCAATTATCAAAGAAATGATATACCGCCGGTGTTATTCAGTTCATAAACACCCGACACTAATGATTATTTGTTTCGGCATGGGAACGTGGATTGCGGGAATCTATACGACCCTTACGACCCTTATCACGCATATAAACGGTCTTCCTATTGCCGTGATTACTCCCGGTTTTAACAAAGAAGAAACCCTCCGGATACTTGAAATACTTGCGCCGCAATATGAACAAGTCGTTATTGCCGGAATTCCCACATTTATTAAAGATCTTCTCGAACAATGGAATGCAAACCCTGCAAAAAGCACCGTCAAACACATTAAATTATTGTTCGCCGGTGAAGGGTTCTCCGAAGATTGGCGCTCATATGTTCTTCACCTTATCGACAGCACGGATTTCTCCCATGACGCAATTAGCATATTGGGATCTGCTGACGCATCTATCATGGGATTTGAAACACCTGAAAGTATCACCCTCAGGCGTCTCGCTTCAGTAAACAGTGCCGTTCGGAATCAATTATTTCATAGCGAACGAATACCAGCGCTTGCAGCATTCATCCCCACGCAACGATTTTTTGAAACGGAACATAATGAATTACTGCTGAGTGCAGACCGCTCGATTCCGCTGATCCGATATAACATGCATGATATAGGCGGAATTATTCCGTATGATACGGCCAAAACATACGGCAAAGCCACGTCAGCTTTCCCGCCGTTACCATATGTGTATGTGTTCGGACGGGGTAAATTTACTTCGACAATATATGCCGCAAATATATATCCTGAAAATATCCGCGATGTGCTGCTTCATCCGCAGATAGTCAATAAAGTAACAGGAAAATTTATTATTGAAACACGATATGATGCTTCGCAAAATCATCATTTACACATGGATATCGAACTGGCAAATAAAATCGCGCCATGTGATTCTCTGATTCAACATATTGTCAGCTCATTCGTCTCGATCGTTCAGGAAAAAAATTCTGAATATCACCGCGTCTATCTGGAATATGGGGAAAAAGCCGCGCCGCATGTAACGCTTCACCGGTATGGGAAGTCCCTGCTGTTTCCGACTAACATTATAAAAAAACTATCATAAGCATGTCACAACGCTCAAGGGGTATCGTATCGGCATATTCCGCTTCAGAACGGTTTATTCAGGCAACATCACGCAATAAAAATCTTATTTCGGATGATGAGCAACAACGATTAAAAAAAACAGTAGTATGCTTTTTCGGCTTAAGTGTCGGGAGTCATGCCGCAGTCACCTGGATTATGGAATCCCGCGCGGACCACATTAAAATCGCGGATCCCGACACAATCGAACCGTCAAATCTCAACCGGCTCCGATACGGATGGGACAGCGTCGGGAAACTGAAAACGGCAGTTATTAGTGACCAAATCCATGAAATGCATCCCGAAACCGTCATTCACAGCCTTACTAAAACGGACATACGGTCAGTCAGACAGTTTATTCTTCGGACACCGCGCCCGGATATAATCGTCGACGAAACGGATGATATCATGGCAAAATTCTATTTCCGCACGATTGCGAAAAAACTCCGCATCCCGCTTATCTGTGCCACAGACGTCGGAGACAATGTTCTCGTTGATATCGAACGGTATGATAACCCGGTTCAACCCAAACCGTTTCTTGGACGGATTAATACAGAAATATTCAATAGAATCCGCGCCTTGTCACCCAAAGAACGCATGAAATGCATCATCGAGCTGGTTGGTCTTGAGTATAATTCCGAAGCAATGCTGGATTCGCTCCTGTCTATCGGTAAAAACATCACCACGTGGCCTCAGTTGGGTGCAACAGCAACGATCGCAGGAGGTATTGTCGCAACGGTGATCAAAAAAATTGTGCTGAAAGAGCAAATTCCCAGCGGGCGCTATGTTATATCGCTGGATGATATTTTTTCCGTGGATTTCCACTCGGCAGTCCGGAAAAAAAAGCGGTTAAACAAAATAAAAAAAATACGACTAATCTTCCTTAACCACTAATCGAAATAAAAGCTGTATACTTTAAATACAATGTCGCTTGATTTGCTTGTCGTAATCTTTTCGTTATTCGGCACGCTGTTTCTCGGGTTGTTTACCCTGAGTAAAAACCAGAAAAGCATCACCAATATATTGTTCTTTCTCTTCACACTCACAATAGCCCTCTATATAACGGTAAACTATTTTTCACTGCATCAGAGTTCAATTGATACGACGCTGTTTCTTATCCGGGGAACCATGGCTATTGCCGTTTGGATTAATCTGTTATATTTCCTGCTCGTTTCCGCATTTCCGAATTCAAAAATTCAGATAAAACCATGGATACTCATTGCTAGCGTTCTTTCTACCGTCTTACTGGCTGCCGGAGCATTTACCCAACTGATTTTTTCGGGTATTGCGATAAACCATGGAAATATTTCCCCTACTCCGAATGTCGGCATGGTCGTATTTTTACTGCATACCGTTATCTTTATCGGAGGCGGGTTTATTACCCTGATTAATAAATTCCGGCATTCCGCGGGAGTTGCTAAAAATCAAATTCGATTATTCTTATCCGGTACGGTCATCATGTTTCTGTCAATATTAATTTCGAACGTACTGATTGTCCTCCTATTCAAAACCAGTGCATTCATAGGACTTCTCCCTGTTTATACGTTAATATTCGTTGGATGTATCAGTTATGCCATCATTAAACACGGATTTTTAGATATAGGGTTTCTTGTCACCCGCACGGTTATATATTTCATTCTCATTTTCGCTGTAGCGGGCATATGGTCCGCATTGATATTTTATATCGGACACACATTGCTTGGCATCGTTTTGAGTCCTGTGCAGTCGCTATTCTTTGTCCTTTCCTCCGTCATTATCGCGCTTTCATTTCATCCGCTGCAACGCCGCATCGAATCATTTACCTCCCGATGGTTATTTAAAAGCCACTATGACACGGACAGTGTGCTGCAACGTGTCAGTAAAATAATGGCATTTACCCTGCGGCTGGATGATATGACCCGCGGCATATTTGAACAACTCTCAACGAGTCTCCATATGACAAAAGCAGCTTTTATATTATTTGAAGACGGAAAAATTGCTGATGTCCGGAACATAGGGTTCGCCTCTCCCCCCTCGTTTGATGAAGGAGAAATAAAACAGGTGAGCCAGACAAGAGACACGATAATTTTTGATGAACTTGATGAAGGTCCCACAAAAGACATTCTCAGAAAATTGAATTTTACCGTCATCGCACATCTGCGAACTGAAGGGAAACTGATTGGTCTTCTTGCCCTTGGTGCTAAATCGTCCGGAGATATATATTCCCGGCAGGACCTGGCACTCATCAATATTCTTGCTTCGGAAACTGCAATCGGCATACAAAACACGCTCTCGTATGAAAAAATCCGGCGATTCAATATTACATTACAGGAAGAGGTTAACAAAGCAACTGCCGATCTCAAAACGGCAAACCAGCAGCTGGAGCTCCTGGACAAACTCAAGGATGAATTTGTCTCGGTTGCCTCACATGAACTGCGGACCCCAATGACAGCCATAAAAAGTTATTCCTGGATGGTATTAAATGGCAAGGCCGGAGCAATTACACCGAAGGCAACGGAATACCTCAACCGCGTGTATATTTCGACAGAGCGGCTGATTCACCTGATCAACGAAATGCTTGACGTGTCCAGGATTGAAAGCGGGCGCGTTACCATCAAAAAGGTGCCACTTGATGTGGGAAAACTGTTTGCTGACGTTCAAACCGAGCTGCAGGGACGGGCGGCGGAAACGCAAATAAATCTGAAAGTGACAACAGAAGATGCTATCCCAATGGTCCAGGCGGATCCAGAAAAAATCCACCAGGTATTGGAAAATCTGGTCGGCAATTCACTCAAGTTCACCCCAGCCAACGGCAGCATAACCATGGGCGCCAGAGCGAAAGACGGATTTCTTGAAATATCCGTCACGGATACCGGCTCGGGAATCCGCCCTGAAGAGATACCGTTATTATTTACAAAATTCGGCAGGCTTGAAAACTCCCTGGTTGCCATGCCGGGAAACAGTACGGGGCTAGGGCTTTATATCAGTAAGCAGTATGTGGAACTTCACGGCGGAAAAATCCGGGTGACGTCAGCGCCCAGAAAAGGTTCCACATTTACCTTTACCCTGCCGATATGAGTATAATAGAAGAACTATGACCGAACTTCCCAAACCGGCAAAAAAAATCCTCATCGTTGAAGACGATCAGTATATACGAGAGCTCTATGTGGAAATTCTCGAGGAGGAAGGGTTCTATGTCGAACACGCGAGTGACGGTGAGGACGGGTATCAAAAGATATTCCACGGAGGATACGATCTTGTGCTGTTGGACATTATGCTGCCGAAAATGGACGGCCTCGCGATCCTCGATAAAATAAAAAATGAGACGCCGCCGATGAATCACAATCGCGCCGTCATCGTACTGTCAAACCTGGGACAGGAAACAACAATTGCCAAAGCAATGAAGCTCGGTGCTCAGGGATATATGATTAAGAGCGATTTTACGCCCGCACAGGTTATTAACAAAGTAAAAGAGTACCTCGCTGCCAATTAACGGATTTTGGCGCCCACAGACATCCCTTCTGCAGATATAAACTGAGGTTTCCCATCCGATCCGTCTACGGCCATAACCATCCCCTGTGAATATTCATCCATCATCTTACGGGGTGCAAGATTTGTAATAAAGAAAAATTGTTTTCCTGCGAAATAATCCGGCGCATAGCCAAACGGCCTGACAGCGGTAAATATAACCCGGGGTTTTTCTTCCCCAACATCCACAACCAACCGGATGAGCTTCTCGCTGCCCTCTTTAGTAGTCGCTTCCAGCACCTTCCCGACGCTCATCTCGATACGTGCAAAATCATCAATCGTTATCGGTCCATTTAATATATTAGTTAATGAATATGCATTTTTCAGTCCTATGACATCCCGTACTTCATCCATTGTCGTTTTCGCAACTGTCCGCGCTTTATTCGCTCCCTCCTCTAAAATCTTCTTGACTTTTTCCGGATAGTTTTTCAAATCCCGGTATCTTTTCCGCGCATCTTTGAATGTTCTCATTAGAGATTCGAATAAATAATTTTTTACCTCAATATCTGATACTTGGCCTTTAATATAGATCTCTTTCAGATGGTCAACTTTTACCTTGTCCCCGAAAAATTCCAGATATGTAAACACCATGTTCCCCTCAATATGTCCGGGGTCAGTGGCGTGTTTCCGGGTGGGATCCGTATATGTACTCATCACTTGTTTTTTAATAATGTCTTCATTTTCAAAAATACTGATGATGTTTCCGAGGGATTTACTCATTTTCCGTTTCCCGTCGGTTCCCGGAATAACCGCAACCGCCTCCGGAATGAACGGTTCCGGGATTTTAAACACCTGTTTTGTAAAAATTCTGTTAAAACGCTCTCCGACATCGCGGGCAATTTCAATATGCTGCTTCTGATCCTTCCCTACGGGCACAAGATCGGGCTTATACAACAGTATATCTGCAGCCATCAGCATCGGATAGCTGAATAACCCGACATTGATGTCATCTTCCGCCGTATCTTTTTGGAGTTTATCCTTATACGCATGCGCACGCTTCAGTAGCCCCAATGGCGTCACGTTATTGAGAACAGACTGCAGCTCGGTGTGCGCTGTGACATCCGACTGGCGGAAAAACGTAATGTTCTTTAAATCTCCGAGAAGCGCAAGCTCATTCAAAATTAAGGTTTCGATATTTTTCTGCAACTGCACTTTATCCTGGATAGTCGTCAATGCATGCAAATCAGCCACGAAAAGGAAGCAGTCATGATTCTCTGACAACTTTTTGAATTGCCGGACTGCCCCCAGATAATTTCCTATATGGAGACTCCCGTCCCCGCTCGGCGTGATACCTGACAAAATTCGTTTCATAACGCTACTTTCATTCTATCATGCCGCCCCGCACTTTTTGCGGGGCGGCATATTATGTATCCCCTATTTCATTCTCCCTTCTAAAAACTCCTCATAGGCCCCCAGGTCCAACAATCCGTGACCTGATAGGTTAAAAAGAATTGTTTTCTTTTTCCCTTCCTTTTTGGCACGGATGGCCTCAACAATAACTTGCTTTATCGCGTGCGCGGACTCCGGCGCCGGAATAATTCCCTCTGTTTGTGCAAAAAGCTCCGCCGCCTCAAATACTTCTTTTTGCCCATATGCGACTGCCTCGATAAGCTTTTTGTAATACAAAAAGCTCACGAGCGGTGCATCCCCGTGATACCGCAGTCCTCCTGCATGAATGGGGGACGGCACATAATCGCTGCCCACCGTATACATTTTCATGAGTGGTGTAAGCCCGGCCGTATCTCCCGAGTCATACCGGTACTGCCCGCGAGTCAGAGACGGGCATGCAGTCGGCTCGACGGCAACAATCCGCAGGTGTTTCTTTTTGCCGCTTAGTTTATCTGCGACAAACGGAAACGCAATGCCTGCTAGGTTGCTCCCTCCCCCGCAGCACCCGATGACAATATCCGGATACTCATTCTCCTTTCCCATTTGCTTTTTAGCCTCCAGACCGATAATGGTCTGGTGGAGCATCACGTGATTGAGGACGCTCCCTAACGCGTAGTGCGTGTTTGGCGTCGTTGCCGCTACCTCAATCGCCTCGGAAATTGCCATACCAAGACTTCCGGTTGTGTCCGGATCCTTTTTCAGGAATGCCCGTCCTGCGGCTGTTTCTTTTGATGGACTGGCAGTAACCTTTGCTCCATACAGATGCATGACCGTCTTCCTGTACGGCTTGTGATCATAGGACGTCCGTACCATAAACACCCGGCACTTCATGTCAAACAATTTGCATGCAAGCGCGAGTGCCGACCCCCACTGACCGGCACCGGTTTCGGTCGTAAGACCGGTAACCCCTTCCTTTTTGTTGTAATACACCTGCGCCAGGGCGGTATTGAACTTATGGCTCCCGACCGGCGAGACTCCCTCATATTTGAAATAAATATGGGCCGGCGTCCCCAGCGCTTTTTCCAACCGCTTAGCCCGTAAAAGCGGCGACGGCCGGTACATTTTGTACAACTCCCGCACCTCATCCGGAATGGGAATCTCCTTTTCCAAAGAAACCTCCTGACGGATAAGTTCCATCGGAAACAGCCGCGCCAGAGCCTCCGGACCGATCGGCTGCTTCGTTTTGGGATCCAGCGGTGGCGCCGGTAACTCCCCAAGATATTTATTCAAATAATACGGGAGATTGAGATACGCTTTTGGTAGCTCCCGACTATCCAATATGTTTTGTTTTTTCATAATTGCTCCTTAAAAAATATTAATAATAAAACACGTCACACCTTGGCTATCGTTTCGCCAATATTCCCGTCCTTTTGTTTTCCAAACTTTATACTTCATAGGCAGGCGGAGTAGGACTTGAACCTACAATCGCTTGTTTTGGAGACAAGCACTCTACCGTTGAGCTATCCGCCTAACACAAAAAAACCCGTACAAATACCCATGGTTGGATATTTGTACGGGCCTTCGCGGCTGTGCCACCGTACGCTGTTTTCCTATGAAAAATCCCCTCACGGGGACGTCAAAGAATAACCTTCTTCTTGACGCACTCCACTTTCGTGACATGCGTTCCTGTCTTTTTACGGTTTCGGCTCCGTACTTGATTTAAGAGTCAGCATTCCCCGGTTCCAACCCTCCGGATCAACGCTTGTATTAACTTGATGCCATTATACCACGTTATCGTAGTGGGTCAAACTAGAACTAAAAACTAACCTCATTGAGAACGAGATTTGTATGAAATCATACAAATCTCGTGGCAACATATTTTTTAGAACATATCCTACCCTACCCCGGTCGTGGTACAATATGCCCACTAACCCTTTCTGTTCGTGACCCGTAGGTCAGGTAATAGTAAGGTAACCTGAGGAGGTGAAAACTATTTATGGCACTTAAATTATTTGTTGGAGGACTTTCATGGGACACGACAGACGACTCACTGAAAAACTTTTTCGCGGCAGCAGGCACGGTAACATCAGCCAAAATTATTACCGATAAATTTTCCGGTAAATCCCGGGGATTCGGATTTGTTGAAATGAGTTCGGACGATGAAGCTAAGAAGGCTATCGCAGAATTAAACGGCAAAACGCTTGACGGACGTGCAATCGTCGTCAACGAAGCCAAACCTATGGTTCCGCGCGAAAACCGCGGATTCGGCGGCGGCGGCGGAGGCGGATATCGGGGTGGAGGTGGTGGTGGACGAGGAGATGACCGAGGCGGACGGAATTGGTAAACGAATTTGTTGATAAACAAAATAAAAAAGCCCCAGAAATGGGGCTTTTTTGTATCTTGGTTGCGGGGCCGGGAGGCGCGCCGTTTACTTACTGCGCTGCAAACCTTCTATCCATCCATGAATTTTGCGCAGTAAATCAGTGCTTTTTGCAACCCGCACCCGTAACACACCATGATACCGTTCTGGATGTTCATAAATTTTCTTCCATTTCACCTTCTGAAAAAATGGTTTTTGGAACTGCTGTTTTGATAATCCCAATTCGTGTAACCAGTAATTCTGCATCTCTAACACTTTCTCTTTGTATTGTTCATTTAATCCCAATCGAACTTTAATATAAGCTTTTGGGACGTGACAGCAGGTAGAAAGCCAACGCATGAAAAATCTGATCATGGCCGGATCAGAATTAGCAAACCCTACCAAATTATCTTTTTTGAATCCCTCTGCCCAATACAAACTTATACCTAACACAAATAATTCTCGCTTAGATAATGAGCCTACTTCTTCGATCCCCTCTTTTCGGAGCTTTTCAATTTTTTTCATGCGGTCGCCCTGCTGTTTTTGAATGTATATGAGTCGTTTTCCATAGTACGGATCACGAGAGTTGGTTTGTAGTGTTTGGATTTGTTCAGCGCTCATGCTGATATCCCGGCACCATAAGCTTACCGTACTGGAAGAAATAATTAGGCGGTGAGCAATAGTTTTTATTCCTAGCCCTTTTTTTCGTAACTTTCGAGCAATAATCCGTTCTTTTGATTTGGCCATATTGGAACTATTATTATAGTAACCTGGGTTCTAAAATATGTCAACCAAATTGACGGCATATGATGATATGGGGTATAATATCGGTGTTCTTTAGAAAGAGCGCGGGGTAGTGTAGAGTCGCACAGAAGGCTCAATGTGGGCCCGTCGATATGCAAATATCGGATGAAAATTTGGCTGTATCGGTGAAACCCAATCCGTCGGATGGCGAAGGGTAATACCGAGGAAAGACTCCGATGCTACATCGGAGAATCCGTAGAGACTATACGCCAAACCCCCTCCTTCTAGGTAGAAAGGGGGGGATGATATAGTCCGACACTCTCAGGGATGGGAGAAAACGAGAATAGCATAATCTTCTAGACCAGGCGCGCCTCCTGGCCCCGCAACCAAATTTAAAAATCCGCCAAACGGCGGGTTTTTATTGCCTTCGCGCCTCAAAACCGGTAAAATAGGTGCTGTTGCAGGCCAGCGTAGCTCAGTGGTAGAGCAGCGTCTTCATAAGGCGTGGGTCGCAGGTCCGAATCCCGCCGCTGGCACTAAAAAAACAAACTCCACCACTGCTTCCACGGGGGTACTTTCTGAGGATTTTTTTCGTTGTCCGGATTTAAAATCTGCGACTTGTCCATAATAACCACCGTCTCCCCTTCCCGCACGAGGCCGAGTTTATCCCGCGCCGCCTGTTCAATGAAAGCAGAACTGGTAGCCTCGCGAAGCTGTTGTTGTAGTTGATTGTTTTGGGTGATTAGCCCACTTAGCACATGTTGACGCTCGCTGATAATCCCTTTTTTTTGCGATAGCGTATAAACAGACCGTACAATCCCGATCCCGATGGTAATAAAGATAATAAGGATAACGGCCCGGACCAGTTTTCTGCCCATATTTTGCTCCCTTGAAGTCAAGCGTATTCCATGATATTATAGGACTCTAACGAACGTATGGCTATAGATCTCAAAACCTCCCATAAACAATTTACCGAATATCTTGAAAGCCGCAGGCGCGCCCGCGCTACTATCGTAGCATACGGCAAAGACATCGAACAGGTGATCACGTTTCTTGCCAATATGGGCAAGAAAACGATTACGGAAGTGTCCCGCGATGAACTCGAGGCGTTCTTAAAAAAGCTCGCGTCAGACAGCTACACACCTAAATCCATTTCACGGAAAATTAACTCCATAAAGACCTTTTTCCGATTTCTAAAGGCCTCCGGTGCCATTACGATGGATCCTGCAATCGAAATCGAACACCCAAAATATGAGGTCAAACCGCCGCGTATCTTGTCAAAAATTGAATACCGGGCGCTCAGAGACGCGTGCCGCGGAGATATACGGATATACGCCATCGTTGAACTATTTCTGCAAACCGGTATACGCATCGGTGAACTTGCCGCCCTTACGCTTGCCGACATTAAAGGCAACGAATTATTTATCGCCGCCCAGGAAGGACATGCGCAGCGTTCGGTTCCCTTAAACAAGGCCGCCAAAGAGGCGCTGGACCGCTATATTGCGGTACGAAACCCCTCTGCTGCCAGCCACGCACTCTTTGTCACCAAAACCGGCCGGGCGCTTTTAATCCGCAATATCCGTACGGCTATTGACAGGTATTTCCGTATTGCGGGTATTGAGGGGGCAAAGGTCAATGACCTACGGCACACGTTTATTGCCCATCATCTCATGGCAGGAACGTCGATAACGACCTTATCAAAACTCGTCGGCCACAAACGCCTCTCCACAACCGAACGCTACCTTGAACTCGTCAAGGATAAAGCAACGGATACCGTCAAACTCGAGGAACTGTAAACCTTTCCCCTTGTTCCATCGCCCCATTCCCACTACAATACGCGCTAATATATGAGCTCATCTTTTGAACGGCAGGTAATGTGTCCGGATTGCAAAGAAACGTTTGTCGGATACGGACACGGATCTAACGCGCTAAATCACGCTTATTCAGGTGCAATGCGTTTACTGCGCTCCCACCAATGTCTTCCTCTTGAGAGGCCTGATCCTGTACCAACACTTTCCGGCGCTGATTTAAACTCAATTATTCAAGCAATCCATAAAGCGATGCCCGATGTAACTATTTACCGGCGCAAAGTGTAAAATACTAGTATGGACAAAGCGTATAATCCGCAGGCGGTTGAAGGAAAAATCTACGAACTCTGGGAAAAGGCGGGATATTTCAGTCCGAAAATGGACGGGTCAAAAACCCCTTTTTCCGTCATTCTCCCTCCCCCCAACGCGAACGCTGATCTGCATCTTGGCCACGCAATGTATGTCGTGGAGGACATCATGACACGCTACCACCGCATGAAAGGCGACCCCACCCTCTGGCTCCCCGGCGCGGACCATGCGGGATTTGAAACGCAGTATGTGTATGAAAAATATCTCGCTAAACAGGGTAAAAGCCGCTTTGATTTTAACCGCGAAACGCTCTACAAAAACATCTGGGACTTTGTTGCGGCAAACCGCGGCACTATGGAGAGTCAACTCCGGCGCTTGGGTTTTTCACTCGATTGGAGCCGGAATATTTTTACATTAGATCCTAAAATTGTCGCTATCGTCTATCAAACGTTTAAAAAATTATTCGATGACGGACTCGTGTACCGCGACGCGAGACTGGTAAACTACTGCACGCGTGACGGCACGAGTTTCTCTGATCTCGAGGTAAAGCATGTAGAACGTACGGATCCGTTGTATTACATGAAATACGGGCCGTTCATTTTAGCTACAGTACGCCCCGAAACTAAATTCGGCGACACCGCCGTTGCGGTCAATCCGAAAGATAAACGGTACGCGGGTTGGATCGGAAAAGAAATTACGGTCGAAGGATTGTTGGGGCCGTTTACGGTGGTAGTGGTTGCGGATTCGGCGATTGATCCGGCATTCGGCACCGGCGTTGCCAAAGTGACCCCATACCACGATATGACGGATTTTGAAATCGCCAAACGCCACAATCTGCCCGCCAAACAGGTCATCGGATTTGACGGCAGGCTCACTAAAATTGCCGGTCCGTACGCGGGAATGAAAGTGAAGGCAGCACGCGAACAAATCGTCAAAGATATGGTCGCGCGGGGTCTTATGGACCATATTGACAACACGTACACCCATACGGTCGCCACCTGCTACAAGTGCGGCAATGTCCTGGAGCCGCTCCCCCTGTCCCAGTGGTACATAAAGGTTAAGCCGCTCACCGATGCCGCAAAAAAATCAATCAAAGAAAGGAACATCGCGTTCGTCCCGAAACGGTTTGAAAAAATTGCACACCAGTGGCTTACCAACTTTCATGATTGGAACATATCGCGTCAGATCGTGTGGGGCATACGGATCCCGGCATGGAAATGTGAGGACTGCTCTACTCCCCAACAGGAATATTGGGTCGTAACTGAAGGCGAAACGCCTTCGAACTGTACCAAATGCGGCGGCACCCGGCTGGCGCAGGACATCGATACGTTTGACACATGGTTTTCGTCCGGCCAGTGGCCGTTTGCAACGCTGAAATCCGAAAACTCAAGCGATTTCGAGTATTTTTATCCGACGTCGGTTATGGAAACAGGATACGACATCCTCCCGTGGTGGGTCTGCCGGATGATTATGCTGGGGCTCTATGTTACCGGGCAGGTCCCGTTTAAAACGGTCTATCTTCACGGGTTGGTTCGCGATGCCAAAGGCCAGAAAATGAGCAAAAGTAAGGGAAACGCGATTAATCCGCTGAAAATGGCCGACCAATACGGCGCGGATGCGCTCCGGTTCTCGCTCGTATTCGGTACGGCTGCAGGAAACGACCAGTCGCTTTCCGAGGACAAAATCCGCGGTATGCGAAACTACGCCAACAAACTCTGGAACATCGGGCGGTTTATGCTCATGAATTTTAACAACAGACCTGTTCCTTTCTATGACGCGGGCATGAAACTTACGGATGCAAGCGATAAAAAAATTCTTGCCGATCTTAAAACGCTGACTGCAGCTGTAACCAAAAATATGGAGGCATACAGATATTCTGATGCTGCAAAAAAGATCTATGACTTTTCCTGGCACAAACTCGCCGATGTCCATCTGGAAAAAAACAAAGAACGGTTTAAGGCCGGTGATGAGCAAGCCCTTGCGGTACTGCGGCATGTGTATCTCACTTTGTTAAAACTTCTTCATCCGTTCATGCCGTTCGTCACGGAAGAAATCTGGGGTAAAATGCCGCGGAAAACCGATACACCGCTTATTGTTTCCTCCTGGCCTGCCCGCTAACGCCTTAGCGTAGCGATGGCAGGCGGGCCCCGTTAATCGCCCGAACTTGTTGCAGGTACCGGAGTTTCTGTGGTAACGGGTAGTTCTGAAGTGAATGAAAGTGTTGAAATAATTTGAGTAAATAACGCGTCGTCGCTAGCCCAATCCGCAGTCACTCCTGTGGGTGTAAAATGATTGATTTCAAGGGTTAACGTCGGCGTTACTTCGATCATAAATCCGTGCATTTCACTAAATCCGTACCCACCGCTTGTCCGTCCCGAAAACGTACCGGCATATTCAATGGCAGTGCGCCCTGATACCGTTGCCTCGTGACTGGTAAATGCCGTACCTAAAACGTCTGTCACGACCGCGCCTCTCAGGCTTGAAAGGGATTGGGTTACGGTTTTAGGCGAAACTGTTAACCGTGTACCTCCGGGTAACATTGTTCCCTGAGATATGCATCCCGTCACATCACACCCGGGCGCCGAAACATCCGGCGGCAATTTATACGAATTTCCGGCAACGGTTAATGTTTTCCATCCGGCGAAAGGGTCCGCCGGCGTCGGGGCACCGCCCAGAGGGCTCTGCCCGGCGGGTGTCGTGGTAACTGATATCGTCACCGGTTTATTCAGGCTCAATCCTGATATAAACGGCTTTATGTATGGAAAATAAACTATACCCGCAACGACGAGGACAATCAAAATGAGAACCGGCAGAATCACGGATGTGTGCGTTACGGCGGGCATCGGCGGAGGCGGCGGAATCTGCGATTGCGGCTCCTCAGGCATATCCATGGGTATTTCCGGAGTTTCTTCGATGGGAATCGGCGTACCGTTTGATCCGTATAGAACTTCCCTGTTTATAGTCTCATCATCCATGATTCTATTGTTCCATGGTTACTGAAGGGTGTCAACGGAATTATTTTTTCACAAGAAGTACTGCATTGGGAATATTTCTGCCCGGGCCGACTTTGTATCCCCCGCTCCAGAGCGCGGCCGAACCGCCGTCGTCGAGATTTAATGCATTATCCATGCCTAACGCATTCATAACACGCGCCGACTCCGCGACGGTCGCATTGTGCACAACTCCGATAAAAACGGTATTTCCTTTATTTGCAACAAATGCGCGCGTTCCTTTTGCCCCCTCTTTCGGATCACTATTCCCGCCAAAAACTACGGCTCCCCCGGACACGAGGAGTGGTTGCATGGCGATCATACTGTCAATGCTGGTATCTCGCCCCCACTCGAGCGACTGGCCTATGAACCGAATAAAACCACTGCCGAAAATCACAGCGGGGACGGTACTGTATGTGTTGTTGTCAGAGTTAAAATAGACTTTATTTTTGTTCATGAGCAGTGTATCAAAAGAATTTTTCTTGTCCGCACAGGAAGGATAGTCGGCAGGGCAAAAATACGACCCGTTGACTCCGGCGTAGGCGCCGCTACGCGATACGTAATCTCCCAGCGACAACACAGCACAATCTTTCGTACATGTGCCGTCTGACGCGGTATCCACAATCACCCGAGTATTCCCTAAATCCGCCGCAATGATATCAACAAGAAAATTTCCGGCGTCACTCGTTACCGATTGCCTGCTATATCCGGAGCCGGGAGCGGCATTATTTGACGGAACATTCGTCGGGATCGTAAATGCCGCGGCAATGTGATCCTGTTCTGTTTTTACATCCGTCCGGAATTTAGCAAGTTCTGCGGATGCAGTCGCGTAATTTCTTCTGGCCAATAGTGAAAGGATGTCTGCAAACGCCGAATCAAATTTTGATGTAATTTTTTCGTTATCTTTCAACCGTAAAAGATCCTCGTATGCAGAAACTGCCTGTGTATATGTTGACTCAATGTGACTGATATCGTTTTGCAACAGTTGATTCCGTTCATACTGATCCTGATTTTTAAGGGTGGTAAGTTCTGCGGAGAGTGAAGCAACGTTATCCGTAAGCAGTTGGTTGTCGCCGGTAGCCCGTGCAAATCGTTGATTCAACATAATCCAGCTGGTAGCCGTCATAAAGCTCACTATCACAATAACAATAGCGGCAACACCTACCGCAAACACGCGGAGCGACCTGTGAAGCTGTGGCAATTTAAATTTCATTATTCCATTCTATCCCTTGTTACCGGTGAGACTCAATTATTTCCTTATAAAGACGTATCATTTTTGATGAAATCATTCTGTTAATATATTAATACGTTACTATGTTTTTATTTTTGGCACGCCTGCCATACTCCCCTGTTTTCCTGTTTTGCTTCGTTTTGTGCAGTGAGAAATTGGGACGCATACTGTATATCGGGTTTTATGGGTTCGGCTGCTGCAAATCCCTGCCGCACGAGCGTGTCGTTCACAAATACATCGCCGGCATACACATACCGCAGCAGACGACCGTAGGCATCTTTATCCGAAATATCGCTCACTAACCGGACTGTTTTTCCGCTCACTAACCTGCTATTTTCATCCGTTGCAGTATTGCCGAAACATTCGGTAGTTTCCGGGGTATCGATACCGATGTATCTGACGCGCCTTCCGCCTTCGATTTCTATCGTATCTCCGTCAACGACGCGTGTTACCCGGGTCATTTCTTCAGAAACAGCCTGCAGCGTTACGTCAACCGGCTGTGCTGGCACAGCCTCTTTCCGGCTTACGACATAGGTAACCAGCAATACGGCGATAATTGCCAAAATGAGAATAATTCTGCGGTTAACAGATTTACGTGCCACTATTCCAGTGTATCACGCAGTGGATTACGCGCGTTCGAGGTACGTGCCGGTTTCGGGGTCAATGGCGATCGTTTCGCCCTCTTTAATAAAGAGCGGCACGGTAACAACGGCGCCGGTCTCGACAATCACGGTTTTGGTTGCCCCCGATACGGTGTTGCCCTTTGCCCCTTCGGTCGCTTCCGTCACCTTGAGGCGCACTTTTTTGGGGAACCGCAGGCCTACGGCTTCCTCACCGGTTACCAGCACCTGATAGACATCATTCGGTTTTAAATAATTCACATAAATGCCCAGCATGGAGGCCGGGATATTAAATTGTTCATAGGACGTATTGTCCATAAAAACGTAGGTATCGCCTTCTTTATAGAGATACTGCATTTCGCGTGTGGCGATCGAAACTTCCGTCACGGATTCACCGGCTTTAAATGTAAACTCCTGTACTTTGCCGGTTTTTAAAGATTTAAGCCGGGTGCGTACAAACGCCGACCCTTTACCGGGATTCACGTGCTGGAATTCCACAATCTGATGCGGCTCGCCTTTAAATTCGATGAAGGTATTTTTGGTGAAATCTCCGGTATTTATGGTGCTCATAATAAAAGAAAAATCCCCCGGTCGGCGGATCCTGGGCGTATTATATCAAAATTACGGTTTTTCCGGTAACGGAAACTCTTCTGCGGCGGGGAAAAACAGCGTATCGGCAATATTTGTTACATCGGCCAAAAGCATAACGAGCCGGTCGACACCCACGGCAATTCCGCTGCATGCGGGCAATCCTACGTTGAGCGCTTCGATAAAATCATGGTCGTAGTCATACACGGTTTTCCCCAGACGCTTCAGGCTATCGATCTCTTTTTTGAACCGTACTTCCTGCTCAACCGGGTCCGTCAGTTCATCATACGCATCCCCCAGCTCGAGCCCCCCGATATAAAATTCAAACCGTTTCGCATACCGCAGGTCGCTTTCCTTAAGACGCGCAAGCGCTGCGACAGCGGCCGGAAACTCATACAGGATTGTTGGTTTCATCCTGCCTAATTTCGGTTCAATTTCATTAAGAAAAATTTGATTATACAGTTCTTCCCAGGTATTATTCTCTGCTTTATATCCTTTTTTTACGGCAATTGACGGGGCATGGTCAAAAAATTCATCAAGATTTACATCCGCATATTTTTTAAACGCACCAGCCACTGTTATACGCTCCCAGGGAGCCGCAAGGTTGATTTTTTGCCCCTGATAAGTCAGTGTATTTCCGCCGGTTAGTGCCGCGAGCAGCCTCTCGCAGTCGTTCATAATATCGAAATAATCGGCGCCGACCCGGTACCATTCGAGAATCGTAAATTCCGGATTATGCAGCGTACTTTGGGTTTCCATATTACGGAAACTTTTCGTGAGTGAGAAGCAATTTCCCAATCCCGCGGCCATGAGCTTCTTCAGCGGCACTTCAGGCGACGTCGAGAGATACGCAGGGGCTGCGCGGCGCCGGCGGTCCAACAGTTTCGTTTCAAATACGTCCAAGTACGATTCTGCCGGCGGATGTGGAATGAGGAGGGGCGTTTCTATTTCGTGGAACTTCTCTTTTTCAAAAAAAGACCGCAGCCTGCGGATGACCTTTTCACGGATGAAATACCGCTCCCAGAGAACGGGATTGTCATGGAGACGCTTCCATGTTTTCATCGGGATTTACGCGTTGTCTTCTTGCCGCTGAATGCTTTTACGACAAAGAGTAGATAGATGATCTCCAGTATCCCCAGGGTGTGAACCAATAGGAATAGGATAAACCACCACTTCTCACGACGCTGGGCGGCGTACCAGAGTGCCAGTCCGGTCCAAAGCAAAGACCAGATCGCAATGGGAATGATTCCCCACCCGAAAAGACCGCTGGACATCATTGAACCGTTTCCTAAATACCACGGCATAATTATTCCTCCTTTATATCTATTGATTGTATCACAGTGAGGGTAACGGGTTTGGAGTCCTCCCCCATTCCGTTATTAGTTACGGGCGACGTGGCGATGGCGTCAAGCGTGGCAAAACTGGCGGAATCAGACGGATCAATCGCGCCGAATATGACGTATTGTTTGGGCAACGCATAGGTCGCATGCATAATAAAAAACTGGCTGCCGTTTGTGTTGGGGCCGCTGTTGGCCATGGCAATAGTACCGCGGGTGTAGTCACGGGTTATTTTCTCGTCGGCAAACGAATAACCCGGGCCGCCGGTCCCGTTGCCCTTCGGATCACCGCCCTGAATCATAAATCCTTTTATGACGCGGTGAAAAACCGTATTCGTATAAAACCCTGCACGGGCAAGAAAAACAAAATTATTGACCGTCACAGGTGTCTCTTTGGCAAATAATTGAACAACCATTGAGCCCTTATCCGTCACAATCGTTGCCGTATAGGTTTTATCGGGATTAATGGTCACCGGCGGCGGGCTCGAATATTGGTTTATCATAGGTACTGTCGGTGTAGCAATTGGTGTCTCGCCTACCGTTGACTGAACTGTCGGTACGCTTGTCGGTACAACATTCTCCTTTTTTAATGCCGACTCTGAACTTTTTGTCGCTGATTTCCAGACAACTGCGCCTCCGACAATCGTCACAAATAAAACTGCTCCAAGGATATACGTATTCTTCATCTGCGTTACAAAAACCGGAGAACGCTTGCTTTTGCTTTCACATCAGCAAACCACGTTTGCAGCTTGTTGTTCAGTTCCTGGGAAAAAATAGCCTGTCTGGCTTCTTCCCGCAGGCCCGCCTCATCCGTTGCCGTCAGCGTGGACGCGTTGGTAGCTATATAATCTGATATCTGGGCGTCCGTGATCGTGATGTCTTTCCCCAGTAATTTCTCGACGGTAAGCTGCAGCCGGATCTGCTCTTCAAAATCCGCTTTGGTCATTCCCTGATACGCAAGGACGTCCTCCAGACGTACGCCGCTGCCCAGACTCGTCACAAGATCCGATTCTTTTTTGGCGATTTCCTCCTGGGACACCGTAACACCGGATTTCTTCGCTTCTGAATCCACGAGCATTTCGCTTACCATACTATCCAGAGTTTGCTGCCCGTATCTGCTGGTCAAAACGCTGTTGAGCTGCCACCGGAATATCGGCTGCCCGTTGACAATAGCCGCAACTAACAGCCCCTTATTTGAGACAAAGATCGCCACTAACCCGAGTAGAACCACGGCAAGCGCGATCTTCGTAACCGGGAACCGGCGTTTTGGTTTGGCAGATTCTGCGGGCATAAGATTTTCCGGGGGTAATTTTATTACTGCTTTTTTTCGCGCCATATCGTCTCCTTTATATGTAACGGATAATGGGGAAAGGATACCATAGTGCTCTCATCCCTGCAAGCGGGAGGACGGACACAGATGACTGACCGTACACGCCGCGCAATTGGGGTTTTGCGCACGGCACACGGCGCGTCCGTGATCGATAAGAAGGTACGTAAGCCCAAACCAGTCTTTTTTAGGAATGAGTGCCATAAGTTCTTTTTCAATTTTTACCGGGTCCGCATCTTTCGTGTAATCAATATATACCTTCCCGCTGCGCTCAAAAACCATGAGTTTTTTACCGCCGATCTTCGTGAGATCGACGAATCTCAGCCGCTGGCTCAACCGCAGGACGTGCGTATCGACGGCAATCCCCACTACCACACCGTACGCATTTCCCAATACGACATTTGCGGTTTTCCGCGCGACACCGGGAACCGTGAGCAATTCCTCCATTGTATCGGGCACCGTACTGGCGAATTTCGTTTGAATGAGTCTGGCCGCCGCCAGCACGTTTTTGGCTTTGGCATGATAAAACCCCGTAGATTTGATATCACCCTCAAACTCCATAAGATCGGCGCGAACGTAGGCGTCCAGTGTTTTGTACTTGGTAAAAAGCTTTTGGGTAACTTTATTCACGGTCACGTCGGTACACTGGGCTGAAAGTACTACCGCAACCAACAGTTCCCAGGGGTTCGAATAATGAAGGATAATATGCGCTTTTGGGTACGCATTGTTAAGCGTCTGGACTATTATGGCAATCCGTTTGTCACTAGCCATTGCAAATATCCCTTTCCATGCCTACAATGGTACCACATTTACGTATGAGGCTAAAATTCCCGCATATTTCCCGTATATTCACCGCACGACTCTTTTCGTGGGTAGGAAACTTCGTCCTCTGGATACTGCTTGTTACGTTCCTCAGCTTCAATGTCCTTCTCTGGGCCAAGCCCCTGGCCTATTCCGGCGAGCTTATTGACGTATTTCACCACCCGTTATCATGGAATGCGCACGTGACGCTGGCGCGCGTCCTGTGGAAAAACGGGACAAAAAATCAAGGCATGCAGGAGCTGCTTCTGGCTCATGAATTATTCCCGGGGAATGTGCTGAGCGCCGCAACAGACCCAAGCGATATGCTTCTGGCGTGGCAAAACGAGCCGGTAAGACGCCAACAACAGGAAGAGTATTGGAAAAAAGTTCTTGTCGTCCACCCGGACTACCGCGATGCCTATATACAACTGGCGGCACTCTCCTATCAGGAGGGAAATCTCACCCAAACGTACACGTATCTAACCCGGGCGCTGGATATTGATCCCAATAATACAAACCTCAATCGTCTGACTGAGTTTACTTCGAAGCTTTTGGAGTAGTCTCAACTGGTCCGCCAGCTGGCGGAGGTTTTTCTGCGGCCGGTGCGCCCGCTTCCGGTGCGCCTGCCGGCGGTGCCCCTGCGGCCGGTGTGGCTGCAGCGGCGGCTTCTGCGGCGGCTGCAGCGGCTGCGGCGGCTTCTGCGGCAGCTTCTGCTTCTGCTTCTTTACTTATCAGGGCCCCCACACGTACGACTGACTGATCTTTAGCGGTGAGCACGGTAACGCCTGCGGGAACTTTAAGATCCCCTACGTTGACTTCCTGATTCACTTCTGCCAATTTTGAAACATCAACATTCAGTTTTTCCGGCAAATCGGTTGGTAATGCTTCTACCTCAACCTCATCAATAAGCGTCAAAAGCACGCCGACTTTCCCGACAACCGCCGGTGCATCACCGGTAAGAACCAGCGGTACTTTTGTATGTACTTTTTCTTTCAAATTCACCTGATGAAATTCAACATGCAATACGTGGTTCGTAACGGGGTGCCGCTGAATCATGTGCACTAGTACCGGTCGTAAATCCTTCCCTACCGCAAGCTCAACAAGTCCTGTCTCCCCTGCTTCTTTGTATATCTTATCGAATGCCGCTACCCCAACGGCAACCGAAACACTCTTGACGTTTTTGCCGTACACTGTTCCGGGAATCTGACCCTGCGCACGTAATTGTTTCACTTTACGTCCGACAACACTGCGCGGTTGGGCTGTTAAGGAATATTTTTTCATTGTTATTTCGTAAACCGGATACGCGTAAGACGGTCTTCAGTAAGAACCGTATTGTACTCGAGTTGGCCTGTGTTTGCAATAAAGTCCTGGCCCGTGGTTCCGGATACCTGCTCCTCAAGGCCTGCGGTCCATTCAGGAGGATACCGCACAACCGTATGAACCGGCGTATCGCTCACGCCCGGCTGCTTCTGGACAAACAGGTCCAGAACAGCCCCCGACGGACCGAATGTGACGGCGTTTCCCCTCGTATACGTCACTTCTAACTGCTTTTCACTACCCGACGGAATATCTACGCCGATTCCCAGCACATACGAGGCACTGGTGAGATCCGTGCGTTCAAGATACGGCAAGGTCGGCGCTTTCGCCATGTCTTTCCTCGTCGTAACCTTCACCCCGTCAAGAGTGACTCCGGCAACCGACACATCCGCCGGCAATAGCAAGCGAAGATATGTGCGATAGGGTAAATTTTGATCCTGCGTGCTGTCATTCCTGATGATCTCGCGTATTGTTTCGTTGATGATTCCATTGACGTCTATTGTTACCTGCCTGTCCACGATCCGTGATACAAAATAATTCGCTTTATTCACTCCCATATTGGCTTCGACACTAATCAGCGGATCAAAACTGCAATTGACCTGCTCACTCCCCGTGCAACCGGTAGTGGACGGCACCCTGCCTGCCCAGCCGTAATGGTCGACGACCGATTCGAGCTCTTCACTCCCGAACATCATGAGAATATCATGCCCGGAAAGGGCTGAGGTCAAAGCGCGGAACAACGCGGGCATGTCGGTAGTTCTGCTGGTCGTAATTTTTGTGATAAGAGCGCGCGCCAGTGTTCCCAAAAAATCTTTTTTTTGGGTGGATCCCGGAAAAGAATCGTTTTGCGTATAGTAGAGAGATTTTCCGTAAAAATTATCCGCAGTGACACGGTCATTGTAGTCGGGTAGATCGATCGGTCCTGTGGCTTTTAGCACGCCGACGATCAGCGGTGTGTTGACGGCCAGTACCCCATCTACATTGGTCCCGCTTTCTTTCTGGAAAAACCATGCCGCTCTGGCGGCACTCACGGCAAAGTCAGGATCCCAGTTTGAATCACGCAAATACCAGTGTTCCTGACCAAGCAACTCCCGCACGGGTACGGGAGGATCCACGTGTCCTTTCAACTGTCCGTCAAACGTATAGACGTCATGTATTTGCAGGTCAGTCATCCGTCCGTCAGCAAATGACGCAAGTGCAACGCTGCCGATAAATCCGCCGGTCGGCCGTAGTTCGGCGCTGTTTTGCAGTAAGATAAGATACGTCCGGGGCTCTTTAAATCCTGCTAGTTGTAAAAATAAGGAAACGAGCTCATCCATATTTGATGCAAAATCCCTAAGTGTCGAAATCTGGGAAACAATACGCGTTCCTTCCCGCGCGGCTACAGGAATACCAAACGGAAACGTCCGGTCTTTAAGAAGGAGTGTGAGTTCCGCCTGGGCAAGTCCCAACGTATTCTGAACCGAGTCTAATGACCTCCGGAGATTCGTTATGTCTGCCGCCGGCGTGGTCCCGCTCCCGGTAACATCCATCTGATTCAAAAATCCGGACGCGACTGACTGACTCACGACCATCATGGATTGAACATCTTCCGCAGCCGCCTGTGCATCGGAAAAAAACGATATAAGTCGTTCCTGCCCCCGGATCGAATCCTGCATACCGACCCACCGTAACGGGACTTCGGCGGCAGAAAGAACGATGCTCCCCTGTCCGATCCAGTACCCGGCAACCCGGGATTGCCAGCCTACCGCACCGACGTCTCCGGCGGCAATTGCACGTGCATTTGACGCCAGGGCGAGCACCGGCAATGGTAATACTGACGAGATACCAGACAACCGGAAGAATAATTATTCCTGCCCCTATCAGGATGCCGATTACCCACTGCCTTCGTTTTTTTCTCCGGCGGGGTGGCGGCTTCTCCTGTTCACCGAATACGTCTTTGATAATTTTCCCTATCCGTTCCTTATCGCCGGAGGTCAGCGGAGGGTCGGTGACGTGTGTTACGGCGGACGGGGTGTGAATAGGGGGCAGATTCTCATGTACAATTCGGGTTAGTCGGGGTTTTCGCAGATCCAGCACATTTTTTTCCGAGGTAAAAAAAAACTCGAATATATCGACTACCTGTACAGGGGAAATTTCCTTCGGGTCAACATAGATAATTTTTTCATGATAGTCCGTCGGGACGGGACCGTTTTGCGTATTTCCCACAATAAGTGCGAGTCTTTTTTCTCCATGTCTTTTCGTACGGAAGAAAATATCTTTCACAAAATCGCCGTCGCCCATTGCGAGGTGATACATGGCGGTTTCCTCGGGAACTCTGTTGACAAACACAGCTACGCCGTGTGTCTCCAGGTATTCCCGAAGCGGTAATACTGATGGTTCATCCTGCGTGTCAATACGTGCTGCAGGTCGTATCGTTTGATCACCGGTTGAAATTGATGTTGCGGCAGAATGCATAATTGGAAGCACGACAGGCGCTTGTATTATTACAAAAAAGACAACCGAAAACAACGAATCAGAAGGGCTCCATCCACGTACAACAAGATCAAGCCGACATGAGGCTAAGAAAATTGGGAGTCAAGCGCCTGGTTGACCAGAAAATCCGCGCGCCGGTTCTGTTCGCGGGGTATAGTAGAATAATGAACCACTCCCCCGACCTCCTGTTCCAAAATCCGTATATTCGTCGCTAATTGCCGAAGGGTCGGATCTTTAATTTTAAATAATCCGTTGAGTTGGTTAACGACAAGCGTCGAGTCCAAAAAATATTCTATGTCCGGTGACTCCCCCGCCAGCGGCTTAAGGGCTTTCAAAGATTCGGCAACCGCAGTATATTCCGCAACATTATTCGTCGCCTTGCCGATTCGTCTGCCGAATTTTTGAATTATTTTTCTCGTCCCGTCTTCGATAACCACCCCGATTGCCGCCGGACCCGGATTGCCCCTCGCTCCCCCATCGGTATGCACAATAAATTTCATATGCTTATTTTTTTGAAAGAGAAAATGATTGTACCAAAACGAGTCCGCTCAGTACCAGCACCAATCCTTCGCAGATACCGGTCAACCACGCGGCTGCCATAAATCCGTAGATCGGAACAAATATACTGTTGCCGACAATGTTTAGTATCATCGACGCGCCGTAAATGACGGCGAGCGTTGTTGCTTTCTTTAACGCAATGAGTGCCCACATGGTTGCGCTCGTCACAAAGAAAAAGGGAAGACCCAACGATAACACGCGAAGGGCGCCGATGCTCGGAGCAAAATCGCTTTTAACAAGCGTAAGAAGGGGAGCCGCAAACCAGACCACTGCTGCCGCCGTAACCGACATGCATAATAGAAATATAAATGACTGCGTAAATATTTTTGTCAGTCTCCCGTGACTTTTTCCGGCGGTCTGGGAAACCATGAAGGGATACACGGCGTTCATAAAAAATGTCGGAAACACCAATACCACTTCAAATACTTTATACGCCAAGCCGTAGATGCCGACCTCTGCCGTGGGTCTCATAATCGTTATGATCACACTATCCGCGCGGAAATAGACAAGATTAAAAAGCAGGGTAATCCCAAGCGGTATGGAAGGGAGAAACAGCCGCCTCAAATCTCCGCAGGAAATGGGGAGTATGGCAATCGGGTGTAAACGGAATGCAAAAAAGATTGTTGCTGCCGCGGTAACGACTGCGCCTGCAATCAGCGCAAGAATCGCCGCTGTCACTCCCGGCACCGTCCACACGAACAGAAGCGCCCATAACAATCCGACGGTTGCCACCGACCCGAAAAGAATTGCCCATGCAGAAAAATCATACCGGAGTTTTTTCTGGAATATCGCATTACCGGTCGTAATCCAGGCCTGGAATAATATGGTGGGGGAATAGAGTAATATTCCCAGCCTCACAAAAGACGTATACCCCGCGGTCCTCGTACCGGGCAGCAGCATGACAATTCCCAACGAGAGTGCTATGAGGATGAGCCCTCCCATGGTCCGAAGAAGAATAAGCGCCTGCCAACTTGTCTTGACGTCCGCCTGCTGCAGATAAATAGCATTGATCCCGAAATCCGCAAACAAATAAAAGAATGCGATATACGTGGTTATTTTTACAAAATCTCCGTATCCTGATGCCCCCAGCTGCCGGGCAACCAAAAATGTGACGATAAACGTAACAACAGCGCTCACCGCTCTCCCGATAAGCTGACTTGCCGTGTTGATTGCCACACTTTTCTTCATATCATCATTGTATCAAAGACAGGGAAAGAAAAATGGTAAACAGCAATTGCCCCTGCTGGAGGGTGAGCGTGTAGTGATCGACAAGACCGAGAAGCAATAACATACAAAATGAAACATGAATAAAAGAAATAGTAGGCACCATGGTCTTAACCGCTTTCCATACGATCCACAAAAAGATCGCAAATCCAATGATTCCGGTTTCCGACAGCAGTAATAAATAAATATTGTGGACAGGCTGTAAAAAATAAACAGTCCGTGAGACCAGATGGGTAGGGAGTTGCACGAGAAAATTTCCCAGTCCGTTGCCGATAACGGGGGACGTGCGGAACATAGAAATTGCAGACGCGTTTAATTGTTCGCGTACGACGACCGACTCGTCCTGAAACCCGAATGTGTTTCCGATATAAAAAATTATGAGAGCTGCAAATAATAAAACCGGAATAAATAATTTTTTCTTATTTTTAAATATCAGATATACACCACCCAATGCCGCGACAATCCATGCGCTTCTGCTGAATGTCAGTACTAATGCAATGAGTCCCAAAACAATGGTCGTTATATAAAAATATTTTTTTCCTGTCGCGTAATTGCGTAACTATAAGCGGCAGCGTTACCGCTAAAAATCCTCCAAATACATTCGGGTGGGGAAATGTTGCATAGCTGCGGAGTTTAAATAACGAAATATGAAAATTGAAAATTGAAACAGTATCATCGATCCGGGCAATACCCGGGGTAAAAGCTGAAAACGTCCGTTCTCCCAAAAACCAAAATATTCCTCCGATGGAATGCTGCAATAAAAATTGAATGATCGCGATACATGAAGAATAAAAAACACCTATGGATAACGGGAAAATAATTTGCGGAAGTTTCGGTTTTGCATACATGATATATATTCCCAACGCCGCCAGTTCTAAAATTTTTATCCATGCAAAAAATGCGACCATCCTGTTAGCAGCAAATAATATATTCAGAAAAATAAAAAGAAAGAGACAAACGATTTTAATTCCGAGCTGAACGGCGAATTTTTTTGAAGTAAAATATATTTATTTTTTTCTCAATACACCAACTGACAAGAAGTAAAACAATGAGGATGTCCGTGGCATAGAGAGTAGGGGAAATGTAATCAATCCGTCTTCCCAAAACCAGCGCCCAATCCGGCCAGACGTGGTACCCCAGTTGCGTCGGCAGGAAAACAAGAAGAAGGGAAAATAATAACATGTGCATCCCATTAATAATACGTTAAATCGTCTTTGGTTTCACCAGGAGCGTCCGGGCGGCGCCCTCGCCGACGGATTCCGTTTCCACCCGCTCGTCGCCGGCAAGTGTGAGGTGAATAACACGGCGTTCCGACGGTGAGAGGTGGGGGAGTTCTATCGGGCGGCCGGCGGCCAGTGCGCGCTCAGCGGCGTGCTGGGCCATAAGCATTAACGCCTCTTCGCGTTTTTCGCGGTAATCACCCACGTTGACGTAGACTTTTACCCACGCCTCCAATTCTTTGGAAACCAACAGTCCTAAAATAATCTGGAAACTCTCAAGTGTTTTCCCGTGGAAACCGATGAGCAATCCCGTCTCTTCCGTTTCGATGTGTACGCGGTACGCCCCGGTTTCATCGACATCAACCACGACCTGACCGGCAACATCGAGCCGCTTCAAAAAATCTTCCGTTATCTGTTTTACTTTTTCTATATGTTCCATGATTATTTCTCTTTATTGATCGCGATCTGCTGCAGGATACCAAAAAGCCCGAAGATGTTCCAGTACAGTGCGAGCCCCAACGGGAACGTATAGGCGAAATATCCGAACATGATAGGGGTGATGATCGCCATTTGTTTTTGCATATCTGCCGCCATGTCCTGTTTAGGTTTTTCACCCTTGACCGCCAAAGCTTTAGCATCGGCGGTGAATTTGGTATCTGTGGGTGATATTGCGGGCATCATGAGTTTTGTCTGCCACCACTGGAGCGCGGCTGTAATCAAAGGAACCAGCAGAAGCAAATACCCGTATGTCTGAAACTGCGACGGCTTGAGCGCAAGGTTGACGCCGAAAAAATTAAGATCCAAGTTGGTAATTTTAAATGCGGGCAGATACACGACCTGATTAATCTCACCCATTATTTTGGTTATGTTGCCGTTATTCAACACCTGATAAAACACATTGTAAAGCGCAATGAGGACGGGCATTTGAATTAGGAGGGGAAGGCAGCCCGCGGCGGGATTTACCCCGTGTTCTTTATAGAGAGCCATCTGCGCGGCTTGGAGTGCTTTTTTATCATCTTTGTGTTTAATGGAAAGCGCGTCCATGTGGGGCTTGATCCGTGCCATTTTTTTGGCGCTCCGCAGTTGGGCCGCCATGAGAGGATAGAGTATAAGCCGGATAATGAGGGTAAGCCCGATGACGGCAAATCCCAAGGGGCCGGGAATGTGTAAATATTCAAAAAGTTTGTACAGGGCAATCAGGACGTTTAAAATCGGCCAGACGAGAATTTGGTTCCAGAGATTCGGATTTGTCATAAATTAAATAATAAACAAATATTTTTTATATTCTTTATTCACGTATCTTATTATTTATTTGGTATTGGGTCGTACCCGCCGCGGCTGAATGGGTGGCAGCGGATAATGCGTTTAAACCCCAGCCACGATCCGTATAGTATACCATAGCGCGAGATTGCGTCATAGGTATACTCGCTGCACGTGGGCCGGAAGCGGCATACGCTGTCCACAAGCCACAATGATTTTAATATACCTGTGTCAGGGGACAAATAGCGCTGGTAAAAGCGTATGGATTTTAAAATGAACCGTTTCATATGGTAAGCAGCCTGCTGATAATTTTTTCTACTTCTGCTTGGGGTAATTCAGCAAAATTCTTTTTCGCGATAAGAATACCGTCAACCTGTCCGGTTTTGGGCAATAGAAGCCGCACCGATTCGCTCATGGTCCGCCGCATCCTGTTGCGGCTTGTCGCGCGTTTATCTATTTTTGTCGATACGATAAACGCAAAACGGGAGACATGAGTGGTTTTTTTATAAACAAGCTCAATACTGTCGCTATGTACACGCATTCCGCGACGCAGAATCGCGGCGATCTCTTCTTTGGGAAGTCTATGATCAGGGGAAAGCATATGAAGTTGCCTGCCTTGTTACACAACCGACACGCGGCGCCGTCCGACCAGTCTGCGGTGCTTCAAAACCTTGCGGCCGCCGATCGTACGCATCCGCTGCCGGAACCCGTGTTTCCGGATGTGTTTTTTCTTTTTCGGCTGATAAACGCGCTTCGGCATGAGGCAAGTATACCAAAATCATCGCTGTATTGTCTACGGGGCGACTTCCTGCCAACTCACAGATAATTTCTTCATTGGCTCCGGCATGGTCATGAGTAGTTGCGGGTCATAGAGGAACAGCTCTGACGCTGTGGTGGTGTTGCCGGCGTCTCTCACGTTCCGCTGGAGCAGGAAGTTTCCTGCTATAAACGAACCCTGCCCGACAAACCGATCCGTAGCAGGTCCTGAACCGGTACCTGTAATGAAAGAATGTGACGGGTCCGTAATATATATTCCTTCAACTACCGGCACGCTGGATATATACGGCACGCCCACTGACGGATCAATGGTTATATTTCCATTAACAATGAATGCGACAAACCCGGTACCGGTAATATTAATCCTGCCTTCGATACTCAGGTTGCCGTCAACAATAAATATTACTTTTTGACCTGCTGTAACCACCCAGTCGCCTGATGTGCTCATATTTCCCTGCACATAATATGGGGTGGTTCTTGAAGCAGGTTTCGGAATGGGGGACGCGGGATCTGTCCAATCCGGGTTGTCAGGGAACCCGCCGAACTGGCTCACCATCAGTTGGTAGTAGTCCGTGTCGGGCGCCGGCGCCGTGTCGTGTGCCAGCCATTTTTGACTTGACACCCAGTCCTGGCCGTTTGTTATGCCGCTCCAGTCAAAGTTGGCGCTGGTCCCGTACGTGGCGACGCCCGGATATCCGCCGGTTCCGTTCTTAATGAATACGTCATGTGGATTCGGCGGGATAGGAGGGGGTATGAGGGATTGCATCGCTAATGCCGCATACACGTCGCCGCCGCTGGCCTGGCTCCACGGAACGCCGTGCATGTAGCCGATGTCCCACGTAAGGGTATCGCCAGCGGGTAAATCCGCAGATTGGGTTTCACCGGTGGTTGGAGCCGTAGTCCGTTGCCAGCAATACCGTGCGGGCAGATATCCTGCCGGAATAGTAGGCTGGATCGTATATCCGTTCCCGGCTGTTGCCGGATCGTACACAATATACTGGCTGCCGACTTGGGACGGCGGGACTGGAGCGGGGTGGGAAGGGGAGGAGGGGGAGAATGTGAATGTTGAACCGGCGATGCCGCCCGTGCCGCCCGCGCGTATTGTGGCGCACGAGGTGTTCGTCGGGTTAACGGTCAGTGCTCTGGCCTGAATGGTGCCGGATGACAGGCAGTAAAATGGAAGGTTAGTAGATACACATGCAAATCCCTGCGGATTGCCGCCTATGGGCACAGCAAAGACACCGATGTTGGAGGAATACTGTTTTATATCCGGAATAATACCGGGATATCTATGCGTACCTGAGAATGTGTTACCAAGGTTTAACGAGAGGTCGCCCTCTTCGTTCGGCCAATTGGGAAACGGTTCCGGATTTAACCGCCCCTGAATGGCATTGATGGGAAAGTTGCGTGATATAACATCCCAGTCTGTTTTTATAGTCATATCGTTCCCCACAAACTCGCAGGTATTCGTAGCGGAAACGTCACAGCGATACGGAACGTTTATGGTTGCGTCCCCTGCACCTGTTTCGTTCGATTCGTTTATATGACACGTGGCGGTTACGGTGGTCGATCCGCCGTTGCCTCCGGTTACCTCTGTTTGGTATTGAAGAGTATCGTCACTGGCAGGGCTTACGGTAGCAATAGTGGTGTTATTTGAGACAAAAGTGACGCGGGCAATCGTGCTGTTTGTCGCCGTTACCGTTGCAAGAAGGGTTGCCTTGGCTCCGGTTTCGACCGTTACAGGATTCGGGGTGAGGGTAACTGTGCAATCAGGCGTCGGAACCGTAATCGTTGACGTGCCTGTGCCCGTCTGTCCTCCGGGCATGTGGCACGTGGCGGTTAACGTAGATGACCCCGCAGTACCGCCTGTTGCAACGGTTTGGTAGGGGGAGCTGCTGTCGCTTGACGGGTTAATTGTAGCAACATTCGTATTGCCCGAGACAAAGGTGACATTGGATATAGTCCCGCCTTGTACGCTCGTATTGGCGGTGAGCGTTCCCGTTGACCCCGTATTTAGGGTCAGGGGGTTCGGAGATATGCTGTTTACCTGGCATGCTACGCATACTTTCGTTCCGTCGCAGGTTCCGCCGCACCCATCTCCGCAGGTCGATCCAATGCAGGTGTCGGCTGCGCAACTGCAGTCAGGGGTCTTCGTTCCGTTACATGTTCCGCCGCAACCATCACCACACGTAGATCCTTGGCAGATATCGGCTGCGCAACTGCAGTCAGGAGAACAGGAGGGAATCCATGTACAAAAATGTTCATTACTGGTATTGCAACTTATGTCACAACTCGCCACGGTATCTAGGTTAGTACACTGATTCTGAGTGCCCCATGCATTACAATTCATTTGGTTTTCGCCTAAATCACACCATTCGTGGTAAACACACGATCCTCCACCGCCAAATTGGTGACAATAACCAATATTGTTAGGATCACACCATATATGAGTGATGCTACACCAGTTGTCTCCAAGGGTCCCTCCACATAATATCGATCCCTGACATCCTGCCTCGACTTGTTCAAAAAGCCTCAGGCTTATCTTTTTTTTCGGCTTCACAAACCTACCCAAGTGAAAGCCGTTCGCCTTCTTTATAAAATCCTCTGCCTTTTGAGTACATACATCCCTTGCTGGTCTTCCGGGATCAAAAATCATACACAAGTACGTATACATGTCCCTGCTCATCATATTTGGGTCTGTCTGCGTCTTGGCAAAAGCTTCGGGACTATATTGGACGGAGAGTGTTAACTGATCTCCTTGAGTTGTTGCTCCCAAGCTTGAAAACTCGATGTCATTTCCCGCGGTATCCTTTCCCGCAAGAAGCTGCACCGCGTGCTGAACTTCCGGGGTAAAAACTACCGTAACTTTGGTAATATTGCCTGTTATGCGTTTTGTCGAATATTTTTGCGAATACAGGAATACATTCCCGAGGATTTCCGAAACACTGAAATTATACCCGGGGATTTGATTGACGGCGGTAAACTGAACGAGCTTTGTCTGAAGCAAAAGCCAGCCAACCAACCCCCACACAAGAACCACAATGAGTACCAGCCACTTGGCCCACTTCATGAATCCAGTATAACAAAGAGATTATTTCAAAGTAAAGAGAGGGTCGTCGGATGTATAAGAATTAAAGGCTTGAAAATCATCGGCTAGGTGTTGAGTACTATTTTCAATATCGCTAGCAAGCGGATCAGAAAGAGGATTCGGAATCCCGCATTCAGCCAGAACACCATGTGCCAAGCACGCGTCAGAATATATAGCCAAGTCCGAACTGGTAGTAAGCGCTCCGATTAAAAAAACCGTGTTAATATCCCGAAAATATGACGTGTCGCCCTGAAGATTCAGGTGATAGATCCAAGCTTGATTCTCTGCCCGCATCAACCTTCCTGTTTCATCGGCCCCATAATAAAAACCGGAGGCGCTATTGTATTGATATTTAAGAGGCATCGTTCCCGGCCCATCCGCGGTGAGAACCAGAGAGAATCCCTGTCTCGGATCAATAAGGAATTCTTTTTTAGCCAGTATGTCATAGATTGCTATATCACCTTTCCCTTGTTTTAACAAATCCAGATACTGATCATAGGTAACATCGGGGTGATTCATAACATACTTGTACCGCAACCAGCAGTCCTGAAGATATACCTGGGCTATGTCATCAGCTCCCTTTTGGGTCATATGGACTTCCGTAAAATTAAAATCTTCCCCATCCTGGGCATTCTGGGATAAACCAATAGTCACGGGGATTTCAAAACCGTCTGTGTTTCCTATCTTTGTTTCATAATAGACGGCCGGATATGCCTCAGAATAATTTCGGGATTCCGGCAACCGCCAGACATCACCATCTTTCACCAATAGGATATTATTGGCATTATCAACAAGCCGTGTGCCGTACTTATCCTCCATCAGATATCCCTCATATTGGTTGCCGTCTGTTGCTGTGATTGTCTCCGGGTTTGATGTGTCAAAGGGCATTTCTATGCCTGCCGGAGTCGGGGCGACAGTTTCGATGGGGGTGATGGTGGCTGTTTCCGTGGGGGTCACGGTGGGAGTTTCAGTTAGGGTAGGCTCAATGGTAACCGTTGAGGTGAGGGCTTGTGTTTCCGTCATAGCCGGAACAACATCCGTAGTTGTCGGTGCCGTCCCCTGGGTTGCAATGTCGGGAGTGACGAAATTAACCGTAACACCGTCGCATCCGGCAAGCGCCAGGACACCCAACATGGCTGCCTGGGCAACTTTCTGCGGATCTATGGTGCCCCGTGCCTTGGCAATGACATTCTTCAGTGTGAGTTTTCCCCAGTTGGGATTCCAGTCGCAGGCCAGCTTAGCAGCACGTTCCACAAAATTCAGAGCCAGGCGGGCCTGAGTCTGGGCAGTCCCGTATGCCTCCGGTATCCCGCTTGAGGGGGTTAATAGTGCTTCCAGTCTGGCCGCCCGCTGTAGTAGGACAACCATCGTGAGGCTGCGGTCGGTTGCCATCTTGTTATCAGGGCTCATGCCAGCCAGTTGTTCCGCACTTGTCGTCACCCCGAACTTAGCCAGCTTCCGTGAGCCTACGATCTCTACGGCAATACCGGCTGCTTTATCAGCATCATACGTGGCGTGGTCCGAAAATTCCTTGGCGCTGTTGATGGAAATCCCTTTTTCAAACCGTTCCATGGAGGCTGGCTGTTCGTAAAACGAGTTGGGGACAATATAGGCGCGGGAAAGGCTTCGGGCAACATCCTTGAAGGCTTCGGCAAAATTGATAAGCCGCGGGCTTTCTTTTGCGTACCGTATCTCTGCGCTCATATCAATCATGAATTATAGGATTTAAAAATGAATAAAGCAAGTTCCCTCTCAGTCTATCACCAAAATGTCCCGCTTGACAATCGCCGGCAAGTTTCCTAGTATGTGGACAAGTTATCCACACGTTGCCCACGCGAGTATTATATGGATCTTATCAAACTCTGGAAGTCTGTGTTGTCGGAACTTGAGTTGTCGGTTTCAAAAGCCACGTTTCAAACGCATTTTGCCCATTCGACACTCGTCTCCTTTACCGACAACGTGGCCACCATCGGATTTTCCAACCCCCTCATGCGTACGCTTGTTGAAACCCGCTATTACAGCCTTGTCAAAAGCGTCCTTGACCACCATGCAAAACAAAACACGAGCCTGATATTCGTGGTCGTTGCCAAAAAGGAAACGCTTGATCCCTCCAGCGCGGGACCGCTTTTCGCCCAGACGCTCGGCCGCGAGGAAATAAGCATTTCATCGGTTGCCCGCCGTCTTCATATCCGTCCCGACGCAACGTTTGAAAGTTTTGCCGTGTCAACCACCAACCAGATGGCGTATGCGGCAGCAACCGCGGTTGCCAAACATCCCGGCACGTCATACAACCCTTTATTTTTTTACGGCGGCACAGGGGTGGGAAAGACCCACCTCATGCACGCCATTGCAAATCAACTATTAGCTGCCCGTCCTGCGATGCGCATCGTCTATTGTATGGGAGAAGAATTTTTGAATGAAATTATTGAAGCTATCCAGACCAAGTCCGCGCGTCAGTTTAAACAGAAATACCGGAGTGCCCAACTTCTACTGGTTGATGATGTGCAATTTATTGCCGGCAAACAGACGGCGCAGGAGGAATTTTTCCATACATTCAATACGGTCCACCGCGAGGGGGGACAGATCGTTCTCACGAGCGACCGCCCGCCGTCGGAGATTTCGCGGCTTGAGGACCGCCTCCGCAGCCGATTTGAGGGAGGGCTTACGGTTGATGTGGCTGCGCCGGATTTTGAGCTGCGGGTTGCTATTGCAAATATTAAAGCGGGGGCCATGGGGCTTGCTGTCCCGCCGGAAGCGGCACAGCTTATGGCGGCAAACATCACCGATACGCGCGCAATTGAGGGGTTTCTGCGGCGTCTTACGACCGAGGTGGCCACCCGCAAATCTGCTGTCACCGCGGAGATGGTCTCGTCGCTGTTAAACATTAAGAACCACGGAAACGGCGTCACCATCCCATCTAAGTCCGCAAAACGTGTGAGTCCGCAGGAAGTTTTAGATTCCGTAGCGGCGTATTATGGTCTCAAAACCACGGCTCTCAAGGGTACCAAGCGCGACCGTCCCATTGCGCGCCCTCGGCAGGTTTTTATGTATTTGTGCCGCACGGAGCTCGGCCTCACCCACGAGGACATCGGCGGGTCCCTTGGAGGACGGGATCATACGACAATTATGCACGGGGTTGAGACGATAACGCGCGAATTGTCCACAAACACGCGTCTCCGCGAAGCGGTGGAGGGGATAAAACAAAAATTATGGGCCCAATCAACATAAAGTTTTCCACTTATCCACTCCGCACGCGGAGTTATCCACATTGTTATCCACTCTCTTTCCACGATTTGAATAATTGTTTTGGGCCGTTGACACAATCAACTAAAAAGCATACACTTTTCCACACCGATTTCTATTACTGCTACTATTAATATGAACATTGCAATACTTCAGGAAAATCTTTTAAAAGCGCTCACAAGAACGGGGAGAATTGTCGCACAAAAGACCCAATTACCCATCATGCAGAATGTGCTTCTTACCACAGATGACTCACGGCTCAGGATCGTTGCCACGAACATGGAGACCACGGAAGTTGTGTTGGCTGGGGCAAAAGTGGAGAAAGATGGGGGAATCTGCGTTTCTTCGCGTTTGTTGACCGACCTTGTTATGTCCCTTCCTCAGGATACGATTCACATGGTAGTCAAGGAAGGCTCTCTTCATATCCGGTGCAACGGCGTTAATGCAACCATCCCCGGTGTGGCGGCGTCTGAATTTCCCCCTGTCTCATCCCTGAAAAAGAAAACCGGAATGAAACTGGATAAAACGACGTTTCTAGACGCTCTCACGGGTGTTTTGTTTGCCGCGGCAACGGACGAGGGGAGGCCGCTTCTCACAGGCGTAAAGATTACCACCCAGGAGGGGACAGCACTGTTTGCGGCAACGGACGGATACCGCCTGTCCATGAAAAAAATAACATCGGGGAAATTCGGTGACCTTAATTTCGTCATACCCGCACGCGCCCTTTCAGAGGTCGTGAAAGTGAGCCAGGAAGAAAAGGACGTGACGGCCGTAGAAATGATAGAGACGCAGGAAGGGCAGCTGGTGTTTAGCGTGGGGGATACGCAGGTTCATACCCGCCCGATTGCCGGTGAGTATCCCAATATCGAAAAAATCGTTCCCACGCGGCACAATACACGCGTGTTGGTTGATAAAACAAGCTTACTACGCGCGGTAAAGTCCGCGTCCATATTTGCCAGGGACAACGCGAACATTCTCCGTCTCCATATTGAAAACCAAAAAATGATCGTGTCTGCCAACACGCCGCAGGTTGGGGAAAACCACGTGGAGGTGGAAGCCAAGGTGGACGGCGACGGGGGAGACATTGCCTTTAACAGCAGGTTTCTGCTGGAGTTTCTCAACGGGTTTGCCGGTGAAGAGCTTTTATTTGAAATGACGGGATCTCTTAATTCAGGAGTGTTCCGGCCCGTGAAGGACGATTCCTATCTTCACATCATCATGCCGGTGAGAGTTCAGAGTTGACCATTTCCTGCCGGTACCAGCCACAGAAACAGCGTTGCGTTTTGAACGGCGCCGGTCACTGTTTTTCCCGTACCGGTCATATAGAGGGCGGGCAGTAATAGATTCTTCTGCGGCGCATACACGATCGCACTGTCTTCAATAACAAAGCTTGAAAAATCAGGGACCACTCCCTGTTCGGGCGTTTGAGGATTGTGTGTATCAAGAAGCGTGCCCCTCCCCGCAGTAAGGCTGCCAAGAACCTCGTCGCGTGTTAATAGCGGCGTTGCGGTTCCCGTCTGAAACGATGCGGGCGGCGGAATAATATTTGCGGAACGGATGATGCCTCCGCTGTCGGCGATGACGGAGACGGGAGAGATACTTAAGTCGGCAGTCAATAGCGGGTAAGAAGCCACAATATAGGAATAAAAATAATTCTTAAATGATGCCGGCGGGGGAGTATCTATAACAAGGAGCCCGTCAAACGGGCCGTTGGTAGTTCCCGCGGCTTTAATGCTGAGATTTTGCGTCGGAGGGATGACCGCTATCAAAAACTGTTGGACTGCGGCCTCCGGCGCGATCGGGCTCAGAGGCTTGGAACTTTTTACCTGGCGGAAGGTGATGGACATTGCGCCGTTTGTTTGTGTGACCGTAAGAGCTGCATCATTCGGCCGCGACCAGGTTTTGGTATACGAGCCTCCGCGGACAAGCGTGACGGGGGTTGGTTCCAGGCCAAGGGCGGGGGCGGCTTTTACCGCCGTTTGTTCAATTGACGAAAGACCTGGGGGCTGAAACGTATACGTTGGAAGCGATGTGGGGATTGAAGGCGGCATGGTAAACGAGAACGAAACCTTCGGCGGCTGGGGGAATATACCGGTCGGGCCCGGAGCGGCAAGTGTCGGAGACGGGGACGGGCCGGCAGGAGATGACGGTTGATGTACGGTCAAAACGATGGCCACTGCGACTACAACAATAAATATGGCCCCCACAATCAACAATATTTTATTCATACGTTATGACCCCGCCTTAACAGGGGTTGACGGGCACGGCTTTGTACATCCCGCAGTTGTCACACATCCGCTAATCGCCTCCGGCGAAAGCGCGGAATCTCCCGTGGGCACGAAATCCAGAACATTGCCCCCCGACAGTACGCCAAAGTGCAGATGGGCACCACTGGAGTTGCCTGTCTGATCCATCCACCCAAGCTGTGCGTTTGCGTTAACGTGTTGCCCCGCCTGAACACCCAGCGTGCTCTCCAGGTGCGCAAAAATGAGTGTATACCCATCGTCCGTTTTTAGAATAACATGATTGCCGTAGCCTGCATATGAGGGGCTTCCGCCGCACGTGTCTCCCAGGTGCCCGGAATTGGTTACGCAGCCGGCGTAAGCCTCAACAACGGTTCCCGCCCTCGGCGTATAGACGGGGCCGCCGGAAAAACTGGCAATATCAATGCCGTTTGCCGCAGATCCCGACGAATGAGACGTGCTTACGGAACAAAATACTGCGGTATTAGGGCCTTGGGTTATATAGCCGCTGGTGGGCCAGCGGCAATCACCCGTACAGGCAATAAAACTACACAAGGGATCGTCAGGCGTCAGTTGGCAATTAACAGTCGGACCGCCCGTCATGCCGCCCCCCGCGTTGGTTGCAATAGACGTGTCAACCATGGATTGGTTGAACGAGGGCGTGTTTATCAAGGGAAACAGCGGGAGAAAAAAAACAGCTACAATTCCCACCATAGCAACAAGAATCAAATTGTCTTCAGGGTTTTTGCTGTTGCCCATGAACAGCAAGCTTTTGAGGATGGCGGCGCCCTTCCGGAGCAGCCCCTTGGCAAAATCCGATGCGATCATTGCAAGCGTGGCGATTCCACCCGTACTTGCTCCCGCCACAGCCTCAGCGCCCACCTTCATTGCTGTGCTGACAGCTGCTTTTGTCGCAGCCTCTTTAACACCCGCCTTAATCGCTTTCTTCATGACATAATTGGTGCCCATACGGAGAAGCTGCTGGCCATAACCAAGCGCGATATTGCCGTAGTGGGAAACGCTGACCACCGTGTAACTCAATGGGGTGGTGATCCGGTAGGTTTCCATGTATGTAATGACGTTTACGATCGGCGGTCCGCGGAAAACCGTTGTGGCGACATCGGATACAATTGCCGTAAATCTGGATGTAATTTTTAGTGCAGCACCCTGATCACCCATCATGCGGTTTGCATCGGTCCTGAGCCTGGTAAACCACGCAGAGTTGACAAAATTTGTTCCCCACCTGTCCGTCATTGTCGCCAAAACATTCGGAGGGAGGGTTTCGGGATGATTGACGATAGTGTCCAGCGGTTTCAGCAGTATTTTATTAATGATGGTCCCTTTTTCTGCCGTCGGTACGACAGCGTCAAGTATTCCCGCGGCACCTTTTTGAAAATTATTTGTTGCAAGCGCGGAGAATGATGGCGCCCCCGGAAATGTGCCGATGGATGCGGAGAGAACCTTTGCGGCATCCGTGACTTCGGCCGCGCGGGGCACAAACACTTTTACGTCACGGTCGGGTTGCTCAGAAGCAAACGACGTGAGCGCATGGAAAAAGAGCTCTTTTTCTTCCGGTGGTCCAGGGCGCTGGATCGCGGCGACGGCGATTTCCCTGATCCGTTCCGGCGTCACAGGTGTGCCCTGTGCCTCCTGCGCTTGCAAGGTCGACTTCTTACTACCAATAAAAATATCCAAGCTTTCAGCTTGATCCCCACTGTCCCACACATCACCCCAACCCGGTACCGACTCGAGGGGCGCGCCCTGAATTTCCTGCGGCGCTGGAGCTTGTGGAGAAGTTTGCTCAGGGTACGCACCAGAACCTCCCGCAATTGTTTCAGAAATAGTTACGTTTGATTTTTTTGCGTTTTCTACTAACGCCCTGACGAATTTTTTTGACGCGGTAGCCGCATTGACACGCTGCGCTTTTGCGTCGGCAAATTCCCTATCAAACTCCTCAACCAGCTCATTCAATTTTGCTTCTTCAATGTTGTTGGGAAGAAGTGCTGCCGCCTGAGCGCCCTGCTCACCCGCAGCCCCCGTTGTTTCAAAATAGCGTAAGAACGCCTCGGTTGGCCGTTTGGGAAACGGCCACGACGTGAACGGATTTGCCCCCGGGTATTTATTGAAAAACCCCTCGAGCGTTTCCGGATCTTCCTGGAGGTTTAGCAAAATCCCGAGCGCCCTCTGTGTTTCCTGTGATGACGCAAATTCATCCATAGCGTTACACCTTTTCTACGGTAAATGTCGGCCGGGCGCTCTTATCCTCTTCGGTTATCATCATTGCCTGCCCGCCATCGCTACGCTCCCCGGCCGCCTCGCCTGGTTTGGCTGGCGGGCTGGCAGGCGTTAGCGGGCGGGGTTTTTGTACGCTTGCTTTGTTCTCTGCCAATTCCTGCGGTTTGGTGGTGGCAAGCGCGTGCTCTTCGGGGCTTGATATGACGCGGATGGCCGCGTGAGCCGGACCGGCAAAAAACAAGCCCTCGCCGATGTCGGCAGAGAGAAGCAGGTGTTGTTCTCCCTCGGACAAATAAAACACCTGCGCCACCTTATCAATGGCGGCGGACGATTGTTTGAGAAGTATCTGGACACTGCTGTTCTGGATGATGGATTTGCCCAGGTCAACGGACAAAAAGTCCTCGACGTCCTGGGTAATGGTCGTGAGCCCCAGATAATATTTACGCGCACGTTTGGCGATGGAATTCAAAAATTGCCCCGAGTCCGGATATTTCATCATATACCACGCCTCGTCAACGATAAGGATCCGGCGCTTAATGTCCCTGCGGATTTTCGTCCAGATATAATCAAGGATGAGGTACATGGCGATAGGCCGCAGCTCGTCTTCCAGATCCCGTATCGAAAATACCGTCAGTTGGTTACGTATTTCTACGTTGGTCTGCCGGTCAAAGATGCCGACCAGACTTCCTTTAACAAATTTTTCTATACGGTCCGCAAGGCCCCGGGCCGCAGGATCTTCCATGCCGATAAGAGCTTTATATAAATCTTCCATAAGCGGCGGCTCTTTCGTTTGTGTGGCGGGGTCAGGGGTAATTCCTTTTTGTTTATAGGTAAGGATGAGCGCGCGGTCCAGAATGGCGTCTTCCGTGGGGGTGAGTTTTCCCATAACCACGCGGAAAAACCCGTGCAGGGATAATATTTTCTGGTTCAGCTCGCTTTCTTCCTCTTCTCCCTTGGTTTGGGTGAAGAGCGAGAGGTCAAACGGGTTAATTTTTGTCGTTGATCCGAAATGAAACCGGATGTATTCGCCCCCGAGCGCGTGGGAGAGCGATTCATATTCGGATTCCGGATCTATGACAATCACTTCCGTGTCAAACATAAGGCTCCGCATGATTTCCAGTTTCACCATGTAGCTTTTCCCGCTCCCGGACTTCCCGAACACGACGGTATTGGCGTTTTCCATCGTAAACCGGTCAAAGATAACCAGGCTATCATTGTGTTCATTAATACCATAGAGAATTCCTTCGTTGGCGGTGAGCTCCGATGTGGTAAAGGGGAATGTGGTCGCGAGCGACGTGGTGTCCATATTGCGTGTGATAACGAGTTGGTCCCGCCCCATGGGAAGCGTGGCTTTAAACCCTTCTTCCATCTGCAGAATTGCGCGTTTGGTAATAATAAGAAGCGACGAAAGCGTTGCCTCCACCTGTTTTGTGGTCTTGTTGAGGTCTTCAAGATTTTTTGCGGGTATCGTGATATACAGGGCAAACTGGAAAAAGCGCTGGGCGCCCTTGGCCAGTTCCTGCTGGAGGGCAACCGCGTCCTCGAGGGCGACCTGGACCGAGGGCTCCACAACCCTCCCGCGCTTCATGTCTGACTGAATGGTTGCCTCCATTTCCCCGACCCTGCGCTTGAGGTTTTCCAGAACCTCCTCGCTTTTCGTAGGGTACACATACATGGCAATGTCCAGCGTGTGGTTGAACGATATAAGCGGCTCCAGCCAGTTTGCGGACACAAACCGCGGGTACCCGGCGACAAACAGTGTACGGAAATACCTGTCGCCGATTTTTATCGTATCAAAATCCACTTCAATCGCCGGCGGGGCAATGAGATCTTTCACGGTTAACGGCCCGCCTCGCGTCGACGGTGCGTCTTCGCGAGTCGAGGCGGGCACGGGATTGACGAATTTTTTGACTGCTGATTGAACGCTCGATACATCCATATGGTTACGTTCCCACCGCCTTCTCAATATTGGTGGGGTTGACAATCGGCGCGCCCTGGTTATAAATTTCATAGAACAGGCGCACAAGCTGCTCATTGGTTAATTGTTTCGCCGCCAGGCCGATGCGGTTCAGAAGCCGGATGATCTGATCTCCTTTCGGCGCCAGGACGATAAGCGCCCGTTCAAAAATATAGGGTCTCGGGTACGGGAGGCCCCGTTTTTTTGACCCGCCCAAAAGTACGTTAGCGCTCACGCCCAGCTCCAGATATGAGAAGGGTACGACGATGTAAAATTTCTTATCCAGAACATCTTTTTCCTTAACGGTTGCTGCGACAAACAGGCGGTATCCGTGCATCGCTGCGGCAAGCTTCGGATTTTTCTGTATTTTTTCGCGGTCTTCCAGCGTCTGCAGATATGCCGTCACGTCTTTGTGTTGGGTGCGGATAAGAATTTCAATCGGAAACGACAGGGAGTTGAGGAGCCCCGCATACGCATAAATAATGGCATCCTGTTCTTTTTCGGACAACAATCCGAAATTGACGGCGGTCGCCGATACGACCATGGAACACGAGCCGTCTGTATACATAACAATCCCGTGGTCGATAGTTTCTATTTCTGTGAATAGTTGTGTGGATGAGCGGATGGGCACGATTGAATCCGGCATACGATTACTGTGTTGTTGTCCCGAACAATTCTTTCTCAAGTTTTGCTCGTGTTATTTCTTTTTCTGTTTTTGCAAAAATTTCAAGCGCGGGTACGATCGATCCGTTGAGCGTGATTTGCGCCCGATCAAAGGTAAAGCGCAGGCGCGGATCCTCTACTTCTACAAAATACGTGCCATTGGGAAGCTGGGTGGATGCCGCAAATTGCCCGAGACGGTTTGTTTTGAGGGCCCGCAGCGGCATACCCTCTTTGTCTTTCACCGTCACGAGGACACCGGGTAATAAATTTTTATCTTTATCCTTGACGATCCCCGTGACGATATTGGGGAACGTGGTAAGCCGCGGAAGACCCACTTTTGCCGCCCGTCCGGGACCAATGACTTGGATGGTGGGCATAGCGGGTGTGGAAGGCGTTTGCGTCGTAGTCGTCGTTGTGGGCTCAATTTTCGGGGCGCTGCTTTGCGCTCGCAGATGTGCCATTTCCGTCATCATTTTTTCCTGTTCGGCCAAGAGTTCGGTCAATTGCGTCTGCAGTTCCGCTACACGAGATTCCGCAGCGTTTTTACTTTCCAACTCCGCCGTGAGCTTTTTAAGTTTTTCTTCAAGGACCGATTCTTTGAGCTGGGTATCCGCAAGCTCCCGTGCGACGCTTGGGGCGGGTCTCACAATCGGGGGAGGCGAAAAATCCATCTGACGCGCCCGTATAGCCGCCTGCATGGCAACAGGAGGTGCCTTTTTGGGTTTGGGCGTCCAAAAGTCGGAAAGAATGTCAAACAGGCTTCGCTTGGGGGCAGCAACCGTAATGACCTCCTGGGACGTGGGAGGCGGTACGCTGAAGGAGGGAGCAGGAATAAAAATATTTTGCAGAATATCTCCGCGGCGCGTCTGGGGCTCGGCAGCCCGCGGCGGGACAACCACCGCCCTACCGGCCGGCAGGTTTGATTGAGGTTGTGGTTGAGCCGGAGGTGAAACCTGTTTTTTCCATACATACTGCGTCGGGTTATAAATACTCCTGATAAACGAAAGAACCCACACGTCCATAGGACGCTCTTCAACCGGTACAAATGCCAGCCCGAATCCCAGAATCGCAGAAAATACTGCCAGCGGCACGGTAAAAATAAATGGCAGCGGTAGTTTGTATATGATGTAGGCGACGACTGCCCCGCCCACAAGATACCCGAATTGTTTCAAAGTCATATCGCCGATCAGGCGGAATTGAAACGTGGTGACATTTTGCGGTATCGGATGCTGTTCCATAGATTGAATGCAAACATTCCCCGATTGACGTCGAGGGGATCATTTTTATTTTACGGGTGTTTTTTTTACTGCGCAATAGCACAAAGCGCATCAGGACCGTGAAAACTTAAAAATTTTCCGTGAAAATTTTTAAGCCCGAGCTTGCCGAGGGATCTACCACCTATGGTACAATTGTCTCATGAAAATCGGAATTCTCGGTGGCTCATTTGACCCTCCGCATTTCGGACACCTCTTGTTGGCCCGCCAGACGAGGGAAATTATGGGACTCGACGAAATCTGGCTTATGCCGTATTTTGCCCACAGCTGGGACCCGACCTTATCGCCGGCGGAAGAACGATTAGCCATGGCCCGGCTCATTGAAGAGCCGGGAATCGTCGTGTCGGAGGAAGAGACGAGTCAGAAAGCGACAAACTATACGATCGACACTATCCGCAGGTTGAAAACCAAGCACACACATGAATTTTTTTGGATTGTCGGCAGCGATATATTAGGAGAGTTTCCGCGGTGGAGGGACCACGAAGCGCTTTCCAAGGAAATACCGTTCTTTGTGTTTCCAAGGAACGGGTATCCCACGTCCACGGCTCTCCCGCCCGGATTCCAGCTTATCGATTCTCCGGACATTATTACGTCAAATATTTCTTCCACTGTGGTGCGAAAGCGCCTGCAACAGTCACATTCGGTCGTCGGGCTCATTCCTGCCGATGTGCTTGCCTACATCCATGAGCACAAATTATATGACATCCGTTGATCCGAAAACGGTTTCAGGGCGCCTCTCCGATTTTTTACATCACTCTTTTGCCGCGGCCGGTTTTTCCGATGCGGTCATCGGGCTGTCCGGAGGGGTGGATTCGGCCGTCAGTTGTATATTAGCCGTGCGTGCGATCGGGGTTGATCATGTGTACCCGGTCTTACTTCCGTACGGATCTTTAAGCACGCAATCAACACTCGACGCGATGAGTATCATTGAAATGGTAAAAATATCCCCGTCTCATGTTGTACGGATTGATATACAGCCGGTTCTTAATTCTATTACTGCAAAAGAGTTCGGCATGGACAATATCCGGAAGGGAAATCTTATGGCACGCGCACGTATGATGGTTCTGTATGATCATGCAAAAAAACGCCGTGCGCTGGTCGTGGGTACGGAGAATAAGAGTGAGTACCTATTAGGCTACTTTACCCGCTTCGGGGACGAGGCAAGCGATATCGAACCCCTGCGCGGTCTGTATAAAACGCAGGTCTATGATCTTGCAAAATACTTGGGAGTGCCGGATACAATTCTTGCCAAAAAACCCACAGCAGGTCTCTGGGAGGGGCAGACGGACGAGGGAGAATTCGGGTTTACCTACAAGGATGCGGACGAGATTTTATCGCTCTCATTTGACGGAAAAAAATCAACCGAAGAGATTGTTGCCGCAGGATTTTCCAAGGAAATCGTTGATAAAGTTCTTGCGCATGTGCGCGCCAACGACTTCAAACACCATTTGCCGATAGTACCCTAATCCAACCTCTTGCTTGCGTGACACCTCCGTGACGCGATACAATCGTGGTATCTATGGCAGAAGCGGAAACAAAATCCGAAACGAATGTCAGCAAAGTCATCGCAAATATTTTAAAGGCGGCGCGCGAACAGTCGAAACAGCCGAAACCGGAAGAGGTTGCCAAGATTGTACACCGTATATATCCGGAAAAAAAAGCGGCTCCCGACGCGAAACAAGCCCGCACCGACCGCATTATTGAAAATGCCAAACATGTGGTCGTTGAAGCAAAAATCCAAGGTGTACATGTATCCACGGGGTTACACGAGTGGGTTGGCCGAAACAAGCTTCCCATATTAGACAAAGACCCCTCACAAGCGTTCAGAATTGCCAAAGCGGATCTTTCTGTTGCCATAAAAGCGTCCGATTTAGCTGAAGACCACTGGGTTGTACGTGCAGCATCCCGGGTAAAAAACGCAGAATCAGCAGAAGCGCTTGCAATTATCGCGCTTGCCCCCGAAGACGTGCGAGAGAATCCCAATTTTATGTTCCAGACTGCGGCGCAACTTGCGGGCTCTAATCTTGATCCCGAAACCCAGGTAACAACCAAAGCGTTTGTTGCGGAACTGAAAACCCTGCGGGGGGTTGACGGATTTGAGATGAGCGACCGCCAGTTGTCACAGGCACTGACGGAGCAGGGGCTAGGGGCGATGCCCGCGCCATCACCGGATTTTGACCCCGCACTATTTTCAACTTTACCCAATGAGGCACAGGATGTATTCCGCGCGCTTAATTCACAGTTATCAGGTGCAGCAACAGAAGTGGAAAAATTTGAAATTCTTGATTCTTTTTCTGACCAAATCCACGCAATTGATACCAAAGGGTTTAATCAATCTCAACGTGAGGTTTTGTCTCGGTTGCTAGTTATAAAAAATAGTATAGAAAGAGATTTAAAGTTTAAAATTTCTCCCCGTATATCCGTGGATAAAGATTGGTTTAGGGATAATGACCTGCCCATTCCGAAGTCAAAGAATTTTACGTTTGAAACACGCCTGAGTAAAGAGGAAATTAAAGCCATGTGTGCCAAGGCGGACGAAGATGGCTTTGATGGTTTTGACAGGGCATACGAACTTTTATCAGACCGCATTTTTACCAGTGGAAGCGAGGCACATCAACCGGATATTACGGACTCCTATGAATATAAGGAGATAGAAAATCTTCTCCGGTATGTGCACGGGGAAGAGAGTGCTATTGTGAATGCAACCAGGGAACGATGGGAAAACGATTACAGGAGAAACGTTGTCGCAACCCGTACTATTACTGGGGGTGCAAATGAAAAAGAACTCGTGGAAAGTTTACCAAGCGCCATCGCCTCGAACACCCTTAATTATGAGGCAAGCATTAAATTTGCTCCCGAGGCCGTTGCCGCGGAAGAGCAGACGATCAGAGAACTAGCAGCAGAGCAGGCATTTAAATGTGAGAAAGACACGCGATATCTTAAGGAACTTATTCCCGATCCCGATCCGCATCATATAGGAGAACATATAAGTCGGGAAGAAGCGTGGCGCCGCAATCCAGCAGATTTTCATGGGAATGAGTATATTCGGACAGAAGATGCAATGCGTGCAGCACGCGGGAGCATTGTTCATGACGAATGGTTTGTTCCGAACTCGCCGAAATTCGCCAGACTAATTGCCGTAACTAAAGCCATGACGGATGAAATTGAGGATCCCGTCAATCCGATAACTGAAGCAGCTGCTCTAGTAAAATATAATGATAATGCAAACCACGAGTTGGAAAACCTCTGGAAACTGGTGACCCTGGAAAAACATCCACCCCCAGGCGGGTTGTACAACCCCAAATACCTTAACGCAATCAAGGGATTTTCTCCGCTTGAGATTCGTACACATAAACAACTCGAATCGTTTGTAAAGCTGAAATTTCTTCAGCAGGGGAGAACGTGGAATGAAGAGGTAGACAATATTAAGTTACGGCGTGCAATGTTTTCCGCCCGGCGCTATATGGTGGGCAGCAAACGGCTGTTTTCTCTGGTTGGGCATCTTTCCAACATGCCGGGGCTCGAAATAGAGGCGGGAGCTGCAGACGTGATGCCCGAGACCCTCGAATACGTCATGCGGACCGAAGTACCCGAGCGCTTCGTGTTTGCGCGCTTTGGTATAGGAAAGGAAGTTGGCATCCGGATCATGTCTGTAGAACAGGAAGAGTTGTGTGCATTGCGGGGTGTGACGCTAGATAAAAACGAAAGACTTGTACCGATATTAAATAATAGTAAGAGTGCAAAGGAAGAATCAATTCCGAAGCGGCGGTACAGGACAGTACTCCAAAAAGCGAAAGAGAAATTCGGACTCAGATATACAACGCTAGCCACAGGAACACTGTTGGAATCAACGAGCCCGTTTGACTACAGTACGTGGAGGGCGGAAGAGGGAATCTGGCGGGTGCTGCAGGAAAAATTTGGGGAAAACGCACGACATATGGCATATGGCACCCAGTTGAAGCTGCTCGGAACATATGAAGGTAGAATTCCAGAAACTCGAAAAGAAGTCGAAGCAATAAAAAATTATTTTGAGAGAAGAAGGGTATTAACCGAAATGACCCACAGAACGCCATCGTTTATTTTTCAGCTTATCGGTAAAGATCTGGATACGAGTTTAGAGAATCTGCGTACGACGGGCGCGGTACACATCGATGTTTCACCAGGAAGCACAGAAGGAAAGAAATTTTTCTCAATTTTAGGTTTGGCAGAGCGCAGGGTAACTACAGAGCGAAGCGCACCTCCGGGCCATAACTTTTTTGAGCGTGGGATATTTAACTTGGGTACCCCCACCGATTTTAATGAGGTATTTGATGATACGCTTTTTCATGCAGTCGGTATTACGGCTCGCGAACAAATAGACGCGCTTAAAGTTGATTATCTTAAAATCATCCAGACAGCGCAGCATGTCTTTAATCCGCGACCGGAAGAGGGGTATCTGGAGCAGTTTGCTCAGCGCGGCATGCCTATCACGCTCACCATGTCCGACTTCGACCTTGCGGATGCGGACTTTCAACGCATAGGCGCGTCGGGCCAACGGCGGACCGACCAAGGCGACGCCATGTCAAGACTTGAGGCACGGAGCGCTCTGATGACCATACTAAACGACCCTGATGTTTCCCTTCCGGATAACCCAGAGAAGACATTTATTCCCGTACTTAAGAAGCTTATGGGAGATATAAACAGTTATAAAGATGGATATTTTGCAGAAAAGCGATCTGCCATCATGCTAGATGCGGTATTAAGCCAGAATGTTGCAAAGGATTTTTACCGGGGCATAATTCAAGCAGTTCCGTTCTTGCCGGGGTTAATTCGCAATATTGTTGCACAGGACGCGCGGAAGCCGTTGGTCCGGGCGTTATTATGGCCCGCAAAGCAATTAGCCATGGGGTATGCAGACCTGAGCGGGCAATCCGAGTTACGTGAATTATTACAGTCGAATCCGGAAGAGTGGCCAAAAATATTCGGTCAGGAATTCATTTCGGAAGCTGCAGCGGTAAAGGGATTTCACGGTAATGCGCTTAAGGCGCTGGGGACAGAAAGATTTATCCAGCAAATAGAGAAGTCGGGATTATTCACCCATCATGAGTTTCTTCACAATCTGAAGGATAAATATAAAACAAGGTTTCAGTTCAAGTTTGCCGAATTCGGTATGCGGTATTGGTGGGTACCCTGGGCCGCAGCCCTCGCCGTGGGAATAATGATTGCGATGAAAGAGCAGGGGCTAGATTCGGACGGGCATAAATAATAGTCTATCCTTCTTCTGCGGGAGGCGGTGGGGGATTGCCTTTGCCAGCCTCAATAGCATTATGAAGATCTCTATTACTTTGTAGTGTTTGTTTTTGAATTTTGTGGCTGGATATCATGCTTCCGATTTGAACTGCCTGCATGGCAATACCGCTTGCAGCACCCAGTCCTCCGCCCGTTCCGCCAAGAAGCGATTTAGTTTTAAGTGCCTGCTTGATGGAATTGGCCATACCCGGAATAGTGAGAAGTATTCCCAGACCGATAACTCCGATCCACCCCGAAGATCCTCCATTAGCGAGGAGCGGCGGGGTCCAGAGTTTGGTTGCACCCTGATCAAAATTGGCTAATATTGTCCCGACCATAAGCATCGCAGCGGTAACGGGGAATACGGCAATATTGGAAATTAAATTTTTGAACCACGACGAGAAGCCCGTACCGCCGGGGAATGCCTCGGTGAGAATTTGCAGCGGACCGATGAGCACGCTGATAAGAATTTGTATATACGCGCCTACTAGCATAAATAATATACGAATCCACGCAATGACTAGTACAAGCGATACGATAATTGAAATGAGTGCACCGATGACCGGGGCGAGCGCACCCTCCGCGGCACCGGTAGCGCCTGCAGTAATGCCGCCGGTGAGAAGATCTGTAATGTTATTGACAGCAGCAAATCCCCCCCCGAACACCGCACTAAAGAGATTCCAGAATCCTCCGTTCACGTATGTTGATCCCGTTGTTGGCGCTAGTGCGCCGTTACTGACGGGAATCAACAGTGATGCGATGAGCGCGATCATCAAATACATGAGGTCAATCATAAATCCGACAATCGCATAAGAAAACGTAATCAGAAGAAGGGTAACGACGATTTTCGGTAGCGCATTCTGGACCGTCACAACGGTCTTCGGATCGATTTTCTTCCGGAACATAACCATAAAACCAATAACAACCATCACGACCGCAAGCAGGGCATAGGCAATATTACGGAATCCCTTCCAGAGAGGAAGAAGAACGGAGAGACCGCTGAACCCGATTCCCTGCGCATTCACCTGACGCGGCATGAATCCGAGCGTTTGTCCGGTATCCCGTATCCACAGAGCCAGATCCGCAGGGGGATTGTTATACATGGCTACTGCCACGTTTTGCATTGAAGCAATTGCGCTCTTACCGTAATAGAATGCGCTTGCAGGGTTTGAGCTGCAGCCTGTAGCCATGCACGAGAATGTGTTCATGTAGAGCACCTGGGTATTTACGGTATACACTTCTTTGCTCATTTGTCCATTTTGAGATTTTTGGTCTACAACCGCGCCGAATTCTTCTGCGCTGGGCGCCGGATTAATCGCTTGTGCGTGGGCTGCCGGCACAAAAATCCAGCCAGTGAGAATGAGAACGAGGAATACGAGCAGCGTACGCTTCATAGATCTATTATGCTAACTATGTTGGTATGAGTCAATGTGTTAATAGCTGGGGATGGTAAATTGTGTGACATCTACGCCGGTAAATAAAGAAATCGTTTTCAGTATCAGGTAGGCAACAACGATAATAACGACGCCGGTGATAGCCGCCGTCAGCGTACCGCGCGCTTTCTCAAGTTTTTTCTGGTCTCCGCCGGATAACAGGAATCCGTAGCCCCCGACGATGAGCATCACAAATAAAGCAACGCCCACAAGCGCGGTGAGCGCCTGAACAACGCTGATAAATATCGGCTCAAAACATTTGAATGTTGCCACGTCCTGTGCATTTGGAAGTGTTGAGAAGCATCCTGACCAATCAGCCATGCAAACATTATCACGCAGATTACGTTAGTAGGCAAGAGACAAGAGAGCGGTTTAGAACGGTGACGGTATTGAGATTGATCCGCCGATGATCTGTATGCCCAGGAAGTTCTGGACCAGAATCATGACAGCCCATGCGGCGCCGACGATTATAAGTCCGACAATCGCGTGGGTAATTTTATTGCGGGCTGCTTCCATACCGGCTTTGTCGCCGCCGGACGTGATCCACTGAATACCGCCCAGGATCAGGAAGAAGAACGCCATGAGTGCCGCAAGGATAAGGAGGAGACCGACGAGCGCACTGATGAGTTTCCCGATATCGCCGATTTTTACGTTCGTGGGTTGCGGGATAGTAATTTCTGCCTGTGCAAATACCTTTTCCATAATTCCTCCTTATAACGATCGGTTTCTATTATATCCTTGCTCTCATTGTTGCGCAACCGTCTTCGGTTTGTCAACTATTGATTAATGCCCGGAATGGTGAGGTGCGTGAGTTCAATACCGAAAAATCGTCCGACCAGCGTCATGATGGCGAACGCCGCCGCCACAATCACCAGCCCCATGATGGCGTTGGTGATACCATTCCGTGCCTTTTCAAGTGCCTGTTTATCTCCGCCCGCGGTAATCCATTGAAGGCCGCTGGTAATAAGAGTCATGAACGCGAGTAAGAACGCCGCGATAAACAGCGCACCGATCAGATTGCTGATAAGCAGTCCCAGCGCGTTGCCGCCCTGGCTTACATCAGGGTGTGAACCGCCCCCTAAAGCGGGAGGCAGGATGGGATTCCGGATTTGCGCAAGAAAATTTATTCTCATACCTTATTTAATTTGTAATTGTTCTATGATTTTTGCGGGATCGCCGACAAGAATGTCATAGCCCAGGAACTGACCGACCGTCGCAATGATGATCCATGCGGCAACGACGATAATGAGTCCGAAAAACCCGTTCATGATCCGCTGCCTGGCAGTTGTGAGCTTTTTTACGTCGCCCGCGCTGGAGATCCACTCATATCCGCCGAAGAGGAGCTGGAATAAAAACCAGATGCTGCCGGCGATCGTCATAAACCCGACGATTGCCGAAATAGCGTTGGTTACCTGGATAAGCGCTCCTGTGCCCGTTGTGGCGGGGTTTTTGCCGAATGGCCCCAATCCTTCACCCCCGATAGGGCCGAGCGGAACCTGTGTTTGTGCAAGAAGTGTCATGGGTTGGGTGCGTAAATCTTGGGATTTAAAATAAATCCTGCATCGCCGAATAATAAATATCCGAAGAGAGCGGCAAGAGCAAACGATCCGACGACAAGGATAAGTCCTATCAGCGACTGCCAGATTTTACTCATGGCTTTTTCAATCGCTTTGGAATCTCCGCCGGCACTCATAAATTGGAATCCCGCTAGGATAAGGTTAAAAAAGGCGAATAATCCCGCTACTACAAATACAAGCCGGAGAATATTAGTCAAAAACACTGTAAGACCACCGATGCCCCGATATGCTGGAGCAATCTGGTCGTTTGTGACCTTCCCGACAATACTGGTTGCGTCCTGTGCGAATATTTTTTCTATACCGATCATAATTATTACAGTCCGACTATCTGCTTTAACATGGGCGAGCCCGTTATGGTGGCGATCACCTGTACGATAAGTACAGACAGTACGACAATAAGAAGTCCTATGACCGCGCCGGTTATCGCATTTTTTCCCTGATTGGTTTGTTTTGCATCACCGCTCCCTGTTCCCATAATAACGCCGAATCCGCCTATAATCAATAAAACAAAGCTGATAATGCCGGCAAACACGACGGCATTTTTGACGATAAGGGTTACAATTTGACCAAAATCTGTAAATGTAGCCGCCGGAGCGAAAACGTTAGGGTCACCAATATTTACAGCCATGCATTTAGTGTACGGGAGTGTGATTCCACTGTCAATTTGTGCTATAGTTATAGCCTGTGGACGACGCAAACATCATCCCTAAGATTCTTGCGCGCGACCGGCAGGCACTGCTGATATTTTACCGCAGGTATGCCCCGAAGCTCTCGCGTTTTATTGCCGGAAAGATCGCAAATCCGGCAGACGCGGAAGAGGTTTTGCAGGATACGCTCTACGCATTTCTGGAGGCTATCCGCGATTTTCAGGGAAAGAGTAACATCCAGACCTTCTTATTTTCCATTTGCCAGCACAAAGTTATCGATTATTACCGGAGAAAGAAGCTGAAACACGCAGTCTTTTCCCAGATGCCGCAGCTTGAGGCGATTATTTCGCCGCTCGTAAGTCCCGAAGAACAGCTGGACGCCGTCCTGGTGCGTGAGAAAATCCATGCGGTATTGGGTAGGCTCTTGCCGCGCCACCGCCAGATACTGATGCTTAAATATCTGGACGGATTGTCCGTTGAGGAAATTGCAAAACGCCTGGCCATGACATTTAAGAGTGTCGAGTCCCAGCTTTTCCGGGCGCGCAAAGCCTTTGTTGAATATTTTATATCCATATGACCAATACCACATATCAGAAGTTTGTAAAGCGGTGGGAAGAGGTGACGGATCTGCCGCCGCAGACGGTGGGGCCGTTCACACCTCTCTATAAAGCAATTGCCCGGCGGCTTAAGGTTATGCCATGGCCGGTACTGGTGTTTTCAGCTGTCATTGTGGTTATCGGATTGTATTTACTTATCGGCTCTGCTATTACGCTCCTTGTCTCCATCCTCCAGCGAGGGTTTTAACTCACACGTTACGACTAATACGTATACATGGAAACATCGCTTATTGTCGCGCTCGTTGAATTCAGCAGGAATATTATAGGACTTGTTACCCGTCCATATGAGACTTGCCGCAGGATTGCGGATCGCGGTGGATTTGGAGAACTTGTATATGTAGCGGTACTTCTTTCCGTATATTTCGCTTTTGCGTCACTCGTAAAAGTTGCTTCATTCCGGCCGTTTTTACTTTCCCGCCAGTTTATCGTTCTTTGTGCTGCGACGGGGGGAACATATCTTTTTGCCGTTGCGCTTTTTTGGACGGCGGGAAAGTTGGTTGGGGCCCACGGACGGTTGAAGGGCCTTGCCGTCCTGTGGGGATATTCGCTTCTGCCTACGCTTCTTTGGTTTTTCACTACGTCTCTCCTATATCTTCTGTTGCCTCCGCCACGCACAACAAGCGTCCAGGGCATTCTTTTCAGTGTGTTATTCCTCGTGTTTTCCACCACGTTGTTATTATGGAAAATGACGATTGCGTATTTATCACTCCGGTTCGGGCTCAGGCTGGGTTTAGGAAAAATTCTGGTTATATTGGTGGTCTCACTCCCGATTCTGGGACTGTATAGCTATTGGCTGTATCATTTAGGGATATTCAGAATTCCATTTTTATGAATATGAGGGATTACAAAACCGTTTCGGAAAGACGCAAGGCTTTTGAGAAAAAGCTTACCATAGATTTGAAACATATAGGCGCCTTTACGCTGGATGAATCGGCTGCTTCGACACGGAATTGCGAAAACATGATCGGCGCGGCACAGATACCCATAGGTGTTGCCGGCCCGCTTCGTATTACACATAAGGATTATTACGTACCGCTTGCAACGACCGAGGGGGCGCTTGTGGCATCCGTCAACCGCGGATGCAAGGCTATTACAGCATCAGGAGGTGCAATGGTTGACAGCTACAGGGTGGGTGCTACCCGCGGACCGGTATTTAAAGTAAAAAATCTCAAAGAAAGTGGTGAACTGAATGCTTTTTTGGTGAAAAATTTTGCGGAGTTTCAGAAGATTGCCGCTCAAACGTCACATCATCTCACATTGAAAAAATATATGGATCGCGGGGTAGGGCGATATCGCTATGTGCGTTTTGTTTTTGACACCCAGGATGCCATGGGCATGAACATGGTGACCATTGCGACGCAAAAACTTGTTAAGTTCATTGAAACACAAACGACAGCGCGCTGTATTTCTTTAGCAGGTAATTATGATGTGGACAAAAAGCCCTCGTGGCTCAACGTTATTGAAGGGCGTGGTGTCAAGGCGTGGGCAGAGGTCACAATTCCGGAGAGAATTCTACGGGGCGTATTAAAAGCCACCGCACAGAAAATGTATGACGTGTGGCTTGCCAAATGCATGATAGGATCGGCGATGTCCGGCTCGATGGCGTTTAATGCGCACTATGCAAACATTGTTGCAGCGCTGTTTTTAGCAACAGGCCAGGATATTGCACATGTTGTGGAAGGAAGTTTAGGGATAACAACAGCGGAGGTTATACAAAAAGATCTGTATGTAAGTGTGTATCTGCCGGATCTCATGGTCGGCACCGTCGGCGGAGGAACAGGGCTGGCGACCCAGCGTGAAGCATTGAAACTTTTTGGCGCGCAGGATAGCAGAAATTTTGCTGAAGTTATAGCGGGCACGGTTTTGGCAGGAGAAGTATCACTGTTGGCATCATTGTCCGAAGGGACACTGGCAAAAGCGCACAAAACGTTAGCAAGGGGAGGGAACTAATGGTCGGGATCGTTTCATACGGTACATATATTCCGGAGTATCGGATTAAACTTGCCGATATTGCCTCGGCGTGGAAAAAGGACCCCCGGGAAGTGGTGGGATCATTAGGGGTCGAAGAAAAATCAGTGCCTGGCACGGATGAAGATGCGGTTACTATCGCGCTACAAGCCGCATTCAATAGTCTGGCGGCGTTTCGGGGAAAGCCTGCGGACATAGAAGCATTGTTCGTAGGTTCGGAAAGTCATCCGTATGCCGTGAACCCCACTTCAACAATTGTCGGAGAACTATTGGGAGTCGGACACAATTATTTGGCAGCGGATCTGGAATTTGCCTGTAAGGCGGCAACTGCCGGTATACAGGCGGTTGCGGGACTTATTGAGTCCGGACAGACGGGCTTTGGTTTGGTCATCGGGGCGGACACTGCCCAAAGCAAGCCGCATGACGCGCTGGAGTATACCTCGGCGGCAGCGGGAGCCGCGTATCTTATGTCTGGCGAAGCTAGATCTCGCTCCGCGAGATCCGAGAAACAACAGCTCATTGCCAAGCTTCTCGCATACACGTCCTATTCCTCGGATACACCTGACTTCTGGAGGCGTGACGGTATCCGGTATCCCTCCCACGCCGGTCGGTTTACCGGTGAACCGGCATATTTTGCGCACGTTATAGGGGCGGCAACCCGATTACTTACCAAGACTCATACGAAACCGGAGGATTTTGATTATTGTGTATTCCATATGCCTAACGGTAAGTTTCCGCGTGATGTTGCCCGCAGGCTGGGTTTTAGTAAAGAACAATTGTCTGCGTCCCTGACGGTGGATCACATCGGCAATCCGTACGCCGCGTCTGCCATGCTGGGGCTTGCCGCAGTACTGGACAGAGCAAAACCGGGAGAGAAGATATTCATGACGTCGTATGGGTCTGGTGCCGGTGCGGACGCTTTTGTCTGGGAAACGACCCCGCTATTGTCGCGGGTGCAAAGGATCCGCGGCAAGCGGGGTGATTTAGTCACCCAACAGATAGTGAAAAAAAATTACATCAATTATGTTGAGTATTTGAAGCAGACACACAAAATATGAACGTATTTATAACCGGGGCAGCAACAACAAAATTCGGGGAGTTGTGGGCAACGTCACCCCGCCGGCTGGCGGGTGAGGCTGTCGGCAACGCACTGAAAGATGCCGGCATTGGTATCCGGCGGGTTCATGCACTATTCGTCGGAAACATGTTATCCGGTATTCTTGCCGGACAGGAGCATTTAGGTGCGTTTTTCGCCGAAGAATTAGGCCTTACCGTTCCCGCTTTTAAAGTAGAAGGCGCATGTGCATCCGGAGGCCTTGCGCTACATAACGCGGTAAACAGCGTCCTGTCAGGCCAATATGATACCGTGGTTGTTCTTGGGGTGGAGAAAATGACGGACCATAAACCGGAAGATGTCGCCACAGCCCTCATGGGTGCGGGATCGGAAGAAGAACGGGTGGCAGGTGCAACCTTCCCGGGTTTATATGCAATTCTCGCACGTGCGCACATGATGGAATACGGGACGACCCGGGAGCAGCTTGCCGCGGTTGCCGTCAAAAATCATTATCATGCATCCTTAAACCCAAACGCGCAATTTCACACAACCATTACCATTGAACAGGTTGCACAGAAGCCCACGTATTGCCGACCCTTTACGGCTTCTGGATTGTTCGCCCATTTCAGACGGCGCATCAGCAGTTGTGGTAAGTAATAAGAAATCGTCACACGGTATTACTATTGCAGCAAGCACTGTCGCGACGGATTCATTGGGACTTGCGAAGCGAGCATCTTTAACACAACTTGCTGCAACCAAGGAATCAGGAAAACGCGCATACACTAAGGCTGCCATTTCACCTGAGGATGTTGATGTTGCGGAGGTCCATGATTGTTTTACGATTGCCGAAATACTTGCGATGGAAGATTTGGGTTTCTATGCAAAAGGAAAAGCCACCGCCGCGATTATGGCCGGCGAAACGCAGTTGGGGAAATCCCACCATTTGGTTGTTAATCCATCCGGTGGGCTTAAAGGATGCGGGCATCCGGTAGGAGCCACAGGGATTAAACAAGTGGTGGAACTAGTGGAGCAGTTGCGGGGGAGGGCCGGAGTACGTCAAGTAAAACAAGCGAAGATTGGTTTAGCACATAATGTGGGAGGTTCAGGAGCAACCGCCGTTGTGCATATTTTAAAAAAATGAATACGCAGAGTCCGGTAAAAATTTGGAGAAACCAGAAATATATCGCGGGCATGCTCGGGCGTGAGGGCACTATTGTTTCCTGGACGGTCGTCCGCGTGCCGCCCGGCGGGTTTTCGAGCCTTGCCCCGTATCCGGTTGTTGTTGTTGACATAGGAGGAGACGGAAGAATTATCGCTCAACTGGTTGACTGGACTGAAAATGATTTAGCTGCCGGGCGAAAAGTCCGGGTTGTGGTACGGCGCATATCCGAGCCCACAACCGAGGGTGTTATCCCGTACGGGATTAAAGTGAAACCCGTTTAATGGTTTATATATGAAAATTACAGTATCGGTTCCCGGAAAAATATATTTGATGGGCGAGCATGCGGTGGTGTACGGAAGACCGGCTCTGCTTTCTGCAATAAACCTCCGTTTATCCGTTTCCGTTGAGCCGGCAAAATCTCTGAAAATTATCTCAACGGAGTCTTCCGATTATGTACGCCATGCCGCGGAGTTTGTATCGAAAGAATACGACCTGCAGAAACCGCTAAACGTCAAAATTACCGTCACATCGGATATTCCTGCGGGGTATCATCTGGGCTCATCAGCCGCGGTAGCGGTCGCGGTGGTCGGCGCACTGACGTATTATCTGAAAAAAGTCTGGAATCCGCAGATCGCGAATCAATTAGCCTATGAAATCGAGAAAAAACAACACGGAAATCCGTCGGGCGCTGATAACACGATGGTCACCTCGGGAGGGTTTTTGTGGTATAGAAAAGAGCTTGAGTTTTTACGGAGTTTTTGGCAGTTACCCTTCAAAATGCCCTCCACGTTACACCATTTTTTTCTCATTGATACGGGACGGCCGAAAGAAAATACGGGGAAGATGGTTGCGCTGGTCCGTGCGGAATATCAAAAGCACGTATCGCGCTACAAAAAATTATTTGATAAAAATGAAGATCAGACAAAACGGATTGCCGTTGCGTTAAAAGAAGGGGATGAAAAAGCATTGATTTCGTCCATGAGGTATGGACAGAGGACACTTGAAGAAATGGGAGTTGTGAGTAAAAAAATTACTCCCCTCATCAGAAAGATAGAACGGGCAGGAGGAGCGGCAAAAATTCTAGGTGGAGGAGGACGGACCGCGGGAGTAGGTTATCTATTATGCTATTCCCACCCGCGGCCGGGCGGCGGCATACCGATTACGTTGGGAGAAGAAGGGATACGGTTGGAAAAAAATATATGACAATCAGCGCACCCGGAAAACTCATGCTGTTTGGAGAACACGCCGTCGTGTACGGTCATCCGTGTATTACGACCGCAGTGGACATCCGGCTATCAGTTTCCATTGAGTCTACCGGTGACGGAAAAATCACGATCAATGCGCCGGAGGTGAAAGACACGCGTTTTGTCGATGCGGCGATTACACTTGCGACTAACGAGTGGCATATTCGGCACAACGGATTCCGCCTTTCGACCAAAAGTCCGTTTTCCGGATGCTACGGATTTGGTTCATCTTCAGCCGTGACGGTAGCCACGCTGAAAGCTCTGGCCGGCCTGGGTAATACAGATATTGATGAGCGGAAACTATTTGATGCTGCCTACAATATAGTCCTGTCCATACAGGGTACCGGGTCGGGATTTGACGTGGCATCAGCGGTATACGGCGGGACGTTATATTTTTTAAAAGGCGGCAAGGTCATTGATCCGCTTGCGGTGGATGATATGCCGCTGGTTATCGGGTATACCAAAGTAAAAAGCAATACGGTGGATGTTGTCAAAATGGTGGCAGGTAAACAGGAAAAGTATCCGGAAAAAGTGAACAGGATCTTCTTAGGGATTGCCGAACTCGTGGATCAGGCGAAGGCAGAGATCCTTGCAGGAGACTGGGAGCGCGTCGGCAGGCTCATGGATTTTGACCAGGAGTATCTGCGCGATCTCGGGGTAAGTTCGGAAAAATTAGAGGCACTGATTACCGCAGCCAAAAGCGCGGGGGCATGGGGAGCAAAGCTATCAGGTGCAGGGTGCGGGGACTGTATGATTGCCCTTGCCTCACCGGATACGCGGGTAGCGGTAGAAGAGGCCATAACCGGCGCCGGCGGAGAGGTAGTGCGGGTTTCCCCGAATGCAGAAGGGGTAAGGATAGATCCATGAAAGCGACGGCGAAAGCGCCCGCAAACATCGCATTCATTAAATATTGGGGCAAGAAAAATGCCCGGTTACACCTGCCGTACAATGCCTCCATTTCGATGAACTTAAGCAAATGTACGACAACAACAACCGTAGAGTTTTCAGAGGATTTCGGAGAAGATGTAGTTTCTACGGGTTTCAATAAGAAAAGAATCATTGCGCATATTGACCGGTTGCGGACATTAGCAGGCAACCGGCAAAAAGTACGTGTAACGACAAAAAATTCCTTCCCGACATCTGCCGGTATTGCGTCATCTGCGTCCGGATTTGCAGCGCTAACGATGGCAGCGGCCTCGGCGTTAGGATTAAAACTTTCCGAAAAGGAATTAACTGGTCTTGCGCGCCTCGGGTCCGGGTCCGCCTGCAGGAGTATTCCTGACGGATTTGTGAAGTGGGAGGACTCTTTTGCGTATTCGTTATACCCGCCGGAGTATTGGGACATACGGGATATTCTTCTCATTGTCGACAAGTCACAAAAACACGTGGCTTCTGCCTTGGGGCACGAGGGCGCAACTACAAGCCCGTATTTCGGCATGAGACTGGAGAGGCTGCTCGGTAGGATTGCGCGCATAGAAGAAGCATTACGGAGGAAAAATTTTCAGGTATTCGGTGAGGTAACCGAGGAGGATTGCTTAGATATGCACCATGTCATGCAGACGCAGCAACCTCCGCTTATGTATTGGAATGATGCGACGAGGAAGATTATGAGTGATGTTATTGCCTGGAGAAAACAAGGAATATCCGCATACTTTACGATCGACGCCGGACCGAATGTACACCTGATTTGTGAAGGAAAAGACGAGAAACGTATTACGGATAAAATTGGAACTACATATCAAATTATTGTAAATAAGCCGGCACGGGGAGCGCACATTATATGATTCCAAAACATATTGCCATAATTATGGACGGAAACCGACGGTGGGCCCGGGTGCACAATCTGCCGGTCCTTGAGGGGCACCGGCGCGTTGCCAATGAGGTGCTGGAAAAATTAGTGGAACACGCAGCGGCGCGCGGCGTGAAGTATCTGACATTTTGGGCGTTTTCCACGGAAAATTGGCATCGTGCACCGGACGAGGTGAAAGGAATTATAACGATACTAAAGCAAAGTATCGGATATTTCGGCAAGCGGATGCATAAGAAAGGAGTGCGGTTATTGGCTATCGGAGATCTTTCAGGGTTTGACAGCCAATTGCAGCGTTCTATTACGTCCGTAGTAGCGTTAACCCAACACAACAAGAAAATTACCGTCATCATCGCATTGAATTACGGCGGAAGGGATGAAATTATCCGTGCGGTTAAGAAAATTACACGCCCTGATATGGTTACGGAAGAGGAAGTCTCGCACCTATTGGACACCCGCGGTATACCTGATCCGGAATTACTCATACGGACCGGCGGCGAACAGCGCCTGAGCGGTTTTTTACCGTGGCAGAGTGTGTACAGTGAGCTCTATTTTCCAGCGTGGTATATGCCTGATTTTACACCTCTACGATTAGACGAGGCGATTGAAGAGTATGCGCACCGGCATCGAAGATTTGGGAAATAATTACTAAGGGACTCTGGGAAAGACACTGTTTATGGATTCAAGCCCGAAGATGGTGCCGACAAGCTGGACAATCCAGTATGCGGCAAACACGATGAAAAACCCCACGATTGCATTTGTGAGCTGCTGTTTTCCCTGTTGCATTTTTTTTGCATCACCCGCGCTGGTTAAAAACGTATAGCCGGCGGAAATCAGCATGAGGAGTAATCCCAGTCCTGCAAACGCCATTACTAAAGGAACTGCAGTAGAGAGAATGGCGCCGATGGTCGGGTTGGGTCCAGCTCCAGGAATATTGAGTGGGCCTTTTAGAGTGTTGCCGCCCGGCAGAGTTAAATTTTGTGCCAATAGGTTGTGCATACTATTATAAAAACCCAGGAATACCGAGGATAGTTACCCCGATAAGCCGCAATATAAATATTGAAAAGATTATAATGAGCAATCCCGTGATGGCGCTGGTGACCAGTTCTTTTCCGGCATTGAGTCTTTCCGGGTTTCCGCCGCTCATGAGTATCTGGAACCCACCGAAGAGAATGAGGAGAAACGCAATCCCGCCGCCGATACCCACCCCGATCCCGATAACTTGCCCAATGAAGGTGGCCGGATCAGTCGGGATGCATCCAAAAGCTGTCCACGCATGTAGCCCATCGGCCATGCACGCGTGACACGTATCAACGTTGGTTCCGGCAAATTCACAGACTTTGGTTGCTTGGTCAGAACTCGATTTTTTTACACAGCACCCGCTCGCCAGACATAGACCGATATCCCAGGCTTCATCCGGCAGTTTCTGATTGCAGTCTTGATTAGTCGTACAGACTCCTCTTCGACCGTCACTTGTTTTGCAGGTTTGACCGAGGGTTGGCCTCTTTGTTTCCGGTGATCCAGGTCTGGCTGCGCAGCAGCCGGGTATTGCTGTAAGTTTATACACATCCATACATTGGTCAGGATCTGGATTAAAATTAATATTTGAATTATCTTTATTACACTCGGTAAAGAGTGAACATAACCCCGGCCAGCTTTCCGTCTTACTTATTATGAGCGTGCAGGTTTTTTGTCCTGTTGTGACGGGTTTTGTTGCGCAGCAGCCGCCTGCCTTACATGTTTTCCTGTCCCACACCCCATTATCCTGAAAGTCAATAACTAAGCAGTTAAACGTGTCTGTACAGATACCCGGCCATGTGTTTCCGGCGGTACATTTCTCACCAATGCCAGGCAACGCAGCATCGGGTGTTCCCGGTTTGATTCCGCAACAGCCGACGGGGTATCCCTTATCCGGATTCTCATCAGGCATGCATGTTGTGACTGCCGAATCCCATTTTCTATTGCCGCTTGATACGATACAATCCTGTTTTATTACACACTGTCCTGACCAGGCAGGGTCGTTGATGGTGGTACAAGGATCCCCAACGTGTTCATATTTTTGACCTGGTCCATACGGATCGGCTGCATGTGCTTTTGTCGCGAGCATTCCAAAAATTCCGGTGGCTAAAATGAAGAATAAGGAGGTCAGAATAACCTTTTTAAGCATACGATATAAGTGTATCAAACATTTTTGTTAAACGCACGTGGTAAAATAGGAAGAATGAGAAAAATACTCCTCATATGCATGCTTCTTGCCGTATATTTTTTAACAGCCCCCCTGGTGTTTGCGCAGGAGTGTGATGCATCCAATATTTCTTCGATGAACTTGTCGGCACTTTCGGATATGGGCAACAAATGTCAGGAAGCGCTCAACAATCTTCAGAATGCGCTCAAGCCTAATGTTGACCAGCTCAACAAGATGAACGCAGCGATTGCCGCATTTGAGGCGCGCATCAAAACCATCGAAGCAGACGTGGCAGTAAAAACGCAGGAGATTGCCGTCGGCGAGCAGGAACTGGAGGCATCATTGACGCTGGCCAGTGAACGGATACGGCAGTTTTACATGCGCAGTTATTCACTCAACCCTATGTATTTACTGCTTTCTTCCACAAATATCGGTTCGGTACTGCGGACGCTCGGGTATCAGCAGGCGGCAGTCAATGAGGATAAGAAAATCATTACCCAGACCGCCCTCACGGTGAAGGATCTCGAGGATAAAAAAAAGGCGCTGGAGGATGAGAAAACCACACTCGCCGCACTGAAAGCAGATACGGACAAAAGAGCAGAATCCGTCCGTAAACTTGTTGCAGAAGCGACCGCATACGAGAATAAATTACAGGGTGTTATATCTGCCGTGACGGCCGCCCAGCAGGCAATTCTGAATGCCCGCGGCGGCACGTTTACCACCAGTCTCGGTGACGTTCCTCTTGCGGATGATCCCAATGCGGCACCGAATTACAATCCGGGATTTTCCCCCGCGTTCGCCGGTTTTTCTTTCGGTGCGTATACGCACAAGAAAGGAATGAGCCAGTACGGCGCTAAAGGCAGGGCCCAACAGGGACAAAACGCCAACCAGATTTTGCAGGCGTATTACGGGAAAACCCCCGTCAATAAGGATACCGGGGGAGACATCAGTGTTTCGGGGTTCGGTAACATGAATTTTGAGGACAGATATCTTATGGGTATTGCAGAAATGCCGTCAAGTTTTCCGAAAGAAGCGCTCAGGGCACAAGCTGTTGCGGCCAGAACATATGCATATCGTTATAAAACACAGGGACAAACAATTTGTACGACACAAGCATGTCAGGTATTTTCCAGCTCAAAAGCGGATAATCCTCCGGGTGAGTGGAAAGATGCGGTTCAGAGTACGCGGGGACAGGTGATTGAGGATGTTGTGACGTATTATTCTTCAACAACAGGCGGGTATTTACTTACAATGGGATGGGATACAACGTGCGGCGGACAGGGGTGCTGGACCAGCGGCGCGTATGAAAGCATTGCCGGTTCCCCCTGGTTTTATAAAGGATGGTATACGTCGGATTACTACAACGATTCCGCCAAGTGCGGAAAAAGCAGCCCGTGGCTGACCCAGGAAGAATTCGCGGATATTTTGAACGCATGGCGTGTACTCAATAGCGGCGGCGATGCATCGCGCGTGTTGCCCATAACATTGAATAGTTGCTCGATTTCCGGAGCTACCGGAAATCCATTTTCTATGGCAGAGATGCGCGCTGAAGCCGACGGGCACGGAGGTGCGTTCACAAGCGTTTCTTCTGTATCGGTCACCTATAGTACGGAGGGATATACCAATGCGGTTATAGTGAACGGCCAATCGATTCCGGGGGATCAATTTAAACAGGCATTTAATTTACGTGCCCCCGGCTATATTTCAATCAGGAGTTCTCTTTATAATATCGAGAAAAAATAGTACACTAGTGCTGTGCCGACTATATTTGCATCACCGGATAAAAGCGCTCCAAAAGACAGATACTTCTCCCCATCGAAGCTACCGTCCACCGTGATGAATCCACTGACTGCTTTTGCCGTTAACCCCGCGCATCTGCGGTTTGAAACCCAGGAAGATACGGAAAAAGTCATCCTTTTTTTACGGCAGCATTTCATCGTCAACGTGCCGTGGATTGTATTAACCGTACTTCTTTTGATTTCACCAACCGTTATTTTCCCCATATTATTCCGCGCATTGAGCCTGAATATGTCACTACCCGCCTCCTATTATGTCGTTGGCGCCATGTTTTGGTACCTCGCGACATTCGGGTTTGCTCTTTCCAGTTTCATCGGGTGGTTTTTTAACATATACATCGTGACGAATGAACGGATCATTGATATCGATTTTTTTTATTTATTGTATAAAAAGTTTTCGCAGGCGGAATTGATAAAAATTCAGGATATTAATTACACCAGTGGCGGAATTTTGGCAGCGATGCTTAATTTCGGGAATGTCGTTGTTGAGACCGCGGGAGAAGCTCCCAATATTGACTTTGAACTTATCCCGTTCCCTGAAAAAGTCGTGGAAACCATCCGCGGGCTTACAGATAAAGAGACTGGAGGATCCGTATGACGCCGCTTGCAGTTCCGTCGTACGTTCTCATGACCCTGAAGATTTTCAGTATAGTAGGGCTTCTTCTCTATGCAGTTTTTGCCGGCGTACTTGTGCGCCAGGAACAGCTGATGGCGCATGTCCTGGAAGAACAGTTTCAACCGATCATCCGCGCGCTGGTGGTCGTTCACCTCGGGGCAACTCTCATCGTTCTTCTGATGGCAATTATTGTTTTGTAATAATTCTCCCTTCCGCCCCGTCGTGCTAAGATAAAGATATGCATGTAAAACCCGTGGTGGGATCCGTCGTGGGACCGACGAGCGTTACCCATTGGGCACAGATACTTCAGCTGCCAAACGCTTATGGCGTCGTCGAGGTTGCTTTCGCCGACGGTGCCGCACGGGCTGCAGGAATTCACATTTTAAGCAGCTTAAGTCAACAATTAACGGATAGTCCCGTCAGTCTCAAAGCACTTTCCCGGGTTGTAGGGGATGCGATGGGTGACGGGGTGCGCACGATTGTCGTGGCGGTCCCGGTTGGTAACATTCTGTATATCGCCCTTCGTGGCGAAGGACACGTGTATCTGAGGCGCGGACAGGAATTTGCCGTACTTCTGTCTGGATCCGGGGAGATTTCGGGTGAGGTGAAAACCGGTGACACACTGTTGTTGACTTCCGCGGAATTTTCAAAAACGCTGCATCAGGAGGAACTCACAGGAGTGTTTGATCATTTGCCTCCCTCCGACGTAGCCGAACGCCTGACGCTACTTTTACATGAAAAAGAGTATGGAGAAGGGAGCGCGGCGTTGATTTTGCAGATAAATGATCTTGATGAAACAGAGATACCGGATACGAAAGTTCAGGGGGCACCGGTACCCAACGTTAAAAAAACCCTACAAACGCTTACGCACCTGCGGCGGTATGTGTCCCCGATGTACATAAAATCTGCCGTACGCCGCGCCAGGGCTCACCCCAAAAAAGCAACTGCGGTATTGACAATCGCTCTTCTGGCGGTATTCGGTATCAGCGTTCTGCTGGGGGTCGCCAAACAGTCAACGCGGATAAAAAATCAGTCAGTCATAAATACGTTAAACGATGCGCAACACGCATTGGATGAAGGAGCGGCGCTCGCGTCGCTCAATCCGGTGAAGGGCCGTGAGCGTTTGGTTACTGCCAAGCAATTATTAGAGCCTCTGCGTACGTCTATTCCAGCCCGAAGTGCTGAGGGGGTGCAGGTGGCCTTACTCTACCGCCAGGTGACGGACAATCTGACTCAGTCCATGCAGATATATTCTGTGAAGCCGGAACTGTTTTTCGATGCGGGACTCGTGAAGAAAGACGGAAAAGTATCCGCAATCGGTTTTGAAGTGAGTGAGATGGGAATTGTGGACAAGGCCACCAACACCGTCTATGCGCTTGATGTGACCAGTAAAAACGCTCAGGTTCTCGGCGGAGGCACCAACTACGCAGGACTTTCGTATGTGGCGATTCACGGGACTGACGTGTATGTATTGACGGATTCCGGCGTACATATGGTCGGGTTAACGGATAAACAAACGACGGTAAATGTTGTGAAAAAAGATCCGCAGTGGGGAACTATCGGCGCTCTTGTTTCATTCGGGGGCAATCTGTATTTACTCGATACGCAAAAAAGTCGTATCTGGAAATATGTGGCAACCGAAACCGGATTTTCCGATATCCGCGAATACCTCAATCCCGATACGTTTCCTGATTTGGGGACAGCCACGAGCTTATCCATTGACGGATCGGTTTGGATCGGGACTGCAGGCGGAAAAATTATGAAATTCACCCAGGGGAGACCGGACACGTTTACTCCACAGGGCGTCGATCCTGCTTTCGGGGAAAATCTGAATGTCTACACCAGCGACACAACGACAAACCTGTATGTTCTGGACGGGCAAAACAAACGCGTTGTGGTCCTTGATAAAGACGGGACGTATCTTGCCCAATACGCGTGGCAGGAAAATATTATCCCCACCCAGATCGCAGTCTCCGAGGAACAGAAGAAAATATACCTTTTGGCAGCAGGCCAACTCTTCGCTATTCCCTTAAAATGACGTAAAATAGGGCCAATGAAGATTTTCAATAAGAAAGCCACGTTTGAATACGAGATCCTGGAACGATTTGAGGCCGGGGTTAATCTGACGGGTGCTGAGGTGAAATCCATAAAAGGGGGCCACGCACAGCTGACCGGCGCGTTTGTGCGGATTATCGGAAGTGAGGCGTACCTCGTCAACGCCCAGATTTTCCCCTATATTTATGCCCGTCCTGAAGGGTATGAGTCCAAACGGACTCGCAAACTCCTGCTTCACAAATCCGAACTCATCAGGCTCAAAAGCAAGCTGGACGGCGCTAATTTGACCCTGATACCCCTCTCTTGGTATACTAAAGGCCCCCTAGTGAAGCTCGAAGTTGGCCTTGCGCGCGGTAAAAAAGAGTATGAGAAACGCGAGGCTAAGCGCAGGGAAGATCTGAAAATAGAACTAGAGCGGGATTATAGGGGGAAAGTAAAATAATGGGGACGTACAAGATTCGACAGTCCGAAGTTCTTTAACATTGCAGGCCGACTTTGACTTTAGAGTCGTTAAACACAGAGTCAAAAACTAAATGCTGAAGCTGAACAAGCAGAAGCTGCCTTCTACGCACGAAATTTTGCATTCGCAAGATTGAACGCGTAACGGCCATCTCTCGAATGTTTCTTCAGTGACGTTCCTGAGGTGTAAACAAAGCTGAGGTGCAGCTATACGGGTTCGACGTTCCTGTATAGTGAAGTCAATACGTCTTAATCCCGCCATTCACTTGTCAATCAGCGAGGGCGGGATGACAATTAAAGATTGACTACGCCTGTAGATATGTTTCGGGACATCGCTCTGGACGAGAGCTCACTACTCTCCGTCTCCACCCTTCGCTCCTCCTGTATGATAGATGCAGGAGGAGATTTTTGTGGCAATTTTAGATTTTATTTTCCCCAAACGGTGCGTCGGTTGCGGGAGGATCGGAAAATATTTTTGTACGACGTGCCGGCATTCAATCCGGATTATCCAACCCAACGAACGGACATGCCCAATGTGTGGCAGATTGGCGTTTGAGGGCATTACCCATCCGTATTGTCGAACACGATATTCAATTGACGGACTTACTAGTTTTTTCCATTACGACGGGCCGGTGCGGAGTGCAATAAAAGCGATTAAATACCGTTTAGTTTCGGATCTTGCGGAGGAATTTATCAGTCTTATTCCACGAACCGATTTTAAAAACCATATAGTGGTACCAATACCCTTACATCCGAACCGTTTCCGTGATCGCGGATTTAATCAGGCGGAAGTTTTGGGAACTATCCTTGCAAAATGGTTGAACTTAACCCTGCGAACTGATATTCTTCGGCGGGTTAAGGAAACAGCGCCGCAGGCTTTTATCAAGAAACGGGCCAACCGGCTTGAAAACATGAAAAATATTTTTAACTGTAAAAAATTATCCGGTAATATCCTTCTCTTCGATGACGTATTTACGACAGGTGCGACCAGGAGGAGTGCGGCAGCTGTGGTAAAGCGGTCTGGAGCCCGGTGCGTTTGGGCTGTTTTTATGGCCAGATAATATGAATAAGATAGTTGTTATTGTAGGAGGCGGAACGTTTTCAAAAAAATATCTGGGGATGATGAGGCCTCAGGATTATGTCATCGGGGTTGACCGGGCGGCCTATTGGCTTATCCGGCAGGGGCGAAGACCCGATATCGCCATCGGTGATTTTGATTCCGTAACAGAAGAAGAGTTCTCGTTTATCAAAAAATCCGTTCCGGTTATGAAGCAATTTCCGAAAAATAAGGACCAGACGGATATGGAACTTGCCGTATTGCACGCGATTGAAAAGAGGGCAACGGATGTGCTGATATACGGCGGGACGGGGAGCAGGCTGGATCATACGTTTGTCACGTGGCAGTTGCTGGAATTGTTATTAACCGCCCGAATACAGCATCAATTGGTTAATGAAACCAACCGCGTCCGGATGGTGGATAAAGGTCGCACAATATTGGTTTCCGGGGGAGAGTACAAATATGTATCGGTTATTCCCTATACGGCAACAATTTCACTCACTTTATCCGGATTTATATATAATTTACCTAAAACAACACTTCTACGCGGCACCACACGCGGCATCAGCAATGAGATCGCCGGCAGGCAGGCCCGGATTACTATTTATTCAGGGAAAGCGTGGGTCGTGGAGAGTAACGACTGATTTGGGGTATAATACGCACCACGGAGGGTTGGCTGAGTGGTCCAAAGCGAAGGTTCGCTAAACCTTTGAGCCGTAAGGCTCGCACAGGTTCGAATCCTGTACCCTCCGCCAGGGAGAGGTCGCATAGTGGTTTAGTGCGTTAGTCTTGAAAACTAATGTCGGCGCAAGCTGACCGTGGGTTCGAATCCCACCCTCTCCGCACACGAATTTATCTTCATTCAACCACCAGGGAAGCTTAATAATTGATATAATGAGATCGTGGCCGAACTAATTGATAATCCCAACAGCGCAGGAACAAGTAATCAGCCTGTTGCTGATGTACCGGTTTCAAATCCGGATATTGTGCCGCCGTTTTATCAAATTCCTAAAAGAAAAATTTCTCCACTTCTATTACTTGTCGGTATTCTTATCGTGGTTGGTGTAGTAATAGGTGCCTCTGTGCAGATATATTATAAAAATGCGTATAAAACAATTGTTAACCCATATGATAGTACAAAACTGACAAATACGAATCCAACTGTTGGTATGGGGTCTTTATCAACCATACAGATCAGCTCTACACCGATGACAATAATCAGTCCGACGAGCACACCGAAAATCTATCCTACAAATACACCAACGAATACGCCCACCCGCACTCCGACACCCACCCCAAAGCCCACACCGACACCCACAAGAACACCACGCCCGCCGATTATAAATATTTCTTTTCCCTCAGAGATGCAGGTAATCAATATGACGGGAAATCAGCAACTCTGTATAGTAGATACTCCGAGCGGCGGTGATACGTCGGGAGTAATGAGACGTCATAATATTAACGACGGAGGATGGAGCGGGTACACCCAGGTGTTTACTCTTTGTTTGACGCCGAATGAGGGTACGAACCGGATTCAACTCCAATATAAAAATTCATACGGAGATGAATCGGTTCAGTATACGAGGCAGTTTGTATTTCACCGGATATCTCCGATGACTATTACGTACAGCGGGCAGCTGTTTTTGGATGCAAACTGTAACGGAAGTTTTGACAGCGGTTCAGAACATTATCTAAGTTTGTCAACACCAATTACCATTATGCAACTTCCAGGAGCCCAAATACTTGCTACACCGACAACAAGTTCGACCGGAAACTGGAGTTATTCCAAGGAGATCATGGATAATGAATCCATCACTCTTCAGGCTACCGTAAATACCTCCATACCGGTGCCGTATGTGTTGCATCCAGATTCCGATAAAAGAATATTCAATCGGACGTTCGATCCAAATAACAGGAACTTTTCCATTCTGCAGCCGATTGTCACTACGACAATATTTACAACCGTTTGTCCCCACTAACTGATCTGCGTCTTTCTACTCTTTGGATTCCCTCGTTTTTGATATATACTGAATTCATGGCTGACACTGCCGATACACAGGAAGAAGTTAAACAGGAAGTGTTCCTGGCCTGGGTTTCCCCGTCACGGCTTTTTAAACGCCGAGATAAAGAATATTTTACCAACATTGGGGCAATCGTCTTTCTCCTTATTATCATTTTGGTTTTTGCCAGGGAGTTTTTACTCATTGCAGCGGTCGTCTCCATTGTATTTCTTGTCTATGTACTTTCTACGGTACCTCCCGAGGAGGTATCTCACAGAATAACGAACCTCGGCATTGAAAGCGCCGGGCATTATTACCGGTGGGAAGAACTCTCGGAGTTCTGGTTTGAAGAACAGTGGGGTCAGGGCACCCTGGTTTTGCAGCCGGCGCTGGGGACGCGCATTATTATTCTTTTAGGTGCCCAGGATAAGACCCTTGTCCGTAAACTTATTGCCCAGTATATCCCGTTCCGGGAAAATCCTGAGAAAAGCTGGGTAGATAATGCCTCGTCGTGGTTATCAAAGAAAATTCCCCTGGATAAGCCTTCATAGCCGTTTTGCGGTATAATAAAGCCCACTGGCTCCTGTAGTTTAACGGATAGAATAGGGGTTTGCGGAACCTCTGATCGCAGTTCGATTCTGCGCGGGAGCGCTAGCTGGAGGATTAGCCAAGTGGTTTACGGCGACGGTCTCGAAAACCGTTCTCCCGCAAGGGAGGCACAGGTTCGAATCCTGTATCCTCCGCTTATGATTATTACCATCTGCGGAAGCATGCAGTTTCACCGGGAAATGACTCAGACACAGCTTCTCTTGGAGGATCAGGGGCATACAGTGCTGGTGCCCAAAGATCTGACTGTTCTTGAGCGGAATGAGTCATATATGGAAACGGATGTCGAGCGCATTACTTCCAAAATTGAACACGATTTTATCCGTGAGCATTTTAAAAAGATTGAGAAATCCGACGCGGTAGTAATTCTCAATTACGAAAAAAAGAATACTGCCGGGTATGTCGGCGGAAATACGTTTTTGGAGATGGGGTACGCATTCGGACTCGGGAAGAAAATATATCTTTTATATCCGGTGCCGGAGATGGATTACAGCGTTGAAATGCATGCTATGAAACCAATAGTTCTTCACGGCGATCTCTCTGCACTACAGTAACACGTCTTCCCCGTTTCTCTTCTTTGAATCAATTAGCGACCGGATAATTTTACCCGTTTTGTCCATAATAACCAGCGACCCGCCGTTTTGACCTTTCAGCTTGGCATTAAACAATTGTTCAGGTCCGGAAATGCCGTCATATGCCGTTGTCGTATAGAGGTACGAACAGCATTCCCGGTACAGCGTATTGCCCACCATGCCGCTTTCCGGTGTTTCTAATCTTCCTATTGCCGGAGTGAGGGAAATACCAGAGTATGTTTTCAGGGTGTTGAGTATTGTTACGCCGGGATCTGCAACAACGCCTACCGGCACGGCCCGGTCCGGCTGGCTGTTGACCGCATAGCGGTGATAAAAGCCTACAGCGCTAAATCTCGGAAGCCCGTCCGAATATCATTTCCAAATATTTCAGCATCGATGTTTCTTTTGTCGTATCCACGTCTTTGGGAGTAATCCATATCATGTTTCCGGGGACATCTTCGGCAAGAATACGGCCGTTGCGGTCTCTGATCGTTCCCCGCCTGGCAATGATTACGGTTGTTTTGAGTGAGTCAGTCCGGCTAAATTCAGGGATAAAATACTTGCTGAGCCACGGGATATGCCACTGGCCGTCTTCATTGATAACCGGCAGGCGGATTGTTTCGGAAAACGCTCCAAGAGACCTTGTGCTGTATGTTACGTCCAGCCAAACGTATTGCGGACTGGTAAATTGTTGCCATACGGTCGGTCTTGCGGTAATGCTGATGGATTCAATTTCCCCGTCCCGCATAACCTGCTGCATACTTTTGTGAAAAACATACCTGTTTTCTTCGCCTTTTGCATTCATTGTAAAGCGTTCATACATATCCTGGAAAAAACCGTTTTTCCAGTCATACACGAATTGTTGTACATCCGCCTCCGGTGTTGGGAATATACTATGCCAACTCGCATAGCTATTTAAAAGTACAATCCCCAGGATAGAGACGATGACAAGCGTTTTATTTTTCAATAGACGCAGGACACCCGCGGCTCCCAGGTATAAAAACGGCATGATGATGAGAAGATACCGCGTCCAGAAAGAAATGAATGTATACGAGAATGCAATTGCGAGTATGGAAGCACCCATGATACATTCCCATGATAATTTTTTGTATTGTTTCAGTCTGATAAACCTAAAGACCATATATCCGCAGAGGATGGTGATGACTGGCCAGGTGATACTCCATTCCGGAACGGATTCCCAGAGTTTTGTGAAGAGATTCTGGTACCGGTTAACAAGCAGTGTCGTCCACACGCTTCCGATATTGGCTTCAAGCCGCCCGTTATACCAGAACGCGAACATCCATTTCTGGACCCCGATCCAATCAACAAACGTATGGCCCAAAAGGAAATATTTAGTATACGACGCGATATACGTCAACAGTGTTGCAAGAAAAAACGCAGCAGCATTGCGGATTGAACGGGTTTTTTGCCAGATATACCATTGGGCAGCGGCAAACAGAACAACGGCGAAAATAGGATATTTAATGGAAGAGAAGATCCCCAGTGCGATTCCGCTTGTAACTACGAAGAACGGGATATGTTTTCCCCGGACGGACCGGTCAAGCAGGAGAAAAAACAGCAGGAGTGACACCGAGCTGCAGAGAATCGAGCATCGTTGCCGTCCATTGGGAGGTAAGGAGCGGATCAAGCGCAAGCCACGTGGTGGCGGCCACGGCGAGCGTAGTATGTTTCAGAACGGTACGTGCCAAAAGAAAAAAGAGTATCCAGACGAGCAGTGATGTAACGACTCCATACCAGGAACCATTATTGAAGAGTACGACTGCCGCTCCGATTGCGTACTTACCCAGCGGCGGGATCTCCGCATTATATTTCGTCGGATCGGTGCCGTGCATGAGTTGGTAGCCTTCTAGCGCGTACAACCCGTTGTCGCCGATGATACGCGGGGAAAGCGGGAGCTGCCATTGGGAATGTTCAAACCGGTCTTTCCAATATACGGCATCGTATGCTGAGGTAAGAATAGCCCGATTGGCGTAATAAAGTATCCCGGCAAGAATCACAAGAAGCAGAATCAGTACTGTCTGCAGTTTCTTCATACCCGCGCCATTGTATCAAAGTTTCATTTTTAGTGGGGAAACGGCTATAATTGCCGGGGTTAGCTCTCGTAGTTCAATGGATAGAATACGCCCCTCCGAAGGGTGTGATTGCAGTTCGACTCTGCACGAGAGCGCACGCTATAATCATATATATTGGAGAGGTCGCATAGTGGTCTAGTGCGCGCGCTTGGAGAGCGCGTATCGCCGCAAGGTGATCGCGGGTTCAAATCCCGCCCTCTCCGCCCGAATATGGATGTTCACGATTTAACGGAAAAAATTGAAAAGATATCAGAGAATTACTCGAAAAAATATCAATTCGAGAGGGATTCTGACTGGTTCGTGCTCAAACTTCAGGAAGAAGTCGGGGAACTTATTCAGGCGTACCTGATGGTACAAAGGAAAGCCCGGCAAAAAGGAAAAAGCAAAGAACAAATCCGGGATGATTTCGAAAACGAGGTAGCGGACGTATTGGCGCACACACTGTTTTTCGCTAAGCATTTTCACGTTGATCTGGACCGCGTTTTCTGAGGGGAAATGGGTGAAGTGGGCTCAAAAGGAAGATGCATGATTACCTGCACGTTTGAAAAGTCCATGCCTGCCGGCAGGCAGGGAAATACGGCGAGCCTGCGGCATGTTGTCGTTCATGCCATTATTGAAATGGACGGGAAGCTGCTTCTTGAGAAACGCACCGGTGACCTTTTGGAAAGCGGCAAGTGGAGCTTACCCTCGGGATTTCTTGACCGCGATGAGACGGCAGCCGAAGGTGTTGTACGGGAGGTGAAAGAAGAAACAGGATGGGACACTGAGATCATTTCTCTTTTCCGTATTAATACGAAGCCCGACCGCCCGCATGAGGACCGTCAGAATGTGGCGATTGAATTTTTAGTGAAACCGATAAAGAAAACCGGCGTACCGGACGCCGAGTCATCCAAAGTTGAATGGATTCCGATTGATAAACTTATCCCGTTATCAGAATTTGCGTTTGATCATGGCGAAAGTATAGCCTTGTACCTGAAATTCCGAAGGACTCCGTTTCCACTCCCCATTATGGTATAGTCGAGGTACATATGAGCGATACAGACGAAATCAAATCCCGCATCAATATCGTTGATTTTATCGGGAAGCGCGTGACGCTGAAAAAAACAGGCAGAAATTATAAGGGTTTGTGCCCGTTCCACAACGAGAAGACGCCGTCATTTATCGTGTCACCGGAGCGCCAGACGTTTCACTGTTTCGGCTGCAGCAGGGGCGGGGACATATTCGCGTTTGTCATGGAATATGAACACGTGGATTTTGTCGAAGCGCTGGAGGAGCTGGCGGAGATTACCGGGGTAAAGCTCACCCGCAGGATGGGGGAAACACCGGAAGCTAAACTGAAGCAAAAAATCTTTGAGGTCAACCATCTTGCCAGCGAATACTACCAGTATATATTGACCAAACATAAACTCGGCGAAAAGGCTCGTGAGTATCTTAAACACCGCGGCATTACTGATAAATCCATCAAAACGTTCGGGTTGGGGTACAGCCCGAACAGCTGGGAGACAATGTCTTCCTATTTAAGGAAAAAAGGATACGATGCGGGACTATTGGCGGCTGCCGGGCTTACGATTTCCCGCGCCGGTTCCGGCGGCTACTACGACCGGTTCCGCGGCAGGGTGATGTTTACTCTCCGGGATCACAGAGGAAATGTTGTGGGTTTTTCCGGACGGGTTCTGGATCCCACAGCAAAGGAAGCCAAATATATCAATACCTCCGAAACACCGGTGTATATAAAAGGGAATGTGTTGTACGGACTGGATGTGACGAAAGGAGCCATTCAAAAAGCAAATGAGGCGATCGTGATGGAGGGGGAATTGGACTTAATCTCTTCATTTCAGGCAGGGATCAGTAACGTCGTGGCAATCAAAGGATCGGCACTAACAGAAGGGCACGTTAACCTCATCCGCCGGTATACCGAGCGCCTTGCATTTGCACTGGATAGCGATATGGCCGGAGATGCCGCGTCACGGCGGGGGATTGAGATCGCGGACCGCGCGGGACTGGATATGCGCGTTGTTGTCCTTCCGTCCGGTAAAGATCCGGACGAGGCGGTGCGTGAAGACGCGGTTGCCGTCAAAAAGGCCATTAAAAACGCAATTCCCATTTACGATTATTTCATTTCATCCGCAGTCAAACGGTTTGATGCGGCCAGCGCATTCGGCAAGAAAAAAGTAAGCGAAGAACTCCTGCCGATATTAGCGAAAATAGAAAACCCGATCGTCCAGGGGCATTACATAAAGAAGTTAGCCGGTACGTTGGATACATCCGAAGAAACGATTGTGGAAAGCATGCACCGTCTTACTAAAGGCGGGGGATTTGGCGGCGTGAAGGCGGAAAAACCAGAGGAAACGACCCGTTCGCAGAAACTGGAGACATATATACTCGCACTCGTTCTTCAGGGGAAAACAGCGGAGTTGTTTGAGGAATTATCCGACCGGATTGCAATAGCCGATATCGCTAATCCGGCCGTGCAAAAAATTTTAGAGCATTTGAAATCGTTTTTAGCCGCCAACAACGTATTTCTTATCAAGGATTTCGCCGATTCACTGCCAATTGAGCTGATTCCCACTCTGGACGAGGCGTTTTTGTGGGATATCGGAGACCAGCTGACTGATGAAGAGCTTTTTGCCCGTGAATGGAACGCGACTCTCCGCGAGGTAGAGCGGGCTGTGGTGAAGCGGAAAATTCAGGAGATCACCGGCCTCATGCACCACGCGGACTCGACAAAAAAGGAAGATGATGAACTCCGGGGGCTTACAGACCGCCTAAAAGCACTGGAAAAAGAAGGATAATTCTGGTATACTACGACTAATTAAGCGTCACCATTTGTTCTCTGCAGGACAAAGGTGCACGGAATATATGGCTACCAAACCGAAAACCCTCGCTACTGTTGCCGATCTCATCAAAGAAGGAAAAAATAACGGATTTGTCACGCAGGATGACATCCTTTTTCTCTATCCCAAGCCGGAAGACCACATTCCGGAGCTTGACGAACTGTACGGCAAACTCATCCGCGCCGGTATCGATGTGTTTGAAACGACCTCGCTGGATATCGAAAAAGAGGCAAGTAAATCCATTCAGGACCTGGAAAAAGAAATAGAAGCCCTCGTTCGTGCGTCGGCCGAAGGCGTTTCTGATCCTGTCCGCATGTATCTGAAGGAAATCGGCAGGATCCCGCTTCTGACATTCGCCGATGAAATCTCGCTTGCCAAACGCTATGAAAAAGGAGACCGGAAAGCCAAGAAAAAACTCATCGAGTCAAACCTCCGTCTGGTTGTTTCCATTGCAAAAAAATACATCGGACGGGGCATGAGTCTTTTGGACCTTATTCAGGAAGGAAATCAGGGACTTATACGGGCTGTCGAGAAGTATGACTGGCGGAAAGGCTATAAATTCAGCACATACGCCACCTGGTGGATCAGACAAGCCATTACCCGTGCGATTGCAGATCAGGCACGCACCATCCGGATCCCGGTTCACATGGTGGAAACCATCAACCGGTTTGTCAGAGCATCCCGCCGTCTCATGCAGGACCTGGGCCGCGAGCCTACACCGGAAGAAATTGCCAAAGTTATGGATGTGGATGTCACCAAAGTCCGTGAAATCATGAAAGTATCACAGGAACCGACGTCCCTTGAAACGCCGGTGGGTGATGAGGAAGACTCGCACCTCGGCGATTTTATTTCCGATCCGGGCCCGACACCGTATGAGCAGACCAGCCGGCAGCTTCTCAAAGAACATATGGAAGAGGTTCTCACGACGCTTTCCGACCGTGAAAAGAAAGTGCTTATCCTGCGGTTCGGACTTGAAGACGGGCGCCCCAGGACACTTGAGGAAGTCGGCGCGCAGTTCGGCGTCACCCGCGAACGCATCCGTCAGATAGAAGCAAAGGCCCTGCGGAAACTCCGCCACCCCTCCCGCAGTAAAAAATTAAAAGATTATCTTGAATAAGATTTTTCTTTTTATCCTGTTTCTTGTAGCCGGCGCCCTCAGTGCGTTCGGTCTCATCTATATGCTGGGGACGGCACCGGTGCGGTTTGATAATCCCATACTCACGACGTTCGATGTAAAAAAGCCGGAAATCGTAGGATTTTTGCCGTATTGGCTCATCGGTAAAGCGGACAAGGATTATTCAAAATACATTACAACGCTCACGTACTTCGGACTAACAGTACAGAGTGATGGTACGATACAAAAACTCAATAACCCCCAGGAAGAAGAACCGGGTTGGACCGCACTTAAGGCAAATGCATACCAAAAATATAATGCAAAACAGTCACTGCTCGTTGTCAGCGGGGATGACGGCGCCATCGGCGATATGATTGCGAGTCCGGTTGCCAGCGCGAATAACTTAATAGCGGATGTTGCCCCGATAATGAAAGATAAAGGATTTACCGATTTAAACCTCGACATCGAAAGCTTCATGGATGCATCGGAAAGCGCCAGGGTGAACTTTACATTGTTTGTGCGGACGGTGACAGAGCAGATAAAAGATCAGAAACTGGGAACGGTTACGCTTGATTTGATTCCGATTTCGCTTGTCAAAAGCAAACTATATGACGCGAAAGCGCTCTCGTCGATTGTCGACCGGATAGTCCTGATGACCTACGACTATCATTACACGGGATCGTTTACCGCCGGCGCAGTCGCCCCGCTTGGCGGGGCGGGAACTACAATCGAATATGATGTGGAGACGGCAGTAAAAGAGGCACTTAAAGCAATACCCGCAGGCAAAATACTTTTAGGGATTCCGCTCTACGGGTATGAATGGGAAACCATTGGTTCGGCCCCCGAATCGGCAACCATCCCCGGCGGATCATCGATTGCCAGCAGCAGCAGAGTCGAGGATTTTCTGAATACCTGCGCTACGTGTTCGGCGCAGTTCGATGCCGTTGCCCGCGAGCCATATGTCATTTATCCGGAAAACGGATATTTCAACCAGATATATTTCGAAAATGAAGCGTCGGTGAAAGAAAAAATTGCGCTGGCCCAACAATATCATCTCGGCGGTGTTGCCCTGTGGGCGTTGGGGTATGAGGACGGTACAATGCTTGAGCCCTTATCAGCGTACAAAAATACGCTTGATTTATCTGGGCTTTATTAATGTTACTTCGCGGGCTGCGTCATCTATATTTGCCCGCTCACCGGCTTGTACGTCCCAGACATTCGTATTGTTGTCATTGTCTACGAGCGCAAATTTCACCGATCCGGTTTTGACCGTAATGGACATATCCGTATCAATAATATTAATTGTCATATCTCCGGAATTTATAGTTACCAGCGTATGAAGCGCGCGTACGGAGATTGGCTGGGTGACAAGATATTCTATTTTTCCCGATTTTTGCTGAAGAACGAAATCAGCCGGGAACATATTGGCAAACACAAGTTCGCTCGTCGGCCCCATATTGATATTGGCTATACCTTGTACCACGGCAGTGGCTGTAGAATTTTCCTTCGTTGCTACCGCTTCGCCAAGTAATATCTGTGCTCCCGTTGAAGCCTCTTTGTATTCCGTATCTTCCCGGGAGAATTTTTGGGCATGGCCGCTGGTGACGGTGAGCGTTCCCGATACCGCCTGGGTCGGGGGAACAAGTGCAAAAGTAGGTTCCGGCGTCGGTTGGACAGCGGGTGTAATCACCACGGGCAGTTCCTGTTTAGTTTTGAAATATTGGTAGCCTACGACACCGCCAAAACCAAGAACAAACGCGAGAAGCAAAAGTATAACGGTTTTCACCGGAGCACTCCGGAGAACAGCAACGCAAGCGAAATGACGGTCAGACACCCAAAAGCAAGGACCGTTTGCAGGAAAAGATTTACCCCCTCTTTTTCTTCCCGCTAAAGTAAAGTTGGGCCGGTTCGTAACAGAAAATATATCCCATGACTGCAGCAGAAAGGGTGAAGAGCGAAATGACAGCGATCGGCGCCAAGAATGTTGGTCCCTTTGGTGCATACTTTGTGCCCCAATTCATCACAAGGCTAATGATACTTATGTACACGCCGGCAGCGATGGCATTGAGAATAGGATTTTTAGTCATAGGAACTTTAGTATATTCCTTTAGAAAACATGGTCAAGTTCGTACAAGCGATTAAATTTTACTCAATTGATAATACTTAGTACATCAATTATGATGAATATATGGGATATTATGGTCGATTGGAATTAAAATTAAAGGCGAGAAAGATGCGTAGCGATGGTAAATCGTATATAGATATTATGCGTACGTTACGCATACCGAAGTCCACAGTTTCTGATTGGTGTCACGATGTACAGCTTACCAAGAGCCAATTACAGAAGCTTTACAAAAGTAAAATTGCAGGAGCATTAAAAGGAAGTATTATTGCTGCCAAAAATAAACAAAATCGGCGCATTGAGGAAACTAAAAAACTATTTGCTTTAGGTATGAAAGAGGTTGGTATTTTATCTAAAAGAGATAGATTATTAGCCGGAATCGCATTTTACGCATCTGAAGGAACTAAAAGTGATAAGGGTTGTAGTTTTGCCAATTCCGACCCAACTATTATTAAGTTTATGGTCGATTGGTTCCGCGAGTTCGGTCATGTACCTCAAAAGAAATTTTACGGAGCGATTTGGCTTCACGAGGGTTTAAATGAAGATAAAGCCAAGAGATTTTGGTCCAAGTTGACACGGATTCCTGTAGCCCATTTTTATAAAACATATATTGCGTTAAACAAAAAGGATAGTAAAAAAATCAGAAAAATTATTCATCAAAACGGCGTTTTCTCCTTTTATGTGAGTGACGTTGTACTGTACCGTAAAATTCGAGGCTGGATTGGTGGCGTTCTGGCGGTGTCAATGGTATAATGTTTAGGTTCCTTAATATTCCCCTGTAGCTCAACGGTAGAGCGGCTTCCTGTCAATTAGGCAGCGCCCAGATGTAAATCTGGATGGAAAACTAGGCTAATTCGGGGGACTCCCGCCAGAGGCGGGATAATCCCGAGCTAACCCCGACATAGAGTCGGGAAAATGTGTAGAGACTATATACCTAGCTCCCGATTATTTGGGATGATGAGATAGTCCAAGCCTTTTGGTAACAGAAGGGTTCTTGTAAGAAGAAGGTTGCAGGTTCGAATCCTGCCGGGGGAGCTTAGACTTATGGTTGTGGAAATCTTGTTATACGATTGCTGCCAATGTTTCTGTTGTTTGTTTCACTTAAATTCTTAATAAATCACAATAATATGAGGAAATATAAACAAAGAACTAAGAGAGTAACTTTTTACGTTTTATTAATTTTTGTGATAGTTATTATTGTCTTATTCTTTTTAACCTTACAGATGTTCTCCTCAAAACCGATCCAAGTGTCACAATTGTCACCAAATACTCCAACAATTTCATTCAAAACTAACAGCGATCCTAGAATTATCAAAGAGGGCAATAAGATTTCCTTTTATGATTCGGTTAATAATTATTATTTAGACCTTTCTAGTTTACCTGATGTCAGTCTTACCGATCGCGACACAGATGATATTTACGAATTCGAAATGTATGCATCAAATGCCCATTCAGATAAAGGAAGCATTGCCCGGTTTGGTCTATCCCAACCACTTCTAAATCCTCAGGGTTTGAACTTACCTGACTTTGCTAGTAAACAATATAACTACAAGATAGGAACTGATAACAGTACAGGATGGGGCCCTTTAACAACATCCGCATTGAAAGAAGTGGTAGTGGGAAATAATTATCCTGCAATCACATGGACTTCAGAGAGTCCGGGTAATGGCTCATATTTTTTTAATTACTATCTTATTCAAATTAAAGATAGAATTGTCTTTGCTAAACTAGTAGCATGGAATAAGAAAATTTTTGATTCTAATATTACTGTTTTCAGAAATATATTAAATTCATTCCGTGCTGATTAATCTAACCAAAGGCCGGTTTTTGTACAACAGATAAACAAAGAGTTCGAGTAAGGTCAGGCACAGGGAGCCAATTAGTTTAGCCTCAGTTTTTAAATACCTTCAGTTGAATATTCAAACTCATGCTATGATCATCTTATGAGTGAATTACCCCCACCTATTGATAGTCGAAATATATATATGCGAGAGATTGAGGAAAAAGGTTTAAATAACTTTTATTCAGATATGGTTGGAGGCTATAGAAGAGTTGGATGTAAAAATATACCTGGAATGCTTACGAAAAAAGATTCAGGCAGTAGGATGGGGAAAAGTATGGAGGAGTATTGGAAAGATATAGACGAGGCGTTTATACAAATGGATATTGACAAGAATAAGGTTAGTGGCTTACAGGAACAAATGAGAAACGGAAAAGGGAGGAGAGAAGATTTGCTCAGGGAATTAAATGCATTACTAGTGCCGGTATATGTCCGATTAAGAGAGCAGGGTTATTCGCAAATAGATCTTTGGTCATAATATCTTTTTCGTAAATTTGTCTTCCAGAAAATTAGTAATACCCGGTGAAATATCTGTTATTACCGATGATATGTAAATGGGAAGGCTTAGCCTCGAGCAGTTAAAAGAGCAGGAATAGGTTAGAAATTGATTAATCGTCGAAAATCACCGGTTTTGGGTATAAAGCAGGTTCGAACATCGTATACCGCTCGGAGCCAGTTGGCACTTAATATACTAAATTATTTTTACTATTCTTAGTTATTGGAATATAGTTAAGTTATGAGATTTGCAAAAAGATTCTTTTTATTCCTACTTCTTGCTTTTGTTATTTATGCCCTTTTTTCATTAAAAGCTTACTTTGGATATAGAAGTGGCTATCGAGATTGCGATACAGTTAGGGGAACATCAGAATTGATCTCTCCTGATCCAAAAGCGTCTTGTAGATGGAATAACTCTTATTTATTCTGGAAAGTATTATTTCCTTTTGGATGGCCAGTCTATCCGCATAGGGCACCTATATAATAGTTCTGACCTTTTCTACCTCTTTTTTTATTTGAACTACTAACCTGAAATCTTCGAATGTCTTAATAATACTTGCTAATCGAGTGGTTATATTAGTGTTACGATTCTCGAGCAATTATTTATCATTATGTTCTACTTTTAGAATAAGATTTGGCTTAATCCCTGACAACGCAGGCAACAAATGATTTAATACTTGCTCAGGTGTCATCCGAAATTTATTTCCCCGAGCTGAAATTTTGACCCATCCATCTTTATCTTTATAATATTTCTCAGTATAATTCTTAGTTCCAATACTAATCACATAGTTTTCATTCTTGAGATTCATTGATTAATTTTAGCATAATAGGTTCGAACATCCTCTACCGCTCGGAGCATAGTATAATAAACATATGGAAATTTCAGTTTATCTTGCAAGGTTTTGGGGAAGTTTGTTTATAATCCTCGGTTTGGGCGCCATGGGAGTCAAATTATTAGGCAGGATTATACAATATACCGAAGATAAGACTATTACAGTTTCCACCGGATATATTACGTTTCTTTTAGGATTAATCACGGTAACACTGCACAATGTTTGGGTTGCCGATTGGAGAGTGGCTATTACCATTTTAGGTTGGACAACTTTATTAAAAGGAATTGAAAAAATTGCATTTCCGAACCGGGTCAATAAAATAGCAGTGAAGTTTAAAGGCGGACAAACACTTTGGGGATTTGTTATCTTTCTAATCGGAGTATTTTACTTTTGGATAAGTTTAACCCTTCGGTAAGATATGTCATATTTATCCATATTGGCGACAATTGTTGGGATTGTGATGGCTTTGGCTGGAGTTCCACAGGCGATTAAAATATTTAGGAGAAAAAGCGTGGAAGATATATCTCCAATAACTTATTTCATTATTAGTATTGGTGGTATTGTTTGGGTGTTCTATGGATTTGAGATTCATAGTATTGCTGTGATAATTTCCAATGCTTTGGTTATGTTAACCTCAATCTTCGTGATTATAGAGTATTATCTATTTAGAAAATCTACCACGTAGGAATTTGCGGTGGAATTGGATTTTGAAAAATCTGAGCAAGGTGTTTGCTGTATTTACCTCGTCGGCAACGTAAAAGTAAAGGTAGAGCCCTTGCCGGGTTCGCTTGATTCCAGGACAACATCCCCATGCATGAGTTGGGCAAACTTTCTTGATATATAAAGTCCTAACCCGATGCTTTTTGCCGAAGACTGCAAACGGGCGCTGTCAATCTGCATAAACCGCTTAAAAAGCATCCGTTGATAGTCCTGCGGGATACCCCTGCCGGTATCTGTAATTTTTGTCGCTATCGCGGTGGGGCTCTCCTGATGCGTGATCGTGAGTCCTCCCTGCAGCGTGTACTTGATGCCGTTGCTCATCAGGTTTGTCAACACTTCTTTTGATTTCGTTTGGTCTGCGACAACCATCCTGTGTTCAACGGAGAAAGGCTCGTGATTGATATAGAGTTTCCGGCTTTTAGCTAGGTCTGAAAGTTCCCGGATGACTTCATCGGTGAGCGCGACAATATCAAAAGGTTTTGTTTCCACCTGCAGTCTGCCCTGTTCAATCCGTGATATGTTCAGGTAATCATTAACGAGAACTACTAATTGTTCGGATGTTTTGTCAATTTGCGTCAGGTGCTCAACTATTTTTTCGCGGCCCATTGTATCCATCTTTGTCAACAGTAAGGATGTTGCGAGGCGTATAACGGTTAGCGGCGTGCGAAGTTCATGTGATGCCGCGGAAAAAAACGCTTTTTCTTCCGTTATGCGGGCGACGTATTCGCTGTTATCCGCAAAGCTGAATACGATCATCCCGTTGGGCGAGTCAGTGGTAATCGGGGTTATGGTTCCGCGTATTGGAATTTTTCCGCGCGCAGTTGCTATCTCAACATTGTCCGGTAACTCCTGACTCTTGCCTGCCAGTGCTGCTTCTACCAGTGAAAAATCGTTTTTGCCGCCGCTTTCCAATCCGCGTAGTACTTCCTGATACGGTTTACCGAGCGCGGGAATGACGTCTATATATCTTTCGGCGTATGCATTCACCAGCCGGACAATATGGTTCCGGTCGATACAGATCACGCCCTGATCCAGCTGGGATATGATATGACCCGCAAGAACCTGTAATTCATCCTGTTGGTGTGTTGCAGCGGTGGATTTGGTCAATTCTTCCTGCATGGAAGCGAGTTTGCTCCCGAGAGCACCAATCTGTTGTTGTTTCAGTTTTTCACGCGTCAGAATTCGTGATATATACAGCGAAAATGCCGTACTGATGACGATGACCAGCACAATAAACACAATGAGAAGAAGCACAACAATGCTCACTCTTTCATGATATCAGATTTTCCCGGCATCCGAAGCCACCTCACACGTTCGAAAAATGTATTTAGGCCGTCAAAACGGCATTAAAAGAAACATTGTTGTATAATGCGCTGACATGAGCGACGAAAGATTGGACTCGGAGTTTCGTGGACAAAAATTAACCCGAAGAGAGTTTATTCGGGACGCAGTATATTCAGGGATTGGATTAGGCGTATTCTTTTTCCGGAAAGGTACCGCTTGGGCAGGAGACGCTCCACAAGAATCTTTTCAGGTTTTTTTACCAATGGTTTCCAATGAACATCCCCAACAAAGAGGACTTTGTTATAGTCCGTATCGGGACGGACAAAATCCGGACTGGGGACCATATCCCGGCGAGGACCAGATGACAACGGATATCGGACTTATTGACCAGATAACGGAACATATCAGGACGTATGGATCCGATCACGGTTTTGATAACATTCCCAGATTTATAACCGATATCGGTTCTACGATTAAAGTTAATGCAGGATGTTATTTAGGAACAGATTATGGGATGAATGCCGAATTGGTTGCTAAACTAATCGCGGAAGTGAATCAATTTCCCAATGTCATTTCAGCGACAATCGGGAACGAAACACAACAGTTTTCAACGATTCCTGAAGCGGATCTGATTAATTATATTACCTATGTAAAGCAGCAAATTCGTCCCGGAGTAACCGTTACAACGGGTGATACCTGGTTTGCGTGGGCACAACATCCTTCCGTAGCCAATGCAGTCGATTATGTTTCTTGCCATATTTTTCCTTATTGGGAGGCAGTTCCTTTAAATAATGCAGTGACCTTTGTACAGGAAAAATATGAATTATTACGGTCGCTTTATCCGAAAAAACATATTGTGATAGGTGAAACCGGTTGGCCGTCTGCCGGTGACGCAATCGGCGGGGCCGTTCCTTCGCTGGAAAATCAGAGACAATATAATAATGAGTTCCTTGCCTGGGCAATTCATAATAAAGTTGATTTTTATATGTTTGAGGGATTCGATGAAGCATGGAAGAAGAGATATGAAGGAGAGGTAGGCGGACACTGGGGAATTTTCAACTCTGATCGTACTCCAAAACACCCGGGTTTTAGTCTTAAATAATATACTACTATCCCACACTGTTACGTTTTTCACACTACCGCGTTACAACAGTATATGAACAAAAAATCTCTTCTGTTCTTCGTAGTGGGGTTCCTTTTAGCGTTCAGCCCGACAATGGTATTTGCGAAAGATAAGAATAACGGCCCGCTGGGAAATTTTAATCTGACCCGGTTTTTTGGATCCGGAAAGTCGGACAACAAGACTGTCGGGGGCAGCCACGAACAGAATTTTTTCGGCCCAATTTCCGCAATGACCAGCGATTCTCTGACGGTCAACGGACAAACCATCATGCTCAACTGTACGGGTATTAAGACGATAACCCACGGGACTCTTGCCGTAGGCCAGTCCGTCCATGTCAATACAAGGGTGGTCGGCGATACGTTCTGTGCGAAAGAAATCAACCTTCGGGAAAATGATGAAAATGAGGAAAATGATGAAAAAGAGGAACATGAGACCGGGCCTTCGGGGGCAACGGGTGCCACGGGAACTACAGGATCAACAGGTACAAGCGGCCCGACGGGAGCAACCGGAACGACAGGTGCCACGGGAGCAACCGGTACTACAGGCACTACGGGAGCAACTGGTGAAACAGGGTCAACCGGAAGTACCGGCGCTACCGGTTCAACCGGAGCGACAGGTCCTTCAGGTGCCGGACCGGCGCAACCGGCGCAACTGGCGCTACGGGTGCGGGAGTGGAATTTTTGTTACAACGTATCTTGAATTTTCTTCGATCGCAACGCGACTAACACCGAGCTAGCTATACGCTTTTGAATAGGTTTCCGATTAAGAAACCGACCAGTGCGGATCCGAGTCCGATGGTCATCATCTGTAAGCCGCTTTTCCATAAGCTCCCAACCATAATTTTTGCCTGATACATGCCTACTGCAAACAACGTGCCGCCGGAGATAATTAAACTGATTATGACCGCCGGTTTGCCGATGAGAAAAAAGAAGGGGAGTATGGGAATGATCGATCCGACAACGGCGGACAACCCGACTAAGAAGGAAGATTTGACGATATTTTTCATTTCAACGGGCTCCATTCCCAGTTCGTCCGTCATCATGTTGGAAACCCAGATGTCTTTATCGGCAGTAATCGTCTGTACAATATCTTCCAGTATTTTTCCCTTAAACCCACGTTGCCGGTAAATTTCCCGTATTTCCTTTTTTTCCTCCTCCGGCATATGGTCTACTTCGTAATATTCCCGCCGTTGTTCTTTCTCGTAATGAGTTTTATTGGACTGCTGGGACGTATAGGATACTGCCGCCATGGAAACTGCCTCCGCAAGTCCTGCGGCCAGTGACGCAGCCAGGAGAATTTGATTGCTGCCGTTGGCCGCCGTGACTCCGAATATGATGCCCAGTACGTTTACGAGCCCGTCCTGTCCGCCGAGTATCAAATCGGCGAACCAGTTTTTCCGGTGATGGTAGGGCTCAATCTTACTCAGCATACGATTATTATATGTTATTTTCTATATTTTTCGTGAGTGTGCTTGTGTTTGGTAGCCTATAATTGTATACTAGTACTCCTCGCGCTATGGGATTACCTAAAAACGGCATTATCTATCAGTATGAGGGGATACAAAGAACCGCTACGTACGCTGTGCCGGTTCTTCTGCCTCCGGTCGCTATCCCACAAATAATTCCGGTTCGTACAGGGCGATCCGGGCACAGATGGAGACGGACGGCCGCGTACATCCTGATTGCCGCTGCCGCCGTGGGGGGTATTATTTCGTACCTCCCCAGGGTAACGCTGGAAACCAGGTACCTTCTGAGCCAGACGCGGGATAAAATTTTTCAAATTGCTGCCCCAGTCAGAATTACTGCTCTGGAAACCAAAACCGTGATTGATCCGCTAAAGACCGCAAACGGATCAGTAATACAACCGGTGAATACAGAGTTCTCCATTGTTGTCCCTAAAATCGGGATTAACGCGCCGATTGTAGCGGGTGTCGATCCGGCCAACCCCAAAGAATATAACAAAGTTCTTGCAACAGCCGTGGCACACTCCTCAACAAGCTTCACGCCGGACAAAGCAGGCACGGTATATTTGTTTTCCCACTCGACGAATTATGACTGGTTTGTCAAAGATTTAAATGCGGTATTTTACCTCGTAAAAAATTTAGAGAACGGTGATTATATTGTTCTTTTTTACAAAGGTGTCCGTTATACCTATCAGCTGAAAGAAAAACGGATAGTTCAACCCGGTGAAATCTCATATTTGGTGCCTCAAGTAGGAAAAAAGAACCTCATACTCCAAACATGCTGGCCGCCCGGAAGCACTACGGAGCGGCTACTGCTTTTTGCCGATCTGGTCGAAGAACAAAAGCAATAAGGAACGGAAGAGGTAATAGGATTAACCCGAGCCACTCAAGAAGCTGGGGCATAAAAAAGATCACAATTGAAGAATCGCTAAAATTGTCCGCCGGCAACACCCAGCCATTCGCCCAATTGTTGACCAGTACGTGTTCTTTGATCTCACTTCCAAATATAAAGGGAAATGTCAGATGAAACCAATTCTGAAATGAGGATGTTGAGTGTTGAATGTAAAATGCATTCCAGCCCCGATGATACGCCTGGTTCAGAATCAGCGTGCGTGTCCCTTCCTGAGGGTTAATATCCACTTTGTAGTATGCCGGATTGGGATGGATTACCTGAGGGTTTATTTCAGAAATAGTTTTTCCTGTTATTCCTGACCCCGATGACTCATGCACCATTTCCTGATAGGGAATTTTATAGAATACTATCGACGCAATATCGTTCACCGTTTCCTGACTGCCGATCGCATCATTTGCCAGATAGACGGTGTAGCCCGATCCGTCGGCAGTCAGCGGCGGCAACACGAGATAGCTCGTAGTCCAGCCAGAAGTGCCGGGAAGGTAGATTTCAGTTTCGATGTGTTTTGCCGTCTGATTGATAAGAGAAAGCATAAGCGGCCTTCCGTTGATATGGCGGCTTGTTACAGCAATCAGATACACCTGTTGATGCGTAAGGTTCGGGACACCGAATACTAAGCATCCGCGCTGGTCAGTACTGGTGAGATGAAGGAATTTTCCGTTTCCGATCGTTCCCTGGGCCGGGCCGGTTTTCAACAGCCCGCACCGGGTGACGTTATTGGCAAGTAAGTCGTTACGTATAGTGGCCTCATACCGGAGATTGTCTCCCTTCGGGACGGTGATTGTTGCGGTTCGGGTAACATCCGATATGGTAAGTTCGTTTTGCGAATCCTCAACAGTAAATGTTTTTTCCGCGGGTGTTCTTTTGGTGAAAAGTTCCCTGAACGGATACGTATATGTCGCGGCCATTTGTTGATTCGTATAATCTCCGATGGTCTGGAACGCAATATCGTTGTCGGTGAAGGAGTATGTAGGGTTTACTGAAGGTAATGGTCCTGCCAGCCGCACAAATGATCGGGAGGCGGAATTTGTGTACTCGTACAATTTCAGTTTGTTGAACGAGTTACGTAAAGTAACCCCGGGCATATGAGCTAATAGATCTTTTGTTTCGGTGTTGAAGAGCGCCCGGTCATTACTCTGCGATATGAGATTTTCATCAAGGATGATATAGCGGATGTCGTATTTGGAAAATACAGCTGCAAGTGCTTGGGCGTCTTTACTGTAGAGCGCACGCGACAGTTCCCAGTAGTAATTTTCGTTATAATTGCTCCACGGATCAAAGGCCCTGTCCATAAGCGGTTGCGGTATTCCATACCAGACAAATCCTGATCCGCGGTAGCCGAAGCGATACTGTTTCCAGCTCCAAAAGTCCGGTTGAGGCAGATATGCAGTGCGGCCGGATGGATCCAATGATGCCATTCTGGTGAAAAGTTGTTGGTATTCAGCGGGAAGATTGATTCGGAGGTTGGAGTAGAGAAAATTTCCCCTGAACGCCGGGACAGCCTGACCGATAACACACACAATCATGACAACCATAAGAATATATTTGAACATTTCTTTGCGGCTGGGAAAAAAATCAAGGATCGTTTTTAATCCGTACGCAAGAAGTACGCTATACGCGAACGCAAACAATATACTGAATTTTGTGAACGGGAAACGGAATGCTTCGGTAAAGAACGGAATATTCCGCTGCAGAAATAGTGTGACCTCCCGTATAACAGGTGTGTTATTGGCCAAAAGGATGAATGTAGCTAACCAGATGACGGAAAATGCGGCAGTTTTCCGGAAGCGCAGGGACGCGAATAATCCGATAAGCATCAGAAAGATGACGGCTCCGGAGATTGCGGTTACCGCAGGAGAGTTCCACCAGATTCTCCATGGGGACAGCATGAATCCGAATGTGCTGTTTTCCGTTATATCAGTAAAATCCATACCGAATCCACGAAGTAACAGTACATTTTTCAGATCGCCGAAGACCTGATTCCGGCGGAAAACTTCGTCCGTGGACATAAGGTTAATTTTGGCATTGGCAATCACCGGAGCATTCCCCGGTAATCCGGCAACATACGGCAGGAGCCAAAACGCATTGATAAGTAAAAAGGTAATTGCCGCAATAGCGACGGGTTTCCAATAGTGTTTCCAATCCCTAAGGTAGGCAAGAGAGATAACACCCAGCAGTAATCCGATTGGAAGACTCAGCGTCGTAACAAAAAATTGAGGGGTGGTGAGGAATGAAACCAGCATAAACCACATGAGCGCTTTCCGGTTGTTCGTTTCAATAAACCGGATGAGCGTGAGTACAAGCCAGGGGAGTGCGGCAAAATGAACGGAGAATGCTTCCAGGGGTGTATAAAACATCTGGATGGTAGCAGGGTTTAGAAGGTAAAAGAAACTACCGGTGAACGCAATAGATTTCGCATTAGTTTCTTTTGACAATAGTTTTTTAAGGAGTGTGTATGTTCCGACGCCTCCTAAAAAATGCATGAGAAAGGTGAAGACATACCGCAGGGTATTTTGCGGCAGAATGAGAGAAAGTGTCCATAAAAAGAATGTATGCGGTAGATTGGCAATATGGCTCATGCCGTCATATAAACCTAAGCCCCGGTGTTCCTGCCAAACACCCCATATACTTCGTCGGAAATTTTCAAGGAAGTTAAACTCGGGCATGACGTTATCCCAGCCGATAAGAAACGTGCCGTGTGTGTAGTTTGCACTGATTAAGAAGAGTTCAATCAGGACCAGACCCAGAAGCGGCCAATAGGTAGCCATGAACTGTTTGAATTTCATATGAACGAGAATGCATAGCGGATTATAGCCGGCAGGGATATGCGGAAGCGGATAGGTTTTAATTGCAGGGGAAACCGAATCTTTTTCATTCCCCGGGCATGTAAATAGAGCGGTAACAGAAGAGAACTGGGCAACACAAACGCGATGAAGTATTGAGCCAAAAACATCGGGATTGCGCTGATGGGGAACTTATAATTCAGTTTTTTAACTGCCTGAAGCCGTATCCGGCTGATGGTTAAAAACCGTTCCCGCAGATTTTTCAGTGAGCTGTTGGCGCCGTGAACGCGGTAGGAGAAGAGTAATTCTCCAATATTGGCAAATTTGCCATAGCAGAGGAGATTGAAAAGCGTATAGTAATCGCTATTGACACCGAACTGTGTGTGATAGAGGTACTCACGGTGGGGTAGCATGGCACGTCTGATCATACACGATGGGTGGATAATCGGGTTGACAAGCGCAAAGGCTTTATAAATACTCTCATGGTTGCAGGGGTATATTTTTTCTCCGGTTATCCTGCCCATCCCGTCGATAATATTGGCATTGGTGCCGACGAGAATGACGTCCGGGTGCGACTCTAGAAAATTTACTTCTTTCTCAAACCGCTGCGGGTGGCTGATATCATCGGCATCCATTGGTGCAATATACGTGCCGTTAATTAACGGGAACAGGAGGTTTACGGAAGTGAACGCGCCGGTTTGTTCCGGCTTACGGAACACCCGTATTTTATCAGGACATTTTTGTTTTATTTTGTTGAGGATATTCCACGTATCGTCCGTCGAGCCGTCATCGATTACCAGCAGTTCAAAGTAACGGTAGGTTTGTCCCATGATGCTCTCGATGGCACGTTCCACATAGCGGGACCCGTTGTGAACGGGCATAAGGACGGATACTAATGGATTGGTACGTTTCATGAAAAGTAATGGCAGGCGACGGATTGCTCCGTCCTCCTGCCATAGACGTATCGTAATGTATTTACGATCTTAGAATATCCTCGGGTTCACGAAATTGGAATCCGGAATATTCAGATCCGCACGGCCCGGGCGCTGCGCCCTGATGATAGTGCTCAGGAACTGTTTTTCCTGTGCTCCCCACTGCTTTTCAAAAAGGCCGAGATCGCCCACATACACCACTTTTGTATGGGTGTGTGCTGTATTTTCAGCGTGTTTCCTTGCCATGGCATCAAGGGCCTGGTCGCCGCCATGCTCGGATATTCTATAGACATCGAAGCGGTCGCCGCCCAGAACTTTACCAAACTGGACCGTTTCAAGATCCGTCCGTTTGATTCCGACCACGCGGGTTACCTCGACTTTGCCGGTAGGCTGGTAAATCTTCAGCGCGCCGGTGGGAATGTCTCCCTGGAAATCCAGCCCGAAAATGGTATCAACATCCGGCCCAAGCGTGCCCAGGTCAATATCCTGAAATACAGAGTGCCTTGCCCCTTGGATTTCGACAAACTGGTATGGGAACGTTTGATATTTTCCGTCATTCCACGGAACGTTCACAGCTTCAGTATTTGCTGAGAATTCTGTCGGAATACGTAACCCGACGAATACCGCCCCTGCTGCTATCTTGCCGGCTCCTTCTAGAAAACCTTTCCGACTTAATCCTTCTTTATTATTTGGCATACGTGCCTCCTTTTTATACTGCCTGATATTTCAGGCTACTATTATTTTTTTAATAATAACGCCAACCCGCCGATTCCGGACAGCGCACTTATTGATAGTACCCACAGGTCATTTACACCGGCTACAGGAAGCGTCGTAACTCCCAGGACCTGCCCTGTAACGCAGATCTGTGCGGTATCATCGTCGGCAGTCGGCCGCTGTAACGCGGTAACAGAGGAGAAGTTGACCGCGCACTGGCCGTTAGTCATCGTGCTTGTTACTTTTGCGGCAATGTCATAAACTCGGTTCTGACCGGCCGGCAGGCTGTCTATGGTGAAATTCAGTGTCCGGCTTCCGGCGTCATACGTGCCCGGTCCGCTGACGAACGCCATAGTTGGCGGGAAAACATCACGGACGTTTATATTGGTGAACGTTTCGCCGCTGCTGTTGGTGATGGTAAGCCGGAATGTAAATTGGTTGCCGACCGCAAATGAGCTTGAGGATACGGAGAGATTATCAAAGAAATTGCTCGTTGAGAGGTCTTTAATCTGTTTGTTGATGGTGAGGTCAACGGGAAGGCACGTTTGACCGCCGCCGTATTGGGTCGTGCAATTTTGTGCACCGGCTTTCGGCACAAGTACGATAAATGCAAACAGGAAAGAAACAAAAACGAACAAAAATCTCGAAATAGATTGACGCATAATTTTTATAGGTTTTGGCAGGTGAGGGGAAGATATCACATCAGTACGCTCTTGTCAACTATTATGGGGCTGGTTCTTAGAGTTTCTTACCTGCAGAGCCGCTTCAATCAAATACACCTGATTGCTTCTCAGCAGCGGCATAGTATCCTGTGAAAAAAATCCATATGCGGAAACCTCCCGGCTGGGGGAAAATTGTCCGCCGATGAGTATTCCGGTATAGCACATATCCAGCCGTGCTCCGGTACGGTCCGTGCGGGTATTCAGTGGTGCGTCGACGCTTACGACAAGGCTTGATTCTTCTTTTATTTCCCGTTCAAGCGCTTCGGCAGGGTGCTCGCCGGCCTTCATATACCCGCCGGGCAGACTCCATGATTGCTGCCTGTACGTATGCTTAAACAGTAACACCTCGTTTTTTTCATTAAAAATCACTCCCGTAACGCCGACTAAAAATTGATTCTGAAAAAAGCGCATGATAAAGAGCTGTACGCCCTTTGGTAGATTCAACCGTCTATACACTTTAGCGAGTAGCGATTTCACAACGCATTTTTATCCCGGGGTTCATCAACCGAGGATTCATTTTTAAGTCTTTCGTTTTCCAACTCCAGCTGGTGAATCCGTTTCGTCAGATTCACGATATCACTTTTCCCGTGTTTGATCGCCGTATCTTTCCTGTGCATGGAGAAGGCGACAAAAACCGCATTAACAAGATGAATAAGATACGCCAGAACCAGCCCCGTTAAAAGAGAACCGATAATGATATAAAAGAGCGGAAGATCCGTAATGACGGTTCCACCCAGGTGCAGTGTTACCGGCATTAAATTGTTTTGGGCAAGGTACACGAAGACAGCGCCGATGAGCAGGATAAGAATAAGTGTAATCATATGCCCCTAGTATACACGCTGTTATGCTGATTTGTTAAGCATCCGGTGAAGGATGCGCTTCCGTACTGATTTTTTCGTAAAATTATGGGAAAGGATGCTGATGTTGCCGTCAACTTCCAATACCGCCAGGTCAACATTCTTTATATCCGTCACTCCGTGCTCCCGAACGGCCGCCTCAAGCTCATCAATGGATATATTTGCCTGGTCCAGATGTTTTTGAACGACTTTGCCTTTGTAAATCAACATCAAGGCAGAACCCTGAATAAATCGGTTTATTATTTTCACCTTAAACAGCAGGTTCCGCAGCAACCAGTTGACTGCAAACAAAGACGTGGCAGCCACGAGACCGCCCAGAAGCGTCGTATTGGTTCCCACCATGGCATTCTGCACGGAGTTGCTGATGAGAAGAATAAAGACGAGATCGACGATAGAGAGTTGTGACAATTCGTTTTTCCCGAATATACGGATAGCGAAGACGATAAAAAGATAGACGGTTATCGAACTCACTGCGATCAATACGTATGGATTCATACACGTGAGGCCTGTGATTCGGCCTCGTCATATCTCAATTATAATCTTATTCGATGGGATCCGCGTACACCAGACGTCTTTTTTGATCAAAACTTCCTTCGCATGTATAGAGCGTCAACCGATTTTTATCGGAGAGAACTGATTGTGTATCATGCTCGTCAATGGCGCGTGACTCTGTGACTTTGTATGTTTTCCAGAGATTGTTTTGCTCTATGTCTATGATATCCCCGGGTTTTAGTAGATACAGGTCGCCCCACAGGGATTGCCAATTGTGCGCATACAGGACGACGTTCCCGTTTCCCGGTACAGCCGATGTCGAAAGCCATGCAACTGCGTCCCCGAACATATCCCAGTCATTGCCGTGGACAGTAGCGGGTTTTATGGGTAAGTTTTTATGAATTTTGGGAATATTGATAGCAGTTGGTGGTCCGAGTGTAGTTTTAGTAGTGGGAGATACGGCCAGAGCCGGCATGATAGATGCCAGGCGATTGGTAGGTGTCCGGCGGTCTATGGAAATTACCGGGCACGTAGCAAAATAGACCGTAATACCGGCAACAATGCTTACGATCACTAAAAACACTGTTGTATTCTGAGGTTTAGGAAGTTTCATGGCGCCGCAGTAGCGCTTTGCCCAGCAGGAAAGCGGAAAGAACTGAAATTGCGGCGAGTATGATCCGTACGGATTGATCGTTTGAGCCGGTTGCGGCTAACGTAGTTGTGGATGCGCTTATCACAGGCGTACTTGATCTTCCGTCACTTCTGCCGTCGGATCGGCCATCAGATCGTCCGTCACCGGGAAGACCAAACCCGTTACTGGCAGGCGTGGGGGTTGGGGTAGAAGCAGATGTACATATTGCTTTGGTAATCGTGTTGCCTATCAATGTTATCTCCTTAGTTCGCGAAAGGGCTCGACCGTTTAGGGTTGCGCCGTCCGCAAAAGTGATGGCGCCAAGCGCAACAATATTTCCTACCATCGTAGAGCCCGAGCCGATGATTGCACCAGTTGTTGCATCGGGCAACTGCCACCACACGTTACACGGGTCGCCGCCCACAACTTTGGCGGCGGCGCCTACTGTGGTAATTGTTGATGGAGATTGGAAAATCCAGACACCTGTCGTCCCACTGAGGGTGAGCGTTCCGTTCAATGTCATGTTACCGGCCGTACAATAGAGGCCCGGCACGAGGGTTTGTCCGCCCAGTTCATTATTAATAGTGGTGCATCCGGCGGGTGCGTTATCCCCTCCGCTAAGCGCATTGTATGTAGCAACAAGATCAGTGTTTGCATTACCCAGTAAGGTGGGGTCATTTATTGCACAGGCAGGGCCAGCGGCATCAATCGCATACATTGTTCCGCTAACCATTGATGTGCAGGCTAATGTATTACTAACACCACCGCCCGTCGTCCCAACATCTCCGGTTATATGGGTATTAGCAGGAGTTGAATCTGTGAGTGCTGCTCCGGCCAGAATCACAAAACTATCCGCGTTTCCCAATGTAGGTGACGTGGCCGCATATGCTTTTTGTGAAGAGGGGATGAAGATAAACTGTAATAAAATAATGAGTAATAATGCTATAAACTTCATAATTTTATTCAGGATTTTCATACAATTTCCCTGTTTGCATTATTAGGTATTTTCTCTTTATTGTCAATTACTTCGCCTCCCGAAAATTGTCATACAACTCATACAAATATATGTAACTTGACAAATAGTTGTAAATAGTGTATAGTGTATGTACTATGAAAAAAGATTTGAAATTAAGGCTTACCGCTTTTGTTGATCCGATGCTGGTGAAACGCGCAAAGGTCCGGGGAGCACTGGAAGGGCTCACGATATCCGAGGTAGTAGAACAGGCGCTCGATGCGTATGCTCCGAAGATAGAAAAAGGCAGTGATCAGCATATTCACGTTAATTTTTCAAACTATCCCGCAAAAAATTCATTGATGCTTGTTCCGAAACCCACGAAGTAAACGAACTTGTAGCAAGATTGGAGAATTTCATAAGAATAAAACAATCTAAAGGAGGAGGTGAAAAAACATGACGGAACAAAATTCAGACGTACAGGAAGTAACGACGGTTTCAACTCCCACACAGCAGCAGCAGGTTGTCCGGCGGACGAGAGTAGTAACGCCGGGGATATCGACCGGTTCACCGCAAAGAACGTATGAAGCAAAAAAAGCAATTTTCCGCGTGTATCAGATTATCTGGTACATTCTGGGGGTCATTGAGGTGATTCTGGCATTCAGAGTTGTCCTTAAGCTTTTAGGGGCAAATGCTGGGAGCGGGTTTACCAATTTCATCTATATGGTGAGTAATCCTTTTGCTTTGCCGTTTGCGGGGATATTGGGTGTTACGGGTATTTCAGATATGACTTTTGAATGGTCAACGATCATTGCCATGGTGGTCTATGCCATCGTTGCCTACGGAATCGTTGCGCTTTTCCAGATGGTGAAGCCCACGAATCCGGAAGAAGTATCACAATCAATTGATAATCAATAATTATTAAGGAGGTGAAACATACATGACAACTATCGTAAATAACCCCCCTCCCGAGAAAGAGTCGGGTGGAGGAATGGGATGGATCATCGGACTTATAGCGCTCCTAGTCTTTGTGTATTTGTTTTTCATGTACGGGATTCCGGCGCTCAGACAGATGCAATTGGGAAGTCCGCAGATTAATATACCGAGTAAAATTGATGTAAATATTAATCAGCCGACTAAATAACACTCTAATACAGAAAGGATGTGAATGAACTATGGGTATTTTACTTTGGATAATTTTTGGAGCTCTCGCCGGGTGGATTGCATCAGTCATCATGAAAACCAATGCGAGACAGGGTACAGTGATGGATATCGTTATGGGTATCATCGGAGCTGTGGTAGGAGGATTTTTAATGAACCTGATCGGTCAATCGGGCGTTTCGGGATTTAACCTGTATAGTCTTGTTGTAGCCGTTATCGGTGCGATCATCGTCATTTATATCGGCCGTATGGTGCTAAAAAACCGGTAAAACAGTGACGAGGCAAGGGAGGTGAGAAATATGGGATTGTTGGATATCATTCTTATCGTGTTGATTATTGCGTGGCTCGGAGGATTCTCCCTTCATATCGGCGGAGGACTCATCCATTTATTGCTTGTCATTGCGGTTATAGTTCTGGTTGTCCGTTTTTTGGGCGGTAATTTATAATAATCGTCCATGATAAAGGAGGTGGAAAACATATGACAGATTTACATCAGAAAAAAGAGATAAAGAGCGCAAATACAATGAGTCCGCTTGTCGCCGGAATTGCCGGAGCGATTGCCGGAGGGGCAGCCGTAGCTGCTGCAGTGGTTATGAGCGATAAGAAAAATCAAAAGAAGGTAAAAGACGCGTGGCTTGGTGCAAAAGAAAAAGTTGAAAAAGGAGTGAGTGATACAAAAAAGAAGATAGAGGGCAAGACATAAAGTAGTTATCGGCGGGATACGTGATGAAAGGGGGTGAAAAAATGAATATATCTACGACAAGTTTAAGTCCGTTGGCGTCGCTGGTGTTCGGAGTCCTGATTTTAATATTTCCGAAATTCCTTAACTATTTTGTTGCTGCGTACTTAATTATTATCGGAGTTATCGGATTAGGACTAATACGGTGATATTTGTAATCCAGATTACTGAATTCAAAATCTTCGCGGGTTACACTTCCCATAGACCAAGTTGAGGCAGGCTGTTGAACAAAAATATTACCGCTTCATTCCTGCCTCAGCTTGGCACATATATGAAAGACACCAAAACAATTTCAATACATTCAGATCATACCCAGGGGTTATATTTCGGTTCACCGGGAGCCAGGAGTTATATGTGGGACAATTTAATTATTGAAAAGAGAATTTCAATCGGGTGGTTATACAAATTATACGAAGACAGTATTTTCCATGATTTTGTCGTCCTATTTACCGCACCGGTAAACTAAAAAAAGGTGAGAAGATTATAAACTATAGTCTTCGCCGTGTTGTGAATCATCATCCATAAGCGCTTCTTTTTCCAGTAGGCGGACATTTCGGATGGTAATACTTCTCTGTTTATCCATAATCAGATTTTTCTTGGCAAGTTTTTTCATTTCAAGACTGGTGGTTTCACGGGCTACCCCGATGATATTCGCAATATCCTGATGCGTCAGTTTGATGGGAATACTCACTGATCCGTCGGGTTGAGTAACCCCGAACCGTTTGGATAATAATAAAAGTGTAGAAATAAGTTTCGTATGAACAGAGCCGAACAGTGAATACTGAATATTGGTTATAAGACCATGAAGCCCCCTTGACAGCCTTGTTGTGAAATCAAAAAGAACATCCGGTTCGGTCTTCATAAAGCGCACAATGTCACTTTTTGGAATTATGGAAAGTTTTGTCGGAGTCATCGCCTCGAAATAATGGGGATTCGAAATCGCATTTAGAATCAGAAAAATGGGGAAATACGTCCCGGGCTTGAATATATTCAGTGTTAATTCTTTCCCGTCAGCCAACAAGCAATATAAGCGGATAAATCCCGTCTGTACATAATACACGTCTGATATCGGATCTCCCGGCATGAAAATCATCTCTCCCTTTTTATAGGTACGTACGGGTTTTTGGGAAAAAAATGCAGCGACTTTGGTTTTTACTTCCATACTTTGTAATGGAAATTACAGACTTATACGCTTCGAGTGCTTATGATGCGAATGATACATGATTGTATGACAATTATCATGCATATTCAAAATCAGGACATCTATGAACGAATGGTACGTGGTCCCTAGAATTATTATTCCGTTCATGCGGGGAGAAATGAAACCGGTCTAAAAATATAAAAGAATCCCCAGTATTCCGTGAATAAGCGCAAGTGTTATCGAGACTGCAGCCATTATCGGATGAAAACGGAAGGGAATTTTATGGTTGCCATTGTAATTTAAAAAGCCGATAAGAGCAGTGAAAGAAAAAGACAGAAGCACCAACATCCCCACATACATGATAAGGGGCTTGCCGAATATCAAATAGTAACTGACATCTCTGAACATTTTTACTCAACCACTATTTTCCCCGTCATCGAGGGGTGAATTGCACAACTGTAATCAAACGTCCCCTTCGTATTGAACGTGAACGTAAATGTATCTCCCTGATTTAAGTCAGATGAATTAAATGTATCCGACTTAATTTTATGGGTCGTTGGATCCTGATTTGTCCACGTTACCGTTGTTCCTTGCGTAACCGTCAGTGTTCCCGGATTAAATGCGAAATTCTGGATACTGATTGTATTGGCTGCTACCTGGGTTTGCGGCTGTTGTGTTGCCGGTTGCTGGGCTGGCTGATATTTATTTTGGGTAAAGTAAAATATGCCGCCGATAACAATAATTACCGCGACGATGCCGATAACTATCTTATTATTCATACTATTCACCTCCCTTTATGCGTATAGTATACCACCGGGGATCTACGGCGAGGCGGCGGGGCTCTCCGTCGGTGTTGCGGATTCGGTTGACGTTGGTATCGGTGTTGCCGATACTGTTGCTATTGGCGACGGGGTCAGTAACACGGCGCCTCCATCAGTGGCGACCGGTTGTTTATTGAATACCCCTATGGCTTTACCGGGAATTACATGAATAAGTTTTGCCAGAATTCCCTCGTTAACAGGCTCACCAACCGCTGCGATCCTCATGCCGGTAGTGAGGGCGGATACGGAGGCGCTCTCAGTATTTTTTATACTGATAGTCGTGAACGAATTGATATATACCAAGAACGTACGGTCCTGTTGGATCTGGTGTGACAGCGTAATAACGTCTCCGGATATGGAGGTAATGATTCCTGCAACCGCGTGCCGTTTCAATTGTGTAGCGGGGGTGGCTTCCCTCGCCTCCAACCGCTCTAATTTCAGAGAGTTTTTCGGCAGAGAACTCCCCGTTGCTTCACTTGATAAAATTTGTGTAATTTTTGTAAGGCCAAGTTTTACGGTTTTGGGTGTTTCACTTTTGGTTTGACGAAATGCGTTAATTACCGTGACATCGGATTTATTTGCATTTTCCGGGTTCACTTTTACTACGTTTGTTGCCGGAGCAGTTGCCGTTTTAGGATTATTCTTGACCTCGGGTTTTTTTACTTGGCCCGGGGCAGTAGCTGATGTTCCCAGCACACCGGACGCGCCTAAAACGACCGTTTCACTTTTTTCCTCTCCTGTATCCTTATATGCGGTAACGGTTACCGTGTCTCCTGTGGGATTTACTAAAACAGTACTTTCAAATTTTCCGTTAGCGTCGCTTTCCACACTTGTTTCGTCAACATCCGAAAAAATCACAACGCTGGTATCCGGAAGAGTGTTACCGTTGACTAAGATTTCACCGTCTACGGCAGTTGTTACGCCTTTCGGGCTATTCAGGGCAAGAACAAACGGAACCGGTACGGGAATGGCCAGTTGCTGGGGTGCGGGTGTTGTCCACTGGCGAATGAGAACGTACGCCGCGCCTGCCTCAATTATGACCAGCACTAGCAACGCGTATAATAAAAACGGTACGTATTTTTTGGGCGTTTCTGGCGGGGTAGAGAGGGCATCGGATTTAAATTCGGGTGCGTACGTATCCATATATAATAATGATACGGGTACACCACCCAAGAAACAAGATTGTAAAGATTACGTCTTTTGCATGATCCGTTGACGGAGCCACAGTATGATCATGGCCGATAAGGCCACCGCTGCAATTCCTAAAAGAACGTAGGCAATCCGTGTTTTAGACACGGCAAAATATAAAACATCCGTAGCCGGCGTGGGCGTCGGGGAGATCGTTTCTATCGCGCCGAGTACTTGAGTGTTTGCGGGTGACGGCAGGAAGGATCCGAATGTTTGTTGCGTGGGTGTCGGAGTATCGGCCGGAGGCCGTACAGCTTTTGGCAGTGGCGTTGGGGTTGGTTGTGATGGTCGTGTCGGAGTCGGGGTATTTGTAGGCGGAGCTTCAGGTGTAGGCGTCGGTACGGGACAATTATTATTTGTATTGAAAGTGACTTTGGTGCATTGAGCCCATATTCCGTCGCCGTCTGTGCTTCGCCCCATCGAGGTGTTGTACCCCAGAATTCCCGGGTAACTTTGACTGTCTATCTCGGTATTTTTGTCATCAAAAAGCCGTACGATATCACCATTGATCGCGAAACTGATGCCGGTTTGCGATCCGGTAAACGTCAAAAACCCATGGGGACCGATGATTGCACTGGCATTGAGGATGAACGTTTGGACAAAGCCCGTTTCTGTTTGGAGCTTCCACCGATCCAGGGAGACTGACTCGGATCCGGTATTATAAAGTTCCACCCATTCCAGTGTTGCAGGATCCGTCTTCGGCAAAATTTCATTAATGACTACTGCAGCGTGAACCGGGGTATTGGTGTAAAACGGAAAGAGAAAGAATAGTGTAATACCACCGATGATGGACAGGAGATTGAAGGATCGCTGAGTCACGTAACGGTATTATACTCTTTAATCATCAATTTCTGTTTTCCCGTGTTCATGTTCATGAATCTTGGCAATTACGGATTCATGGATTTCTTCCTCATCGTCCCCATTGACCCCGTTAATGGACGGTTTCGTGCCCGGCGTCGGGGTAGGTGTGGGCGTTTCTTCGGGTGTCGGTGAGAGCGTCCCGTCCGGGGTCGGCGTGGGCGTCGGTGCAGGCGTTATAGTATCGGTCGGCGTCGGCGTAACAGTGTCAAGCGCAGCTAATTCTTCGGCGTTCACGCTGTTGGCAAAATATGTGTGCATCTGGGCCATGAAATCATTCGGATTTTTCTGGAAATAGGCAGCAAGCGCGCCCGTTCCCCCGAGACTCATAAGAAACGAAGCAATGAGCAGTGCCGTAAGTGAAACAGAACCACGTTGTACGTTTTTCATACATACCTCCTTACAGGTGTATTAACGTTTAACTGGGAAAAAAGTAACAGTTAGTCGTCTCCGCGCCTGTTGTTTGAGGCGCCCGTCACCTGGGGATCGCGGATTTCTGACTGAGGCGTCGGGGCGGGTGTTGGTGTGATACCCGTAGATTCCTCATGTTCCGATTCTTTTTGTTGATCGGACTTCTTATTCTCGCCATCCCGGTGTTCCAGCGAATTGATGAACGTTTGATGCTGGGTCAGTACCGTTTCTATCGCATCATGGGAAATATCCTTTCGTTGTTGAAGCTGTGCTACGTCAGTATTTAAGTTATCAACGGATGCGTCGATTTCTTTTTGGTCTCCCTGAATTTGGGCTTTTTGAACCTCATCGATTCTCCTGGAGATAATCGTAGTTGCGACTGTGGTTTTCAACGATTCAGTCGGGGAGAGAGTAAGGGCGACCTTTTCACTGAGCACTTTAATGGGATACAGCGAGTTGTCGGGAAGGCTCGATTGCGAAGCGTACACGGTGCCGACCGACAGAACAACGGTTGCGATAGCCGTGCCAAGCGTATATCCCAGCACTCTCGGGCGCCGGTACCAGCTGGCGCGCAGCGGATGCGGGTTTGTTACCGTATTGATGACCCTGATGCGTGCATTAGCACGGAATGTATCCGGAGGAGAGACTTCCTCTTTCAGGCTCCGTAAAATTTTCTCTATGTCGGATGTATCATTCATGATGAACAATTGAACGTAATTTTTGTAAGGCGCGGCTTTGGAGTACGCGTACATGCGCCAGCGGTTTGTCCAGAAGCTCACTTATTTCTTCATTTGTTTTATCCTCAATATATTTGAGTATAATGATTTCCTGATATGACTCGGGCAGGAGCCGGATGCAGTCCATAATAAATTCTTTCGTTAATTTCCGTTCGGTTTCCCGCTCCGGATTTTGCTTTTCGTCTTGGATATCCGCCGATTCCGTTAGCGATACTGTTTTCTTTTTACTCCGGTAATAATCAATAATTTTATTCCGTGTAATCCTGTATACCCAGGCCTCGAACGGCAACCCCCGTTCATTATATGTCCCTATGTGTTCAAAGATACTGACAAATGTTTCCTCCGTTAAATCCTGCGCATCTTCCCGTGTACTTACGCGAAAATAGACGAACCTGTATACGGCGTCTACGAAAGTATCATATAAGACACCCACGGCCTCTTTGTCGCCGTTCCGGGCATCGTGAACGAGTTTGCTTATTTCCACGCGTGTCTTCATATATAACAACGGATAAACAGTATAAATCGTAACACCGGTAAATGCGAATACCTACGCGGTTTTTACGTCAGCGGCGAATTCCTTCATTAATGTAGTGATTTTCGGATCAATAACGTATTGACAATACGGCTGGTTACTGTTTTTTGCATAATAGTCGCGGTGATAGTTTTCCGCAGGGTAAAAAACGGTAAAAGGTGTTATGTCCGTCACTGCGCCCGGTATGTCTTTTTTTAATTTTTCCGCCACGGTCTTCTGGGTGTCATTGTGATAGAAAATGGCGGAGCGGTACTGGGGACCGACATCATTACCCTGACGGTTGGGTGTAGTCGGATCATGAAGGCGGAAGAATACGGTAAGAATTTTTTCAAAAGAAATTATCAGAGGATCAAAGGTAATTTGTATGGACTCTGCGTGGCCCGTGGTACCGGTACAAACCTGCTCGTAGGTAGGGTTGGGTACAGTTCCGCCGGAATATCCCGGCATAATAGATGCCACGCCTTTCAACCGTTTGAAAATAGCCTCGGTACACCAGAAACAACCTCCTGCCAGTGTTGCAGTTTCCATGTGTACGTATTTTACCAAATATTGTTCAGGTATTTATGGCCTATATAGTGTATAATAGCTTTGTTCTGCCCAAACGGAATCCCGCTCGGACGCGGGTTTTTCTATTTATATGGATATACGAAATATAGCTATTATCGCCCATGTGGACCATGGCAAAACGACTCTTGTTGACGGGATGCTGAAGCAGACCCATACGTTCCGCGCCAATGAGAAGGAAATGACCCAGACGACCATACTGGATAGCAATGCCCTGGAGCGGGAAAAGGGGATAACCATCCTTGCCAAAAATACGGCGGTTATGTACCACAAAACCAAAATAAACATCATTGACACACCCGGGCACGCGGATTTTTCCGGTGAAGTGGAGCGGGTCATCAATATGGCGGACGGGGCACTCCTGGTAATCGATGCGGCGGAAGGGCCACTCCCGCAGACGCAGTTTGTCCTTCAAAAAGCAATGGAACACAATTTGAAACTGATTGTTGTCATCAACAAGATTGACCGTAAGGACGCCCGGCCTGCAGAGGTACTCCGGGAAACGGAAGAGCTATTTTTACACCTGGCTCATCACGCGCGGCATTTGGATTTTCCGGTGTTGTATGCCATAGGCCGCGAAGAGAAGGCGTGGGATTCGTATCCCGGGGATTTGACGGGAAAAGCCGATTTAACGCCGCTGTTTGAGGCGATTCTTAAATATATCCCGGCACCTGTCGTTGATGCCAGTAAACCGTTTAAGATGCTCGTTTCGACGCTGGATTTTGATACCCATAAAGGCACGTTTGCTATCGGTAAAGTCGGCCAGGGGAACGTTGTGCCCGGACAAAAAGTATTTCAGATGCTTGAAAATGAAAAGCTCGGAGAATTTAAGGTGGCTGAGGTATTTACGAGTGTGGGGCTCAAACGCGTTCCCGCCACAGCGGGAGAAACGGGTGACATCATCGCCATTACCGGTATCCCAGACGTCGGTATAGGGCAAACGCTTACGGATCCGTCAGATCCCACGGGTTTCCCGCGGATTGTTCTTGAAGAGCCGACACTTAAAATTCTGGTAGCCGCCAATACGTCACCGTTTGCCGGGCGCGAAGGGAAATTTTCGACAGCCCGTCAGATTCACCAGCGACTTCTCAAGGAAAAGCAGACGAATATCGGCATACGCATAATGGAAAATCCGGACGGGACAGGATTTATCGTTGCCGGACGGGGAGAGTTGCACTTGGCTATACTGTTTGAAAATTTGCGCCGGGAGGGATACGAATTTCAGGTGGGGAAACCGGAAGTTATCCTAAAAGAAATTGATGGTGTCGTACAGGAGCCTTTCGAAGAAATTACCATTGAAATAGACAATGCGTACGTCGGTGTGATTTCGGAAGAATTAGGCCGCCGGCGCGCAGTGATGCTTGATACCCATACAAACCAGCGGGGAGTGACCAAAATGGTATATAAAGTTTCCAGCCGCAACCTTCTCGGGTTCCGCGGGGATATCCTCACCAAAACCCGGGGAACGGTATTTTTGCCACCCAGGTTATCGGATACTACGCGCTTACGCCGCACATTCCGAAACTCCGTAATGGTGTCCTCGTATCTCTGGAAACAGGTAAATCAACTGGGTATGCCCTCACAACGGTACAGGAACGGGGGAAGGCATTTATCGGGCCGGGAATACCGGTATATGAAGGGATGATTGTCGGATTAAACAACCGGTCGGAGGATATAGACATAAATGTTTGCCGGATAAAAAAGTTGACCAACATTCACAGTGCGAACGCGGATGTTGCCATACAATTGGACCCGCCGATGATATTGTCTCTCGAACAGGCCTTGGATTTTATCGAGGACGATGAACTTCTGGAGATTACGCCCAGAAGCCTGCGCCTCCGGAAGAAATTCCTCACGAAAGTCGGACGTGTGCGCCAGGCCAGAATACAGAATTGATAATTTGAGATTATTCCCCCATACTACGTAGGTAGTGTGAAAACCAAAGTTGCATTGTATACGCAATGGGTAAAATGGGACGTTATCTTGCGGTTGATTTTCGGTCCTCTCATTTTTCTTTCACCGGTTGTCGTGACGGTTATTAATCTTGTCCTGGACGGGTTTGACGGAGAAATATTTAAACGCAGCGGATACGCACGGCCCCAATACAGTATGTACGATAAAGTATTGGATTATTGGTGGTACGTGTGGGTTCTGGTGTATATCCTCGTGATCGGTGCCCCGGCCAAATATCTGTTTATTTTTCTGTTTTGTTACCGGACGATCGGGCAAATTTTATATCTCGCGTTTCATGAGGGGAAGTATTTATTTCTGTTTCCCAATCTTTTTGAACTCGTATTCTACTATTATCTGGCCGGAACAATTGTGCATCAGGAACAACTATTCATGAGCGGATCTAATCTTATAATTGCCACGACAGTATTGGCAATCATTGCGTTTGGAAGGGAAATAATCGTTCACCTGAAAAAGATGAATTTTAGCGGTGTATATTTAGGGAAAACAACCTATTGGCCGACCAGAACCGTCAATCCATATAAAGCGTTCGTATTTTTGGCTTTAATTTTGTCATTTACATTTTTATTCAACCAATTTATTACAAATCAAACAACGCAAACGTATACAACGCAGGCAAAGAGGGCTCAAAGAAACGGCAAGATAGTATCATACAATATGTCCGGAATTCTGACAGGGATGCTAGTAACACGCGTAGATATCGCGGATGTTATCTTGATAAAAATAACGCAAACAAAACAAGCCCCCGTGTGCCGCACCCAAAATCTTCCGTTACTACCGACAACTCTTACGCAAAACGGAATTGCTAAAGAACTGTTCGTTTTTACCTATAGAGACCTTTGTTTACGATCTCTTCCGGATGGAAATTATGGTCTATTCATATCCGACAAAGACCAAACGAAGCCGGAACAATTGATTGAGTTTGGAATATATCACGGACTACTGCAATAATAAGTTCCC